>QZKS01000026.1 GCA_003599865.1 Desulfobacteraceae bacterium
AGCAGCTGCTTGATCGTCCCGGCAGACAGTTGCCGCTGATCTTTGCGGGAAGAGGTGCATTGGGAGCAGAGGATTCCACCTTTTGAAAAATCAATATAAATCCCGTTGTCATGGAACTGTTCCAGGATCGTCCTGCATTTCCCGCACTCTGCCAGGTTGGGGGAAAGGCCGGAAAGGGACAGAAAACGAATCTGAAAAATAATGCTCAATTCTTCTCCGGAAAGAACCTGCCGATCCAGGAGGTGAAGCACATATTCCAGCAGCAGATACAAATCTTTCTGCGGCTTGCCCTCCTCGACCCATATGTTGACCACTTCTGCAAAGTAACTGGCATATGCGGTTTTGAGGATATCGGACCGGATTCCGGTATATGGATGAACAAGGCTCGCCTCCATTAATACCGGCAGTTTACCCCGCCCTTTTTTTCCGACAATATCAAGGGCGGAAAACAATTCCAGAACCCCGGAAAAACGCTTGATGCTCTTTTTGGCATTTTTGGCAATCAGGGAAAGTTTTCCATACTCCTTTGTCATCAATGTAACGATCAGGTCATAATCCCCGTGATCAATACGCCGGAGAAGAATGGCATGGGTTGAAAAATCGGACATCTGCTACACACCCAGAAGGATCGTAGCAATTTGAAAGTAGAAAAAGACACTGATGATATCAATGGATGTGGTAACGAACGGTCCTGTTGCCACGGCAGGATCGATATTGAGTCTGGCAAAAATCATCGGCACAAGGGAACCCACCAGTGCTGCAATGGACATGGAAGAGATCACGGCAAGGCTGACGGATACGGCCAGTTCCACCCGGTTGTAATGAATGTGCGCGACCAGACCGATCATGGTACCGTAAACAAGACCAAGTATAATCCCCACAGACAGTTCTTTAAAAACCACCGGCCAAAGATCCCGGATATTCAGCCGGCCGGTTGCAAGACCCCGAACCACAATGGTGGATGACTGGGTACCGATATTCCCCCCCATTCCCATGATGACCGGTATAAACGCCGCAAGATAGGCATACTTTGCAAGGCTTTCCTCAAAGCTGCCGATAATAAAAAATGCCAGGATGCCGCCGATACAACTGGCAAAAAGCCACGGAAGACGGATCCTGGTACTCCGTATCACCGACTTGGTCTCGACAAACTCCTCCCCGGCACCGGCCATTTTCAGGATATCTTCGGTGGCTTCCTGCCGGAAAATATCAATGACGTCATCCACCGTAACAATACCCATCAGGTGCCTGTTTTCATCTACAACCGGAACAGCCAGAATATCATACCGGGCAACGATCCTCGCCACCTCTTCCTGATCGACTCCGGGCTGCACGGATATAACTTCCGTTGTCATGAATTCCTTCAGCGGTGTATCCGGAGCCACAACCACCAGCTGCCGGAGTGAAATCACCCCCATCAGACAGTCATTATCATCCGTAACATACAGATAAAACGGCATCTCGACATCCTGATGCTCGGTCTGAAGGGATTCAATCGCCTGTTTTGCCGTCATTTCCTGATTCAAGGCAATGAACTCCGGAACCATGATACCGCCGGCGGTATCATCGTCATACCGGAGCAGATCCTCCACTTCCTCCGAATCTTCTTTTTCCATTCTCTCCAGGATGGCACTCGATTTGTCTTCCGGAAGTCTTGCAATCAAATCAGCGACATCATCGGTCTGCATGTTCTCAAGAATATCGACAAGTGAATCCAGATTGATGTCTTCCACAAGGTCTATAAAAGTATCCTCATCCAGCTCGCTGAACAAGACACCTTTCTGATCAATATCATCGATCATATTGAACAGCCTTTTCTGATTCTGCAAGGAAAGGGAACGGAATACAACAGACAGGTCTGCGGCATGGGTTTTATTGACAATTTTCCGCAAATGAGAAATCGCACCCCGCCGTATCAGACGCTTGATGCTGTCCACCAATATTTTGTTTTTTTCACTCAGCATATGGATATATCCATGTTACGGAAGTTTTAATGTCAGAACCTGCCCTTTTTTCCCGGAGATCTGGACCGGTTTTTCGTCCAGGGTTAATTTTACGCCTCCGGCATTTCCGATTAAAATATTAAAGCTTGTCAATGCTTCCAGTTCCAAGCGATCACCTGATGCCAGGACGTATTCATCCGGTGATTTCCCATCTGTAATCAGTTTTACCCAGGTATCATCCATCGCCTGTATCAGCAGTTTATGCTTTTGGGGCGAAACTTCCTCTTCCACCGGCGGGGGCGAAACAGCCAATACTTCGATATTTTTCGTTTCATGACCCGGTTCCGGGTTCTCAGAAACATCCTTTAACGGCTCCGGGAAACTTGCCGGTTCCTGAACATCCGTATCTGAACCATACTGAACGGAAAAGAAAACAATGGAAGCAAAAATACCGAAGGACAGCAGGAAACGAAACCAGAATTGCAAGCGCTTGCCCAGCAGTCCTCTTTCCGGACCGGAAACCGTATTGTTTTCCAGATGCTCCGTATATAAATTGATAAGCATATTGCGGTCTGCGCCGAGACAATCCGCATACAGCCGCAAGAAAGCCCTGACAATAGAAGGACTGGGCAGTTTGGCATGGTCCTCTTTTTCAATATGAGAGAGCACATGCATGGACACCTTTGTTTGCGCAGAAATCTCCTCCAGACGAATCCCCTTTTCGTGCCTGAGTTTTTTCAAATAGTTACCAAAAGAAATTGGTTCGTTATTCTCTGTCATATTGTTTTCTGCCGATCCTTGTTTCAAATGAGTTACCCTACTAAAAGATGATCTTGATATGCGCATCTTTTTTCATATCATCAATCCATGCCTTCAAAGCGCTGTCCAGCATTTCGCTGTAAAGCGCCTCTTCGATTTCCGGGGAAGCCTCTTCAAGGGTTTTTCCGGGAATTGTGACAATTTTTTCAACAAAAAAAATCTGATACCCACTGTCTGTCTGCAGGATATCGGTAAATTGACCGGCCTGCAAATTCTTCACCGCGGTTTGAATGGGACCGGAAAGATCCTGAAGCTGAAACAAACCAAGATCTCCGCCATCCTGTGCAAGGGAGGATTCGGAGTACATCTTTGCAAGCATTTCAAATGATTCCCCTTGCCGGAGGCGTTCATGAATGGTTTTCATTCTGCCTAGGACGGCCTTTTTATCCTCATCACCGGAATACTCGGGAACCTGCAGGATGATGTTCCGGAGATGATACTTGACGATACCGGAATATTTTTCCGGATGGTTCTGGTAATATGCGCTGATATCTTCATTGGTGATAATGATTTTTGATTTTACCTTGTAATCCAGGAGCCGCGCCCTCTGGATCTGTTTTTTCATCCGCAGACGATATTGTTCCAGGGTCAGACCATCCCGTGCCAGATTCTCCCGCAACTCTTCATCCGTCCAGTAACTTCTTTTTTTAATCCGTTCAATCGCGCTGTCGACTTCGCCATCCTCCACTACAATCCCGGCTTTGTTAATCTCCTGATCTGCCAGTTTTTTCTCGACAAGCTGGTTCACGATCTCTTCCCGGGCGCCGAAAAGCATTTCTTTTTCTTTGTCCGGCAGATATCCATAGGCTCGAATTTTTTCCGCATACGGCTCAAATACTTCATTCACCTCTGAAAGCGTAACAATATCATCATTGACAATCGCAACAATGCGATCCACAACCATCCCCTCATCCGTCTCAGCAGACAGGGCAGGAAAAGCAGTGCCGCCGATCAGGCATATCCACAGGATGATCCATCCAATTTTACGAGATACTTCCATTTTTCTGTAATCCCTATTTTTTGATGAAACCGTAAAAAGTCCCAATTCCGTCATGCCGGACCTGATCCGGCATCCAGAAGCTTCTGAAAAACTGGATAGCGCTTCGCTTCACTGCGTGTCCGGGTCAAGCCCGGAATGACAAATCTTGATGTTTTCGGCTTTTTACGAAGGCATCATTTTTTATGATTCGAGGATTTTCTCCCACAGTTTCTTGTTAATTTCAATCTTATACTCATTTCGGACATCATTTATCCAGCTTTTATAGGCCTCCTCCGCCTTCTTCCTCCGGATACTCCGGACAATCACCTCATTGATATCCGGTGTATCATTCATGGTTTCCATCTCCAGCTTGTCATCGCCATAATGATCTTTATGATAGCCGGCAATATCGTCCCGGGTGATCTCAATTTTGTCTTCCAGTTCGGCACTGATGACTTTTTCCATCAAAAGCCGCATTTTCAGCCTGTTTTTCCAGGTCTCATAGGGAACCGCATTTTCCAGAAAGGTTTCGCGGAATTGGTCATCCGGGTAATCCTTTTTAATCTCATCGACTGCCGCCTGAATTTCCGCCTCGGAAACCACGATATTCAGGTCCCGGGCCTTGCGAACCAGAATCATTTCCTCAATCAGCTGATTCATCAGGCGCAATCGGATGGTTTTCAGCACCTCCTTGTTCTGGATCTCATTGTGAGGATAGGCCGTGCTGGAAAATTCCATTGCCTTGGTAAAATCCAGAAAAGTCATTACCTGATCATCTACGCGGATAAGGTATTCGTTTTCTTTTTCCAATTTGTTATCCGGACATCCGAAAGCCGCGAATAGGGATATTAAAACTCCCACCCAAAAAATCAATGGATATTGTTTTGCTCGATTCATAATAAAACCGGAAATATGAGTTGATGGAACCGTTAAAAAGGGAAAATCATAAACCTTTCAGCTGTTAACATGCATTGCGATTTCTTTCAAAATGTTTCTGATCTCCATCACCACCCCCTGAATCCCTGTCTGGGGTAACAACACTTTCAGCACATGATCCACGGTAAACTGAAATTTTTTCGGGTTTGCCGAGACCATATCCACCAAACCAAACGGATGTTTCTGGTGGATCTCTGAAAAGTGCAATGACACATATCGTCCGGATATATCCAGACGTTTCACCCCTCCCTTGACGGAAAGGATCTTGAGCATGATCTTCAACAGCAGGTTGGCGGCTTCATCCGGAAGAACCCCGTACCGATCCGTCAACTCTTCCTTGATACCGGAAATCTCGCTGACCTCCGTCATTCTGGCCAGACGGCGATACACGGATAGCCGCTGATCGATATCCGGAATATAGGATTCCGGAATGAACGCAGACAGGGGAATGTTGATCTCCGGTTCCAGGGCATCCACAACCGGTTCGCCCTTCAGTTCTGCAACGGCATTTTCCATCAATTGCAGAAACATATCATAGCCCACGGCTGCGATATGTCCGGACTGGGAAACGCCCAGGGCCGACCCGCCGCCCCGGATCTGCAGATCACTCATGGCAATCTGAAAACCGGATCCCAGATCACTGTGCTCCATCAGCACCTTCAGCCGTTTTTGCGCATCCTTGCCGAGATTGGTTTCCTCCGGGATAAACAGATAGGCATAGGCCTGTTCATCCGCCCGCCCCACACGCCCCCTGAGCTGATAAATCTGGGCAAGCCCGAACCTGTCCGCCCGGTTGATGATAATCGTGTTGGCGGCAGGGATATCCAGACCGGACTCGACAATGGTCGTGCATACCAGGACATCCATTTCCTGATTGACAAAAGAGATCATCACCTTTTCCAGCTCATCTTCGCTGAGACGGCCATGGGCAACACCGATCCTGGCTTCCGGAACCAGCTTTTGGACCAGTTCCGCCATCCTGTTGATCGAATGAATATTGTTATGGATAAAAAATACCTGCCCGCGCCGCGCCATTTCCTTTTGGATGGCATCGGTAATGATACCATGATTGAATTCCGATATATAGGTAATAATCGCATGACGCTCTTCCGGCGGAGTGGAAATGATGCTGATATCCCGTATCCCCATCAGGGACATGTGAAGTGTCCTCGGGATGGGTGTTGCCGTGAGTGCCAGCACATCCACGGTGGTGCGGAGTTGTTTCAGCTTTTCCTTGTGCTTGACCCCGAACCGCTGCTCTTCATCCAGGACAATCAGACCCAGATCCTTGAATTCAATATCCTTCTGAAGCAGCCGGTGGGTTCCGATCACAATGTCGATGGCTCCGGATTTCATTTCATCGATAATGGCGCGCTGTTCCTTTGACGAGCGGAACCGGTTCAGACAGGCAATACGCACAGGATACCGCTCAAATCGCTGAGAAAACGTTTTATGGTGCTGTTCCGCCAGAACCGTTGTCGGGACCAGCACCGCGACCTGTTTGCTGTCGCTGATGGCTTTGAAGGATGCCCGGAGCGCCACTTCGGTCTTGCCATACCCTACATCCCCGCAGACCAGCCTGTCCATGGGGGCGGCGGCTTCCATGTCGTTTAACACCTCATCAATCGTATGCAACTGGTCCGCCGTTTCTTCATAGGGAAAAGCCGCTTCAAAATCCTTGAAATAACTGTCTGCCGCGCCAAAAGCATGTCCCTGTTTCACCCGTCTTGCCGAATAGAGCTTCAGCAGTTCTCCGGCAATCTTCTCTACCTCTTTCCTGGCTTTGCCCTTGGCCTTGATCCAGGCCTTGCCACCCATTTTATCCAGAATCGGCAGAAGATCATTGACGCCGATATATTTTTGGACCATCCCCATCCGATCCACCGGAAGGTACAGTTTGTCTTCATCCTTGTAAAGGATCAGCAGATAATCGTTGGTCACGCCGTTCAGTTTCAGCTTGGAAAGCCCCTGGTACTGACCGATGCCATGATCAACATGTACGACAAGATCCCCTTTTTTCAAATCCTCAAGCGCCAGAAGCTCGGCCCGGGCGGTCTGCCCTCGTTTTTTCCGGCGATGGCTTTTTTTGCCGAAGATCTCATCCTCGGTGATCACCGCAAGAGACTCATCCTGCCAGACAAATCCGGAAGAAAGCCGGCCAAGGCAGATATAAACCAGGCCCCTGCCGCGCACCAGGTCCGGGACGCCTTCAAGGACAGCCGGAGAAATCTGATACGGCCGCAGCAGAGAGCAGAGACGATCTGCCTGTGATTTTCCGCTGCAGACGATGAGCACGGCGCACCCTCTTTTTTTATGGGCCTGAATCCAGTCCGTCAGAGGCAGCAGCAGACGATCCTTATCCAGAGGGCTTTGCAGTTCGGCAACCACACCGGCATTGTCCTCAATACCCAGTGGAACCGAATCCGCAGAATTCACACTTTCAGGAACGGCCACCGGAAGCATTTTCATATAAACCGGATGAGTGGATTGAATCTGCCCGAGAACATCCGCCCATTTGAGAAACAGCTTATCCGGTTCCACCAGAAGGCGCTTTTCCTCCCTGGCTTTTTCAAAATTATCATGGGTCTGATTCTCAACAGCCTGGGCTGCCGCAGCCAGATCCTGGGGCTCGATCATGACAACCCGACTTTTCTCCGGAATATAATCAAAAAATGACCCGGGTTCCTGATACACAAGAGGCAGCAGGCTTTCCATACCGGGAAATATTCCTTCGTCCCGGATACGGTCGATGATCCCCCTGACTTCCGTGACCGGCAGATTCAGTTCCGCAGCCTGTTTTCGAATCCGGCTGATGACCTGGTTCAAATTTTCTTTACGAAGGATGGCCTCTCTGGCCGGCAAGATGACCGCCTCGGAGATGGCGTTTACTTTCCGCTGGGTGGATGCGGAAAACAAACGGATGGATTCGACAATATCCCCAAACAATTCAATCCGGAGCGGATCCGGATACAGCGGTGAAAAAATGTCCAGAATCCCTCCCCGTATGGAAAAATCCCCGGGTTCTTCCACAATTGCCGTCCGCACATATCCGCCGGAAATCATCCTGCTGACCAGACTGTCCCGGTCCAGGGCCTCATTCACCATGACCAGTTCGGAAAAATCAATCAGTTCGGGTCTGGGAATCAGCCGGTGCAAAACCGCACTCACCGTGGTGACAATGATCATCGGCTGATCCGTCTGTGTCATGCGGTACAGGGCATTCAATCTCAAGGCTGCTGTTTCATTGTGATAGGCAAGCAGCTTGAACGGTTGAATATTGTATGCCGGGAACATCAGCAGATTGTTGTCATCCACCGGCAGAAAAAACTGAAGATCCGCCAGGAACTTTTCCACATCACCCGGAGAGGGAAGGATAACGACAACGGTCTGTCTCAACTGCTGATACAGCTTCGCAACCAGGTATGCCCGTTCCGAACCGCACACACCCGTATACTCGATCCCCTGGCCGGATTCGGAATAATGATCAACAAACCTTGAAATCATCTTTTTTTCTTGATTTTGCTCATTCATCACTGTAAATGGACTCGTTAAGCCGACGTAGCTCAGATGGTAGAGCAGCTGATTCGTAATCAGCAGGCCCGCGGTTCGATCCCGCGCGTCGGCTCCAATAAAAAATAAAATCAAATTGAATATTTAAAGAGCCCCTCAAGATTTTATCCTGAGGGATTTTTTTATTCTGTGCAATTACCCCACTTCAACTGAAATTCCACTTCCTCATGATTGCCTTCCCGTTCATGTTCAATATTGATGATTGCATCCGGTGGTATGGAAATTCTTTCTCCGGCAATCTGAATGCGGAATCTCCGGCCATTTTCAATACAGTCAGCAAGGCGACGCAGCTTTGCAACAAATTGTAATGCAGGATAACCCTTTTCAATATCTCTTTCTGTCTTTGGCTTACGATTTGCCATAACTGTTCTGTCCCTCCTATTCATTATCGATTAATTAGCCTGGTAGGATGTGCTTTTAAGCGCATCTTCCTTAAGCAATACCCAAGCGCGTCTATTCGAAACGGATATTTCTCCTGCGTCTGTCGAATGGCCTGGCGAAGAAAAGTACCGCTTTCCGGAAACGTAAGTATTTTTCTCCGGCGGTAAGTTACCACAGTGAAAAAGAATGTTCCGCCCGGGTGGTGTGCTCTCCGATAATTTGTCATTAAATTTAAACATCATATTTCAAGAAAGATGCGCTTGAGCGCATCCTACCAGGCTTTTTCAGTATCGACTAGGATAGCTGTGTCTGTTTCTGGTGTAAGCACCTATTTCCCCTATTGTATTTTCAAATTTCTTTACAAAAATCCTATTCAAATTTTCATTTTGATTCTGATCATTTAAAATAATTAATCGTTTTTGTTTTTTTATCTCAGATGTTATTTTAGCGAATCACAACGTGGAACTGTTGGATCAGAGAGCGGTGCTAAGCTGGCCTAAGGTATCTATTATAGAATTCCAATTTACAACGAACAGATATGTAACACCTATTATCCAAATAATAACAATACACCACATTATGAAATTTGTATTTACGCCAATAATCCCAAATTCTTTGGAGTATTTTTTGCCTCTTTCTTCTATCTCTAAATCTTTTTGCAAGATACTCCAAGTCGGTTCAATACTTTCAGGATTTAGACGTTTAGTTTCTACAGAAATAAATATCTTTCGTAAAAAATATATAGTTTTACATTGATTATGACATACATTTTCGAGTTGGAGTAGTGTTAGGTAGCCAAGCAAGAAGCCTACAACAATTATAACCTTAATTTGAATAGACGCATCAAGCATAATTACTGACGCTATTAAAAATGAAATAATTGTAACAATGAGCAACTGAAAGAAGAAAACCTTAATAAATACATTGTAAAAATTAATTTCTTTATTTTCGTCGTTCATGCTTCTCCAGTTTAATCCGTTTATTTCCCTGCGGTCATTATTGCGCGTCTGTCTTCTTGAATCTGCCTTCTTGATTCTTCATCGGCAGCCAAGGCTGAAGTATACTTTTGATAAAGATTTTGAATTTTCTTATTTAGTTTATGGATTTCAATCAATTTAATTTCAAGCCCTTCCGGATTAAGTTTATCATATTCATCATGTTCATTTGGAAGTTCTGGTCTTATACTATTTACTGCTTTTTGATCCATGTTATAATTATCTTTCCACTTCTTCATAATGCTTGAGTCTGTAAGGCCTCTTGTTGCGTTCAGTCTTATTCTTGACTGATTGCTGGTTTCCATTTGTTCAAGCAATTTATTGAAGTCAGAAAGTGCATCTGCAATAGATCGTTTTAATTCAATACGCAAATCAAGCACTTTGATTTGGTTAACCTTTTTATAACTCTTATAGCTCACTATTGCGCCAGCTATTCCAGTAAATGAACCTATTAATCCAGAACCTAATGCAATTTCGTTGAACCATTCAGATATAGGCATATTTACCTCATATATATAAAATAGCCATGTAGGATGTGCTTTTAAGCGCATCTTCCTTGTTCACTCACCATAAAAAACTTCTGATCCGGCTCCCACACTTCCGCCCCATTCCTTAGGATAAATACCCATCTTCACATAACGGTGAAATGTTGAATATGGCCATGTTCTTACTTCGTTAACCAATTCGTGTTTCACTGGGTTAAAGCGGTAAGTTACCACAGTAAAAAAAGAATGTTCCGCCCGGGTGGTGTTCTCTGCGATAATTTGTCATTAAATTTAAACATCATATTTCAAGAAAGATGCGCTTGAAAGCTCATCCTACCAGGCTCCTCATACCAAACAAACGCGTCATTGATTTCCGCTTCCGCTTCGGGCCGGATTATCAATTCATGCATTACGTCTTTTCCCAATTCGTCCGAGAACGATATCCCAAGGCTCGCCCTGATTGGGATCACGGTGATAAGCGTCCAAACGGTTATCCAGCTCAATTTTTTGTTCTTTTGATAGCTGAATAGCGTCCGGAATCTGTGCAATACTATCCCAGATATCATCAACCAATTGTATACGTTCAGATATGCTCAAATTTAAAATGTCTGATTTTGCTAATGTCCCCATAATATTACCGCCTTCATAATTTTGGATATAGGCACGAGACCTAAAAAACTTCGAACGATCATTAATCCGCTATTCAATCGAATCATCCGGAAAAATCGCCTCCCTATCCGCCAGATCCTTTCCAAGCCCCTTGATAATTTTTCGCATGGTCTCCAGTCTGCAGGGCATCCCATCTTCAATTCGACCAATTGTAATCGATGAAACTTTCGCCTTACGCGCAAGCTCCGCCTTGCTCAGCATGATTTCTTCCCTGAATTTTTTCAGATTATTTTGACCCATTTTATCTCCGGAAAAATATTTGATGATAACTATCCAATATTTCTTGACAAAATTCAAGAGATAAAATACCCTGCATCAAAAAATATTCCGAGTAAACAACTCTTTATCCGAAAACCAAGAAGGGAATCCAATATGAACAAGCTGGAACTCATTGACGCATTACGGTCGGAAACCAAAATATCAAAACCGGAAGCGGCGAAAATCGTCGATCTGTTTTTCAATGAAATATCAGAGGCTCTTGCGAAAGAAGACAGGGTCGAAATTCGGGGGTTGTGTTCTTTCTTTGTAAAAAAGTATGGTTCATATACCGGTCGGAATCCGAAAACCGGCGAGAAAGTGACCATTGCGCCGAAAAAGCTGCCGTTTTTCAAATGCGGGAAGGAGTTGAAAGAGCGGGTGGATCATCAATAATACAGAACATGATTCAGCAGCCGAAAGATAAGAGGAATTCATGACCGGAAAAGCAATCCTTGAAATATTTTCCGACTACATTTGACCTTGGTGTTATTTCATTACCGGGCGTATTGAAAAACTTCAAAAAGAGTTTGATATTGAAATCCAGTGGGTAGAGTTTCCCTTACATCCCCATATTCCAGAGGGTGGGTTAACATTTGATGAACTGTTGGCGGGACGCAATATTGATATACATCAGATGATGACGCACTTAAAGAATGTCGCCGGCCAGGTGAACCTGCCATTAAATGATCCGAAAAGAGCATATAACACTCGTTTAGCGCAAGAAGTTGGAAAGTGGGCAGGGGCTCACGGGAAAGGCGATGAATTCCATAATGCCGTATTCAGCGCTTATTTTGTTGATTCGAAAAATATCAGTGATCCATTGATCCTGATTGACCTGGCTGAATCAGTGGGACTTTCCAAAGATGATGCCCGGAAAGTAATAGCCAACAGAACATCTAAAGAAGCTGTTGATCAAGATTGGTCTCGTTCGCGTGAAGTGTTTATTTCATCAGTGCCTACATTTTTAATAAATGAACAAAGACTGGTTGGCGCTCAGTCATATGAAGTCTTGAAACAATTTATGATCAATAACAAGGTAGAAAAAAAACCAGTTTAAGAAATGGTTCGAATCGGTCTGTATCATCGTAAACACATTCAAATAAAGGATACTTATATTGTTTTTCAGCTTCTTGCAAAAGATTTTTGTTTCAGAAAAAATATTGCCCTATATTTTTGTTGCCGGTATTCCCGCATTGTTGTTCTATGCTTTTTCCCTGATCGGTTTATCCTATGCAGGGTTTGGTATTATGGAGATCATAAAGGATCCCGCACAGCAAACCGGGCAATCCAGTTTTCTTGGATTCCTATCCAATATCGGAATTTGGCTGTGGGTTTCCGCGGGCGCAATCAGTTTGTTTCACGCCTTGACTTATGGCTTGCAAACCAATGCCGCCCGTAAAGAGTTACTCCTTTTAGCAGGCGTGTTATCCATGATTCTGGCCATTGATGATTTCTTCATGATTCATGATCGATATGTCAATCAAAACATTTGCTATCTTGCATACGCTGTTTGTGCAGGGCTTTTACTTTTGCGTCATTTTAAACAGATAATAGAGATTGACGGTTTTTCATTCCTTCTATTTGGGTCATTGCTCGCGCTATCCATTTTAACGGACTTACTGGACGGGTATATCCCGTTCCGATATAAATACGTCCAAATATTTGAAGAAGGTTTTAAATTTGTTGGTGCAGCTACGTGGTTATATTTCAGCTGCCGCATCGTATGCTTTCAATCGCTACCTTCTGCAGCAAAACAATAATGAAACCCGATAATTGATCAAACAACCGCAGAGAGCGAATACAAGCACCATTCCGGCACCCCGGCATCAAATATAAAAAGGATATCAAATCATTACGAGTTGATATCCTTTTTTATTTTTTTCAAACCAACCGGAAATTCGCTTTTTTCGGTCTTGTTGAAACGGTCGCTATTCCTCTTTTTTCTCAGGAGTCTTCTGTACCGCTTTTTTCCCTGCTTTCGCTTTGCCGGAAGCCTTTTTCACAGTGGCTTTCCTTTTCGCAGCTTTCTTTTTTGAGACTGACTTTTTCTTGGTCGCTTTTTTCCCGGCTGCCTTTTTGGGTTTGGCATCACCGTTGATCATTTTTTCGATTGCATTGGTGAGTCCTTTAATCTGCTTCAATACCGCATCTACCAGCTCTTTTCTGATGGACATGATCGTTTCATCCTTTCTGTTGGTAAGTTCAAGTTTTTTTCGACTGGAAGGGACCTGTTTCACCCTGTATTCCAGTTTCAGTGCCTGGCTCATTGTCATTTCGGAACTGACACCGACCAGCGTTACCGGCCTTCGGGATCTTGTATATTTTGCCCCCTTTCCTGCGTTATGTACCGCCAGTCTGTTGTTCAGGTTATTGGTTATTCCGCAGTACAGGGACTGATCGGAACATTGCACCAGATACACCAGCCATTTCCGTTCACTCATCATTCCGGGCTCTCATGGATCGGGAAAACAATCATCGATCTTGCCGATTCGTTAGCTTCCGCAAAAGCACCCCCTATTCCGCCACATCCTCAACAACGACCTGGGCGGTCTTTTTCCCGTTCCAGTGGTTCCATCGCAGACGAAACGCCATTTTACCGAACCTTTCAATATTCATGGTCTCCGGAGCGGCATTGAAATGAATGCCGTTCAACAATGGTCCGGTTGTGTGTCCGATGCGCATGCGCCGATGATGGTTGCCGACCAGCGAAGAGAATCGAACCCGGACATCCCGCGCCATGAACAAAGGCTCCCGGTTTTTTTTGCCGAATGGCTGCAGAGAGTCCAGCTCTTCCATGATCCGGTCCGAAACCTGATTCAGGTTCAGCTCCTTGTCAATCAGAATGGTCGGCCTTGCGGTTTCCGGCTGAATCATTTTTTCCGCGATATTTTCAAATTCCTGCCGGAAGGCATCAAACCGTTCCGGCAGCACGCTCAATCCGGCCGCCATTTTATGCCCGCCAAAGGCCTCCAGCAGATCGGAACAGGAAGAAAGGGCCTGATACAGATCAAACTCCGGGATACCTCTGGCAGAACCCTTCCAGGGTAACTGTTTTTCCGAAAACAGGATGACCGGACGGTAAAACTCTTCCGCGACCCTGGATGCCACAACCCCCAGCAGACCGACATGCCAGTTTTTATGCGATAAAACAATGGTTTTTCTTTCCAGAATCTTTGGATAATCTTTAATGAAACGATGAATATCGTCCAGGATCTCTTTTTCAATGATCTGCCTGCTGCGGTTCAATTCTCCTAAATTTCGTGCAGCCTCTTCCGCAGATCCAGGGTCCTGGGCCAGGAGGAGCTGAACCGCCAGATCCGCGTGGCGCATTCTTCCGGCCGCATTCAAACGGGGAGCCAGTCGGAACGCAATATCGCCGGGCTCCACAAACTGTTTCCCCAGGTTGCAGGTATCGATGAGCGCCTTGATCCCCACCCGTTTTCCGGAATTGATCACTTCCAGACCTTTTTTTACCAGAACACGATTTTCCGCAATCAGGGGAACCAGATCGGCAATGGTACCCAGGGCAACCAGATCGCACATCTCTTTCAGATTCGGCTCCGGATAATGATTCCAGTGATTCATATCCCGCAGATGCTTCCGGACCGCTGCAAGAAGATAAAATGCCACCCCGACCCCTGCCAGATGTTCCAGACCGGATTCACAATCCATCCGGTCCGGATTGATCACCGCCAGCGCATTGGGCAGAGAATCGGTGATCCGGTGGTGATCGGTTACGATCACATCAATATGGGAATGGTTTGCCGCTTCGACCGCCTCATGGCTGGAAATGCCGCAGTCTACGGTAATGATCAATCGGATCCGGTCCGGAACGGCAATACCGGAAATATGCTGCAACCGCATTCCATATCCTTCCCGGACGCGATGGGGAATGTAATAGGAAACATCGGCTCCTGCATTTTTCAGGAACTGAAATACCATGGTGACGGCGGTAATCCCGTCCACATCATAATCCCCAAAAACCAGAATCCTTTCCTGGTCTTTTACGGCAGCAGCAATTCTGGCTGCGGCAATTTCAATGTCCTGAACACAAAAAGGAGAACTGATCCGCTGAAAGGAAGAATCAAAAAATGCAGAGAGCTCCTCGGATGACAGGATATTCCGATTGGCGAGTACCGTCGCCATAATCGGGCTGCATTTCAGGCAGCGGCAAATGCGTTTCACCATTCCCTCATCCGGGGTCAGGACTTTCCATTGTTTATCCATACACACCGATCTATCCTATTCAGGGTTTTCGGACAACCATAAAATGAATGCCTTTTTTTGTGTTGAAAAGACAAAGATGTTAATGCTATATTTTTTTTAAGACAAAAGATTTTCCTGTTTTTCAGATGCAGTCCTTTGAGAAGCTCTTCAGAACCACCAACGCAATGAAGTGCAAGCCCGGTCTTACATGCTTTCGATAAAAGGAAAAGAATAGTTTGAAAACGACCAGACAGTATTATCGTATCAACCGGCGGGACATATCGTTCCTCCGTTTTATCTTTGAAGCATATGACGGACTTGCCGTGATCAGTACGGTGGACCCGCAACAGGGAATCATTTCCGTGACAACGGCTCCCGGATGCCGGCACGAAACCGAGGCAATCATCCTGGGACTGAAAGATGAAATCATGATCGAAAAGGTTGATTTCCTGTCACCTGAAGGGTATGAGTTGGCCCTATGAAACATAAATATCTATACATCAATACCATTGGATGCCAGATGAACGTGTATGATACCCGACGGATCATCGCAGGCCTTCAGGCCATCGGCTATCATCACACACCGGACATGGAACAGGCGGATCTCATCATTGTCAATACCTGCTCGATCCGCGAAAAGGCGGAACAAAAAGCCTTCAGTTTTCTGGGCCGCCTGGCATCTTTCAAGAAAAAAAAGCCCGGTCTGATCGTCGGCGTCGGAGGCTGCGTGGCCCAGCAGGAGGGAAAGGCCATACTAAAAAGGGTTCCTTTTGTGGATATTGTCTTTGGAACCCATGCTGTGGGCAGGCTGCCTGCCCGAATTTCCGAAATGGAGAAACACCATCAGCAGATTGTTGATATCGAATTTGCCGATACCATTGAACCGATCCGGCCGTCGATAACAGACATGAACCCGCCTGTCAGCGGTTTTGTGACCATCATGCGCGGATGCGACAACTTCTGCACCTATTGCATTGTCCCCTATGTCAGGGGCAGAGAGATCAGCCGCAAACCCGAAGAAATCCTGAATGAAATCAAGGCATACGCAGACTCCGGAATGCGTGAGATCACCCTGCTGGGCCAGAATGTAAACAGTTATGGAAAAAAGGAAGGCCTGTGCTCGTTTTCCGAACTCCTGGAAAAGGTGAACCGGATCGATGGCATCTCCCGCATTCGGTTCACCACATCCCATCCAAAGGATCTTTCCGATGAGTTGATTCAATGTTTTGCAGCGCTGGACAAATTGTGCAGTCATATCCATCTTCCGGTCCAGTCCGGCTCGAATACAATCCTGAAAAAAATGAACCGCCGATATACGCGGGAACGGTATCTGGAAAAAATTGAAAAACTGCGCGCCGCCTGCCCGGATATTGCGATCACATCAGACATGATTGTCGGCTTTCCCGGTGAAACCGATTCTGATTTCGAAGACACCCTGGATCTGATGAAAACCGTTGCATTCGATGGACTGTTTGCCTTTTCCTATTCGGACAGACCCCATGCTCCGGCTGTTCATTTCACGGAAAAAGTCAGTGAAACAGATAAAAAAGCCCGTCTGCAGAAACTCCTGGATCTTCAGGAAACCTATACAAGAGCCGGAAACACAAGCCTTGTGGGAAAAATCGAATCCGTTCTGGTGGAAGGCCCCGGCAAAAAGCAACCGGCAACCGATTCCAGTGTTGACGTTGATGAAAATCAATGGACCGGAAGAACATCGACCAACAGGATTGTCAATTTTATCTGGAAAGAGAATACCCTGCACGGTACGCCCTTGACTCCCGGTGAAATCATCCTTATTAAAATCAACAGAGCTCTTTCCCATTCCTTATGGGGAGAGCCGGTTCATCCCGGGATATCATCTCAGAACATAAAAGGAGAACATTATGCTGCATGAAGTCAACATTGCAGGTCTAACCCTGGATCAGGCCACCAACACCCCCATTCTGATCCTGAAGTCTGTTGATGATCATCACTCCATCCCGATCTGGATCGGTCTGCTGGAAGCAACCGCCATTGCATCCGTGCTGCAGGAAATCAATTTTGACCGCCCGATGACCCATGATCTGTTTAAAAACTTTATCCGGCTCATGAAAGCGGAAATCGTCAAAATTGAAGTCTCGGATCTCAAGGAAAATACCTTTTACGCAAAAATCCACTTCATGTCCGGTGACAAAAATTTTGACATGGATGCGCGGCCCAGCGATGCCATTGCCCTTGCGTTGCGTTTTAAAGCGCCGATCTTTATTGATGACAAGGTCATTGAAAAATTCGGGGCGGGAGACATCCGGCATGAGGCGGTTGACGAGAGTGAAGAGGGGAAAAAATGGGCGGAATACCTGGAAAAACTGAACCCGGACGATTTTGGCAAATACAAAGTATGATGAAACCAAAACAAACAAAAGCGAGTAATGACATGATCGACCTGCATACCCATTCCCTGTTCAGCGACGGCGTCCTCATCCCCTCTGAACTGGTGCGCCGTGCCCAGACAGCCGGCCTGCGCGCAATCGGTCTGACAGACCATGGAGATTTATCCAACATTGATTTTATCATCCCGAGAATTGCCGAGGTTGCCGTACATCTCAATCAAACCATGGATATACAAGTCATTCCGGGCATTGAAATCACTCATGTGCCTCCGGCACATATCGCGATGGTTGCCCAAAAGGCCCGGGCTCTGGGCGCAAAAATCATCATCGTTCACGGCGAGACCATCGTCGAACCGGTTGCCCCCGGAACCAACCGGGCGGCGCTTGAGTCAGACATCGATGTCCTGGCCCACCCGGGACTGATTTCCGAGGAAGACGTCATCCTTGCCAGGGAAAAAGGAATATTTCTCGAAATCACCGCCCGGAAAGGGCATTCCCTCACCAACGGTCATGTTGCCAAACTGGCCCGGAAACACGGCGCAGGAATGGTCATTGATACAGATACCCATGAACCCGGAGATCTGATCAATCAGGACCAGGCACTCCGGGTGGTTCTGGGGGCGGGTTTGTCGGAAAATGATTTCCAGGCCATGCAGAAGAATGCTTCAACATTTCTGTAGCCATAAGCGTTGCCCGTTGTCCGGTTATCCGGTTATCCCGTTATCCGGTTGTCCGGTTGTCCGGTCAGCCTGTGACAATAAGCCGCCCACTCCTATCTTTGCCCGGAGAGCAGCAGATCGATTTCCCGGGTCAGCCTGTCCACAACATCATCTTCCTGCGCAGGAACGGAAGCGGACGTGATGGCGTCAACGCCTTTGTAACTGTAAACCGACTCCGGATCACCGGCTGTAAAAAATACCACAATCTTCCGGCTGTCCTGCCGGGAATCGATAAATCTTTTAACTTCCCGGTTGAATCCGCCCCAGGCCATTAATGTATCCATGATCAATACGGCATCGTATTGATCCTCATCAATACCCTCAAGCTTATCCAGATTGACGACATCGATATGACAGATATGCTGATAGTTATTCATCAGCCTTTCCCGGATGCTGTCCTTGAACTCACTGGAATCACCCGCAATGACCAGACGATAGGATGCATCCGGATTCTCCACGGTGGTTTCCCGGATATTTTTGCTGCATGCGGTAGCCAGCAAGACAATCATGAAAAAAAAGAAAAAATCGTTCCATCGGGTGCGCATATTCATCTCCTTGAAAACCCATTGTAGTGTTCGGTCCGGTGCTGCCGGAAATGACGGGACTGAACATCTCTACCAAATTCACAGCAAAGTTTCAATGAGGAGTAATTCCTGCCCGGCAATTAAAACATCTTGAAATCCGTCTTGAGATCAAGAGAAAGGATAAAATGGGATTCCGTATATTTCTGTTCATAATCCATGGAGTCGAAAAACGACCATTTGTGTTTGGCGGATACCCCCAGAAAGGAATTCAGCTTAAAGGAAAGGGCATTGACGATTTCTGTCCGCAACTGGCGGTTATCCGGTTTCAATCGCTCAAAACCGTAGAAGGCATCCAGGTTGAATATATAGAATATATTCTGCCATAGTTCGATTTTGGAATCCGCCAGACATTCAAAACCGGCAACCAGTTCATTGGCAGGATCCCGGGTTTGCTTTTCAAAACCAAGCCCCAGTTTCCCATTCAGATATCGGGTCTCGAACAGGGCGCCTGCCGTTTCCCGGAACATCAACGGCCTTTTGCCGTCTACGTCCTGAACCACCGTGTCTGCTTGTGATTTATGGTACGGTTTGACATTCGGATAGAGGTTATAGGTGTAAACCAGCGTTCCCCGCAACTGGTTCTGCAGGTAGTCGTCATCCTTGCTGACAAAATAAATATAAGGTGTCAGAATCAACTGGTGATAACGGTTATAGATCGTAAAATCGATTTTATCTTCAATACCCCACTTGGTATAGGAATCTGTTGGTTTTCCCGGGGGCACATCATCCATGCTGCCGCGGGATACATCGGACTGTTCAAAAAAATTGGACAGCGATACATCCACCAGCAATCCGAATCGCCGGTCCAGATAATGAAAATCATTTTTGGCAATCACCTGATCCGTTTTCAAGTCCTCACTGATCATGTCGGAAATGGATTTCCATGAATTGGTATAGCTGATCACCCTGTCCGATTGTTTTTCAATCCGTTCAAAAACCTTCTGTGTTGAACAGATCCGGTATGTTCTCTTGTCATTGATCGGATATCCCTGCACCTGACCGTTATCGATTCCGGCGGCCAGGAGATTTCCCTGATCACGGATTGCATTTTTCAGTTCCTTTCCGGAAATACGATAGGTAAAAAGGGGAAAGTCATCATTCACAATGAAAAGAATATCCGAGTAGGTCACTCGTCCTGAAAGCACTCCGGGCGAGATTGCCTTTTTGTCCAGCAAAACAACCTCAACCCCGAAACGGTGACGCAGGAGTTCTGCCGTTTTATGACCATTCAGAGACAACTCTCCGGAAAAATTTTCGGTCACGGCCTGATTCCCTTCTGATGCGAACTGGGATTTCCAAAGTGTCAGCCGTTTGATAAAATCAAGATAGTTCTGGGAAGGAGTCGGGGAAGGAGAAGGAGCGGCAAACTGAAGTGTGCGAACCTCCAGTTTTTCCCCCATGGCCAGTGTCAGGCTGTAGAATCCATCCGGTTTCGTCAGGGTAACCAGGGATCTGCCGGAATCGATATCCACCCGGGAGGCCCTGGTCGTGAACAGCTTCCCTTCGGAATCACCGCCGCTGATGCAAAGTGAAATGTCCGGATGCTTTTCCATGAGATCGAAATTTTCCTCATAGGAAAGGCCGGACAATACGACAATGTAATCTGTTTTCTCGGCCTTGAGCCTGTCGATATGGATAGACAGGATTTGATGAATATCGCAAAAGCTGGCTTCAAAAAGCTGTTTTTCCGCAACATCCAGAAAACCTTTTGGGGATGTGATACCGATAAAACCGAATTGCTTTCCTTTAATGATGGATGTGAAATAGGGCGAGAACACCGTCTGGCCGTTTTTCTCAATATTTGCCGATAATAAGGTAGTCTTCTTGCTCTGGGCCAGAAATGTCAGATTCCCCAGGCCGATATTCAGGTCATTGGAAGAAACCAGCGTAGCTGCAAAATCAAAATAATCCAGATAGTCCATCATCACGGACCCATAGGAAAACTTGGAAAGAAGCCCCGGATAAAAGGCATTGCCCAGATCGATCATGAGATCGCCTGATTTTTTCTCCTTTTCCTGAATCAGCGCCTGGGCCATGACCAGCATGGGATCTTCCTGGTCCTGATTTTCCGCTGAAGTGCTGAAATTCCCCTGCAGATTGGCGGTAAGAAGAATCGTTGCGGTCGGATCCGGAGGCCCTGCAAACATGATCGTCGGAAACAGCCATATCAGTACTGATACAAAAAGAATCCCGGCTTTTTTCATTCCTGAGAATACAATCATCACCAATATCTTTTTCCGGAGGTGCTTATTGTTTGGGCGCCTGTTGCACTGTCTCGGGCGCAGGCTCTGACTTATCAGAGCTGTTGCCGACCAGAGCCCTGTATTCATCAATTATTTTTTGCATGCTCTCCATCTTTATCTGGGCCTCTGCAATGGTGTTTTTCAGACCCTCAATCTGACTCCCGGCCTGGGTCAAAGCGGTATTCAGGGATTCCAATTCCGCTTCTTTTTCCGATAATTCCTTTGTCAAGGCATTCAAACGGTTTTCATATTCCTTTGTTTTCTCTGAAAAGCCTGCTTTTAATGCCTCACGTTCCTCCCTGAACTCGGCTTTCTGTTTGTTTAACGCCAGATTGAACGCTGCGGTTTCTTCAGCAAGCTGGTTCCGGATCTGGGTATTCAAACCGGTCAACTCCTGTATCTTTGCATGGCTTTGTTCTTCCAGCATTTTGTACTGGATTTCCAGGGTGCCATATTGTTCCTGCATCCTGGCCATATCCTGTTCATAATTCTGATTCAAGGTCACAATATCCGCGCGTAACCCTTTGGCCTCTTTTTTCAGCTGTCGTATTTCCGTCCTGCAAATCCGATTTTCCCCTTTGACCACCTCGTTTTCACGCATCGCAAGACTCAGATTGTTCTTCATGAGGTGGTATTCGGCCCTGATCTGTTCATTGGTCTTGGGTATTTCCCCATTTGGGGGGGTATTGATATTGCGCAAGGCTATACAGGAAATGGTTGTTGTGCAAATCATCAGTAAAATCAATAATCTTTTCATGTTTCTATCATCTCTGGCGGTAATGGGCAAAAAAAAATGGAATCATAACCTGTTCCTGCAAATTGTTCCCGCGACCCGGGAACGTCAGTTTGAGCAGGGGTGAACTATGCCGAAAAAGCATTTCCGTGTCAATCATCATTTGCCTGCTAAGGCTATGGCATCATTTCGGTTGATCGCATCCAAGCGTACGAACCAGCTTAAGGATCTCAATATCGATTTTCGGCAGGGCAATCTCCGGAGGTTCCACATCAATGTCATGAATATGCCAGTAGGTGATCCTTTCCGCCCAATCCGGAAATAATTGTTTCATCATCTCAAAATGTTCGGCCTGTTTCAGGGCAATGGTCAGATCTGCTTTTTCCAGATCTTTTTCTGCCATCTGAAGGGGATATCGATGGTCGTTTCCCGTGCGGATCCCCAGATATTCCAGACGGTCTGTCACAACAGAATAGATCGGCCCCGGATTGTTGTGCTGCGAGGCAAGGATACCCCGGGAATCCGCCCTCCAGTTCAATCCGCACTCACCGGCATAATGATTGAACAGCAGCTCGGAATAGCGGCTGCGGTAATAATTGGCCGTACAGAAAAAAAGAATTGTTTTTGGCATGGTCACCTGCATTCCAACTTGTTTTTTTGAACTCCCGGAATAACAAAATTATTGATCCGGTATCAGGCTCATGGCCCTTTCCGCCAGCGCCGTAATGGTCAGACTGGGATTTGCCCCGATATTGGCGGATACGGCAGAGCCGTCCACAATGTAAAGCCCTGGATAGCCGAATACTTCATGGCTGGTACTGATCACCCCGTTTTCTGCGGAACTTCCCATATGGCATCCTCCCAGGATATGGGCGGTGGTCGCGGTGTTGCCGATGCTCTCGGTCAGGATATTGAGCGGCTGTCCATTACAGGCTTCCGCCAGTTTTTTGGCTGCTTCATTTGCCACCGGCAGGAACGTGGGTGCTTCCTTTCCTTTCACAATCCTGGATTTTAAACCCCTCCGAAACAGAAAAGAGGCCTTTCTGCCATATTCCAGGGAAAGCTGGTTATCCAGGTGCTGCATCACCGTCAGCACGGTCACCCGCTTGTGCCAGTTTCCGGCTGTCCAGTTTTTATAGATGGATGAAGGCCGGAGCAGCATCATACCCAGTGTTTTCAAGGAACGGATGATCGGGTTGGGATGATCCACCAGCGGTCCGGTAAAAAATTTCATATAGTCATAGCCGTGGGGAAAACGGTTCTGGGTGATATGGGTATGTTCATCCGGATAAAAATGGGAAGAAATGGCCGTGCCGTATGTAAGATCCAGATTTTCGTCCGATGCCAGGGCGCCGACAATGGCCTCACTATTGGTGCGCACGATCCTGCCAAGCCGGCCGGATATTTTCGGAAGAGATTTTTTCACTTCCCGGCAGTGAAACAGCAGCTCGAGGGTTCCCAGAACCCCGGCAGAGATGATCAGTTTTTTGGCCTGAATGGGCGGGTATTTTCGAAACGGATTGATGGGATGCCGGGCTTCCACCTGATATCCGCCGTTTGCCAGCGGCAGGATATTGGTAACTTTTCGGAACGGCAGAATTGATGCGCCCAGACGCTGCGCAAGGTAAAGATAATTTTTATCCAGGGTATTCTTGGAACCATGGGGGCAACCGGTCAGGCATCTTCCGCACAAATGACATCCGGGCCTGTTGGGCCCCTTGCCGTTAAAAAACGGGTCCGGCGACATGACTTCCGGTGTTCCAAAATAAATACCGTTGGGTGTTGGACCATAGGTGTCGGCCGCACCCATTTTCTCGGCTGTCTTTTTCAGGAATTCGTCCTGAATATCAACGGTAGGGTTGTTCACCACTCCCAGCATGGTCGAAGCTGTTGCATAATGCTGCGCAAGCTCTTCCTTCCAGTCAATCCCCAGCGATGACCATGCCGGATCTTTGTAGAATTCATCCTTGGGCTTCAGGAGAACGGCGGCATACACATGGCTTCCACCGCCCACACCGATGCCGCGTACCAGGGTCATATGCTGAAAAAAGTCCTGAGAAAAATACCCGGTCAAACCAAGGGCCGGCATCCAGGTTAAACGATGGATGCGGGCATCCCCCTCTTCCATATCCTCGGGCGTAACCTGTCTGCCCTGCTCCAGAACGACAACCTTATATCCTTTTTCAGACAGACGAAGAGCGGACACGCTTCCGCCAAAGCCGCTGCCGATGATCGCATAATCATAATTCATAGCCTGCTCCATTCCATGATTGAAAAAAATTTTATCCATTATTAGCCGAACAGGCGGAAGAATCCAACAGATTTCTGAAATTCGGATTAAAAAACAGATAACATCTTTATTTAATAGTCTATATATGGGCAGGATGGGGAACTACTCCCACTTTCGCCGGTCGTCGATTTTGGAAAATTTCTCCGGCAGGGTTCCACGGTCTATAAACTCCACTTTTCCGCGGACGCGCATGCTTTCAGGAATGGCGGATTCGATCCGTTTGGCAAGATCATTGGAGGGTAAAATGCCCTTTGCAAGAATCACCTTAAGGGTCATCTGGTCCACATGCCCTTCTCTGGTGACGACCACCTGACAGTCCTCAATCTCATCAAATTTGGCAGCCACATTGTCAACATTGCCCGGATGGATGAACATGCCTTTGACCTTGGTGACCTGATCCAGCCGCCCAAGTATTTTGACAAGACGACCTGTGGTCCGGCCGCAAGGACAGGGTTCATCCGTATAATAGGAAAGATCGCCGGTTCCAAAACGAATCATGGGATAGACTTCATCAAATACGGTGGTGACAATCTCTCCGGTTTCCCCGGGTCCAAGCTGCTTTCCGGTTTCCGGGTCAACGATTTCCACAATGCAGTTATAGGGAAAATGCATCCCGTTTTTATGGAAGCATTCATACCCCATGCATCCCACATCAGCGGTTCCATATCCCTGTCGTACAATCATGCCAAAGGTTTCTTCCAGCTCGGACCGAAGGGATTCGGGAAGCATTTCGCCGGAAACAAAACCGACTTTGAGACAAAGATCCTTTTGGGGATGATAATGGAATTCCTGTGCTTTTTTGGCAACAGCCATGAGAAAACTGGGTGTTCCGATATATCCGGTTACGCCCAGGTCGTGCATCATTTTCACTTGCTGCTCCGTGTTTCCGACACCACCGGGCGTGGCAATGCAGCCCAGCCGGTGAAGGGCGTCCTCAAACCAGAAAGCCGGAGGTACCAGATGATAGCTGAAGGTCACCTGGCCGATATCCCCCCTGCGGAACCCGGCGGCAAAAAATGCCTGGGTCCATCGGTCATTTTTGCTTTCCGTATCCTCGGGTTCATAAATGGGTCCGGGCGACATGCAGATTCGTTTCAGTCTCTCCATCGGAACTCCCAAAAAACCGCCGAATGGAGGGTCTTTCTTCTGAAGCGATGCCAGTTCATGTTTGTGCGTAATGGGAAGCTTTTCAAGATCCTTTACGGTCCGGACATCCTGGGGTTTCAGTCCCGCAGACGCAAACTTTTTTTGAATGGCCGGAGCATTCCGGAAGGCATGGGAGACAATTTTCTGAAGCTCTTTTGAAAGATATTGATTTCTTTCATCAGAAGACATGGTTTCAAGGGTCTGATGATAAAATCCTTTGCTGCGATCCGTTTCCGATGCCATAAATACACTCTCCCGTATTAATTGATGTATTCCGCCTTCCGTTTCCGACTATTTTGTCGTTGTTACCGGACACGGAGCCTTGAGAATCAGATACTGGGCGGTAGACCCCAGAAGGAGTTTCTGGGTTTTTGATTTTTTTTCAACGCCGGCGAATATATGATCCACAGCCTTGTCTTTGGCAAACTTGACAAGATCCTCTCCCGGTGTCATACCTCTTGCCATCTGGTGGATTTCGCACACCAACCCCTCCGCTTCCAGTTTTTTCCGGGCCTCTTCCAAAGCCTGTTCCGCTTTGCGCACCTCGTCGATTCTTTCCCGGCTTCCGCCTTCCATGGAAGTCACAAGGTAAACCTTTGCGTGAAAGGCCTTTGCATAATCCTTGGCCAGATCCAGAGCGGCATTGGAAGCAGCAGATCCGTTATATCCAACCAGTATATTCATGGTTATCTCCCTGTCAGAGGTTTGTGCCTCATCGTTTCGTCTTCTTGGTTTGTTATCTACATCCAGCGCTTGCGGCGTTTGTAGGATTTGATTTCCTTGAAAGATTTCCTGCCGCCGCCCTGAGTCACGCCCAGGTAGAACTCTTTCACATCCGGATTGTTTCTCAACTCCTCTGCGGTGCCTTCCAGAACGATCTTCCCCGATTCCATGATATAGGCGTAATCCGCAATCCCCAGCGCGATCTTTGCGTTCTGTTCCACAACAAGAATGCTTGTGGACAATTCACGGTTCACGGTACGGATATTATCAAAAATCTCCTTGACCAGAAGCGGTGCCAATCCGAGAGACGGTTCATCCAGCATCAGCATGATCGGTGATGCCATCAGGGCTCTTGCAATGGCGATCATTTGCTGTTCACCTCCGGAGCAGTAACCGGCCATACGGTTTGTCACCTTTGCCAGCCGTGGAAAATGATCATACATGAGTTTGTGGTCCGCCTTGATCTTTTGTGCTCCGTCCTTCCGGGTGATGGAACCAACCCGGATATTTTCATCCACGGTAAGATGCTTGAACACCCTCCGGCCTTCGGGCACCATGACCGCTCCCATCCGGACAACATGGGTTCCCATGACATTCGTAATATTGTTCCCATGAAAAGTGATCACGCCATCCTTGATGAATCCGTTCTCCGGCTTTAAAAGGCCGCTGACGGCTCGAAGGGTAGTTGTTTTTCCCGCCCCGTTGGTTCCCAGAAGCGCCACAATACTCCCTTTCGAAACATTCAAACTCACACCCCTCAGCACCTGGATAATGTCATTATAGACAACCTCAATATTGTTTACATCCAATAGAATCTCTGTTGTATTTTGCTTTGTCATCTTTTTCCTTATGGGGAAGTGGAGACATCAGGGATTGGGCGCTTGATCATGTTCCGCCCAATCCCTGTTTAACCGAAATGTTACAAAACAGACATCACCTTGAATATCATTCTTTCATGCTGTATCATATCCATCGATAGCTGCCGGGTAACCGTTTCCGGACAGATCGTTCCTAAATCTTCTTGATATACTCACATAAAAACGGGGTACCCACGGATCGGAATACACCGCCGTCAACCCTGTAAAGCTGAAGGGTATCAACCCCGGCATGATCGGTTTTTGAGTATGTAACCGGCCCCACGGTGGTATCCGGTTGAAAAGCCTTGGCCCCGTTCATCTGGTTCAACTCATCATACAGTGTTTTTCGGTTTACCTTCAGGCCTTGTTTCTTGACGCGTTTAATGACTTCGGTTGCAACCTGGGCCACCATGATTCCATTGGTGTAGTTATGGGAATTCGCTGCTTTCTCATCGCGTCCATACCTTGCGGCAAGCGCGAGCTGTGCATCCGCACCGGCGGATTTTTCCGAAGTGAGCTTATAGGAAGTGGTCCAGAAAAAATTCTCCGCCGCAGCACCGGCCAGTGCGATCAGGTCGTTTCCACCGGTATAATGAGCTCCCATAAACGTGATTTTTCCGGCCTCTCCGAAAGTTTTTGCCGTATATCCGAGCCGGGCGGCATCTTTCAGCATGGTAGCAACCGGGGACTGTACGGTCTGGGAAATCACATACTGAACCCCTTTGCTTTTCAGTCTTTTCAACATGGCGGTATTGTCCAGATCCTGACCATGCTCCACTACCTCAACCACTTCGATATTCAAGCCGGCCTTGGCAGCCTTTTCCACATCCTCCACCGGTCCGCGGCCGAACGCAGAGGGATGAACGAACAGCGCGACCTTGGGTTTGTCTCCCTTATGATTGTTGGCAACATATTCCGCAAGGCCGATGGTCTGTTCCGAATAGGAAGCAATGGGAAGAAAAATGTAATTGGAATCGACCAGGTTTCCTGCGTGGAAAGAAGCCGGAATCACCGCAATTTTTTCTTCTTCAAAATCCCGTTTGAGGCCCATGGTGCTGCCGGTGGAATAATTCAGATACAACACGATTCCCTGATCCAGAAAATCTTCGAAATTCCGTTTGGTCACATCGGTTTTATACTGGTCGTCCCGGATGGTGCACTCAATCCTGTCATCGCCCAGCATTTTGGTGTCATTCACAAATCGGAAATAATCCTCCACTCCTTTTGCATACGGATTTCCCGCATCCGATGTCGGACCGGTGATGGCCAGAGAAAGCGCCAGTTTATATACTTCTCCGGCCTGCAAATTGGCGGCAAAAAACAAAACGGCTATGAAACTCATCAAAATCGGAACAAACATCATTTTGTGATTCCTCATATTTCCCCCTTTTCTTTGATTGTTTTTGATCGCAATACCAGAGGCAGACCTTCCCGATTTTTTTCTGCCTGAGCCAAACGCACACCAATCGAAATCAATATCTGAACGGCCATAGTTTAAAATAAGAACGGATGATACGCCACCAGTTGGCGATCCCCCGTGGTTCGAACATCAAAAAAAGAACGATCACCAGGCCAAAGGTGAGCGGTCTCAAAGCGGTTGCCAGGTTCATACTGGCCGGCATCATATCACCGGCATGCTCTGCAATTTTTTCAACCTGGAGTTCCAGCATTTTAATTGCCGCCGGTCCCCAGAAAGAACCGTTCAGGGTGCCCAGACCGCCCACGATAGCCATGGCAAGATACGTTATGGACTCATGAAGGGTAAAGGATTCAATTCCGACACCCCGGTACAGGTATGCATGAAGCGCTCCGGCGATTCCGGCAAAAAACCCCGCCAGTCCGAATGCATAGACTTTGGTCAACCCCGGATGCATTCCCATGGCATCCGCGGCCCGGTCATTATCCCGGACAGCGATCAGACACCTTCCAAACCGTGTCCGGAGAAGATTCCGCACCATAAATCCCAGAAGAACCAGAATGATCAGAATCACGTAATACCAGAATATATAATGTTCGTTCCGGCCTACTTCTCCGTTTAACCAGAATATGCGCCCCACAAAAATGGTCTGGCCCTGGTTAAAAAATTCCATAAAATTGATTGTCCACTGAAAAATCATCTGAAAGGAAAGGGTTGCGATTGCCAGGTACAGATGTTTCAGCCGGAAAGCCGGCAGACCGACCATCGCTCCGAAAACCGCCCCCACCAGACCGGAAGCCAGAATCATTGCCGGCCATGCATGGGTCAGCAAAATATAGTCGTCTCCCATTACCCGGGAAACAGAGGCCACGGTATAGGCCCCCACACCCACAAAAGCGGCATGCCCGATGGAAATCAGCCCTGCAAACCCGGTGACAAGGTTCAGGCCCAGCACCGCAATCATGGCAATCAATATATTATCCACAACCAGCATGGATTTGTTGTTGGTTTCAAAAACCAGGGGCCAGACAAAAACACAAACCAGAAAAAAAGAAAAGATCAGCCGGTCCGTATGGGTAAGAAAGATCCGCTGCTCTTCTTTATAGGTGGTAAAGTAGTTACCGGTTGCTAACCAACGATTTGCCGACATAGTCTACACCCGTTCAATTTCATGTATTCCAAACAGTCCGTGCGGCTTGAACAGTAAAATAATCAACAGGATAATATATGGCAGCACGGTTCCCGTTCCATTCAGACCCCAGTTGCCATCCAGATATCCGCTGGCAAACTGCTGAATCAATCCCATAATGATCCCTGCCACGACAGCCCCCAGAATCGAATCCAGTCCGCCCAGAATCACGACCGGAAAGACCGTGATCCCAAATGCGTGAAGGGTGTCAAAATTCAATCCGGTAATATTGCCGATAATACCGCCGGCCGCAGCTGCACTCAAACCCGCGGTTGCCCAGGCCAGTCCAAACACCCGGGGAACCGAAATGCCGATGGACATGGACGCAAGCTGATCATCCGAAACCGCCCGCATGGATATTCCAACCGTTGATTTTTTAAAAAACCATGAAAACGCTCCGATCATGGCAAACGTAATAATCACTCCCACCAGTTGCGTCCAGGAGATGGATACCCCGGCCATTGAAATGGGTTCCTTGGGAAGGAACCGGGGGAACGAAAAATTTTCAGATCCAAAGGGCGTAAGGTAGATCAGACCGTCCAGAATGGACATCAGGCCGATGGTAACCATGATCACGGAGATAATGGGTTCCCCGATCAGACGCCGCAGGAATATTCTCTCCACGCTCATGGTCAGAAAAAAAGTAAGCACCATGCTGATAAAGAAAGAGAGATAGATGGGTATGCCGACCCATACTGTCAGGGCGTAGGCAATAAATGCGCCGGTTGCGATCAATTGTCCATGAGCGATGTTCAATACCCGGCTGGACTTATAAATCAGCACAAACCCGAGGGCAGACAGGGCATAGATGGAGCCGACAACGACTCCACTTAAAACCAGCTGAAAAAAATAGGTCATGACCCCCCTTCCATTGTATAAAATGAAATTTTCGTTTTTACGTTGGTTGTCTGGCCGTCCTGGTACTGGAAAAAGGCTTCCACCTCTTTTTCCGTAACACTCTCATCATATAAGGCTTCGTATAAATTCCGATACTTTTCCCCAACAAACTTCCGCCGGATTTTTCCGGTTTTGGTCAACTCTCCATCATCCGTATCCAGCAGTTTATACAGGATCGCATACCGTTTGATACGGAAATGCTCCTTTTCTGCATTCTGATTGATTTTAACGATCTCTTCCCGGATCAGTTTTGCCACTTCCGGTTTGGCGGACAAATCCATAAAGGTGGTGTAGGAGATCCCCCGGTCTTCCGCCCATTTTCCGACGACAATGGGGTCGACGTTGATCAGTGCGGCGACAAAAGCCTGCTGATCTCCGAATATAACGGCTTCTTTGATATAGGGACTGAATTTCAGCTTGTTTTCCAGGAACATGGGGCTGAACATCTCGCCGTTCTTGTTATGCATGACGTCCGATACCCGGTCGATCACGACCAGATGACCGTTTTCGTCAATATAACCCGCATCGCCGGAATGCAGCCATCCGCCTTCCAGAAGCTCTTCTGTTTTTTCCGGAAGCTTGAAATAACCGACACATACGGAAGGCGATTTGGAGAGAATCTCTCCTTTTTCCGAGATCCTGCACTCGGTTTCCGGAAGGGGTTTGCCGACCGTATCCGGACGGACATCGCCATCCCGATGCATATAGGCGATACCGACAATTTCCGTCTGTCCGTAAATCTGTTTTAAATTCACACCAATGGCCTGATAAAAGGTAAACAGTTGCGGACCGAGAGCCGCACCGCCGGTATAGGCTCTTCGCAGCCGGAGGAATCCGATCTGATTAATCAGGGGCCGGGTAACCAGAACCCTTCCCAGCCAGGAGAGGATGCCCAATGCCGGCGGCATTTTTTTGCCGGTCATGCGATACCGGGCAGCCTGTTCCCCAATCTTGATAAAATATTCATAAAAAATTCGATTCAACCGATAGGATTCATCAATCTTGAGCCAGATCTGGGAACGGATATTTTCATAAATGCGGGGGGCTCCGAACATAAAATGGGGTCCGACCTCTTTCAGATCGTCCATGGCTGTTTCCACCGACTCCGGAAAGTTAATGGTAATACCGGTCGCCATGGCAACGCCAAAGGAGTTCATCTGTTCACCAATCCATGCAAACGGAAGAAAAGACAAATACTCGTCTGTCGGTTCCAGATGATCCACCTTGGTGAGCTGAATTCCCATATTGATAAAATTTCGATGGGTAAGCATGGTTCCCTTGGGAAGGCCGGTGGTTCCGGAAGTCAGACAGAGATGACAGACATCATCCGGTTTTCCCCGATGAATCAACTCCTCATAGTAATCCGGATTCTGCTTTTCCTTCTCTTCTCCCAGTTTATAAAGATCCTCGATAAACATGAACCAGTCATCCTTCCGATAACTGCGCATACCCCTTGGATCTTCATAGATCACCTTGATGACGCCGGGTATCTTCCGTCTGACTTCAACCAGCTTGTCCACCTGCTCCTGATCGTCACAGAACACAATCCGGACACCCAGATAATTGATAATATCCGCAATCTCATCCGGCAGGCTGGTCTGGTATATCGCAGCGGAGTGGGCGCCAATCGATTGAGCTCCGATGGCCACGTAAAGCATTTCCGGTATATTGTCTCCAATCAGCGCAAGAACTTCCTCCTTGCGCAGACCGATTTTTTCCAGGCCCAAGGCGACCTTCTGAACATACGAATAATACTTCCGCCAGGTAATGCTCTGCCAGCGTCCGAAATCTTTTTCCCGAAGAGCGACCTTTTCAGGCGTTTTCTCGGTTCTCCACCGAAGCAATTGAGGAATGGTATAACGAACTAAATGGTCTGTATTTTCCATTGATATCTATTCTTCTCCGATATAGGCTTCAATTACTTTGGGATCGGAAGCAACTTCTTTCGGAGTGCCTGAACCGATCAGTTCTCCGAAATCCAGCACATAGATCTGATCCGAAATATCCATGACAACGCCGAGGTCGTGTTCCACGAGAACCACGGTTATATTTCGTTCCTTCTGAATATCCATGATGAAACGGACGATATCCTCCTTCTCCTCAATATTCATTCCGGCCATGGGCTCGTCCAGCAGGAGTATTTTGGGTGCAAGAGTCAAGGCCCTGGCGACCTCTACCCTTTTCTGCACACCGTAACTGAGATTGCCGACAAGCCTTTTCCGATAGGGTTCAAGCTCCATAAAATCAATGATTTCTTCGACATACTGCCTGTTCTCCGCCTCTACCCGGGACGTTTTTCCATAAAAAAAGACTGCCTGGAAAAAATTATATTTCAAATCCTTATGACGCGCCAGCAACAGGTTATCCAGCACCGACAATCCTCTGAAAAGCTCCAGATTCTGGAATGCCCTGGCGATACCCATTTTGGAAACCTGGTGCGGTGAGGCCTGCGTGAGCCGCTGACCGCCGAAATGAATTTCTCCGGACGTCGGATGGTAAAAGCCGGAAATACAGTTCAACATGCTGGTCTTTCCCGCACCATTGGGTCCGATGATGGAAGTAATCAGGTTGGGTTGGATTTTGATGTTAACATTGGATAACGCTTTCAGACCGCCAAAGGAGAGGGTTACATCGGAGACTGTGAGATATGTCATAGAAAATCCTGAAATCAGCAAAAACAATCTGGTTCATACCTGGATTTTTGTCACACCCGGACTTAAAAATCCCTACGAAATCTTACCGGAATTCCATCCCGTTTTACTTCGGGATGATGACAATCAAAACCCGGTAAAATTGCATGGCCGGGCATTCCAAAATGTACTGATCATTAGATGTTCGTAAAACAGATGTCCGTAACACTTCTGTGCTGACATTGGGTAAATTCCCTGTTGCCGGATGCCTGTAAACTTGATAGGGTTATGTAAACAACTACCTGCGGCAAACAAATTTCCATGTCATGTCGGTAATCGATATTTTTGTATTGATGAAAATGTTCAACATGTGTGCAATGTCTTTGATTGAGCGCTCGTTCGTACTGATTACTACGCCTACCGGTCTTTGTCAAGCTTTTTTCAGGTTCCGGATGAAACCGGTATAACACATAGTAGCAGGTCTTGAAATGAGATAAGGAGTCTCCGATGGCAACCGCAAAATACTGGCCGGATAACTATATTGAAAAGAAAAAAAGTGTTTCCGAAGCGCTCAGCCTGATCCGACCCGGCCAGCGGATCTTCATCAGTTCATCCTGTGGAGAACCCCAATATCTGGTAAGAGAACTTTCCAGAGCCGCATCCAATTTTACCGATATTGAAATTGTCCGGCTTCTCAGCCTGGAGACAATACCCCTGACCATGATTGCCACGCAAACCAAGAGCCAGAATCTGAACATCCGGTCTTTCTATTCCGGATCTGCCGCCTCCAAAGAATTGGCAAAAAACATCCGGTTTATCACCCCGATCAATCTTTCCGCAATCCCCGGTTTGTTTAAAACCGGTCGCCTTCCGATCCACGTTGCCCTGATCCAGGTCACGCCTCCGGATGATTTCGGATGGATGAGTCTCGGCGTCTCCGTTGATGTCTCACAGGCAGCGGCAGCGGCAGCAGACATTGTCATTGCCCAGGTCAATGAAAAAATGCCCCGTGTTCTCGGCAGAAGCTTCATCCATGTGGATGATGTGGACGTCATCGTTGAACACAATGAAGACATCCTTTCCATCAAGGATTATCCGGAACTGGCGTCAGATGAAAAAATTGCCCGTCATATCGCAAGATTGGTGGACGACGGCTCCACGATCCAGATCAGCCTGGGAGCGACGCCGAACGCCACCCTGCTGGCCCTTGCCAATAAAAACGACCTGGGCGTTCATACCTATTTTTTAACGGATGGTATCATGAACCTGTTTTCACGCGGCGTGATCACCAACCGGAAAAAAGGATTCAATGACGGCAAGATCGTTGCCAGCAGCGCCGTCGGGACCCGGGCTCTATATGACTTCATGGACAACAACCCGGCCATTGAATTCCATCCCTCCGATTATGTGAACAGTCCGTCCATCATCTCCCGGCACAACAAGATGGTGTCCATGAACATTGCCATGGCCATGGACCTTACGGGTCAGGCAGCGGTTGACGCCCTTCCGTACAACCTTTTTTCCGGCGTTACCGGAATGCTGGATTTTGTCCGCGGCGCTTCGGAATCCACCGGAGGAAAGTCCATTTTAATGCTGGCCGCAACCGGTCTGCATGGCAAAAAAAGCCGGATCGTCCCCATGATCAGCGACATGGCTGTCGTGATCCCCAGGAGTGATGTTCAGTATGTGGTAACCGAATACGGATCCGTCAATCTCGCCGGCAAAAGCATTCAGGAACGGGCCATGGCCATGATCAGTATCGCGCACCCGGATTTTCGGGATGAGCTTTTTGATCAGGCCAAAAAAAGGGGCCTCCTTGGCCCGGAAAGAACCCTCACGGAATCGATTCACGGTATTTATCCCATTGCCCTGGAAGAAGTGCTGACCATCGATTATGAATCCGTTACCATCCGGCCGGCAAAACCGGTTGATGAAAGAAGGATACAGGAGCATTTCTACAATCTTGACAAGGATGACATCATTGCCCGATTTTTTCACAAAAAAACCAGTTTTGTTCATGATGAAGTGGAAGGAATATCTCAGATTGATTATATCAATGATCTGACAATCCTGGCCGTTGTCGGTGAAATCGGTTTCGGTAAGGTGGTTGCCATCGGCGAATGCCTGCTGAACCAGTCCGACAATATGGCGGAAGTTGCCTTCTCGGTAAGCAAGCCCTATCAGGGAAAAGGACTCGGACGTGTGATCCTGAAAAAACTGACCGATTCCGCCAGAGAAAACGGAATATCCGGCCTGTTTGCCTACACCTCGCCGCAGAACAGGGGGATGATCAATCTTTTCAAAACGCTGCCTTACAAAGTCAAAATCCTTCTGGAGGATGACATGCTGCATCTGAGCTGCAAGTTTGAGGATCCGGTCTCCTGACCGGACCGGTCAACCGGGATGTAATTACGGATTTTTAGACAGCGCTTTCCGGATGGCATCTGCCATCTCCTGCCGGATAAAAGGTTTCATGATATATGCCTGAATCCCCATTTCCGAAGCAATCTCCGCAGAAATCAGTTCGCTGAATCCCGAACAGACAATGATCGGCAAGTCCGGTCTGACCGCATGCAGCTCTTTGGAGAGTTCAATTCCCGTCATATTCGGCATGGTGGTATCGGTGATCACCAGATCAAAACTTTCCGGATTCCGGCAGAACAGTTCATGGGCTTTCATGCCGCTTTCCGCGGTAATCACTTCATAGCCCAATCGCTGCAAAAGCCGTTTTCCGGCATCGATCAGCGCCGGCTCATCATCCACAAACAGGATTTTCCCGGTTCCCGCAAGTTCATCCGCCATTTCCTGTTTCACGGACATTTCCATCTCTTTTACCCGCGGGAAAGACACGGAAAAAACCGTTCCGATCCCTTCCTCATTATCCACCTTGATGAACCCGTTGTTCACGGAAACAATACCGTGGACCACGGAAAGTCCCAGGCCGGTCCTGTTTTCCGATTTTCGTGTGGTAAAAAAGGGATCAAAAATCCGTTTCAGGTCTTTGGGCCGGATTCCCTTTCCCGTGTCTTTGATCCTGAGCTGGATATACTCGCCCGGTTCCACATCAAATCCGGCCGGGGATTCTTCCACTTCAATCTGCCCCAGCGTAATTTCAAGGTCTCCCCCGTTTTCTTTCATGGCATCCACGGCATTGTTGATCAGATTCACCACCATTTGCTGCAACTGAGCCGGGTCCGCCATGACCATTCCGATATCCGTCGGAATGTATTGTGTGATATTGATCGTCGCCGGAATGACGGACCGGAGCATTTTCAATGTTTCCTTAATAATAATCCCGAACTCAAGCGGCTTTTTCTCCGTAATGGCCTCCCGGCTGAACGTGAGGATCTGATCGACCAGCCTCTTGGCCCGCTGGCTGGATTTGAGGATCTGCTGAATGGAGTATTCGGCTTCCGTATCCTGTTCGACATCATCGAGCGCCATCTCGGCATTCAGCACAATGGCACCCAGAATATTATTGAAATCATGTGCGATTCCGCCGGATAATGTACCGATAGCTTCCATTTTCTGTGTCTGCATGACCCGGGTCTCATATTGTTTTTCTGCGGTAATATCCCGCAGGAAAACAAGACCGGCAGGCTTTTCCTCCCATTCTATTTCCACAATTTTTGCCTGAACAATGATTTCCTTCTCGTGCTTATGCCAGCCTTTAAATGAGATGGTTTTTATGGTTTTATGGCTGCTCACCAGCTCCCGGAACTGCCGGATCACGTCCTCCCGATTATCGGTAACAATAAAGTCCGCAAAATGTCCATTCACGAATTCTTCTTTGGAATATCCGGTCATCTCCACCATTCTGGAATTGGCGAACCTGATCACATCATCCTGGACAATTATGATTCCATCGGTTGCACTTTCAATTAAAAACCGGTATTTTTCCTCTGATTTCCGCAGGGCGGCCTCGGTCTGTCTTCGATGGGTGATATCCCGTCCAATCCCCAGAATCGCGCACGGCTTTTCATCCTGGTAGATTAGAATCCCCTTTGTCTCCATATAGATTGTCTCACCGTTCCGGGTGACCAGCTCATACTCGGTAACACCACTTTCATATCCTTTTTCAAGGATTTCACGGATCGCTTTTAAGGCCCGGTCGATTTGCGATTCTTTCAGCAAGGATGAAAAATTCATGGCCGCCAGTTGATTTTTTGTCAATCCGAGCAAATCCAGTGCCGCAAGGTTTGCATCCAAAAAATTACCTTTCAGATCATGCAGATAGATACAGTCCGGTGAACGGTCCAGCAGATTTTTATCGATTGTTTCAATTGTCAGTTCCTTGAATTTTTCCGGCATAGGGAAACCTTTTTCTAAAAAATTTTCGGTGATTCTGAAGGAGATAAATGATGTCCATGACTTTGGCCATATTGCCACAGAACCCTATACAGGGCAAGCGTTACATTTTCCGGCTTGAAAAACCACATACGATTGTTCATATCTTCAAGGGTCTTATCCTTCCCTCTTGGGTTGATTTATGATACGGTTGTCCGGGAATGCCGTCATGATGGTATCAAAAATAAACCAGTCATCTACAAACAAAGGACAAGACATGTATATTACCTTTTATGGTGCTGCACGGGAAGTAACCGGGTCCATGCATATGGTTTCAGCGGAAACAGACCGAATCCTGTTTGACTGCGGAATGTTTCAGGGACGCAGACAGGAGTCGGAAGAAAAAAATCGGGTGATTCCATTTGATGCGGGAATCCTGTCCGGAGTCATCCTCTCCCATGCCCATATCGATCATTCCGGTCGAATCCCCTGCCTGACCAAAAAATCATTTCATGGTCGCATCGTCTGCACCAATGCCACAAAAGATACCTGCGAATATCTGCTGCCGGACAGTGCAAAAATACAGGAATCCGATGCCAACTATTTAAATTACAAGGTCGTCCGAAATTTTTTGAGCCAAATGAAATCATCCACCAAACAAAAATCTCCGTCCCCGCAAGAAATCAAAAACATGAAAAAACTTCTCAAGAGGGAGGGCCAGAAACTCGACCATGAAACCATCAACACGCTGATTGACCGATACAACCTGAAAAAGGTTACCCCCCTGTACACACAAGCCGATGCACAGCAGGCATTGGGATATTTTGACGGCTACCCCTATGAAAGCCGCATTACGGTTGGCCATGGAATGACCTGCAAATTCTATGATGCCGGCCACATTCTCGGTTCGGCGATCTGCATGCTCAAGGTTCAGGAAAACGGAAAAGACCGCAATATCTGCTTCTCCGGAGATTTTGGAAGATTTGACAAACCCATCCTGGAAAACCCCACACTGGTGTTTGACCGGGAGGATCAGGATGTAGACCTTCTGATCATGGAAAGCACCTATGGAAATCGAGAGCACGGACCGGTATCGGATGTCAAAGAGCAGCTGAAGGCCATCATCAATGAAACCGTTGAACGCGGCGGTTCGATACTGATTCCTTCTTTTGCGTTCGGCAGGGCCCAGGAACTGATTTATGTGCTGCATGAACTGTACGATGCAAAAGAAGTACCCCGCATCCCCGTCTACCTGGACAGCCCGCTGGCAACCAACCTGACCCATGTGTTTGGGGAGCATCCTGAGGTTTATGATCGGAAAACCCATGAAACCTTTCTGGAAAATGGCAAAAATCCGTTTTCTTTCAAAAAAATGAATTTTATCCAGTCCGTGGAGGAATCCATGGCACTGATGAGGGACAATAAACCATCCATCATCATTGCCTCTTCCGGCATGTGTGAGGCCGGCCGGATTCTTCACCACCTGCGATATAAAATTCATAATGAAAAACACACGATCCTCATTGTCGGATTTATGGCACAACATACATTGGGACGCCGGATACTGGAACAAGGACAGCAATACGAACAATCGGGCCGCAAAGGAGAGCCGCCCCTCTTAAAATTCCTGAACAAGGCGTATCCGTTAAAGGCCCATGTGAAGCAGATCGGGGGATTCAGCGCGCATGGCGACAAAAACGAATTGATGCGGCTGGTGAAAGAATCCAACCTGAACATCAAAAAAATAGCAGTCGTTCATGGAGAGGAAACCCAGGCCTTGTCCTTTGCAGACACGCTGAAGCAGAATGGCTTCTCCACCTTTGTACCCAGAAGAGGCGAGTCCGTTCAGATACAATAATGAAAAGGAGGCATTGCTATGGAACTGATAACCGTTACAATCGATAATCCGGATGGTTTAAACCTGATACTCGGCCATTCCCATTTTATCAAAACCGTGGAAGATGTTTTTGAGGCCATGGTCAATGGCGTTGCGGGTGCCAAATTCGGGATCGCATTCTGCGAGGCTTCGGACAAATGTCTGGTGAGATACACCGGCACAGACCCCGAGCTGATCGAGCTGGCCCAAAAAAATGCATATGCCCTGTCAGCCGGCCACAGCTTTATCGTCTTCATGAAAGATATGTTTCCGATCAATGTTCTGAATGCCATCAAAGCCGTTCCTGAAGTCTGCCGTATATTCTGTGCAACGGCAAACCCGGTGGAAGTGATCATTGCCCGGACCGAACAGGGAAGAGGCATTCTCGGCGTCATTGACGGTTTTGCATCCAGAGGGATTGAAACCAAAGAAGACATGGAAGCCAGAAAAGGACTTCTGCGGGCAATCGGATACAAACAGTAATTTCGTCTTTTGGGATTGTAAAAGACAAGAAAAATATGAAACGAATCGACATTCAAGGAACAACGAGACGTTCATCGATTTATATCGGGGAAAGCCTGAAAAACCTGGCCCGCTATATCCCTTCCCGGGATGTGGTCCTGATCACCGATGATAGGGTTTCCCATTACTACAAACATGATTTTCCGCAATTCCGGACCATCACCATTGGAACCGGCGAACGCATCAAAACCATGGAGACAGCGGCTGATATCTATCAGGAACTCCTTGCCATGAATGCCCAGCGATCGACATTTCTGGTGGGGATCGGCGGAGGGATCGTATGCGATATTACCGGCTTTGTCGCATCCACATTTCTCCGCGGCGTTCCTTTCGGATTCGTTTCCTCTACCCTGCTTTCACAGGTGGATGCCAGTGTGGGAGGAAAAAACGGGGTCAATTTCCAGGGGTTCAAAAATATGGTCGGTGTTTTCAACCAGCCGGAGTTTGTCATCTGCGACCCGGATCTCCTGCAGACATTGCCTGAGCGGGAATTACTTTGCGGATTTGCCGAGGTAGTAAAACATGCCGTGATTGAAGATCCGGAACTGTTTGCTTTCATGGAAAACAATACGTCGGAAGCACTTGCACTCAACCGGCAGGTCATTGAACGGTTTGTTCATGACTCCGTCGTGATCAAATCTACCATTGTCAACCGGGATGAAAAGGAAAAGGGGGAAAGAAGGAAACTCAATTTCGGGCATACATTCGGCCATGCCATTGAGAAAACAACCGGTATCCCCCATGGTGAGGCTGTCAGTATCGGGATGGTGTTCGCCGCCGCCCTCTCTGTCCGGAAAGCCATGCTTTCCGAAGAGGAGTTCCATCGAATCATTCGGCTCCTGAACAATTTCAAACTTCCCACATCGCTCGATCATGACAAACAGCAGGTAATGGATGCCCTGAAAAAGGACAAAAAAAGAGAAGGTGACCATATTCACTTTGTCCTTCTCCACAGGATCGGCAAATCGGCTGTGGAAAAAATTGCCATTTCAGAATTGGGCCGGATAATCGATATCACATAAAACCAAGGAGGAAACATGTCCACAAGCGGCGGCCAAGTCATCGCTCAGGTCCTGCGCGATCATGGTGTTCAATATCTGTTCACATTGTGCGGAGGACACATCTCCCCGATTCTGGTCGGATGCGATAATCTGGGGATAAACATCATCGATGTCCGGGATGAAGCCAACGCGGTGTTTGCCGCCGATGCGGTCTCCCGCGTAACCGGTATTCCCGGCATCGCCGCGGTAACCGCCGGTCCCGGCGTAACCAATACCATCACGGCATTGAAAAATGCCCAGATGGCGCAATCTCCATTGATTCTATTGGGCGGGGCAGCGGCCACCATTACCCGGGGCCGTGGTTCCCTTCAGGATATCGACCAGATGGCGGTCCTCAAATCCATTGTCAAAGCCGGTCTGGCCATTCGCCGCAACTGTGATATTCTTCCGGTCATGGAAAGGGCCTTCCAGGAAGCCCGGTCCGGCATTCCCGGCCCGGTCTTTGTGGAATGCCCCATTGATCTATTATATGAAGAATCCCTGGTCCGGGCATGGTACAGCGCATCCGGGGAAAAACACAAAACAGCCGGCCTGAAAAGCAAACTGTTTCAATTTTATCTGAACCACCATGTGGATAAAATGTTTGCCTGCGATCTGGACGCCATGGAAGCCGTTCCTCAGGAAATCAACACACCGGAATGGAAGCAGCAGAAGCGGGAAGCCGCCCTGAAACTGATCCGGAAGGCCGTAAAACCGGTCCTGATTATCGGCAGCCAGGCCATGCTTCATCCACACGAAACCGCACCCCTTGCAAAAGCGGTTGAAAAAATAGGCATGCCGGTTTTCCTGACCGGAATGGCCAGGGGCTTACTGGGCGCCTCCAGCCGCCTTCAGATGCGGCACAACCGGAAAGATGCGCTTCAGCACGCCGATCTGGTCATGATTGCCGGGATGCCCTGCGATTTCAGACTCGGATATGGGAAAGCCATCTCTTCCAAGGCAAAACTGATTTCCGTCAATCTCAGCAAATCCGATCTCACCCTGAACCGGACACCGGATCTGGGCATTCATGCCGGTCCCTGTGAATTTATTTGTGCGCTGGGTGAAGCCGGACTGTTTCAGGATAACGCTGAATGGATCCGTTCGCTCCAGGACGCAGACAAACGCCGGGAGGAAAAGATCCATTCCCTTGCGCAGAAAAAAACCGAATATGTCAATCCATTGTTGTTTCTGAAAAAACTCGATGCGTTTCTGGATGACGGAAGCATCATTGTCGCCGATGGCGGGGACTTCGTAGGAACAGCCTCTTATATCCTGAGGCCCCGCGGCCCGCTGACATGGCTGGACCCCGGCGTATTCGGAACACTGGGAGTCGGTGCGGGATTTGCCATGGGCGCCAAATTAAGCCGGCCGGATTCGGAAGTCTGGCTGATCTACGGGGACGGTTCCGCCGGATACAGCCTTCAGGAATTCGACACCTGTGTCCGCCATAACATCCCCCTGATTGCCGTAATTGGAAATGACGGAGGGTGGGCACAGATCGCCCGCGATCAGGTAGAAGTCTTGAAATCCGATGTGGGCACCCGCCTGAACCGGACCGATTATCATAAGGTTGCGGAAGGATACGGCGGAAAAGGATTTCTGATCGACCGGGAAGACCAGATACTGCCCACGCTGGAACAGGCAAGAGAAACAGCGAAAAGAGGTATCCCGGTTTGTATCAATCTGCTGATCGGCGCAACGGATTTTCGCAAAGGATCGATATCTATGTAGGATTAAAATCGTCTCATGAAAGAGCCGGCAATGCGCAATGCAACGGCGGCTCTTTCATGAAAAACGCGAAATGACATTTCCTATCCGCACTTGGTATACCCGCATATATGGCATGTCATGCATCCTTCTTCAAAACTGATGATCTGGCCGCATTCCGGGCATTCATTCCCTTTCAGGGTATTGCCGGGGCGTTTTGACAGGCCGTTTGCATTCTTGACATAGCGCTGCTCCAGAATCTGACCGATGGCATCCGGGATGGAAAGAACCAGCTCTCCGTTGTGGAAAACCGTGTGTTCTCCGCGTATTCCCTTCACCTGTTCCACAATATTGTCAACGGTAACACCGGATCGAAGTGCCAGAGAAATCAGGCGGCCGATGGCCTCTGTCTTGGCCATGGTGGATTTTCCGGATTTGCCGATGGTTGCGAAAACCTCAAACGGCCGGCCGTCATATTCGGTAACCGTGACATAGAGGTGGCCCATTCCGGTTTTAATTTTGGTGGTGAACCCTTCCAGGGTTTCCGGCCGATCCTGGACAATGGTCATAAAGCTGTCCTCTGTAACCTTTTTGGCCGGAAAGGAAAGAACCTGATTCTCCTTACTCCCGTCGCGATATATGGTAACGCCTTTGCAGCCCAGTTCATAGGCCATGTCATAAATTTTCCGCACATCCTGTTCTGTAGCGTCTCTGGGGAGATTCACGGTTTTGGATACGGCATTATCGGTATACCGCTGAAAAGCAGCCTGCATCCGGACATGCCATGTGGCGGAAATATCATGTGCCGTAACAAATATCCTTCTGACATCGACCGGAATTTCTTCCATATCCCGTATACTTCCCTTTTCCGCGACCTTCTCCATTAACTCCCGGCTGTAAAAACCTCTCTGTCTGGCAACCTGTTCAAAGCAAGGATTCACTTCCACCAGCTTGTCATTATCCATCACCGTCCGGACAAAACTGAGTGCGAACAACGGTTCCACCCCGCTGGAACAGCCGGCGATAATGCTCAGGGTTCCGGTGGGAGCGATGGTGGTAGTGGTTGCATTCCGGTAACGGCAATCCGCCTGATCCTTGAAAATACTCTTATTAAAATTTTTGAACACGCCGCGCTCTTCGGCAAGCTGCCGGGAGGCCGCATGGGATTCCTCCTGGATGAACTTCATCACCTCCTCCGCAACAGACAACGCCTGTTCCGAATCATAGGGGACTCCGAGATGAAAAAGAAGATCCGCAAAACCCATCACTCCCAGACCGATTTTCCGATTCCCCTTGACCATTTTTTCGATTTCCGGAAGAGGATATCTTGACTGGTCAATGGTATCATCCAGGAACCGGACGGAATGCCGGACCAGCTTCTTCAATTCCTCATAATCAATCTCCGGTGCCTGACCCTTATAACGGACGAACTTCGCAAGATTGATGGAACCAAGGTTGCAGGCTTCCATGGGCAGCAGCGGCTGCTCTCCGCAGGGGTTTGTGCTCTCAATCTCGCCCAGTTCCGGAGTGGGATTGTCCTGGTTGATGCGATCCAGAAAAATAATGCCCGGATCTCCGTTTTTCCATGCATGCCGAACCAGAATCCGATAGGTTTCTTCCGCATTCAGCTCACCGGTTTTTTCCCGGTTGGCCGGATTGATCAGGTCAAAGGATTCCTTTTCCTGTACCGCTTTCATGAACTTTTCAGTGACACCGACCGATATGTTGAAATTGTTAAGTGCCTTGTCATCCTGCTTGCAGGTGATAAACTCCATGATGTCCGGATGATCGATGCGAAGAATCGCCATATTGGCGCCTCGCCTGGTTCCCCCCTGTTTCACCTGCTCGGTTGCCGTGTTGAATACCTTCATAAAGGAAACCGGTCCGGATGCCACACCACCTGTGGTTCCGACACGGCTGTTGGCAGGACGGAGACGGGAAAACGAAAAACCGGTTCCGCCGCCGGACTTATGAATCAGCGCCGCATTCTTAATGGAATCAAAAATATCATCCATGCTGTCGTCAATCGGCAGCACAAAACAAGCGGCAAGCTGTCCCAGCCGGCGCCCTGCATTCATCAGCGTCGGCGAATTGGGAAGAAACTCAAACCGGGTCATCATCCTGTAAAACACTTTTTCCATCTCTTTTACACGGGATTCATCACCATATTTTTTTTCCGCTCTGGCAATGAATCCGGCAACCCGGCTGAACATCTGTTCCGGTTTTTCAATGACCTTTCCCTGGACATTCTTTCGCAGATACCTTCGCTCCAGGACCACCCTTGCATTATCGGAGAGAATCAGACCATTTTTCACAAAAACCGATTTGTCCAGCCGGACGGGTGACGGCTTTTTCAGCCCGTATTCAAGGAGTTTAGCTTCAATCATTTTTTCAATAACGGGCATGGTGATGGTCAGCGTCTCCATTTTGGCGATCTCTTCCCGGACAAACCGGCTGATGGCCATTGCCTGCTCCGGTTTGATGGGATTTTCCCTTGCCAGAATATCGGAGAACCGATGATCATCCCACTGATATGTTGCCAAATCAAATCGGCCATCCTCTGTGATTAAAATCTTTCCTCTATGGCCCATTGTGCCTCCTGACATGATGATATGATTAGATATGCTTGGTTGATGATGTTATCATCCATTCCGAACCGGTATACCATAAAGAGTGTCCGGACTATTTCCCGTTTGTGCAGGATTTTTTAATCTATATATTGTATGTCAAGATAAAATCACCGCAATATCTTATACAATTTGTCATTCAGGTGTGCAATATAAAAAAACAGATCAATCTTCATGCCCGATCCGATGAATTTTAATGGAATTGGTAGACCCTTTTTTCAATCCCATACCAATGACAATGACAATCAGGTCATCCTTGTCCACCAGTTTTTTATCCAGCAAAATGTTTTCACTGGCCTGAACCAGGCGGGTTGGGTCACTGATGTTGGAAATATGCATCGGGGTTACTCCCCAGCATAATGCCAGGCGGTTGTAAGTGACGATATTGGGTGTAAACGCATACACCGGCATGGACGGCCGCTGTTTTGAAATCAGCTTTGACGAACTCCCGGAAACGGAGAAGGAGACGATCCCTCTTCCGCTCACCTCATGCAGAATGTTCACGGCCGATTGCGCCACCGCATGGGGGACAAGATCCTTCATGTCTTTTTCATATCCCATATTGTATCGCATAAAAGGAGATTTTTCCATCTGGCAGGCAATCCTTGCCATCATTTGAACAGCCCTTACCGGATATTTTCCGGATGCGGTTTCTCCGGAAAGCATCACGGCATCGGTTCCATCCAGAATGGCGTTTGCCACATCCGAAGCCTCGGCTCTGGTTGGAATGGGATTCAGGCTCATGGTTTCCAGCATCTGTGTTGCCGTAATGACCGGTTTGTTTTTCTTCATGGCCGAACGGATAATATGCTTTTGAATGGCCGGAACCTGTTCCGGCCGCATTTCCACGCCCAGGTCTCCCCGCGCCACCATGATTGCATCGGTCACATCCAGGATCTCATCAAGATTTTCCACTGCTTCCGGTTTCTCGATTTTGGCAATCACCGGAATATCCTTTCCCTGCTTTCTGATAATCTCCTGTATCTGCTTCAGGTCATCTGCGGTCCTGACAAAGGACAAGGCAAAATAATCAACGCCGACCTTGATGCCAAAGTTTAAATCCTTTTTATCCTTTTCCGTAAGAGACGGAGCGGTTACCTTGACGCCCGGCAGATTGATGCCTTTATTCTCTTTTAAGATCCCTCCATTCAAAATTTTACATTTCACCGTATCCTTTGTTTTGGACATGACCTTCAATTCGATCAGGCCGTCATCAATCAGAATCGTATCGTTTTTTTTCACATCCCCGGGCAAATCCTTATATGTCGTTGAAACAATCTCATCCGTACCGGGAACCTGTTGAGAGGTGATGGAAAAGACATTGTTCTTCTTCAGCATAACCGGCTCTCCGTTTGCCAGCTTACCGGTACGGATTTTCGGTCCCTGCAGGTCCAGAATGATTCCGACAGGTGTGTTCATCTCCCGTGAAAGAGACCGGATGATCTTGATGACTTCTCCATGTTCTTCATAGCTTCCATGGGAAAAATTCAGCCGGGCCATATTCATTCCCTCTGAAATCAGTTCTTTCAGGACAGCGCGCGTATTGGATGACGGACCGATTGTGGCCACGATCTTTGTTTTTTTGATCATACCGGTAAACCCTCCCGGCCCCGAATTCCGGATACAGGAAAAGGAATCGGAACCCGATGAATAGTTTTATTTGTCCATTGATTTTTTTCTATTGCCTGAGAATAATTTAGGATTTTTGTTTGTTGTGCGGAAAAAATTATGACACTGCGCTGTATTTTTGTCAATCCTCATTATGATGGATCGGATGGATCGGAACAGGACATCCTGAAACAGAATCACCCCGTTGGTCTCCGGAAACCGGAGCCCGCCGGGGTGACTGCATTCGCCCTTATGAAGCGGATCAAGGAAAAAACGGCTCTGTTTGATCCGGTATCGATTTATTCTTTTTTAATCTTGACTACCATGAAGCCGCTGCCTGCCCGTTTAATGAACAGCTGAATCATCTCGCCTTTTTTAACCTTCCGGATTTCCGTGCCGTATGCCTTCACACTGTCAACAGCATTCCGGTTCACTTCCAGGATAATATCCCCGGCAGCAACACCGGCCTTTTCCCCCTCACTGCCCGGCTCCACTCCGGTTACAATCACGCCTTTTGATGATTCCACTTTGAACTGCCTGGAAATTTCAGGGGTGATTTTGGAAACCATAATGCCCAACTCATTGCTGGACTGATTGACCCTGCCATCCGCCGCGAGGTTTTCCTCCCGTTTGGATATGACTACCGTGAACGTTTTTTCTTCTCCCTTTCGGAGAACCTTGATATCCACTTTTTCTCCCACACCGATATTGGCGATGATACCGGTGAGATCATGACTGGACGTTACCGGCTGCCCGTTCACCGCAATGATAATATCCTTTGCCTGAATACCGGCCTTGTCTGCGGGATCACCCGGGAATGCTTCCATGACCATTGCACCGGACTGGTTATCGACCCCGTAGTAATCGGCAATTTCTTCCGTCAGATTCTGAATGCCGACTCCAAGCCAACCGCGGGTGACACTTCCCTTCCCTTTCAACTGTTCAATGATTCCCCTGGCCAGATCAATGGGAATGGCAAAACCAATCCCCTGCCCGCCGGCGACAATCGCCGTATTGATGCCGACAACCATGCCTTTCATGTCCAGGAGAGGCCCGCCGCTGTTTCCCGGATTGATGGATGCATCTGTCTGAATAAAATCATCATAGGGTCCGGAGCCGATAACCCGGCCTTTGGCACTGACGATCCCGGCCGTAACCGTATGCGCCAGACCAAACGGACTCCCAATGGCAATAACCCATTCTCCCACCTTGATCTTATCGGAAGATCCAAGCTTAAGAACCGGCAAATCGTTTTCCGGCTTGATTTTAATCAGCGCAATATCCGTAGATGGATCACGTCCGATAATGGTAGCATCATATTCCTTGCCGTCCTTCAGGCTGACTTTTATCTGATCCGCATTTTCAATCACATGGTTATTGGTGACAATATACCCGTCCTTGTCAATGATAAAGCCGGACCCCAGGCTCCGCTGTTTGAAATCCCTGTTGGGCATTCCACCAAAAAACCGTTCCAGCAGATCATCTCCGGGGTTGTTGTTGCCAAACGGATTCCGGGAAAAATGGCGAAAGACCCGTCCTCCTCCCGTGATGATTTTTTCCGTTCTCACATTGATAACTGCGGCACTCTTCCCCTCTGCCAGGGTACTGAAACTTTCGGGAACCATTCGAACCGCTGCGGGTTCATTATCCGCCATGACGGACCGGGAAGAAAATACCAGGCCCAGAATCATGAGCGTTCCTATTGCCATCGTTTGAATCGCCTGTTTTCTGCTCTTGCCGATCAATCGTAATGATTTCATAACACGTCCTCTTTACCGGTTTTTGTTCTGATTTTTTCCTGCCTTCCCATGGAATACCCAAGTTGTACCCATCCCGAAATAGCAAACTTGATGCCAGACCCGAAGGAGCATTCCTCTTTATCCGCTTAAAACCAGAAAAATCCATTCTTATTTGGATCACAATGTTGTGCGGTTCATTTTTTTTGGATATGATCAGGCTGACAAATTGGATACAAAATATCCAGATGACCGACTCAACCGGGTATAAAATATCCACATTCGGCCTGTTGTCAATGGGTGCCCCGGCATGGTCAAAACGATTTTGACAAATTGCACGATGGGAATCCCCTGAAACACGGACTCCGGATGCAATCGGAACCCCGAAAGGTCTTCCGATACCATACCAGGGAAGATCATGGCATGGGAATTGCTGAAAAATCATGCCGATATTCAGGAGAAGAAACATGGAAAACAACCAGCAGCCGCCCCGAATCCGGATCACCATTCCACCCTGGATTCTGATCGGAGCCACGATCATTCTCCTCCCCCTGTTTACCCTGATGACCTTTGCCAACATCCGCCGTCATCAGGAAGCCGGTACCAGGCTTCTGGTTGAAAAAGGCGCCGCCCTGATCCGGTCCTTTGAGGCCGGCACCCGGACCGGTCTGATGGGGGAGCATTTCAGCGGCCGTCACCTGCAGCAGCTTCTCTCGGAAACCGCCATGCAGAAAGATATTGTATATCTGACGGTTGTGGACACAAACGGCATCACGCTGGCGCACAACCAGGTGTCCCGAATCGGATCTCCCTATGGATCGGAGCTGGACCTCTACCGACTCTCCCGATCCAATGATGTCCGCTGGCGTATCCTCCAGAAACCGGGCGAACAGCAGGTCTTTGAGGTGTTCCGCCGGTTTTCCCCGTCCGGAGGACTGCAGCGGGAACCGGACCTACTCCGGCTTTTCCGGCAATTATACCGGCCCCATACAGCGAACCGGGCCGGCCTCGATCCCTCTGATCCGATCATTTTTATCGGGCTGGACATGACTTCCCTGCAGGAGGCCGGACGGAATGATATCCGGCAGGCGGTGATTATCGCCGGTGTCATGCTCCTGATCGGCCTGACAGGAATCATCCTTTTGCTGATTACCCACAGCGTTCGGGAGACACGGGCCACCCTTTCCAGAATCAAAGCCTTTTCCGACAACCTTGTCGAGAACATGCCCATCGGCCTGATCGCGATAGACAGCCATAAACAGATCACCTCATTTAACCAGGTGGCGGAATCCTTTTTCGGTCTCCTTACCGAAACCAGCATGGGAAAGGATGTTGCGCAGATTCTTCCCAGAGAACTGTGGGAGCTGATCGAACATCCTGATATTCAAAACGGCATCGTGGAAAGGGAAATCGATTGCCCGGTCAAGGATGGAAGGGTCATTCCCCTTGCAGTCAGCGCCACCCTTCTGCATGACCGGGACGGGGACTTTCACGGGTATATCCTGCTGTTCAAAGACCTCACGGAAATCCAGTCTCTGAAAAAAAATCTGGCCCGGAACCAGCGGCTGGCATCTGTCGGCAGGCTGGCGGCAGGTGTGGCCCATGAAATCCGGAATCCGTTAAGTTCCATCAAAGGGTTTGCCACCTATTTCAAGGAACGGTTTCAAGACCATCCCGAAGACAAAGAGACGGCGGAAATCATGATCCAGGAGGTGGACAGGCTGAACCGGGTGGTGAGTCATCTGCTTGAATTTTCAAGACCGGTATACGTGTCCGGAAAACCCGTTGACTTGAAAAAACTCATTCATGACTCCCTGAAACTGATTGAACAGCAGGTCCGGGAAAAATCCATCAATATCACCGTCAACCCGCGTGACGAAATTGGTGACATGATTCTGGACGGGGACAAAATCAGCCAGATTCTGCTGAACCTGTACCTGAATGCCATGGATGCCATGGAACCCGGCGGTTCTCTGGCCATCTCCTTTGGCAGGCATCCCTGGAAACCGGGAATCGAAATATCGGTCACCGACACCGGAAGCGGGATAGCGGAAACGGATCTGCCGCATATTTTCGACCCCTACTTTACCGGAAAACCAAATGGTACAGGCATCGGGCTGGCCATCGTTTATAATATCGTTGAAGCGCACCACGGGGAAATCAAGGTGAAAAGTCAGGTTGGCCAAGGAACGACATTTACCGTTTTTCTGTCGGAACTTCACGAAAATGACTGAACCGGAAATAGAAGGACAAATCGATATGACTCCCAAAAGCAGCCTGCTGGTAGTAGATGACGACAAGGCCCATCGGACCATGCTCTATACACTCTTACGGGGATGGGGATATGATGTTGCCCAGGCGGATGACGGCTCCACCGCCATTGAACGCGTTCATGAATCCTTCTATGATGTCATCCTCATGGATATCCGCATGCTGAAAGTTTCCGGTATTGAGGCCCTGGAAACGATCCGGTCCTATAATCCTGCAATCCCCGTCATCATCATGACCGCCTATTCTTCCATTGAAACCGCCGTGGAGACCCTGAAAAAAGGCGCATACGACTACCTGACCAAACCCCTTGACTTTGACAAGCTCCGCATTACACTGGAAAAGGCCATGGAACACCGGCGCCTGAAAGAGGAGAACCGGATGCTGCGGGAAACTGCAGGCCGGCATTTCAGCAGACGGAACATCATCGGCAGCAGTCAGGCCATGGAAAAACTCTTTGAAACCATCGCCCAGGTTGCCCCCAGCGAAGCAACCGTTCTGATCCACGGAGAATCCGGAACCGGCAAGGAACTGATTGCCGGTGCGGTTCATTATAACAGCGATCGAAAAGACAGGCCCTTTATCAAAATCAATTGTGCGGCTATCACCGAAACCCTTCTGGAATCCGAACTGTTCGGGCATGAAAAAGGCGCCTTTACCGGAGCGGACAGACAAAAGCAAGGCAAATTCCTTCAGGCCGACCATGGCAGCCTGCTCCTGGACGAGGTCGGCGAAATGCCTCTTTCCATGCAGGTAAAGCTGCTCCGGGTTCTTCAGGAAAGGGAAATCACCAGGGTCGGCGGAGATACGGTTGTGCCGGTCGATGTCCGGGTGATTGCCGCAACCAACAAGAATCTTCTGGAAATGACGGAAAAGGGGAAATTCCGGGAAGACCTTTTTTATCGGCTCCATGTGGTGACGCTTGAAGTTCCTCCACTCCGGAACAGGGAAGATGACATTCCCCTTCTGGCAGCACATTTTCTGACGTTGTTTTCCGAAAAAAACCGGAAAATCATCAACGGATTCACCCCGGCGGCAATGGACTGCCTGATCCGGTACCGCTGGCCGGGCAATGTCCGGGAGCTGATGAATACGGTTGAGAGGAGCGTCGTGCTGGCACGATCCGATTATATTGACGTGGAAGACCTTCCCGTGATACAAAGGCAGCCTTTGCTGAAAAACGGCATTTCGATTCAGCATCATGAACCGACATCCGGTGAAAATGAAGGCGCCTTCCTGGAAACGATCGAAAAAGCAGCCATTGTCAATATGCTTGGTGCCGTAAACAACAACAAGAGCGAGGCAGCAAGAAGACTGGGTATTACACGGAAAACGCTGCACAAAAAGCTGAAAAAATACGGCTTGATGCCGTAAGGGGGAATACGTATGAAGGAAACGCCGGACCAACAGTATATCAAAAAAGAAACCGCACTGCTGATCGCGCTTGTCGCGCTGGTGATCGGATTTCTGGGGGGCGTGGTATTCGGGGCCTTCAAGTTTACGAACGCAGATCCCATTGCCGACAGCCACACTGCCGAACCTGCGCAGAATGAGGCCCTTACGCATGCAAAAGCCGAAGCCCTGAAAAATCCCGGGAGTTTTACCGCATGGGTCAATCTGGGCAATCTCTATTTTGATCTGGGGCAGGGCAAAGACGCCATCGAGGCCTATCAAAAGGCGCTCGCCATCCAGCCGGACAATGCCGATGTCCTTACGGATCTGGGTGTCATGTACCGCCGCAACGGGAACCCGGAAAAAGCCATTGAATCATTTGACAAGGCGATTGCGCTTGACCCGAAGCATGAGCAATCCCGTTTTAACAAGGGGGTTGTTCTGCTGCACGATCTGAACCGGAAAGAGGAGGCCATCAACGTCTGGAAAGAACTGATCGGGATCAACCCCATGGCAATGGCCCCGAACGGTCTTTCCGTGGACGAACTCATTCGAAAAGTTAACAGCATGTAAAAAACAATACCTGTTTAACCGGTATCAAAACCTGTCATGTTTACCTTTCTTAAAATTCTGGAATCTGTTGTACTGCCGCCGGGTATATTTGTCCTCATCCTGACGGTCATCGGATTCATGCTGTTCCGAAAGGGAATTTACCGGATCGGCATGGCAAATCTGCTGGCCGGATGCTGTATCTGGGTGCTCTCCATTTCTCCGGTTTCCCATTTTCTGATGAAGGGGCTCGAGGCCCCCTTTTCCATTCCCCCGGAAATCAACGGAGATGTCATTATCCTCCTTGGCGCAGGGCTGCGGGAAGATGTAAGGGATTTTTCCGGCACCGGTTTCCCGGACGGGGATATGCTCGGCAGAATCGTCACGGCGGTTCGTCTCCACCGGCAATATAAACTCCCGATCCTGATCACCAGCGGAAAGGTATATGAGCAGGGGCAAGCCGGATCGCCGGTTGACCGGCGAATCCTGACCGACCTGGGAGTTCCCCCGGAATGTATCATGATTGAAACCAAAAGCCGCAACACTTATGAAAACGCTCAACAGGCATTCAACATCTGCCGAAGCCTGGGATACCGGAAACCGATCCTCCTGACCGCTGCCTATCACCTGAGGCGCGCCCGGATGGCATTTGAAGCGGCCGGCCTCTCCGCCATCCCCTATCCTGCCTACCGGAACGCTTCCGAAAACCCCTCATTTTTCTGGAAAAGCTATCTTCCCAGCCATCATGCCTTTCAGACATCCTGTGTGGCCATCCGGGAGTATCTGGGCATTGTGTATTATATAATAAAGTTTTAGAAGGAGCCTGCGAACAAAATGAATCTCGGAACCGCATATCTTCTGTTGTCACTCCTGGCGTTTGCATTCTCCGGTCTCGGTTTTTCCGGACTGCTGGGCCAGGGAGCGGTGAATGAAAACCAGTCCCTTTATCTGGGCATCATGTTTCTGTTTGCCGGAATTTTTCTGGTAAGCTGTTTTTTCAAGAATCGAAAATAAAATCATGCCCGGATGAACGTTTAAGGGCCTGAGTTTACCATTGCAAAATTGCCACTCCCGTGATATTGGCCGTTACGAGACTCCGAATTTCGTTTATCAATAATATTTTTCAAATCAAGGGATTGTGCGGAAATATTGTTCCTGCACTTTCCGAAAAGAAACCCGCAGCTTTTATAATTCCTTTTTGGGATGATAGTGAATCTAACCGTTCAAGCCGTAAAGGAGGAAACAATGCGAAAAAGTATCAATCTGGCTCTTGTATTCTGTATGGTGGGACTGTTTTTTTCGGCCAATGCCTTTGGATTCAAATGGCCGTGGGAAAAGGAAAAATCCATTAAAATCGGAATCAATGCTCCGATCACAGGCGATATCCCCAAGGTCGGCGAGGGTACGAAATTTGCCGCCCAGATGTGGCTGGAGGATATCAATGCTGCCGGCGGGATTGATGTGGGAGGAATTAAGTATAAGGTGACGCTTGTGATCGAGGACAACGAGTCCAAAGCCGAATCCGCGGTAAAGGTCCAGACTAAAATGATTACCGAGGATGAAGTACTGGCCATTGTAGGCCCCCAATCTTCAAAGCAGGCGATTCCGGCCGGCGGCGTGGCGGACAACTACAAAACCCCCATGATCAGTCCGTGGTCCACCAATCCGGATACCACAAAAGACCGGCCCTATGTTTTTCGCGGATGCTTTCTGGACCCCTTTCAGGGACCGGTGGTGGCCAATTTCATCACCGAAGAATTTCAGTTCACCAAGGCTGCGGTTTTATATGATGTAGCCAGTGATTATCCCAAAGGGCTTGCCGAGTTTTTCAAAAAATCCTGGGAAGGAATGCATGGGCCGGGTTCCGTGGTTGCCTATGAAAGCTTTACAACCAAGGATGCGGATTTCAGTTCGCAACTGACCAATATCATCAATTCCGGCGCACAGGTTCTGTTCACCCCCCAGTACTATAACGAAGTCGCCCTGATCGTTCAGCAGGCTCATGAACTCGGATGGAAAGGCCCCATTGTCGGAAGCGACAGCTGGGGTTCGGCTGAAACCGTCAAGCTTTGCGGAAAAGACTGTTACGGACTGTTCTTCAGCACCCATTACGCGGCAGCCGGTGCCACCGGCGCCACCAAGGAATTTATTGAACGGTACCAGAAGGCACACGGCTATGTTCCGGATGATGTGGGCGCCCTGACCTGGGATGCCTTGAGAATTGTCCAGCAGGCCATCCAGGATTGCGGCTCTCTTTCAGGGGACATTGAGAAAGACCGGAAATGCGTTCGGGATGCCCTTGCCAAGATAAAAGAATTTCAAGGCATTACCGGCAAAATGACCTTTACGGAAGAGGGTGACCCCATTAAGTGTGCGGTCATTGTGAAAATCAGTGAAACCGGAGAATATGAATTCTACAAATCCGTCTGTCCGTAGTCAGCAATAGAGGAAGCGTTGTTTTATTTTGTATAAAGATTGTTTCTGCAATCCCCCCTTTATAGGGGGGTACGCCCCATAAGCGCTCAGTTAACAATTTACTATTAATCATTGATTATTAATTATTATAATATGATAGATCTATATTTACAAAATTAGCAAAACAAAAATAATGAATTCCGTCACTCCGGTGCAAACCGGAGCCCAGAATCTGCTGACATTAATGAAAAAATAATATTCAATAATCAATTGTTAATTATTAATAATTAATTCAACTTAGCGCTTATAGGGGGGAATTATCTGATGCTGCGTGAGGAGTTGGCAAGATGACCTTTTTTCTGCAGAACCTGGTAAATGCACTTCAATGGGGCAGTTTTTATGCCCTGATCGCATTGGGTTATTCAATGGTTTACGGCGTTCTGATGCTGTTCAACTTTGCCCACGGCGATATCTTTATGGTAGGTGCCTATATCGGGTTTGGCGTGGCAACCGGAATCGCCGCCCTGGCATCACTCGGCATGATTGCATTGCCCGGCTGGATTACCCTGGTCCTGACCATCATCATATCCATGATTCTGACATCCTTTGTCGGAATTCTGGTGGAACGGATCGGATACCGTCCCCTGCGCGAAGCGCCCAGAGCATCGGCAGCCATCACGGGCCTGATGATCGGGATCATCCTGGAAACCGGGAACCTGGCACTGCTGGGTGCCCGGAGAATCAGCTTTCCGCCGATGATCGAATCCGTGACTTACAATCTCGGCGGGGTATTTGTCACCAACAAAAAAATCATGATCGTTGCCGTATCCATCTCCCTGATGATTGCCCTTTCCCAGTTCATCAAAAAAACCAAATGGGGTATGGCCATGCGTGCAATGGCATATGATTATGCGGTGATTCCGCTGATGGGGGTTCCCCTGAACACGATTGCCGCGCTTACCTTTGCCCTGGGTTCCGCACTGGCGGCAGCAGCAGGAATTCTTTTTGGCGTCGCCTATCCGGTGCTGGACCCGTATATGGGAATCGTGTTTGGATGGAAGGCATTTGTCGCCGCGATACTCGGAGGCAGGGGTTCCATCCTCGGAGCGACCCTTGCCGGATTCCTGCTGGGATTTATTGAAATCTTTGTGGCCATGATCTTTCCTTCCACCCTGCGCGATCTGATTGCCTACTCCATTATTCTGATGATACTGGTATTCCGGCCTCACGGATTTTTTGGCGAACCCTACAGCGCAAAGCTCCGTCTCTGATCCTCCGGCGGTAAATCAAATGGTTGTCGGTAAAAGGAAAAATATGGAAAAAGAGAAAGACAGAGAAATCTCCAAAAGAAAAAAAGTGACGGATAAAATCCGATTGTGGTTTTCCCATGTTCCCTTCATCGGGTGGCTTTTGGGATGTCTGCTGGCAGTTGTCGTTGAGCAGATTTTCGGCTCCATGGTTGCGTCCATGATCGGACTGCCGAAAATTCCGGCTCTTTTCGGTTTTGTCATCATTCTCAAAGAACCATTTCTGACCCCCAGCGCTATAATCTATGTATTGATCATTTACCTCCTGCCTGTTTTTCTGATTGCGCGATTCGGATCCGCATGGCTGAATGCCCTTGCCCGAAAACTGCTATCCCTTCCCGGCTGGATGACTACACTTCTTTATCTATTACTGATGTACGGCATTCTCCATATCTGGTCCGATATCAGCGCCTACCGGGTGCTGACCATGAAATTAATGATGATTGCCGTTATCCTGACCTTAAGCCTTAACGTGATCAACGGGTATATGGGCGAATTTTCATGCTCCCATCCCGGTTTTATGGCAATCGGCGCCTATGTATCTTCGGCACTGACCGTCATGCTGTTTGCCGATGACAAACTCTTTGGACCGGCACTTCTTCCACCGGCTCTCGGGCCGTATCTTTTTCCGCTGGCCCTGATTGCAGGAGGCGCTGCCGCATCAATCGGGGCGCTGGTCATCGCCATTCCCTCCTTCCGGACAAGGGGAGATTATCTGGCCATTATTTCCCTGGCATTCATGTTCATCGTGAAAAGCATTATTGAAAACCTGGAAGTTGTCGGAGGCCCCAGAGGCATGGGAAGCCAGCCGGACTATGCGAATCTTCCCACGGTGTTTATCTGGACCGTGGCATGCATTTGGATCATCAATAACTTTGTCACGTCCACAAGGGGCAAGGCGCTGAACGCCATACGAGACGATGAACTGGCTGCCGAAGCCATGACGGTCAATACCCGACAAACCAAAATGACCGCCTTCCTGTTCTCCGCTTTCTGGGCCGGAGTGGCAGGAGGCCTCTTTGCCCACGTCCTCCGGTACGTGAATCCCGGCACATTCGGCATTCAGAAACTGGCGGAAGTTCTGGCCATGGTGTATTTCGGCGGACTGAATTCCGTATACGGCTCCATTTTTGGAGCGGTCAGCCTCAGCCTTCTGGAAGAATTTCTAAGACCCCTGGAATTGTTCAAATGGATTATTATTCCCCTCCTCTTGATATTTGTCATGATTTACCGACCAACAGGATTGATTGCCTTTCGGGAATTCAATTTTCAGAAAATGATCCAGCCCAGAAAAACACCGGACAAAGAGGTTTAGCATGCCGCTTCTAGAAGTCAAAAACATGACCCACTATTTCGGGGGACTGCGCGCTGTCCACAATTATAACCTTGCGATCGAACCCGGCCAGATCCGGGCGCTGATCGGCCCGAATGGAGCCGGGAAAACAACCGTTTTCAATCTCCTGACCGGAATCTACACACCCACCCAGGGAAGCATCCGCCTTTTGGATGAAGAAATCTCCGGCCTGATGCCCCACCAGATTGCGGCCAGAGGACTGGGCAGAACCTTTCAGAATCTTTGCCTCTGGCGGCATATGACGGTGCTGGAGCATGTCAAGATGGCACGCTACTCCCGAATTTCCTACGGCCTTACCGGCGCTTTTTTCGGAGGCGCAAAACGGCGGGGTCAGGAAGCGGAAATTGAGGAAAGGGCCTACTCTCTGCTGGAACTTCTCGGCATCCGGCATCTTGCCGATCAGGTGGTTGTCAACCTGCCGTATGGCGCGCAAAGAAGGGTGGAAATCGCCAGGGCTATTTCGCTGGAGCCTAAAATTCTGTTTCTGGATGAACCGACTGCGGGAATGAACCCTGAAGAACTCTCGAAGACAATGGATATTATCCGTAAAATTCACGGCGAACTGGGTTTTGCCATTTACCTGATTGAACACCGGCTCAAAGTGGTCATGGAGCTCTGTGAAAAAATTCAGACGCTTGTTTTCGGTGAGGTGATCGCCGAAGGGACGCCCGAAGAGATCCGGGAAAACCCGAAAGTAATCGAGGCTTACCTGGGCAAGGAGGTCATTCATTAATGCTGAATGTAAAAAACCTTACGGTTTCCTATGACAGAATCAAGGCCCTTCACGGCATTGACTTTCAGATCAATGAAGGAGAGATTGTCTGTATCATCGGTGCCAATGGTGCGGGTAAAAGTACGACGCTCCGGGCCATATCACGGCTTGTTCCTGTGGGAAAAGATACGACAATGACCTATGACGGAAAAAACCTTCTTGCCTATCCTCCGGATAAGGTCGTCAGCGAACTGGGCATTACCCATGTACCGGAGGGCAGGCGGCTGTTCGGCAATCTCACGGTTCTGGAAAACCTTCAGCTCGCAACCTTTTCCGTCAAGGATAAACAGAAGATCGAACAGGATCTTCAAAAGGTTTTTTCCATCTTTTCCCGACTGGAGGAAAGGAAACACCAGAAAGCCGGGACACTGAGCGGCGGCGAGCAGCAGATGCTGGCCATTGGACGGGCATTTATGAGCGGCCGGAAAATCATGCTTCTGGATGAGCCTTCCATGGGACTTGCCCCGCTTCTCATGATAGATGTTTTTGAGGCCTTAAGGGAGATCAATCAGCAGGAAGGAACCGCCATTCTTCTGGTGGAACAGAATGCAAGACTGGCCCTTCAGTTTTCGCAACGCGGCTATGTGCTGGAAAGCGGAAATCTTGTACTGGAAGGAAACTCAGACGAACTTCTGAAAAATCCTGAAGTACGAAAAGCCTACCTTGGCGGATAGTTTTTTACATGTGCCGGTGCAGCTGTTTTCCGGTTCACTATTAGCCGGAAATAATAATTCGATACGGGAAAGACAAAGGTACGGTGGAGCATGGAAGAAAAAATACGTGCCCGGGCCACCATTATCGGCCGGGTTCAGGGTGTGTTTTTCAGAATGGAGACCCAAAAAGCAGCGGAGCGCTATGGTGTTACCGGATGGGTTCGAAACAAGATGGATGGAACGGTCGAAGCCCTGTTCGAAGGAGACAAGGAAGCGGTGAACAACGCACTCGACTGGTGCGAGCACGGTCCGCCGCTATCACGTGTAGAAAAAGTGATGATCGTTCATGAACCGTATTCCGGCGAGTTCAATGACTTTCATATCCGGTACTAAAAAAAAGGCGGCCGGTTATCTGAAGAGACAACAGGCCGCCATGCTTTTTATAAAGGGACTAAACGGATTCTTTTAAGCTTTTGCCGGGTTTGAATTTCACAACGTTTGCTGCTTTAATTTTGATCACTTCGCCGGTCTGGGGATTGCGGCCTTTACGGGCGTTTCGACGTACTTTTGAAAATGTTCCGAATCCAACCAGTGTTACCTTGCCATCTTTTTTCTTCAATGTTTTTGTAACCCCATCAATAAATGATGCCAATGCTGCTCCGGCTGCGACTTTGGAAATTCCGGCATCTTTCGCCATCTGCTCGACCAATTCTGCTTTTGTCATAATACTTCCCCCCTTTTAAAGTTGATATCAGCAAAAACTATTATTTACAGGTCATTACAAGAGGAAATCACCAATGTCAACTGATTTTACAGGGTTTTATCATTTTTCTTTTAAAAAAAGCCCATAGATACCCTGTTATAGGACCCAAATAGGATGATTTGAAGCCGAAAACCGGATGGATCGGGGCTGCCGGTCCATAGTAAAGCTAAATTGCCTAAAATAGCGCCTCCACAAACTGCTCGGGCTGAAACTCCTGTAAATCATCGATTTTTTCGCCCACCCCGATATAATTAAGGGGTATGTTCAGGGCATCGCAAATGGCAATGACAATTCCGCCCTTGGCGGTCCCGTCCAGTTTTGTCAGGGCGATACCGGTCAACCCGATGGCATCATGAAACAGCTTTGCCTGGGTCAGGGCGTTCTGCCCTGTTGTCGCATCCAGAACCATCAGGATCTCATGGGGTGCATCCGGCAGTTTCTTTGCAATCGTCCGTCGGATTTTTTTCAGCTCTTCCATTAAATTGACTTTTGTATGAAGCCTTCCTGCCGTATCGACCAGTACCACATCCATTCCGCGGGCAATGGCCGCCTCAACGCCATCATAGGCCACGGAAGCCGGATCGGCGCCATCCCGGTGCCGGACAATCTGCGCACCGGATTTCTCCGCCCAGATGGCAAGCTGCTCACCGGCAGCGGCCCGGAAAGTGTCTGCCGCAACAATCAGCACCTTCTTCCCTTGCTCCCTGAACCGGGCGGACAGTTTCCCAATGGTTGTCGTCTTTCCCACGCCATTCACGCCGACCACCATAATCACTTCCGGTTTTGCCCGTTCCATATTCCCGTTGCGGGTCTGCCCCTTCCGGATCACCGCAAGGATCTCTTCCCGAAGGGCTCTCTTCAAAGAATCCACATCCGAAATACCGGAGGTTTTTTTTCGGATTTTTTCCACCAGACTCATGGTGGTCTTTACACCGACATCCGATGTGATCAGAAGCTCCTCGATCTCCTCCAGCAGTTCTTCGTTCATTTTCTGCGAACCGGAAAAAATCCGATCCAGACCGCCGGAAAAGGTATTCCGTGTCTTGGACAACCCGTTTTTCAAACGGGAAAAAAATCCTTCCGGCGCAGGTTCGTCCGCAATTTTTTCCGCAGCCGGTTGTGTCGTCTCCTCTTCCGGTTCCGATATTTCCGCATCCCTCACTTCCACGAATGCCGGAAGAGTAACGTTCTCCGGTCCAACGGACTGCGCTTCCTCAAATGAAGCGCCTTTGTCTTCTGCTGCATCATCCGGTCTGAAATCCGGTTCTTTTTCTCCGGCCTTTTTCCCTTTACGGCCGAAACGAATCACCTGAACCAATATCAGGATAACGGTGAAAAAACCGGCAACTCCCCATAAAATCCCGGATGGAGCGGTCTCAAGATAACGATTCAAATCGCTGAGTATGAGGGACCAATATTGAATTACTGCATCGAGTATCTGTTTCATCATCATTTTTCCTGTCAACAAAAAATTGCCCCGTAAACAACCTGCACAGCAGACGGAGGCCCGTTACAATGCCATAAACCGTTGCGCATAAAAAAAGCGCCCGGATATCATATCAAAATCATATCTGAACGCTTTATGATAAATCTATCCGGATTTGTAAATAGTTTCTATTCCGGAACCGCAGTTTTTATTGCACCTGAGCCCGTTCAAAATTGACGGAAACGATTTTCGATATCCCCTTGGTTTCCATGGTCACACCGAACAAGGTATCCGCATATTCCATGGAACGCTTGTTGTGCGTGATCATCACAATCTGGGACTGGTCGCCGATAATTTTTACCAGTTCGTTGAATCTTTCCACATTGGCTTCATCCAGCGGCGCATCAATCTCATCCATCAAACAAAAAGATGCCGGCTTGATTAAAAAAATGGAAAAAATAAAGGCAATGGCGGAAAGCGCTTTTTCACCGCCGGAGAGCAGGCTGAGCCGTGTCAGTTTTTTTCCGGGAGGATGGATCAGGAATTCAACACCGGTTTCAAGCGGTTTATCCGGTTCCGTCAGTACCAGTCTGGCGGTCCCGCCATTAAACAGTTTGGGAAAAACCTCCCCCAGTTTTTCATTCACCAGTTCAAAGGTTTTCATAAACCGGTCCTGGGTGATCCGGTTGATCTTCCGGATCACCTTTTGCAGGTCATCCAGCGCTTTGACCAGATCCTCCTGCTGACCGGTCAAAAATTCAAACCGGGTTTTCAGTTCCTCATATTCACGAATGGCTCCCAGGTTTACATCTCCAATCCGTTCAATTTTTTGTCGGAGATCTTCCAGCTCTTTTTCCATTTTAACGACATCAGGAGGATTCTGTTCGCTGCCGGATGCATTGATTTCCGCTCGATAATCATCAATGCTGCGATGATATCGTTCCACTAAACGAGCGGCGATATTCTCCTGTTTGATCCGCCTCTGGGACTGTTCAATTTCAAGATACCGGCGTTTTTCCAGGATCTCTTCCCGTTCACTTTTAATGGTTGAGACAATCGTATCGTTTTCCTGCAACCGCTGATCGATGCTGCGATAATCGGTCTCATTGTTTTCCAGTTCCATTTCCAGCTTCCGGTATTCCTCATACATGTTTGGAAGAACTTCATCATACTGTCCGATTTTCTCCAGGCTCTCCGATTTTCTGGCTTTTTTCAGAGAAATCTCCTGGGATAACTGTTCCAGCCGCCGGATTCCATCATCCTGAAACTCTTTTAACCGCCGCAGTGTATGATTGCTGTTGTCGTATTTTGCGCCAAATGACGTCAGACGAAGCTTAATCTCCACAACACGCTGATGAAACGCCTGCATCCTCTGAGAAACCGTGCTGATCTGTTCCGTTGTCCTTGCCACTTCATTCTGGGAAGCCCGCACTTCCGCCTCTATATTGGCAAGTGCCTTGTTGTAGTTCTCCATCTCATCGTCAATGTCGCTTTCCTCTCCCAGAAGCTGTTCCTGTTCCAGGCGGACGATTTCCAGATGACGTTTTGCATGTTTGAGCTCTTCCGTTGCCTTATACAACTGCTTCTCGGCTTCTGTTTCATCCCGGACAGCGCTGTTTTTATCCTCAATCAGCTTTTGCAGATCCGTCTCATATATCCGGACTGCAGACTCCAGTTCCTGCTGAACATGGTGGGCTTTTTCCAGTGCTTCTGCAAAATCCGCCGACTCCTTCTCCAGATTCCGGATTTCCTGTTTTTTGGCCAGAATTCCGGTCAGCTTGTCCTGGCTGCCGCCGACCATGATTCCCTCATATGAAATCATGTCTCCATTTTTGCTGACAATCATTTGAGGACCGCATCCGTTGCTGTTGTTCCGGATGGTTACCGCTTCCGAAAAATCATCGGCCACCACAATATGCCCCAGAAGCGTTCCGGCAATATCCTCATAGCCTTTTTTGACCTCAACATAATTCAGCAGAAGATTGGTTTTCAACGGATCATGTTCTGCATTCCCGTTCCGGTTCTTCAACGCGGAAACCGGTATGAAGCCGCCTCTGCCGGAGCTGCTTTCCTGAAGATATTCAATCGACTGAACACCGGCCTGCTGGTCTTCCACCAGGATATACTGGAGCGACTCACCCAAAACGGCTTCCACGGCGGTTTCATATCCGGGCTTCGGCGAAATGATATCCGCTGTCAGCCCGATCACACCGGCGGCCTCTCTTTTCATGATCGCCCGGACACCATCCCGGTACCACTCAAAATTCTTATCCATTTTGACCAGGGCGGAATGACGGGATTTGATTTTGCTGTGTTCAAACTCCAGGGTTTGCACATGCTTGACCTGCTGCCCCAGTGCCCGGCTCTTTTCCGCCAGCAGGGTTTTCATCTCCTCTATGCGGCCGGTCAGCGCTTCCACCTCTTCCCGGATGGACTTCATTCCTTCGGCCGCTTCTTTTTCCTTTCGCTCCAGTTCGGAAACCAGTTGTGCTGCCTTGAGTTCTTCCTCATCCGTCCGTTTGAGCCGTCTTTTCAGATTTTCCTTGTTATTGGAGGCATTCTGATAAATGTTTTTATAACGTGCCTCGTCTGCAATCAGATCCATCAGGCGTTTCTTTTCCCGTTCCAGATGCTGATTCATGGACGAAAGCTCCTGCTGGATGTCGTCGACAGACCGGTTCTCGGTTTCCAGAAGCTTCTTGTCTTCCGCTATCCTGCCGCTCAGGTTTCTGATTTCATCCTGAGCCTGAACCACCTCAACCCCGATCTGTTGATTCTTGTTTTCCAGGTCTACCCGGGCTGTTTCCAGAGATTCAATTTCGCTGGAAAATCCTTCAAGATTCTTTTTCAGGTGAGCAAGATCATTTTCGATTTTATCGGTCTTGCGTTGCACTTCAAATTTTTGTGCTTTCTGTGCGGCAATCAACTGGTTTTTCTGTGTCCGTTCCAGCTTGATTTTTTCAATTTCGGCATCCAGCCGGCTAAGCTGGGAACCATGGGCCATGTCCTTGTCTTTTAAACCCTGTAAAATCAGATCCGCTTCCAGAATCTGGGAGGTATAATAATCATAGTAATCAATGGCAATTCGAACTTCGAGTTCCTGAATCTGCGTCTGAAATTCTCTGTACCGTTCCGCCTTTTTGGCCTGCAGTTTCAAACCGTTCATCTGGCGGCTCACTTCGGTAATGATATCTTTTACGCGCAATAGATTCTGATTGGTGGCACCGACCTTTCGAAGCGCTTCATTCTTGCGGTTCTTATATCGCGTGACACCGGCCGCCTCATCAATAAATTCCCGCCGTTCTTCCGGTCCGGCATCGGTGATCGCGCCGATATTGCCCTGCTGGATTACCGCATAGGACCGTGCCCCCATTCCGCTTCCCCAAAAAATGTTATGAATGTCCTTCAGCCGGCAAGGTTGTTTGTTCAGAAAATAGGATCTTTCACCGGAACGGTATTGCCTGCGGGTAATCATAATTTCCGAAAAATCTTTCAATTCCTCCGGAACAGACCCATTGTCATTGATCAGGGTCAATGTGACTTCCGCCATATTCAGCGGCGCCTTGCCCCGGGCTCCGGAAAAAATGATATCCTCCATGGATTTACCCCGGAGCTGCTTGACGCTCTGTTCCCCCATCACCCATTTTAAGGCATCCATGATATTGCTTTTCCCGCATCCATTGGGCCCGACAACCGCTGAAATGCCTGTGGGAAATTCGATGCTCGACCGATCAAGGAAGGATTTGAATCCTGTTATTTCCAATTTTTTTAGTTTCACTGCAAGCAACCCTTTGCTATAATATGTCCGTTCACTGCAATGCCGGAATAAAGAAGATATCTATTGAATTTTATTTGTCTTATATAGAAACGGCTTTTGACACAGCCTGTCTTGATGTGGTTCATTTCATATCAAAAGCCATCTGGTTTGTAAAGATAAAAACACAAGGTAAGGGGTTTGCACGTTAAACAGGTACAATATATAGTATATATGCCTTCTTAAAAAAAAGTATAAGCACCCCCTTTGCTTTTGATGTTCAGAGATGAAGAAAATCAGGAATTTAGAAAATATGAAATCCCTCCCTTGACACGGATATCGGCTCGCATGTAAGGTTAACGGCTATGAACGAAGATTCTTCCAGCAAAGCTATTCAATTGTTTGCCGAAATTTCCATTGATTCGCTGAAAAAACTTGCGTCAAAAGGACGTGAACTGTCTTCAGAAGCGCTGATCCGGGAGCTGCAGTCCAACAAGGAGATCAAAGCCTTTTTCTCCGGCAAGGATGCTGGATCGGCAACGATCAATCAACTGGAAAAAAAAAATAAACAAACCCTTGCCCAGAAAGACAAATTGCTGAAACAGCTGCAAGAAACAGAAAATAAGGCTTCAAAAATCAATACGTTTTACAGACAAGCCCTTTCCACCCTCATCAATGTGCTGGGAACCGGCGAACAAAAAACACTGCAAGCACCCCTGAGTCAATTCAAAAGCCTGGTCCTGGAAGAAACCGACATTGATCTGCTTTCCGATGCATTGCAAAACCTGAAAGATGTTGCTTTCCGGGGCGGCATTCAGGAATCAGCGGCAGGAGACAAGGAAAAATCATCTTCATTTTTCGGAAAGCTGTTGAAAACCCCGGAACCCGAAAAATCCGAATCACCCCCATTCCAGACCATTTTTATCAAGCACCTGAGAACGGCATACCAGGATATTCTGGATCAATTCAGTCTGTATCTGGGGGAAAAGTATCTGGACAGGCTCTCCCATCTTGGAAAACAGCTTCGCGAGGGAAAAGCCTTAGATGATTTTCTGAAAATCCGGCGGGAAATTATCGCCCTGGTTTCGGTATATATCAATAATATAAGTGCAGAACGGGAACTCACCGCAGAATTTATCAAAGAAATCGGAAAACGGCTGATCGAGCTGGAAAATTATATTCTAGAGTCCCTTTCCCTTAACCGCGATCAACATCAGACCAATCAGGGATTCAATACACTGCTCGAGAAACAGATCGGCGAACTGAGAAGCAGTGTTGATTTCAGCAAGACGCTGGCAGAGCTGAAACAGGCTGTTGTATCCCGGCTGGAAATCATCAACCAGGCTTTGGAAGACAAAAACCAGAAGGATTCGATTCACCGAAAAGATACTGATCAAAAAGTGACGATCCTGCAGAATCACCTGGCAGAGATGAAGGAAAAAATTTCAACGGCAGACGAACAATCCAGGATACTGGAGCAGGAGCTGCTCAGCGATCCCCTGACCGGAGCCAATAACAGACGGGCATATGACCGGACTATTGAAAATGAAATGAGTCGTTACCGTCGATATAAAAGGCCCTTTTCCCTGCTTCTGCTGGATGTGGACCATTTTAAAAAGATCAACGACACTTACGGACATGTCATTGGGGACAAATGCCTGAAGGAAATCATCAAACGCATCAAACCAGCACTGCGGGAAACGGACTTTCTTGCGCGATACGGAGGAGAAGAGTTTATCGTCATTCTTCCGGAAACCGGCGGAGAGATCGCACAACAAACAGCGGAAAGGCTGCGGAGTATCATTGAAAACATCGAATTTCTTCATAAAAAAGAACAGGTAAAAATCACCATCAGTATCGGCGCAACCCAGGCAAGGCCCGAAGATGAAACCCATGAATCGATTTTTCATCGTACGGACAAGGCCTTGTATGAAGCAAAAAATGCAGGCAGAAACAGGGTTGTATTCCATAATGAATCAACAATAATATTTTAATACGCAAAGATATCTGAAAGCTATGGAGGAAAAAATGCCGGAAAAGGAACCAAGCAGTATTGATAAGCTGATGAATCATCCTGATGTCCTTATTGCCACCAGCAACGAAAACCAGGAACTTCTGGAACGAAGGGCATACAAACCTCCTGCCTGCGACGTCTTCAACAGCCGATACAATTATCTTGAGACCCTGGAAGAATATTGCTTTGAACTGGACCGGGAAACCAGAAAACAACTGCCCGGTCTGATCAACAACAAAGTACAGGCTGTCCGCTCCGTAGATACACCGGAACCGGCACTGAAAAAAGAATATGACAGGCCGCGAAGAATCGGAATTGTATTCTCCGGAGGTCCGGCACCCGGTGGTCACAATGTGATCGCCGGTCTTTATGATGCTGCCCTGAAAGCCAATCCAAAAAATAAGATTTTGGGTTTTTTACTGGGACCGGACGGCATTATCGAAAATGAAGCCATAGAACTGACGAAAGAGATGGTTGACCGATACCGGAACCTGGGTGGTTTTACCATGATCAAAACCGGCCGTACCAAAATCGATACGCCGGAAAAAATGACCCTTTCCAAACAAACCTGTAAAGATCTGAACCTGGATGCGATTGTCATTGTCGGTGGAGATGACTCCAATACCAATGCGGCATTTCTTGCACAGGAATTGAAAAATGACGGTATCCAGGTAATCGGCGTACCGAAAACCATTGACGGCGACATTCAGGTCCGGGATTCCAAAGGTCAGGTCTTATGTGCCATGTCTTTCGGCTTCCACACGGCCGCAAGATCCTTTGCAAAGGAGATCAGCAATCTATGCAATGATTGCAGTTCCGATGTCAAATACTGGCACATCTGCAAGGTCATGGGAAGGGTCGCCAGTCACCTGGCCCTGGAAGTGGCCCTACAAACCCATGCAAACATGACCCTGATTGGTGAAGACCTGGCAAATTATGTGGACAAAAGAAGGGTTGCCCAGGCTGAAAAACAAGGCACCGTGGATTATACCGCATACGGCATGACCCTCCGCCACCTGTCCCGGTTGGTCTGTGAAGGAATTGTCAGACGCGCTGCCGTAGGGAAGAATTACGGCGTGCTGGTCATTCCGGAAGGCGTTCTCGAATTTATCAATGAAATTCAGATTTTCATCACCAAGCTCAATGTGATCATCGCAGAATACAACGCAACCCATGATAAAAACTTTCACAAAGAATTTCCTTTGCTGGAAGACAAGCTGGATTATCTTCGCAGACTGGCCAGACAATCCAGAGAAGAGGAGATCATCTCCGTCTGGAACACGCGGGATGATGATCTGTTCAATGATATTCCGGCATTTTTTCAGGAAGGCCTGTTAATGGAAAGGGACAGTCACGGCAACTTCCAGTTTTCCCTGGTCGAAACCGATAAAATTATTATGGGGCTGGTGAAGGATTATTTGAATATTCTGGAAGAAAAAGGAAAATACAAGCTTGGAATCCAAAAGGATTTTTTCCGGAAAACCCTGAAGAAAGACGGACTGGACCCTGACTTTTTCGGGCCGGTCCTGTTTCGGAATTATGATGACGGCCCCTATCTGCTGGTGAAGGAATCCATCATGTCCATTAAAACGCTCAAGCAGGAACTGACACGGGGCAAGGCCATCAAGAACGGGGACAAGATACCGAAAGCCATCGAAAAAGTGTATAAAAAATCCGTACCGAATTTTAAGACACAACTGCACTTTTACGGATATGACGGCAGAGGGAGCGATCCAAGCCGCTTTGACTGCAATTACACCTACAATCTTGGTTTGACCGTTTTTGCATTGATCGCCAACGGTGCCACCGGACAGATGGCGGCAATCAAAAATCTTGAATTTGATTTTTCCGAATGGCAACCCATCGGCATCCCCATTGCTCCGCTGATGCGGCTGGAAGAAAGAAAAGGCCGGCTGACGCTGGTTCTTGAAAAAAGCATTGTGAACACGGACTCCACGGCTTTTAAGGTGGTTGAAACACTGCGGGAAAAATGGCTGGCCGCAACTCCGGAAGAGGATAATTATCGAAGACCCGGACCCATACGGTTTACCGGCAAAAGCGAAGAGGACCGGCCGCTGACACTGGTGCTGAATGCCCTTCCCAACGGGCATGCACAGGAATAAAAAAGACGAACCTTAAAAACCGGCAACAGATTCCATGATCAAAAATCTCCAGCATGGTCGCTGTGCCGGTTTCCGGATGGACTACCGGTCTTTTTTCGCAAAACAGGACCATGCTGCTGCCAGTCGCTTTTCTCTTGCTTCTTTAGCGATACCCATCAGCTTTTGATCCCGAATCCATGCGTTTCTTGTTCCGGCTTCAACATCCGTCCAATACGGCTCGATGATGTTTATCAATCGGGCCGTCTGATTCAGAATGCTTCCGAGAACAATATGAACCGCCGGGTTTTTCGGATTCTCTGCGGAAAGAGCTCGAAAACCCGTCAGCAGAAGCAAACACTCTGCCTGAATTTCGTGAGGCCATCCATATTGATCGGCAACACGGAACAGATACCCGATGATGGCGGCAGAAACATGGATATCCTCGATGGTCCGGAATGGTTTGATATAATCAAGGTACCCATCTCCCGGCAACAGGTTTTCTTCCTTGACCGGGACTTTTTCCAGCAACAGAATCCCGTGGCTGATCTCGGTCACAAACGGGAGTTCTTTCATGGGGATCACCGTAATGCCGGGAACATCACGTTTTATATCAATCATCTGTATCCGGTTTCTTCCGTCCGGGGATATACCTTTTGATGCGGCAATCATCAGACGACCGGCCTCACCGGCATTGGTTATAAACTGTTTCCGTCCATTCATCTCCCAGACAGGTGAAGGATTTTTATTTTCTTTTATTGGATCAAGGCTTGTCCGTATCTTCCGCGGGTGCCCGCCTCCTTCTTCCGAGACACATAAGGCTGCTATGGTATGACATGGAAGAGAAGGGAAAAGATGCTGCAGGCTTGCCTGATAGCCTGCGGTAAACGCATATGCCACGCGATCGGCAACAAATCCGCCGGCGATGGCACGATCGATCGGATCATTCCAAGACTTCACGGTTTGAAGGTAAATCGGTTTCCACAAATTGAATTCAGGATAGGTCTCATCTCTGTCTATTTCTTGCTCGGTTAATAGCCACTCTATGATGGAATCATCCTTTTTTTTCATCACAAGCCCTTCCTGTTTCTGTAAATTTTGATAAAATTCCGAGATGAAAAAACGGCAATCATCAAGTATTCCTTGACAAAATATACGAAATCATACAAAAAGCTTTCGTTCCCATGTCACACATGTGACATTCTTAACCTGATTGATCAACCATTTTTTCCGGCGGACACGATGAAAGACATATCTTTTCAACTGATCAATACCGATCCATCCGGTGCCAGACGCGGCAGATTCACCACCGCCCACGGTATCGTGGAAACTCCGGCATTTATGGTGGTGGGAACCGAAGGCTTTTTCCGTGCCGCCATGCCAAGGGATATCGAAGAGGCCGGCACCCAGATCGCCCTGGCCAATACCTATCATCTTTCAACCGCTGAACGGCTTGCCACGGTAAGCCGCTCCGGAGGGATCCATCGCTTTATGGGATGGAACGGCCCCATCCTGACCGATTCCGGAGGGTTTCAGGTATTCTCCCTGCCGAATAAAAAAATCACGGAGGAAGGTGTAACCTTTTCCTTCAAGGAAAAAGAAACCCCTATTTTCCTGAGCCCCGAACGGTCTGTTGAAATCCAGAAAACCCTCGGCTCCGATATCGTCATGGCCTTTGATGAGTGCATCGAGTATCCGGCTACCGAAGAGTATGTCTATCGCTCTGTGGAACGAACCACAAGGTGGGCGGAGCGGTGCCGCAATACCCCCCTTTCAGATCATCAGTTTCTCTTTGGAATTGTTCAGGGTGGTGTCTATCCGGAACTTCGCACCAAAAGTGCCCGCGAACTTACCGCCATCCCCTTTGAAGGATTTGCCATTGGCGGCGTCAGCGTCGGCGAAGGGCATAACCTGATGAAATCGGTTGTGACACATACAGCGCCCCTTCTCCCGGACGATAAACCCAAATATCTTATGGGGGTCGGTATGCCGGAAGACATCCTCGAGGCGGTACGCGGGGGAATGGACATGTTTGACTGTGTAATTCCCACCCGGTTTGCAAGGCTCGGAACCCTGTTCACCCGAACCGGGAAAATCCGGATTATGGACAGAACCTTCCGAAAAGACAAATTTCCACTGGACACAAAATGCAACTGCTATACCTGCAGGAACTACTCCCGAATGGTTCTTCGCTATCTTTTCTTTTCCAGTGATCCTCTGGCCTGGACCCTTGCCACGATACACAACGTCACTTTTTACCAGGATCTGATGAGAGACATCCGATCCGCCGTTGAAGCAAACCGGTATGGGGAATTCGTCAACGCTTTTCTGAAAATATATCAAAAAAACCCGTCAACGCCAAAACCATAATCGATTGGGCCCCAGAAGGAAAATCAGAGTCTTTCTGCAAACCGTTATCAGCAGGCTGAAGGCGGTATATAGCTGCAGAGAGGCTCCTCGGACAGATAGTCCCCGGTTGCCTCAAAGGCACGGGCACGGCATCCGCCGCATACGCTTCTGAAGCCGCATTTGCCGCATTTTCCTTTCAGGTTATCATCATTCCGAAGGGCCTTGAAGATCTCAGAGTTGTTCCAGACATCCGCAAAAGACTGTTTGGTGATATCTCCACACTCAAGATGAAGAAATCCGCAGGTTTGAACAATACCGGTATGGGAGATAAAACAGAAGCCGGTCCCGGCGAGACAGCCGCGCGTCACCGCATCCAGACCGTGGGTCTTGAACGTAACCTTTTTTCCATCCTTTTTGGCTCTCTGCCGCAATATCCGGTAGTAGTGAGGCGCGCAGGTGGCCTTGAGTTGAAGCGGATATTTGTCCCGCTGATCATAAAACCAGTTCAGGGTTTCCTCATATTCTTCGGCACTGATCGCGGTATTCACAATATATTTTCCCCTTCCGGTCGGGACCAGCAGAAAAATATGATGCGCCACCGCACCCAGGGAAACGGCAAGATCCATGATTTTCGGGATCTCGGCCAGATTGGTTTTCGTGATGGTCGTATTGATCTGGAATTCAATGCCGGCCTGTTTTGCAAATCGAATCCCCCGAAGCGCTCCTTCAAAAGCACCGTCAACACCCCGAAACCGGTCATGCACTTCCCGGGTTGCGCCGTCCAGGCTGATGCTGATCCGTTTGATTCCGGAATCCGCCATTTTTCCGGCGATCTTCTCGGTTATCAGGGTCCCGTTTGGTGCCATCACCATCCGCAAACCCTTTTGGGTGCCGTAGGATGCAATATCAAAAATGTCCGGCCGCAGAAGGGGTTCCCCCCCGGTCAGAATCATGATGGGATTTCCCACTTCCGTAATCTGGTCCAGGAGTCTGAAACATGATTCCGTATCCAGCTCTCCCTCATAAGGACCATTTGTAGCAGATGCTCTGCAGTGTACACAAGCCAGGTTGCAATTCCGGGTGATTTCCCATGCAACCAGCCTGGGTAAAAATTCTTTTTTTCCTGCTTCTGAATGATGTGGATGCTTGATAGGATGATTCATGATAACTATTTCCGTTCAGATCTTTTCATATTTCTTTCTGTTCAGCACTTCGGCAGCTTCCATGGCAAAATAGGTTAAAATCATGTCTGCGCCGGCCCGTTTAATTGAAGTCAGCGTCTCCATCATCACCTTTTCCCCGTCAATCCATCCCATTTTTTCAGCAGCCTTGACCATGGCGAATTCTCCGCTCACATTATAGGCGGCCACCGGCAGATCGAACTCCTGCCGGATGCGATAGATGATATCCAGATAGGAAAGCGCCGGTTTGACCATGATAATATCGGCACCTTCCTCAATATCCATAGATGCTTCCCGGATTGCTTCCACTGCATTTGCCGGATCCATTTGATATGTTCTTCGATCTCCGAACTGGGGTGCAGAATGCGCTGCCTGTCGAAACGGGCCGTAATAGGCAGAGCAGTACTTTGCCGAGTAGCTCATAATCGGTGTATTGGAAAAATTATTTTCGTCCAGTGCTTCCCGTATCTCCGCCACACGGCCGTCCATCATATCCGAAGGCGCCACCATGTCGGCACCGGCTTTTGCATGAGAAAGAGCGGTTCCGGCCAGAAGATCCAGACTGGCGTCATTATCAATGCGGTCTCCCTGCACGACACCGCAATGTCCGTGATCCGTATATTGGCAAAGGCATACATCGGTGATGATCACCGTATGGGAAAGTTTATCCTTCAATGCCTTAACCGCTTTCTGAACAATTCCGTCCTTTGCATAAGCACTTGTCGCCAGTGCATCCTTTTTCCCCGGAATGCCGAACAGCATGATGGCAGGGATACCAAGGCTCTCCGCCTTTTTAGCCGTTTTGATCAGATTGTCGATGGAAAGCTGGAAATGCCCGGGCATGGAGGAAATGGGATTTTGAATCCCTTTTCCGTCAATGGCAAACAACGGCAGAATCAGATCATCCACCGTTAAAACCGTCTCACGAATCATTCTCCGAAATGCTTCACTCTGCCTCATCCGTCTCGGCCGGTAATCTGGAAACAGCATCGGTTTTTTCCTTAGACAATATTTTTAAAGTGTTTCTGAAATTTCTTGGTCTGTTAAATAGCATGCCGGATCCGGCGCCCAGACATCCCCGGTAAGGGCTTCTGCGCGAACACGAAAATTGCCGCCGCAAATATCCAGCCAGCGGCAGGTTGCACATCTGCCTTTCACAAATTTTTTCTTGTCTTTGAGTTGCCGCAGAAGCGGATCCGAAGCATCACTCCAGATTTCCGAAAAAGGACGCTGCCGCACATTTCCAAAGCTGTGATGCCGCCAGAACTGATCTGCATACACCGCTCCATCCCAGCTGACGCATCCGATGCCTCTTCCGGAATTGTTGCCTTCATTCATCTGAAGAAGTTCCAGAACCTCTTTGGCCCGCTGTGGATTTTCCTGCAACATCCGCATATACAGATAAGGCCCATCGGCATGATTATCCACGGTAAGCACTTCTTTGGGCAGTCCGCGTTTATGAAGATCGCTGGTCCGGTCCATAATCAGGTCGACCGCTTTTCGGGTTTCTTCGTGACTAAGGTCCTCCTTCACCAGATCAGACCCGCGCCCTGCATAAACCAGATGATAAAAGCACACCCTGGGTATATTCATCTTTTCCAGCAGATCAAATATCCCGGATATTTCATCCACATTGCGTTTGTTGATTGTAAAGCGGAGCCCGACCTTGATTCCGGCATCCTGAGAATTTCGAATCCCCTCCAAAGCTGCATGAAATGCACCTTGCACACCCCGGAAACGATCATTCACGGTTTCCATTCCATCCAGACTGATCCCGACATAAGAAAGGCCGATCTCCTTCAGTATTCGTGCTTTTTCAGATGTTATCAGGGTGCCATTCGTGGAGATTACCGCCCTCATTCCTTTTTCTACGGCATAGGCCGCCAGTTCAGGAAGGTCCGCACGAACAAGAGGCTCGCCACCGGAAAACAAAAGAACCGGCGCTCCGTATCCGGCCAGATCATCAATCAGGGCCTTGCCTTCCCAGGTGGTCAACTCATAATCTCCGGAATGATTATCCGCATGGGCATAACAATGGACGCACTTTAAATTACATCGACGGGTGACATTCCAGACCACTACCGGTCTTTTATCTTTCGAGAACTGCAAGAGGTGGGAAGGAAGACATCCGGAATGCCGGCCGTAACGCAGGGCATCCGATGGTTCCACGGTTCCGCAGTAAAGCTTTGAAATTCCGATCATTACCTATATTCCAATCCAGACGCGATGTCTGTTTCATGTTCATCAATACTCATTTTTCAAAAGCTTGCCGATATACGTATCCGGCGCTACTATTGCTTCCTTGGTAATGAAAAATCTTGTCCTGCCGGTTTTCTCTTTCACAAGCTTCAATCCATGATCAAAATCGATGGATATCTTTTTTGAAAATTGTTCAAAGTCCGACCTTCTGGTTACAATCTGTTCAATGATATAATCAATTGCATCATCTTCCAGGACAATATTGATATCCTGCCGATTGTAAAAGAGGAGCTCCAGTTTTTTGGCTTCGTCGTAATACTTCTTCACTTTACGCAGGACCGTACCGATATCTGCAATACTGGTGCAATAGCTGTCTGCCACAATATCGATCCGTGAATCGGACAGTGTGAAATTATATTTGTCACCCAGATTTTTTCGATTCATCCGGATATAGTCTTTAATGGACTCTTTTTCCTGTTCCGAAATACGGGAAAACTCATTCCGCCATTCTTCGCTGTTTTCAGGCTGCAATAATCGAGAAAGATTTTCTGCAGGATTTTCGATCATTGCCAATGTAACCGGAAAATCTTTAATATCCGTGGAAGGAAGTTTGTTTTCAAAAACGAGCAGTGATTCTTCAATCGCACTCACAAGACCTCTGGCTCCGGTATTTTCCTGAAAGGCTGTTTCTGCGAGTTTCTCCAGTGCAAGCTGTTCAAACTTGGCCTGTATGTCATATGCATGGAAATCAAGTTTTTTACCAAGGATAATCGGATTGTTGGGATTATTTAAGATATCAAACAGGTCTTCCTGTGTCAGTAGCTCGAAAACCGCCTTTACCGGCAGACGTCCAATGAATTCGGATTCAAATCCAAACTGAATGAGATCTTCCGATCTGACATGCTTTAAAACCTCAACATCATCCTTCCGGTTGTTTAAATTGGCACCAAAACCAATGGTCTGGGCAGCAATGCGTTTTTTGATGATTTTATCCAGACCGGAAAAGGCGCCGCTCATAATAAAAAGAATATTTTTTGTATTAACGGTGCTTTCTTCTCTCTTGCCGGATTTTCGAAACCGTTCAATCTCCTGAATCATGGAAACAGGATCATGAGGGACCTTCATTTCAACTTCGGTTTCCTCCATCGGTTTTAAGAGAGCTCTCTGCACACCGGTTCTGGAAACATCCGCCCCGATTAAATTCTGCGAGGAAGCGATCTTGTCAATCTCATCAATATATATAATGCCATATTGGGCCAGTTCAATATCACCGTCTGCCTCCCGGACAAGATCCCGGACAAGGTCTTCGACATCACCTCCCACATATCCGGTTTCGCTGAATTTTGTGGCATCTCCCTTTACAAAGGGTACACCGATTTTTTTGGCAATCAATTTTATCATGTATGTCTTGCCGACACCGGTAGGCCCGATCATGAGAACATTATTCTTGATACTTCCTACCATTTCAGAAAAATCATCGGGGGCATCCTGATACCGTTTGATCCGGTTAAAATGGGTACATATTTTGGTCGAAAGAACGGCTTTGGCCATATCCTGTTTGATAATATACTGATCAAGGTATGCGACCAGTTCCTCAGGGATCATATTGAAATCAATCGTTCCCTGCTTCTTCAGCTTCCGACCTTTCCCCTCTGACGGATTTTCATGGGGCAAGACTATTGGAGATACGATTTTTACACTATCACCGAATTTTTTCGACAGAAAATCACCGATTTCTTTTTCCAATTCTTTTGGACCTGGAATTTTTTCATTTAAAGTCTTCATGGTTGTTAAGTATAATCACTTGCCTCTAAAAAGCAAGTTGAATACAGCGTGATCTTTTCATTGTTTCGGAACAAGCCAACGATACTGATATGGAGCCAGCAGCACCTCTTCCGTATGCATCACCTGGCCGTTCACCAGGTCCTTCATGACCTGCTGATCATCATCCATCCATGCAAGGCGTACGGGATATTCTGTAACATTCGTTATGGAAAAGACCGTCTGCCCCTTGCCGGAACGCTTCAGGACAAATACCTTTTCATGAACATCGAGCACCTCAAACAACGCATTCGGATGAAACGCCGGTTGTAATCTTCGTATGGCAATCAGACTCATATAAGGGGAAAATACACGGGAACGAAAAGAACCATCATCATCCAGGGCTGTCAACACATCCTGAATATTCAGCTTTTCACGATTGATCGTCCTGGCCCGTCCGGTTTTCATGAAACCCTCCTCCCAATTCCGGGAACCTAACAAACTGTGAATATATATGGCCGGCACCCCGGGCAGGCATAACATAATGGACTGGGAGGCAAGAAATCTTTCTGCATGATACGGATCCGGCTTTCCCATGTTGCGCCACATGGCATCCACATAGGTAATATTGAGTTCATAAGGACTTTCCGATCCGTCGGCATTCTGTTTGCAGGATACCTGTCCACCATTCTTTTTGACAATATCAATGAGATCGTCAATCTCTCCTTTTGGTAAAATCCCTTCCAGCGGCCGCACACCAATGCCGTCATGGGAGGCTGTGAAGTTGAAAAAAGTGTTGTTCGATGACGCAAGCACCAATTTCTTTACCCATCCGGAAAGAATGGATGTGTTGCCCTTTACAAATGTATAAAAAAGCAGGGGCGGCAAGGTAAAATTATATACCATCTGGGCTTCATCTTTTCCGTTCCCAAAATAGCTGATATTTTCATCATGGGGAACATTTGTTTCGGTCAGATTGATGACATCGGGTGCCGTCAGATCAAAAATATCCCGAAACAGCTTCACCACCTCATGAGTTGCCGGAAGATGAATACAGCTGGTTCCAATTTGTTTCCACAGATAGGCAATCGCATCCATTCGAATCATCCGGGCACCGTTATCGATATAATGAAGCAGCACCTTCACCATTTTTTCAAGGACATTGATACTGTTAAAATTCAGATCGATCTGATCTGCCGAGAACGTCGTCCATACCCATACCGGTTCACCGGAACGCTTCTGATATTCTGTCAGCAGGGGCAGGGATCTCGGCCTCGTGACACCGGATAAATCCATTGACGGGTCTGCTTCGATTGCCAGATCTTCAAACCCTTTTTCTTCAGCAAGATATCGGGAAAACCACTCACTCTTGGAAGAAATATGATTCACTACAAAATCAAACATCAGTTCAAAATGATTCCCAATCTGTTGAATATCCTCCCATGTGCCAAGCTCCGGGTTAACCGTAAAAAAATCAATGACCGAAAAACCATCATCGGAAGAATAGGGATAAAATGGCAGAATATGAATGGCGGAAAAACGATTTTTTAATTGTTTGACCGCAAACAGGCACAATGTTTCCAGTGGAGAGGCATCGGCGCTCTGCAAAGAATCACCATAGGTGATCAGTACAATATCCTTTTCGGAAAAATATTCCTTTTTCACTTTTGCTTTTGCTGGAAATGATTCGAGGATCGGATAAATTCGTTTAAAAGCCTGATTCCCTTTTTCCTGACCATAAATATGGACCAGACGTTTCCGGATTTTCTCTGCGCCCTGCATCCTTGCCTCCCCTCATGATCATCGGTTTATATTCATGAATACGGCATTTCAAAGGTCGCTGCGGGTGATACGGAAGTAAGATGTGGTAGAGGAATCGCTGAAAATATAAGATCTGCATCACCGGATGGCAAACAGCCTACAGTGTGACATCATACGCCTTGATTTTACTCAGCAGTGACGGATGGCTGATTTCCAAAAGCCTTGCAGCTTGTGTTCGGTTACCATTTGTTTCTCTCAGCGCTTTTACAATCAATCTTTTTTCAAATACTTTTTGTGCCTCCTTGATTGAAAACCCGTTCAAAAAGTCATCCTTGTTTTCATCAAGGGAACCAGGGTCAAGCACATTGGAAAAATTTTCCGGAACCAGGATGGTATCTTCCGCAAGAACAACAGCCCGTTCGATAACGTTTTCCAGCTCACGAACATTTCCCGGCCACCGGCTGTGCAATAGCAGGGACATGGCTGATGGAGAAATCCCGCTGATATCCTTTGAAAATTTCCGATTAAACTCCTGAATAAATATTTGACACAAGATGGGTAAATCTTCCATCCGTTCGCGAAGTGCCGGAAGTTTTACGGGCATGACATTCAGCCGATAAAAAAGGTCTTCCCGGAAATTTCCATGTTTCACTTCTTCATGAAGATTTTTAGATGTTGCTGCAATAATCCGAACATCTATTTTCATTGTTTTCGAGTCCCCTACAGGGCGGATTTCGCCTTCCTGCAATACCCGAAGCAACTTCACCTGTAACGAAAGAGGAAGTTCTCCAATCTCATCCAGAAACAATGTGCCGGTATTCGCTTCTTCAAACAAACCCTTTTTGTTACGGTCCGCTCCGGTAAAGGCGCCTTTTATGTGCCCAAACAGTTCACTCTCCAGAAGGTTCTCGGGAATACCACCGCAGTTCACCGCCACCAGCGGCTTCTTCACTCTGTCACTGCTGTAATGAATCCCTCTTGCGATCAACTCCTTACCGGTACCACTTTCACCAGTAATCAGGACAGTGGTGTTATACTGTGCCACCTTGGCAGCCAATGTAAAGACATCCAGCATGGCTTTGCTTTTCGCTACCATATTGCCGAAATTGTAATTTGCTTCGATCTTTTTCAGCTGTGTTTTAAGCCGGATATTCTCCTGTTTCAGGCTTTCACGTTCTTCCGCTTTTTTTAGCGTAAGAAGAACTTCGTCTGCCTTAAAAGGTTTTGAAATAAAATCATAAGCTCCCAGTTTCATCGCTTCAAGTGCGGAATCAATGGTGCCAAATGCCGACATCATGATAATTGTTGTTTCATGATTCTGCTTTCTGGCGGTCTTTAGGAATTCCATTCCGTCACACTTGGGCATTTTGAGATCGCAAAGAATAAAGTCATATTGATTCTGGTTCATCTTCTCCAGACCTACGCTCCCATCTTCTGCCGTATCAACCGAGTAGCCGGATTTTTTCAGCAGGGTACTGAGCATATGCCGCATGTTTTCCTCGTCATCAATCACCAGCAGTCTTTTATCCAAAGGATAATTTTTTATGATTTCTGATCGACTCATTTTTTCATTCCGTTCATATTCATCGGACCGGCAGCCTCATTGTAAAGGTTGTACCCCGTCCTTCCTTGCTCTCAGCCTTAATAACTCCTCCTGCCTGCTCTACAATCATGAAACATACAGAGAGCCCCAGTCCTGTACCTTTTCCCGGTTCTTTTGTGGTAAAAAAAGGATCAAAAATAGTCTCCAGGTTGCTATCGGAAATACCGATACCATTATCCACAACCTGTATTACCAGATCGGTTTTACCATTTCCGGATGCGGGAGCCAATTCGGTTTGGATCGTTATGACACCTTGTTCCGGCTTTCCGGAAGAAGAGATTGCATCTGCGGCATTCATCATGAGATTAACAAATACCTGTTTCAATTGATTGGGATCTGCATAGACAATATCATTTTTTGCATCCAGCATCAATCGGATCTCAATTTCAGCCATTACGGGCTGAACTTTTAGGATATCCTTTATTTCTAAGATAATATCATGCACCGAAACATTATCCTGAATTTCCTCCGAGGGCCTTGAAAAATCAAGAAGCTCCCGGATAATGGATTTGACCCGGCTGATTTCACTTTCCGCCCTTTTGATAAAATCATCCCGTTCTTCGTTAGAGATGGTATTTTCTTTGAGCAATCCCAGATACCCGAGAACAATGCCGATAGGATTCCCAATTTCATGGGCAATACCAGCCGCCAGCCTGCCGACCGAGGCAAGTTTTTCCGCCCGAATCATCTCTTTCTGGGCTTTTTTGATCTCGGTATTGGCATTTTCAAGAGAAATCAAAGACTGCCGCAGGGTTTCCCGATCATCGGAGATTTTATTCAGCATGCTGTTCAACGCTCTGGAAAGCTGGCCGAATTCATTTTCCTCTTTTTCCGTCTTGAACACCAGACGACTGTCATCCCGATATTCTTCCGCTCGTTTTACCAGCCGGTTGATCGGGTGAAGGGTCAGTTTGACAATCCGGTATAAACCAAATAAGGTCAGCAGAATCGTGTTGAACAGAATGTACAAAATGACAATCTGCTGTGATTGTCGCATGCTGTTATAAAAACCTTCCAATTGAATCACGATACCGGCTCCGGCAACCATCTTTTTCTCATGAAACAGCGGCACGGCCAGAAAAATATTCTGTCGCTGCCTCCAGAAAATACCCCAGGTATCTCCCTGATACCTGCTTTTTTTTTGATTTGTCAGCATGGCCTGACGAACAAGTTGAAACAATTCAGTATCGTTTTCAAAACGTTTTTTGCTCACATGAATTGGATTAAACTGAGTATCCAGCAAAATCAATCTTGAAATTTCATAATCCTGAACCATTTCATTCAGTTGTTTTTGAAAATGCAAGGGCAGAACCATCGATTTTCCTGTGTCGGGAACAGATAGGTTCTCTGCAATGAGAGCAGACAGCAAATCAGCTTTTGCAATTTCCAAATCGATAAAATTTCTTTGACCGGTGGTAACAACGATAAAATCGATTAAAATCATGGCGACCAATAGAATGACAACCAAGGTTACCGCGATTTTTACTTTTATACTGCTAAAATTCATAACCGTCTCATCGGCAGTTTCATCCCTGAAAAAAACAATGACAGATTATCTGTCCGGCTCATCCGCAATCGGCTTATCTCTGTCTGTAGTACTATCATATTGATTTGTCAATGGATACGATTCTTCAATCCTACCAAAATACAAAAGCCCCGGCAACGATAAGTTACCAGGGCTTTATTAAAAAGATTTTCGGCAGCGTCCTACTCTCCCACACAGCCTCCCGTGCAGTACC
>QZKS01000095.1 GCA_003599865.1 Desulfobacteraceae bacterium
TACCCCCAGCTCGGGAAGTCGATCCGGGTTGCTGTCTTCGAGACAGCGACGGCCATAACCACCACGGGCTTTTCAACAGTCAGCTACGGCAGTTGGAATGCCTTGGGTTTGTTTCTGCTGATCACCCTGATGCTGATTGGCGGGGGAACGTGTTCCACTGCAGGCGGAATCAAACAGTTTCGTATTTATTTATTGTGGAAAATGTTCTGGTGGGAAATCCGGCGCCACCTCATTCCCCGCACCGCAGTACTGGAACGTCCCATCTGGGAAGGGAACAGGCGTATTTTTGTGGATGACGCCAGGATTCGCCAGGTGACGGTCTTTATTTTTTTGTATCTGATGACCTATGTGCTTGGGGTCATGACCTTATGCGCTTGCGGCTACAATCTTGCAGATTCTCTCTTCGAATTCGCTTCTGCCATCGGAACGGTTGGACTTTCGGTTGGCGTAACCACCGCTCAAATGCCGGATGCTGCCTTATGGACTGAAATGATTGCCATGTTTCTCGGTCGGCTGGAGTTCATCGTTGTGATCGTCAGCCTCCTCAAGATCGGTGGGGACGGCCGGCGAATTTTGGCTCGCGCCGGCCTGCTTTGTAAGCGGTTGGATCGCTTGTCCGGTTAAGTTTTATGAACGAATGTTCAGTCTTTCTTTTTCCCTGCATTGAACGATAGTATTGAAATGCTTTTAAATGAGAAGGGCATTTTTTCCCGTTACCGGCGAATGTCGGATATGAATAAAAATTCATTCCATTCTTTAGAGATAAAATCGATCAATAAGGCGACCACTTTGGGGAAAACAAAAAAAGCATATCAATAACTACCGGAATGACTTGAATATAATTGGATATTTCCGATAATGTATGACTGAATTTTACTTGACAGATAAAATTTAATTTTGTTATAAAACTGAACGCGTATTCATTATTTATATGGGCGGCGAATATGGTTTATCTATCATATCATTAATAACAGGAGGAGATTATGGCTAAACGAATTGAAAAAGTAGCTGTTATTGGCTCTGGTATCATGGGGAGCGGAATAGCAGCTCTTTGTGCCGGTGCCGGTATCCCGACATTGCTGTTGGACATTGTTCCATTTGATCTTAAGGATGAAGAAAAAGATAATCCTGCAGCAAGAAACCGGATTGTGAAAGCAGGTATGGATGCGGCTCTGAAAGCAAAACCACCGGTATTTTACAACAAAAAGACCGATCTGAACTTGATTGCCACCGGTAACCTTACCGATGATTTTCAGAAACTGGCTGAGTGTGACCTGATTTTTGAGGTTGTTGTCGAGAATCTGAAAATTAAACAAGACCTGTTCGCCCGTATTGAAAAAGTGATGAAAAAAGGTGCGGTTATCGCTTCCAATACATCCGGATTGCCCCTTTACAAGATGGCGGAAGGAAGATCTGAAGAATTCAAGAAACATTTCATGATTCTGCATTTTTTTAATCCGGTCCGATACATGAAAATGCTGGAAATCGTACCGGGTAAGGACACCCTTCCTGAAATTACCGAATTTATTGCGAACTGGGGAGAGAAAATACTTGGAAAGGGTATGGTCTGGGCAAAGGATACACCCAACTTTATCGGAAACAGAATCGGTATGAACCTGATCTGTAAAACCTTTAAAATGATTGAGAATTCAGATATTATTATGCCGGAAGTCGATGCCTTGTTCGGCCCGAATATGGGGATGCCCAGAACAGCGGTATTTGCACTGGCTGACCTTGTTGGTCTGGATACCATCGTTCATGTTGCCGACGGCTCCTATGAAAACCTTCCGGATGATGAAGCCCGGGATGTATATCAGCTTCCCCAGTATGTCCGCAAAATGATGGAAAAGAAAATGCTGGGAAAGAAAACCAAAGATGCCGGTGGTTTTTATAAAACCGAAATTGATGCTGCCACATGGGCCAAGAAGAAACTTTATCTGGATCCCAAATCTTTTGCATTCAAAGAATTTGATCGCAAGGCCGTGGTTCCGGCAATTGCCGATGCAGCCAAAAAAGGCAAGGACCTTGCTGAAAAGCAGAGGATTCTCGTATACGGGGATGATAAATATGCAAAATTTGCATGGGAACTGATTTCCAATCTGCTGGTTTACTCCGCAAACCGGATTCCGGAAATTTCCGATAACATTATCGGTATCGATAATGCAATGCGCTGGGGTTTTGCATGGGAAGTCGGACCGTTTGAAATCTGGGATAATATCGGTCTGGAAACATCCGTCAAAAAGATGGAAGCAGGCGGCATGAAAATCCCTGCAAAGATTAAAGCAATGCTGGCAGGCGGAAACAAGACCTTCTATAAAGTAGAAAACGGAAAAGACATGTATTTTGATTTCGCTTCCAACAGCTACAAAGAAATCAAGTACAGTCCCAAGATGATCTTCCTGAAGACCCTGAGGGCCGCCAATAAAGTGGTTAAGGCCAATGAATCCGCTTCGTTGATCGATCTGGGTGATGGCGTTTACAATATCGAATTCCATTCCAAGATGAACGCCCTGAACAAAGCCATGCTCGATTTCATGGAAGAAGCAGCGGATTATGTATTTAAAAACGGCGTGGGAATGGTTATTGGTAATCAGGCGCCGGGTATGCCGGGTGCATTCTCTGCTGGCGGTGATCTGGCATACATGGGCGGATTGGCCAAGGAAGGCAAATTCTCTGAGATCGATACCTTTATTAAGGGCGTCCATCGCGGCATCATGGGGATAAAATACAGTAATATACCGGTTGTAGCAGCACCGTATGGACTGACCCTTGGCGGTGGATGTGAAGTATGTCTGGCTTGCGACAAGATCGTTGCACATACGGATCTGATTATGGGGTTGGTGGAAATCGGCGCCGGACTGGTTCCGGGTGGCTGCGGCATGATGCACCTGTGGCAGCGCTATATGGACAGCGTGCCGGGAAGTGTAAACCTGGTGGATTATGGCGCATATGTTCTGCCGGCTTTTATGGCCGTTGCCCAGGCAAAGACATCCATGTCTGCTTCTCAGGCTCGTGATATGGGCTTTTTGCGCCCCACAGACAGAATTATTGCGAATAAAGATTATTTGATCGGGGAAGCCAAGAAGGAGGTTCTCAAGATGGTGGATGACGGATATGCACCTCCTGCCAAAAAGAAATATCCTGTAATGGGACAGGCTGCTCAGGGCATGGTCTGGGCGGAGATGTTCAACATGAAGTCCGGCGGTTTTATTCCTCCTCATATGGAATTTATAGCCAAAAAAGCAATTTACTGCATGTCCGGTGGTGAAGCGCGCCAGGGACAGCTGGTATCCGAGGAATATCTGATGAAGCTGGAGAGGGAAGCCTTTGTTGAATTGTGGAGAACCGAAAATACCCAGAAAATGGCAAACCACATTATGACAACCGGCAAACCCTTGATGCTTTAATTCAATAACAACAAAAGGAGGAGATCCTTATGAGAGACGCATATATTGTAAGTGCAGTAAGAACACCCGGCTGCAGGAGGAGTAAGGGTGCCCTGGCTCAGACAAGCCCGGAGAAGCTGATCGTACAGGCATTGAACGGTGCCATTGAAAGAGCAGGTATTGATAAAGGCGTGGTGGATGATCTGATGCTGGGATGTTCCTTCCCGGAAGCAGAGCAGGGGCTGAATATCGGAAGAGTCGCCCTTCAGATGGCCGGCTTTCCGGATAATGTTTCCGGTGCAACCGTAAATCGGTTCTGTGCATCCGGCCTGGAGTCGGTTGCGCAGTCTGCAACAAGAATCATGGCCGGATGGTCTGAAGTCTGTATGGCCGGTGGTGTTGAGTCCATGTCCATCGTTCCCATGGGTGGCAATATGCCGAGGCCATTGGCTTCATGGGCCAAAGAAAACCCGGATGTTTACGTATCCATGGGTGTTACCGCAGAAAACGTTGCCAATCGTTATAAAATCACCCGTGCCCAGCAGGACGAATTTGCGTATCATTCCCAGATGAAGGCTGCTGAAGCTCAGAAAAACGGACATTTTACTGAAATTATACCCACCACTGCAGATCGATTCGTGGAAAAAGCAGATGGAACCATTGTCTGTGAAACCTTTGTGCAGACCTTTGATGACGGTGTAAGGCCCACCACTATGGAAGGACTGGCCAAGTTGAGAACCGTTTTTGCCGCATTGGGTTCCGTAACCGCCGGTAATTCTTCTCAGACAACCGATGGCGCTGCTGCATCGGTCATCATGAGTGGAGATGCGGTTAAGAAATATGGCGTAAAACCGCTTGCCAAGCTGGTATGTTATACCACTGCCGGTTGTAAGGCGGATGAAATGGGCGTCGGACCGGCATACGCGATTCCAAAACTTCTGAAGCTTGCCGGTGTGAAGGTAGAAGAAGTCGGGTTGTGGGAACTCAATGAAGCCTTTGCTTCCCAGGCGATTTACTCTGCTCAGCAGATCGGCATTGATGATAAAAAATACTGGTCATATGACAGCCCGGATAAAAAGATCAATATCAACGGCGGTGCCATTGCTCTTGGTCATCCTCTGGGATGTACCGGTTCAAAATTGCTGGCTACCCTGGTGGCCAATATGCAGAGACTCGGTGTCCGGTATGGCGTTGAGTCCATGTGTATCGGCGGCGGAATGGGTGCTGCTGCACTGCTTGAGCTCTGCGAATAATATCAACCGTCGGATGTGTTTCATTTCCGGAAGGGGTTGCCCGAAAAGGCAACCCCTTTTCTTTTGTAAATCCGGATTTCATGAGATAAGCGGTCTTCGGAATCATGGTTGATTAAATTTATTGTTAATTCATTTGGTTATTCATTTATAATTCCCTTGACACTGTTTTCCCTTTATTGCATACTCCCTTTGATTTGTAAAACAGATGAATCATCCAACAGGAGTATTCCATGATACGCAGAATGAGTATAACATTTCCCATCACCGGAATGACGGTTCTGCTCATTTTAAGTATTACATTTTCCTTTTACTACATTCAGGTGAAGGCTCTTCAGGATATCTTCTGGGGAAAGGAGATTACCAAGGCGGAGGATATATACTATATTGTTGAAAGCCTGATCAAGCGGGACAGCGCAAATTTGACTGCCTTATCCAAAGCACTGACGGAACACCATGGACTGAACGAGGGGTTGGGTTACTATACCTCCTCAGGCGGGAATAAAGTTCTCCTGAAAGAGACAATGGACACACTGTTTCCAAAGCTGGATGTTGATATCTTTCAGGTTTTCGATCAGGATTACCATGCAATCTACAGTGTCACCAAAGATGGCAAGGTCAAAATCGATTTCTCCATGACTGATCTGCAAAAAGTTTCGGATAAGAATAACAATCTGATTGCCGCTAAAACCGGAAAACAGTGGGCTTTAATTGCGCTTGTTTCCGTTGTGAACCAGGATCGCCGGACTGGAAAACTGGTCATCGGGAAATGGATTGATGATGATTATGCCAATAAAATTGCCTATGAAACCGAGGTTCATGTTTCATTTGGAACAAAGGATGGTGTGATTGCAAGCTCTATTCCTGTAAATAGCCGGGGTAAAATCAGCCGTAAGGCATTACAGGAAAGCATTGATGATATTAAGTCAATACGAATGGAGGATGCGGAAAATTTCAAGGTAAGTCATTATTCGCCGATGGAACTTGCCGGTGAGATTTTCAGCGTGATTGTGGAAATGAATACAAAGCCCAGTTACGTCCTGCTTGAAAAAAATAAAAATCACATATTAAAGATTTCTTTCCTGATTCTTGTCATTTCCATCTCCTTATGGGTTGGTATTGCGTTATATACTTTGAGACCGCTTAAAAATCTCAAGAAAAAAGCCAAACAGACCGTTCTGGATATATCCGGAGAGGACTTGAAAGAGGATAAGGGAAATGAGATTCTCAGTCTGATTCGCTGTTTTGATAAGATGGTTGAAACAGTAGTCAATCATATTTCCGAACGCCGGGATGCTGAGGAAGCGCTGAAAAAGCACAAAGCTGAACTTGAATCACAGGTAGAACAAAGGACCACTGAATTAAAATCAGCGAATTTGAAACTGATATCGACAATTGATGAGCTGGAAGAAAGGACAAAGCAAACGCAGCTATTTAACCAGTTCGGTGATCTGATCCAGGCCTGTGACTCCGAAACCGAAACATATGGTCTGTTAATCAAGTTTTGTAAAAAGTTATTCCCTCACGATTCAGGGTATTTAAGTATTTTTGAAAAGACCGGCAAGGTCATGAGGGTGGTTGCCTCATGGGGGCGTCTTCAGGCAGTCGGAGAAGATTTTAAACCCAGTTCATGCTGGGCCATTCGAAGGGGACATTTGCATTTTGTAGAGAACCCGGAGGTAGATCCCATATGCCCTCATGTCAAGGGGCATTCCGGTTCACTCTATCTTTGTGCACCTATGATTGCTCAAGGAGAAGTTTTGGGAATGCTTCATCTTCAGATTCATACAGAGGATGAAAAGCCGGCGGAGGAGGAGATTAAAAAACTGTATTTTTCAAAACAGATCATGGTTACGAGCCTGCTGGAACACTATGCCCCTCCTCTCACCAACCTGCGTCTGCGGGAAACCCTGAAAATTCAGTCCATACATGACCATCTGACCGGTCTGTATAACAGGCGCTATATGATCGATACGCTGGAGTTTGAAGCCCGACGGGCCAAACGTCATAATACTACCCTGGGCATCATCATGGTGGATGTGGACCATTTCAAGAGGTTCAATGATACCTTCGGCCATGAGGTCGGTGATATCGTTCTGCGTGAACTGGGATCTTTCCTGCGTAATAATATCCGTCAGGAGGATATCGCCTGCCGGTACGGCGGGGAAGAATTTATTCTCATCCTCCCGAGCACATCCCTTGAGAATTCCAGGATGCGGGCAGAGGCGCTCCGGGAAAAAATCGAGAAAAAACTGATGATCAATCATTTGAAAAAGATTCATACCATCACCGTATCGTTAGGCGTGGCCGTCTTTCCACTGCATGGAGAAACCATTGAAGAAACCTTGAATGCAGCAGATTCCGCCCTGTATCTTGCCAAGACAAACGGACGGAATCGTGTGGAAGTCGGAAACGGAAATCACCGGGAAATGCAAATCACTTCTGCATGAAAAAGCTTGACCAAAAGCCGGTTGTCAGCGTAATCATTCCGACCTATAACCGGGCATGGATTGTAAAAGAAGCGATCCGGTCGGTTCTTGCCCAGACCTTTCCGGATTATGAATTGATTGTCGTGGATGACGGTTCCACAGATAACACGCAGGCCATATTGAGTGAATTTCAGGATGAAATTACGGTGATCCGTCAGAACAATGCAGGGGTTAGCGCTGCGCGAAATCATGGTGTGGATGCGGCAAAAGGCGAACTGATTGCATTTCTGGATTCTGATGATTTGTGGCTGCCCAATAAGCTGGAAATCCAGGTTGGGTTTTTTTCCTCAAATCCGGACACGCTGGTCAGCCAGACAGATGAAATCTGGATTCGAAACGGGATTCGCATCCACCCGAAGACATATCATAAAAAACCGTCCGGAGATATCTTCCTGCCGTCCCTGTTTCTCTGTCTGGTGAGTCCTTCCGCAGTGATGATGAAAAAAGATTTTTTCGGTCTGATGGGGGGATTTGACGAGAGCCTGCCTGCCTGCGAGGATTATGACCTCTGGCTTCGCATTGGATGCCGGTATCCGGTTCCGTTGATTCCGCATCCGCTGGTCATTAAGCGCGGCGGGCATGAAGATCAGCTATCCCGGTCACCGGGTCTGGATCGCTACCGGATTTTTTCTCTGCACCGACTGTTGGAATCCGGGAATCTGTCTCCGGTTCAATTTCGTAAAACCGTTGACGTACTGAATCAGAAAATAGAGATATATGCAAATGGGTGCATGAAAAGGGGAAAGGCGGAAGAAGCAGCCCATATCCGGAGTCTCGCAAAAAAGGGCGCACTCGCAAAAACCGTCACCGAACCGGGCAAATGATTTTACTCACCGGATTCTTTTGATTTCATTGATTTTAAGATCCAGTTTTTTGGCGGATACGGGAAACGGGGTTTTCAATTCCTGGGCAAAAACAGAAACCTTATACTCCTGCAGCAGCCAGAAAAAATTTTCGATTTCTTTTCTTTTTTCATCGGAATCTTCCGGATCCAGTTTGGCAAGGAATTCATTCAAATAATCATCATATTTTTGAACTTCTCCGGCTTTTTTCCGGTCTTTTTCAAAATCGACACAAGCCCGCTGCACCCGGAGGCGGATGGCACTCAGATATCTCGGCAGGGCGGACATCTTTTCCGCATCATAGATGGTGATAAAGCGATCCGGCACAAGGCCTGTCAGCTCTTTCCGGAGTGATTGAGCCAGCGGATGCAGGTGCTTTCCGGTGTTGTTGTTTTCGATATCATATAAACTCGACCGGGTATCGTGGTATGCGGACAATACGGTAACAACATGATTCAGAAGGATACTGCCATTCGGCAGGATGGTTTTGGAAATGGATTCGGCTTCCCGCAGAAAGTCCTGCCGGGTTCGTATGTTTTTAGCACACAATGTATTGGTTATTTTGTCGAACATATTTTCCTTCAGTTGGTCCGGGCCGCCAAAATATGTGGATTGCCGCCGGGCATCACCTGAAAGCTGCAAATGCTTTTTCAGAAACGCAAAATCCTTTTTCAGGTGAAGCATGAATAAGGCTTTGATACCGGATTTGTGAGATATAACAGCTTTTTTCTCATCCGGAAACAATCGGAGACAAATGCTTCCTCCTTCAAGGGAAAGACCGGGATAGATGACCTGAAGGCTGCCGGGCTGATCCGAAAGAGGGATGCTATCCGGCAGATCATCAAAATTCCAGGCTGTCAGATCTGTTTTTTCCCATCGTTGTTTTGCCTTGCGGAATTCATCTGATGTTGCAGGTTCCGTATTTTTTTCCGATTTCAATATCGATTTGTCCCTGCTGCACGATATCACTTTGCCGTTTATACCGGTGATGGCAATTCTCATTTTCAGATGATCCGGAAGATCCTTCTCCGACCAGGCGCTTGCCGGTATGTCAATTCCCATTCTGTGATAGATAAACCGGCTGAGGCTGTTGGCCAGGTTGCCGTTTTTTTCATGGGGCATCTCCTTGAGGATTGTTTCAACGGTTGCCGCTACCGGTACCAGCTGCTTGCGGTATTCCTTCGGGAGGCTTTTCATCATGATATTGATTTTTTCCCGGAAAAGACCGGGCACCATCCAATCCAGCGGCTCTACCGGCAGGGAAGAGGATTGGGAGGAGGGAATCCGGATGGTGATTCCGTCATCATTTTTGCCGGGTCTGAAAGCATAAGAGCATTCATACCGGTTCTCACCAATATCGATGGCTTCCGGAAACAGGTCAAGCTCGGATTGTTCGGGCAGATATTTATACAGATGCTCGCGGTTCATCCGCAGAAAAGAGTCACTTCCTCTTTTTTTGATCAAGGATTCCAATGCCTTCAGATCACAGATTCCGGGGAGTCTTTCTTTATAGAATAAAAACAGATCGGTTTCATCGATCAGGATATCCCTTCGTCTGAGACGCGCTTCTATCTTTTTGATTTCTTCAAGCTCGGTTCTGTTGTGGTCCATAAAAGAAAACGGGACTTTCAGATCATCTCCCATCAGTGCTTCCCGGATAAAGATATCCGAGGCTTCTTCCGGATGGATCCGGCCATAGTAGACGGTTCTTTGCGGAACAATGATGAGTCCGAATAAACTGACCTGTTCATTGGCAACGACGGCTCCTCTGGATCTTTCCCAATGCGGGTTTGAATAGGAGCTCTTGCAGCGTGATTTTCCGATTTCTTCCAGCCAGTCACTGTCAATGGCACCGGCTGTTCTGGCAAACAGCCGGGATGTCTCAACCATCTCAGCAGCGACAATCCATTGTCTGCCCTGACTATAGATCGAGGAACCCGGAAACAGCATGACTTCCTTATCTTTGGTCGCCTTATACACATTTTTTTCTTTTTTGATGGCGATATTGGATAGAAAACCGCTCAGAACCGATTTGTGAATGGCGGTATATAAAGGGGAAAACTCCTCCTTTTTATTTCTCGATGCACTAACAGGCGGACGGATTTTTTGATCCGTCATATGGAGTTCGTTTAATATGAGATGAATCTGGTGGCAGATATCTCGCCATTCCCGGATTCTTCGAAAAGACAAAAAGTGATTCTTGCAGAACTGTTTTATCCTGCCGCCGGATTTCTGTTCCGCAATGGCTTTTTCAACCGCATTCCAGATATTCAGAATGGATATGAAATCGGATAGCGGATCGGAAAAGCATGCCTGTGCCTGATCTGCTTCAAGGGGGTTGTCGGAAGGTCTCTCCCGCGGGTCCTGAATGCTCAGGGCGGATGCAATGATAGTGATCTCTTTCAGGCAATCATACTGATGGGCCTGGATCAGCATGGAAGAGAGGCGCGGATCCAGCGGCATTTTTGCCATTGTCTTTCCTTTTTCAGTCAAGCGGTATTTTGCATCTTTTTCTCCTTTTTTCATGGAAATGGCATCCAGTTCAAAGAGCAGATTGTATCCGTCTTTTATACTGGATTCTGACGGGCGGTCAATCAGGGGAAATGTGGAGATGTCACCCAGATTGAGTGAAATCATGCGTAGAATGACTTCCGCAAGATTGGCCCGTTTTATTTCCGGTAATGTGAAAAGCTCACGGGCTTCATAATCCTCTTCCGAATATAAACGGATACAGACACCATTTTCCATTCTACCGCAGCGACCTTTTCTCTGGTCCGCACTGCTTCGGGAAATTGGTACAATGGGAAGGGATGTTGTCCTTGACCGCGGGGAGTAGTGGGATATTCTGGCAAGGCCGGTATCGACCACATACCGGATTCCCGGGATCGTCAGTGATGTCTCTGCTACATTGGTGGATACGATGATTTTTCGTCCGGTTGTTTTCTGAAATATCTTTCGCTGCTCTTTTTCAGACAACCTGGCAAAAAGAGGCAGCACGGTTACCCCGTAATAATCTCTTCCCTGTATCATTTCGCATGTCTCGCGAATATCCTGTTCGGTCGGCATAAAAACAAGAATGTCTCCAAAAGGATTTCTCTGCTGGATACGGTCAATGGCTTTCACGGCCATTTCCGTGTAGTGTTCATCTTCTTTTGGATTTTCCATTCCATCTGCCATGTATTGGACTTCCACCGGAAAGATTTTTCCGGAAACGGAAATGATCGGTGCATTGTCAAATGCCCTGGAAAACTTTTCCGTATCAATGGTCGCAGAGGTGATGATCAGTTTTAAATCGTTTCGTTTTCGGAGAAGGGTTTTCAGTATGCCGAGAATAAAATCGATATTTAAACTTCTCTCATGGGCCTCATCCACAATAATCGTGTCATATTCATTCAGAAATCGATCATTCTGGGCTTCCGTCAAAAGGATTCCGTCGGTCATGATCTTGATAAAACCGTTTTTGGCCGCATGGTCTTGAAACCGTATTTTATACCCAACCGAATTTCCGACATCCTCTCCCATTTCTTCGGCAATACGCGCTGCCACGGATACGGCGGCGATGCGTCTCGGCTGGGTGCATCCGATTTTTCCGTACAGCCCCCTTCCGGCTGCAAGACAATATTTCGGAATCTGAGTGGTTTTCCCCGAACCGGTTTCACCGGAAACGATCAATACCTGATTTTCCTGAAGGGCATGAATGATTTCATCCTGATGGGCGGCAATCGGCAGGGAATGAGAAACAGAGATATTCGGCATCGCGGCAATGCGATCCTGCACGATCTTTACCGAATGGGTGATCCGGTTTCGAACCCCGGCAAGCATCTTGGAGATTTCATTTTCCGGCAAGGATTTTTGGGCGGAACGGATGCGGGCGATTCCCCGAATCACATGAGGCCTGTCCTTGCATAGCATCAGCGGAATTTTTGTCTCAAATGATTTTATGCTTTTGTCTATATCGGACAAGGGATGAACGGTCATATTTCGTTTTCAGCCGTATTGATGACATTTATTGATATCCAAAAACAGGGGAACACTATACTGAAAATTTTATCAAAAGAAAAGAATCCCTTTTCCCTTCCAAATCATGAAATTTTATAGTAAATAATAAAAAATTTCCAAAATATCATTTTTGAAGATCGAATCATTGATCATAAAAATAGGATTGACAATATCACTTCTACAGGAATGGAACATGAAGAATCGAAAACCGTTGTTAAAAAGACTGATATTATTAATCGTTTTCATTTCGAGTGTATACGGAACATTTGCAACAGCGGATGAAAAGGATCTATCGGTCAAAGAACCGGCAAGATCCGATCTCATATTCATCGATTCCATGAAACAATACGGGGCTCTTGAGCGTCCTGTTGTTCCATTCCCCCACGATGCGCATACCGAAGCACTTAAAAAACAGGATAAAGACTGTTCCGCATGTCATCTGCAGGACAACAACCGGATGTCTCTGAAATTCAAACACACAACGGAAATAAACAAAAAAGACCTGATGGATCTTTTCCATTCCGCCTGCATCGGATGTCACAATGAAACCGCCGCCGCAAGGTTGACCAGCGGACCAAGGGAATGCGGGGGATGCCATCTGAAAACGGAAATACCCTCTTCCCGAACACCCATGCAATTTGATAAATCTCTTCATTTCCGGCATTCACGTGCTCAGGATAATAAATGCGATGCCTGCCACCATGAATACAGCGAGAAAGAAAAAAAGCTGATCTATGTCAAAGGGAAGGAAGGCTCATGCCGGTATTGTCATACGGACAATTCCGAAAAAAAGATATTGCCCATGCCGGCAGCATCTCATGTCGCCTGTATCGATTGCCATCGGAAAACCATTGAACAACAGAAAAAAACCGGGCCCGTCACCTGCTATGGATGCCATGATTCGGCAACGCGGAAACAGATTGAGAAAATGGACGAGGTTCCAAGATTGGACCGAAATCAGCCGGACAAAGTGTTCATTAAAAAAGGTAAAGACGACAAGGATGGAAGAATGAGCCGGGTGGCGTTTGATCACCTGTCACATGAAGCAGCCAATGATACCTGCATTCAGTGCCATCACAAGAATCTCGATGCATGCAGTTCCTGTCACACGATCAAGGGAGACAAGACGGGAAATTTTGTGAAACTGGAGCAGGCCATGCACAAACCGGAGAATCAATCCAGTTGTATGGGGTGTCATCGAAACCGTCAGCAAGCCATAGAGTGTGCCGGCTGCCATGCTTTTCCCCGGAACATGGGCACCATGGATGTAACCGCCTGTCAATCCTGTCACCAGCACACCTTATCCGGTGCGAATGAAAAGGATCCATCCGCTTACACCCATGAGGCAGCTGCGCGCATTCTCGAAAAAAGGGTTCCCGTTACCAAAACACATGCAGACAAGGATATTCCGGACAAGGTGATGATAGACCATTTTTCAGATCAGTATAAACCCGTTGAAATGCAGCACCGGAAAATGGTTCATGCCCTGATGGAGGGTATAAAAGATGACAGGCTTGCCGGTTATTTCCATAAAAGCGAAGATACCATTTGTCAGGGATGTCACCATAACAGTCCGGCTTCCTTGCAGCCGCCGAAATGCGGAAGCTGTCACGGCAAACAGACAGCCGAAAACAAACTTATATCCAGACCCCATCTGATGGCTGCTTATCATCTTCAATGTATGGAGTGCCACCGTAACATGGGGTTAACAAAGCTGACCGGCTGTACCGGATGCCATGAAAAGAAATAAAAACTGCGGAAATATTCATAGTAACCAAAAGAGTCGAACCGGATAAACGATTAGGGGTATGAAATGGGCATATCACGAAGGAAGTTTTTAGGGTGGATGGGGGCGGCGGGAATGGCTGCCACGGTCGGCAAATCTGCCGCTGCTTCATCTACCGGTCAATTCACCGGCTTTCCCGACAGCAAGGCTGTGTTGCATGATATCACAAGATGCATCGGCTGCCGATCCTGTGAGGATTCCTGCAATAAGGTGAATGCACTGCCGGGACCGGATCAACCATTTTCCGATCTGACTGTTCTGGAAGAAAACAGAAGAACGACAAGCAAGTCTTTTACGGTTGTCAATCAATACAGCAATACCTCAAAACCGGAAAAGCCGGTTTTTCGAAAAATTCAATGCAATCACTGCCTGGAGCCGGCATGCGCGTCCGTATGCTTTGTCAGAGCATTTACAAAGACACCCGTCGGACCGGTTACCTATGATCCGGATGTGTGTGTGGGCTGCCGTTATTGCATGATTGCGTGCCCGTTTGATATTCCAACCTATGAGTATGATGAACCGTTAACGCCCCGGATCATGAAATGTACCATGTGTGCTCCTCGAATCGAAGAAGGAAAACTGCCCGGATGCGTATCCGTCTGTCCGACGGAAGCTTTGACATTCGGGAGCCGGAAAGACCTTATTAAGATGGCCAGGGAACGGATCCTCAACTATCCGGATCGATATGTCGATCATATTTACGGAGAGAATGAAATGGGGGGGACAAGCTGGCTTTATCTTTCAGGTGTGCCGTTTCATGAGATCGGGATGCGTGAGGATTTAGGCATTAAGCCGGCACCGGAACTCACGTCCGGTGCACTCGGCATCGTTCCAATGGTTGTCGGTCTTTGGCCGGTTTTGTTAACCGGTATATACGGAATGACAAAAAGAAAGGAAAAAATTGCATCCAATGAAAAGGCGGCGGCTGTTTCGGACACATTGAAACGTGCCAACAGCGAAGCCGCAAAGAAACTGGCTGCTGCAATTGAGAAGGAAAGGCTTGACAAGGAGAAGGCCCTGGAAGCAGCAGAAAAACGGAAGGAAAAAGCGATCCGGGAAGCACTGGAGAAAGCCGCCGCAAAGAAGGAAGAGGATGCCGCCGATTCCCCTGAGCCGGATAACAAGAAAGTACATACTACGGATGATACGATGCGATCAGAGGAGGACTCCTGATGTCCGGAGAAACGAGCACAGTGAAAAGAACCCTTATCACCCCCTTTAACGTGATTACCGGAATGATTGTTCTGGTCGGCCTGATGATTACGGTTCTGAGATTTACAAAGGGCCTGGGGGCTGCGACCAATCTGTCCGATTATCATCCCTGGGGCATCTGGATCGGTTTTGATCTCCTGGTGGGCGTTGCCCTTGCTGCAGGCGGATATGTCACATCGGCAGCGGTTTATATTTTTGGTATGAAGAGATATCATTTCGCGGTCCGGCCTGCGGTACTGACCGGCTTTTTAGGTTATCTCTTTGTTGTGGTCGCCCTTCATTATGATCTGGGAAGACCATGGAGACTGCCTTATCCCTTTATCATGGGGTGGGGGACGACGTCTTTGCTGTTCGAAGTCGGCCTGTGTGTGGCCTTGTACCTGACGGTTCTGTTTCTGGAGTTCTCACCGGCTCCTCTGGAGTGGCTGGGCTTTAAAAAAACACGGAATCTTGCCGTCCGGCTGACCATGGTTCTAACCATTTTAGGTGTGGTGCTTTCCACCCTTCATCAGTCTTCTCTTGGTGCGCTGTTTTTGATCGCGCCGTCCAAGCTTCATCCCTTATGGTATTCACCCTACCTGCCGGTTTTCTTTTTTGTTTCCAGCATCATCGCAGGACTCTCCATGGTCATGTTCGAGGGGATGCTTTCTCATCATGCATTTCATGAAAAAATGGATGAAACACACCTTACCGAATCCGATTCCCTGACCATCGGATTCGGTAAGGCAGCCTCCCTTGTGCTGGCCGGCTATTTTACCATTAAAATCATCGGCGTTGCTGCCGGCAATCATTGGGATCTTTTAACCACACCTTATGGAATATGGTTTCTGGTCGAGATCATCGGATTTGTGGCCCTTCCATGTTTTCTGTATGCAGTCGGTGTCAGAGATAAAAACGTAAAATGGATCCGCTATACCGCTGCATGGACTGTTCTTGGAATTGTGATCAACCGGCTCAACATATCTGTTATTGCATTCAACTGGCACCTGCCGGCCGCGGATCGATATGTCCCTCATTGGATGGAGATCGGCATCTCCGTTTTTATCGTTACACTCATTATTCTGTTTTACCGTTTTATCGTAACCCGGATGCCCATTCTTTATGAACACCCGGATTACCAGGGAGGGGGACATTAATCAAATGAACGAGACCTTTTATACACTGCATACTTTCATGCTGCATTCCGAAAGCGTAACGTATTTCCTGATGCTTGTTTCGCTGTTGGGAATATTGGGATTCTGGCTTTTTTTAACGGCAAGGGATGATGATCATGAATAATCCCGATTTTCCTTCACAACAACCATTCCCGGGGAGATCCATATGTATGATATTGTAACCGGTCCATTGGCCTGGCTTTCATTTCTGATTTTTTTTATCGGTATACTGGTTCGATCCATTTTATATATCAGAGGTCTTGACTGGAAACTGGACAGGGTTACCTATACCAGAAATGTTTCATATGGAATCAAGGGAGCGGTCAAATCGATCTTTTTCTGGCTGATGCCGTTTGGTTCCCAAAGCTGGAGAAACAACCCGGGGTTTACAGTTCTTGTATTCACGTTTCATATCGGCCTGCTGGTCACGCCGGTTTTTCTTCTGGGTCATAATATCCTGCTTCAGGAAAGATGGGGGGTCGGCTTTTTCACCATTTCGGAAACGACTGCGGATATCCTGACGATAGCCGTGCTGGTATCCGCGCTGTTTCTTTTATTGAGAAGAGCGGCATTGCCGGAAGTACGGATTCTGACAACCCCTTATGATGTTTTACTGCTCTGTATTTCCATTCTTCCATTTCTGACCGGTTTTCTGGCTCATCATCAGGTTTCATCATATAACTTCTGGCTGATTGCACACATCATCAGCGGTGAAATCTGGCTGATTGCCGTACCCTTTACAAAACTTTCCCATATTATCCTTTTCTTTATGTCACGCGCGCAGCTTGGCATGGATTTCGGCATCAAACGCGGCGGAATGAAGGGCGGCGGAATAACATGGTAGCGGATTAAATTTTTTGGATAACAAGGAAATGAATATGCCTGAAGGAACACTCTGCAACAAACAACCTGTGAACACCAAGGAACAGCTTCATGCACTCCTGGCAGATACCCGGGGAACCGTATATTATCAGGAAATGGAAAAACTGGAGATCGACCGCAATGCATTGTGGGCCAATATCCGGAAGACACTCAAGTCCCGCATGCGTACCTGGCTGGAAATATGTGCCCATTGCGGATTGTGTGCCGACAGTTGTTTTTTCTACCTTTCCAATAACAAAGATCCCAGGCAGGTACCTTCCTATAAAATTCAGTCGACCCTCGGGGAAATCGTGAAGCGGAAAGGGGATGTGGATAATGCCTTCATGCGCTATGTCATGGACACTGCCTGGGGAAAATGCACCTGCTGTAACCGCTGCGGGACATATTGCCCGTTCGGTATCGATATGGGTGTTATGTTCAGTTATGTGAGAGGGCTTTGTTTTACGCAGGGTTTTGTTCCCTGGGAAATGAAAATCGGGTCCGGCATGCATCGAATCTATCGGGCACAGATGGACATCACAACAGAAGACTGGGTTGATACCTGTAAATGGATGGTTGAGGAAAATGAGGATGAGTGGCCGAAACTGGAGATCCCCATTGATAAGGAAAACGCCGATATTATTTATACGGTGAATGCACGGGAACCAAAACATTATCCGGAGGATCTTGGCGAGGCAGCGATTCTTTTTCATATTGCCGGAGAAAACTGGACAGTACCCAGTGATGGATGGGAAGAAACCAGTCTTGCCATGTTTGCGGGCGACTGGGAAGGAAGCCGGCTTCAGGTGGAATCGGTCTATGATGCCATTGAAAGGCTGAAACCCAAGAGGATGGTTGTGACGGAATGCGGTCATGCTTACCGGGCAACCGTAATCGAAGGACCGTATTGGACCGGACGCGCATCCGGCAAGCCTCCTGTTGAAACATTGCATTATGTGGAATGGGTTGCCGATGCCTTGCGAACCGGCAAGCTGAAAATCGACCCGGCCAAAAAAATTAAGGAGCCCGTAACCTATCAGGATTCATGCAATTATATCCGGAACGCAGGGTTGCGGAAAGATGCGCGGGATATCATGAGTTATATTGCCGAGGATTTCCGGGAGATGAAACCCTGCGGTGAACACAATTTCTGCTGCGGCGGCGGCGGGGGCCTGAACGGCATCGGTCGTTACCGTGAACAGCGAAATACCGGCCAGAAGGTGAAACGGGACCAGATCCTGGAAACAGGCGCAAAACTGGTTATAACCCCTTGCCATAACTGCTGGGATGCGGTCCGTGATCTGGAAGAAAACTATAAGATCGGCATCCGGTGGTCTTTTTTGAAACCCTTGCTGCTGAATATGGTGATCGTTCCGGACCATCTGAAGCCGGATGAATAATATCATTACCGGAATGCACAATCCACACGGTCCGGAGCAAAATCAACCACCTCGATCCGGTTTTTTCCGAATTTGCGGCCATCAATCTGTTCCGCCAGTTCTTCACTGGTTCCTTTAAATCGAAGGTCCAGAATCAGCAGCCCTCCTGCTTTGTTCCAGCCCTCTTTCTTGCTGGAAACAACCGCTTTCATGGTTTCAATTTCATTCGCAACCGCTTTATACTGTTGAAAGGACTTAACGCCCGATATGTGGAGCTTTAACGGGGCGCCATTGTTCAGGTAATCCTGAAAGGAATTGGTGACGGCATCAACGATATATCCATCGGTTGCCTTCTTAACCGTATTCTTGAAGGCAACGGTTGCACCGGTCAGGGGGCTGATATGGGCTGCCACCCCGTTTTTGACGACCGAACCCAAAAGCAGACCGCTTTGTGATTGAACGACTTTTAATTGCAGACTGGCCTGTATCGATCTCAGGCCGGTACCGGCAACCGCTTCTCCGACATCCTGGGCTACGGCTTTCCCAACGATTACATATTGCGCGCCGAACAGCAAGCCCAGGCTGGATGCCGCGTCGACGTTACCTGCCAGCGCCTGCCGGGCCTTGTTCTGTTCTTTCACTTCTTCCACCTGGGCTTTGTCAACCAGCTCAAATCCTTTGGCGGCAAGCTGTGAATTCAGTTCTGTTTCCGCAATCCGCATCATCGGCTTTGTCATATCAATATAATCTTCTTCAATCAGCACCATGAGCTTGGGACGCTCCATGCTTTCCAGGAGGATTTTCATGGCCATAAGGTCATCTTTGATTTTATCCAATGAAACGGTTGCTTCGATTTTTACAAAGTAATCATTCTTTTTGCTGGTTTCTTCCAGAATTTTATAGCTGGTCACATAGCCGCTGGTTCTGGCCAGAATTTTGTCTTTTTGAAGGACATAGTTTGAAGATTCGGTTTCCGATTGAATAAACACACCGACGCCTTCTTCAACGGCTGCGCGCTGTGCCTGTCGGATGGCATCGGCCTTTGACGATACGCTGATTCCTTCGGTGATCACTTTTTTTTCTTTTGAATAGACAAATCCTGCCGTTAAGAACACAACGATCATTCCGGCTACAATACTGTTTATGATTTTCATTCCTGTGGATCCTCCAGTCGGGCAAGTTGCTTTTTCCAGCATTCCTGGCTTATATATAACACTGTATTCCGGGTTAACAAAATTTTCAGATATTCACAACCCTGCCATGAAGGATAGTGTGAATATCACATCCTTTTTTTGAATATTAAACAGCATTCAGCATAGGGCTCATTGAACAGAATTTCAAGAGCCATTTTACAATCTGCCATGGAGGTAACATGAGAAGCTATCGGAAAGAGCTTTGGTTTCAGATCCCGACCCGGCGTGCTTTTATCAATATTACACGGGATGTGGAAGAATGTATCAAGGAAAGCCGGGTGAAGGAAGGGCTGGTTCTGGTCAATGCCATGCATATTACCGCATCGGTTTTCATTAATGATGATGAGTCCGGACTGCACCATGATTATGAAGTCTGGCTGGAAAAGATCGCTCCTCATGAGCCGGTGTCTCAATATCGGCATAATGTGGGGGAGGATAATGCGGATGCCCACATGAAAAGACAAATCATGGGCCGTGAAGTCGTGGTTGCCATAACCGATGGAAATCTTGATTTTGGGACATGGGAACAGATTTTTTATGGTGAGTTTGACGGCAGAAGGCGGAAAAGAGTCCTTGTTAAAATTATCGGGGAGTGAATCAATGATTGTTTATTTGTGGAAAAACAGTGGAACCCTAATATTATTTTTAACTTGAACAGATTGGAGAAAAGGTCATGGAAATATCTACAGCTTTTAGAGAAATACTGTTTACCGAGGACAAGGGAATTGCGATTTTGACATTGAACCGGCCGGAGATCCGTAATGTGATCACCAGTGCCGAGATGATCGCCGAGCTCGAGATGGTCTGTAACAGGATCAATCAGGATTCCCATATCAAGGTACTGATCATCACCGGAAAAGATCCGGCATTTTCTGCCGGAGGAAATATCAAGGACATGGCTGCCAAAGGAAGCATGTTTCAAGGCTCTCCTGTAAAGATCATGGAGAATTACAGAAAAAATGTGCAGCGGATTCCCCTTGCGGTTCATGCAGTTGAAGTACCGACAATCGCCGCTGTAAATGGAGCCGCCATCGGAGCCGGATGTGACCTAGCGTTAATGTGCGATATGCGGGTCGCATCGGAAAAAGCGCTTTTTGGAGAAACTTTCCTGAATCTTGGCCTGATCCCCGGTGATGGCGGGGCGTATTTTCTGCCAAGGGCCGTCGGAATGGCAAAGGCCTGTGAAATGACGTTTACCGGGGAATTGATCAAGGGGAGGGATGCCCTTGATCTGGGTCTTGTCAATTATTGTGTCAGGCATGAACTTCTCATGGAAACAGCAATGGAATTGGCACAAAAAATTGCCTCCAAACCTCCCGAAGCGCTTCGAATGGCCAAACGACTTTTGTATATGGGGCAATATCTGACGCTGCCCCATCTGCTGGAACAGTCCGCTTCTTTCCAGGCATTGTGCCATCACACAAAAGATCATATGGAAGCCGTGAATGCCATGCTGCAAAAAAGAAACCCGGCCTTTACCGGAGAATAATTTCCACAAGGGGACATGGCATATGAATTACCTTTATATTCAAACACTAGTTACTTGAATAATGGATACGATTGGTATATAGATGATATCCATAATCCCATACCAATGTGTGAATCAATTCATGGGTGACGCCTTCCGGTAATAGGGCCACCCAAGTTGTGCTCATACGGAATTGAATTCCGGGGTTGAGCAAATGATCGGCAAGCCGGCATAAGGTCACATCCGGAAAGCCTGACGGTGAAAAGGCATGAGGAGGTAAATTGCAGAAAAAACAAACTCAGAAAGTTTCCGTCGAACGGAAGGTCTTGGCATTAGATACCCTGGCATCCGGTATTGCACAGGATTTTAATGAGATTCTTGCAGCCATTATGGGATATGTCGAGATAGCATTGCTTGACAGCCCAAAGGATTCGCCCATTAAGAAAAATCTGAAGCATGCAATGGAAGCTGTCGAAAGAGCGAAAGATCTTGTTAATGATCTGCAGGTCTTCAGCAGGCAGAAAGAACTGGAACGAAAAAGCTTTCAGATGGGAGGTTCTGTAAAGGATATTCTGAATCGATTTCAAAAATCCTTGCCAAAACAAATCACCCTGCAGGAATCCATCATGGCGGATACGGCGTGTGTTTTTGCAAATCCAAAACAGATTCAGCAAATTGTGATCAACCTCTGCACCAATGCCTGTAATGCGATGCTTGAGAAAGGAGGGCTGCTATCGGTTACTCTTGAAAGAGTTGACATCGGAGAGAAACATGCGAACAGTTCTCTAAATGCCGGACCGCATTTCTGCCTTACGGTTTCGGATACTGGAAAGGGAATCGATGAAGAGATCGGAGACCGGATTTTTGATCCCTACTTCACCACAACCCATGCCGGAGCAGGATGCGGAATGGGTCTTGCGATAGTGCAAAGCATTGTCGATGCCCTCAATGGTTGTATCGAATGGGAAAGCAATAAGAAAACAGGTACGGTTTTTCGTGTATTTTTACCAGTGGATGAAACCGGTCGTCACTGAAAACATTGGCAGGCGGGTATGGACCAACGCCTTCAGTCATGCCGTTTTTTTCAGGATAAGCATATTGATTGCTTGTTTTTCATGCTTGGGAGGATGTGCAGGGTGGAATTATAAACCGGCCAATCCGGACAATATCTGCACGATTTTTGGGGAAAACGAATACTGGTATAAAACAGCTGAAAAAGCGTTTGCCAGATGGCGTATTCCGATTCCCGTTTTAATGGCGATCATGTATCAGGAATCAAAGTATCAGTCTGATGCAAAGCCCCCCCGAACCACTTGTTTGTTTTTTTTCCCCGGGCCCCGGCCGTCAAGTGCTTACGGGTACTCTCAGGCTCTTGACGGGACCTGGAAAAAATACAAACAGGAGACAGGAAACTGGGGTGCGGATCGGGATGATTTCGGTGATGCGATTGATTTTATCGGGTGGTATTGTCTGAAGAGTCATCAGCAGTGCAAAATTGCTGTAAATGATGCCTACAATATGTACCTTGCCTATCATGAAGGGCAGAATGGTTTTTTGCGAAAAACCCATCAAAAGAAAAACAACCTGAAAGCGACTGCGAGAGGTGTAAAGCAAAAGGCTGCTATTTATGCTTCACAACTGGCCTCCTGTGAAAAACGATTAAAAGAAAGATGCCGCTGCTGTCTGTGGCCATTTTAACGGCCGATCATTCTTATCGACAGGGCCTTCCTTTTTTTTCACTTGAATTATCGTCAAAAATAGAATAATATCGGTCCTGTTAAAAAACCGCACTCCATCAGAAATTCAATTGCTGTAAAATCTAACCATATAAAAAAATGCAGTTCGGCATTTTTGTCTAATGATGCGTTTCAACCTGTTGTCTGGGGGCAGTTCCTGTTTGCCCATTTTGAGAAGGTTCTCACATATCAACTAGGAGGAAGCATGAACATGAAAAAAAGCAAGAAATTGGTTGATCGTCGAAAGCACAAAAGATTTAAAGTTCCGGCAGATGCATTTGCCATTGTCAAGAATCCCTGTTTTAAGTTAGGGCAAATAGCGGATATGAGTCTGGGGGGGATCTCTTTTTATTATATCAGTGGTAAGGGATTTTCCAAAAACATTGCGGTTGATATCCTGCTGGCAGATGATGATCTTTATATTGATAACCTTCCGGTAAGCATTGTCTCGGATGTCAATGTTCACCTGAACGAATCATTGGACAAGACTTCTTTCAAGCGTTGTGGATTGCAATTTGAGAAACTGACTTCCCATCAGCTTTCAAAGCTGTCCTGTTTCATTCCAAAACAAGACAGCGGCTATTTGCAGGATAAACGTTTTATCTTATTTTAACAGCTCCAATTTGGCGGGGTGTCGAATTCATCGTTGACTTCCAGGCCGACCCGAATTAAAATATTCCTGTTCTGATTGTTAACGGCAATTCGACAAGAATCCGCAACGACAGATTCATGATCGCAGATCCTGTCCTCAGTTCCTTCGCGTTGTTCTCATATCGCCCGGATCCATTATTTCGAGTGAAGTGTAACATTTTTTCAGAAGTGCCTGTTTCCTCCATTCCCGGAGGACACCTTACACAAGGAGGTACAAAATGAATGTATCAACCAATCGAAATTTTGCTCGAAGCTACTATGAGGCAGACCTGATGTTTTCGGATAGCAGGAACGGCGATTATAACAAGGCCAGAATGGTCAACTGCTGTGTCAATGGAATCTGTTTTGAAGCGGACAATGCGCTGCAACCGGGTTTTGACGTCTGCATCAAAATGCCGAATCATGAACCGGATATGGAATTCAGTCCGGAAGCTTACAAGATCCTTCGGGGAAGGGTAAAATGGTGTCGGGAACTCGATGAGACATGTCGCTATGGAATCGGTGTTCAATTCCATGAATGTTTGAATAAAAGCTTTTTTTGTCCGGCCTTCCCATGGCAGCAGGGCTGGTCAGGCCGCTGTTTTTGAAAAGGACGTTTCCATTTTCTAAGGCATATATTTTGATGAAACCATTCATATAACAGCAACAGGCATGAAATGATGGACACGGATACGATAAAAGGGATCTACGGAAAAGCAGGTGTGATCCGGAGGGGGCATCGGGCTCAAAAAGGTGTTTTTCAGGGCATTTTGAATGAAAAAGTGAAGAGTAACGGTATTGTTCTCCTTGGCGAAATCTCCGGCAGGCATCCTACTGTTTCCCATTTGTTGATGGAGCATCCGGATTACCGGAAATCGTGCTGGAAGATTATTCACTCCGAACAAAATAGCAATAAATCATATACGAGAATTAAAGAAGGCACCAAAATATATATTCATGAAAGTGACCTTGGTTTATTCTGGGATCATGATACCGAAAATGCTTCTGAAAAGACAGTAATTGAACCGGATTCTTTTTCCGAAAAATTCATGCAGGCAGTAAAGCGGAATGTGGGAATGGAATATGACCAGGTGAATTGTTATGAACTCATTATTCAGGGGCTTAGGCAGCTTGGCTACCGATATGGCGGGTATGGAGGATTGAAGGAAACATTGATGAATATGGCGCTCGAAAGAGGAGAATCCATCAATACCTATTTGACCGGAGAAGGGTTGATTGAAGTGTCCGGATCCGGACAATATGTAAAAAAAATGAATAATTTTTCCGATTATGAGAAAGATACGGATGAGATTTTCAATGAGATATTGCCCCATATTCAACCGGGACAGATCCTTTCTTTTTCCACACCCTCTCAAGGACATACCGGCATTATATCCGGCAAGGAAGGGATGTGGACGTATGTAAATTCAGGGATTCTGGACCACGATCTCCGTTCGTCGGCACTGAAAAAGGGTGTTGGAGAGGAGTCGCTGACCTTGGAGATTTTAAATTGGGTCAGACTGGCTGCCCGTAAAAATGAGCCGCTTGTCCTTACGCTGGGGCATCTTGATGAAAAAAAACTGGAAAAATACAAGATTGTTCCCTGGGAAGCATAACTTGTAATGGATCACCGATCAATCCATTCATCTTTTACTGATCAAGGTCTGCAATATATCCTCCTTACCGATAATGCCGACAAGATTGCCCTGTTCCACAACCGGCAGGGAATGAAAATTTTTATCCACCATCAATGTGGCGATTTCTTCAATATCCGTATCCGGGGAAACCGTCACCGGATCAGATGTCATTGCATCGGCGACGGTTGTTGCCGCGATTTTCTGGACGGTTTTTTCAACTTTTTTTAAGGATGTAAAGGGGATATAACCATCCAGAAAGGTAAACAGGGAGGGGATAGGGATGGTTTTCTGCTGGGCGATCAGATCACTCTGGCAGAGAATCCCGATTACCTTGCCGTCTTTATCCAGCACGGGAACGCCGTTGATATGGTGTTGGAACAACAGGTCGGCTGCGTTGATAATTTCCATATCCGGTGAAACCGTAATCACATTTTTTGTCATAATATCTTTTGCTTTCAGCATACAGAGCTCCTTTCCTATCATCCACGCCAGGTTATGATATGATCAATGGGTTCCCGTTCACTTTGGACCTGATTTGCCGGAAAATCCCAGTCCGGGTATCCGATTGCGATTGCAGCCGTCAGACGTTTCGAATCCGGGATTCCGGCAACCTTTCGAATCACGTCCGAATACGTAATCCCCTGATTTTCGATGCAGGTGTGCAGGCCATAAGCAAGGGCAGCCAGGCATATGTTCTGGGTTACGGATCCCACATCAAGATAAGTCCCTTGGATGGACAGTGTTTTTTCTGCAACAATGATGATCGCCGCCGGTGCGTCAAAGTATCGGAATCCTCGTTCCAGCCATTCCGCCCTTTTGAGCATGTCTTTTCTGGGGATTTCCATCAATGAAAAAAGCTGTTTTGCGATTTCAATCTGTCTGTTTCGAAATACACTGCCTTTGGGCCGTTCAATCATGAGATGGGACATTTCTTCAGGGGGGAATTCAAAGTTTCTGACCTTTTCCACATTTTTTTGTCTTAAGGTATCCAGCACTTCTCCCGAGACAACGATAAATTCCCATGGCTGCGTATTTTCAGCAGATGGTGCCCGGCTCGCGATTTCAAGGATTTCCCGTATGGTTTTTTTTGGAACCGGAGTGGGTGTGAATTTCCGGATGCTTTTTCTGGTCCTGATGGCTTCTACGATTTCCATTGCCAAAACTCCTGAACAGGATTGCTGTAACACAGTAAGTGGTTCACCGCCATTGTCAAATGAGTGTGTTATCCGGTATTCAGGGTATCAGAAAGGAAGCATGGACGTCTACTGTTTTCTTGGTGATGTCCTGCGTATGTCCGGCTTTATAGATTGATTATTTTGTCCGCGAGTTGCATGGAGGTGATGATATCCAGCATGTTGGTGGTCTGTCCGACTCTTTTTTGTTCCAGGAGATGAAAATGATTGAGACAGGTACCGCATACAAGGATATGCGTTCCGCACTCTTCAAGATGTTTCAGGTCATTCAGAACCGCAGCGTTTTCGATGGTGAGCTTGACGCCGTTATTGACAAAGACCAGCCGCCATAGATCAGGACCCATTTCATTCAGGGTTTTCAGGAAGCTGATCATCAGCTTTTCCCCAAGGTCATCATCACCGTGGCCGATTTTATCTGAACCGATCATGATCAGGATTTTCTGGCGGTCGGTTTTCGGTTGCTGACGAGGCGCGGGTTCGCTGGTTTCGTTCAGGTTCCTTACTCCCCGCACGTGAAAGTCATTCCCCTGTTTTTCCATAGAAACTTTATACTGTTGTGATTGCAGGAAACGACCGACATTTTGACTTGCCGCCTCATTATCGACAATGACGTTAACTGCCTCCGGATGTTCTTTTTCCAGAATGGATTTGGTTTGAATTACCGGTGCCGGGCATGCCAAGCCTTTGACGTCGATCTCTATCATGGTTTCTCCTGGATGTTTTTTTGCACATTAAAAAGCATAGGATCGGATGGTATGAATTCCGCCTGCTGACTGTTTTATAAAACGGAATTCAAAAACGATCCGACTGACCAAAATTGTTATAAACATTTATTGGATAAGTCAATTTGATATATTCTATGGCGGGGAATGATTCTATAGATATTATCTATATATAGAATCGAATTGACGGAGCAATTCATATTTTCGAATGAGATTCGTGCCGGAAGGGGCGGGGGCATTTTTTTTAATCAATTTGAATTCTATCGCTCTTTGTGCAATAATGCTTTTCATACAACGAATCATCCAACGGTTTTTCACTGTCCGACCGATTTTGTCCGGAAGTCTGCATTCACATTTTTCATCCGTTTCGGGTTCCCTGTTCAAGTTGCAATACGATCATGAATCAATATCTGTTTGATTCGTCTGAACAGTTTTCACTGCAAGCAGAAAAAAGACCCATGGAAAGAAAGCTGGAAACGGTTATGGTCTTACGGGCTTCATTGGTATGCCCATGACTCGGAATGAAAATGCAAGATCCGTATCACAGGATGATGTCTCAAGTTTATGGTTGATACATATTATGTGCATGGTTTGTACAGGGTTTGTCGGCGGATCATGCAGGATGATTGTCATTCGATAGGCTGAAATGGATGATATCGGGATCAAGTCTGGTAGGTTATCCATATGATCAATATTATGGCACGGAGTTTGTTATCCTTGTTATGTGTTACTTGGTAACAAAAGACCAAAACAATTAAACAGGAGGTGCGGAAATGGGTGTACGCCAAAACAGGAAATTGAAAAATCATACCTCTGTTGAAAATGTGTATACGGGTGCGGAAAGACGTGAGTATGATGATCCGGGTTATTTCGGTTATTTTCTTCTCGAAGGCAGGGAAAGGAGATGGTCGGAAAATCTGATTGCCCACAGAATGGAAAAGGCCATCACGGATGTTCTGTCAAAACTTCATGAATATAAGCATCTTACACCATACGGAATGATGTGATCATTTTCAGATGGTCATAACGGATTCCGGCTCAACAGAATACTACAGGAAAAAACAGGCGGCAGCTTACCTTGCCGCCTGTTTTTGTTCTTTCCATTTTTTTCTGAATCGCTATTGTTTTATGATTTCCTTCGAATCCGTTTAAGCGGTGATTTCCTATCCTTTCTTCTATTGGTTTTTCTTCCGTGTACGGTCCAAATATCATTTGACATGAAAGAACGGGTATCCTAAAGCAGAAATGAAGGTTATCACTGTCGGGGTATTATGATGAATGGACTGGGAATAAGGGTTATCAAATGAAAATGGGATGTAAACTGATCGATTTGACGGAGGATACAGCTACCGTACTGTATAATGAGCATCATCAACAGGGATCTTTTGTGGAGTTCGAGATTCAATTGCCTGAGGAGATTCTTCTGGATTCTTTTACGATAAACGGCATTGTCACTGCAAGCGATCATATCCAGGATAACGGGTCCAGCGGGTACGTAACCAGAATGAAAATCGGGGAACTCTCGGTGGAAAATAAAAAAATACTGTCCGCCTATATTGCCTTCTTAAAGCAGGAAAAGGAACTGGAAAAAATACATATCGACTATGAAGCGATCCAGGAGGCAATCCTTAAATTCAGTGAGAGTTTTTTTCAGATGGTGTCGATTGCGGAACAGCTGAGTGAAAAAACCTCTAAAAAGATTACCCTTCATTAATCATAATGCAACGTGATGGTAAACAGAATGTCTTCAGAATATGATGTGATCATTGTTGGAGGTGGTCCGGCAGGGCTCTTTGCCGCGTATTATCTTTGCGAGCATTCAGACTGCTCCGTACTGCTGATCGAAAAAGGAAAAGGAGTTCTGAAACGGAAATGTCCGATCAGCAATACACGGGGGTGCCGGAAATGCAAGCCATGCAATATTCTTTCCGGTATCGGAGGGGCAGGGCTTTTCTCCGATGGAAAACTCAATTTCATTCATAAACTGGGAAAAACCGATTTGACACAGTTTCTGCCTGTTTCCGAGGCAGTTCAACTGATTGATGAAACGGAACAGATATTCAACCATTTTGATATGGATGGGCCGATCTATCCTTCGGATATGGATGCGGCGAGACAGATACGAAAACAGGCCAAGATCCGGGGGGTTGATCTTCTGCTGATCAAGCAGAAACATCTCGGCAGTGATTTTTTGCCGGGTCATATCGATGGCATGACCGAATATATCAAATCAAAGGGAGTTGTGATTCACACCTCGGAAGAGGTGAAGGACATCCTGGTGGAAAAAAATGCTGTTAAAGGTTTAATAACAAACCGGAAAGAGTATTTTGCCAAAAATGTAATACTGGCACCCGGCAGGATCGGTTCAAACTGGATCGTCGACCTGGCTTCCCGGCATAACATTGAGCTCAGTCAACGCGGGATTGAGGTGGGTGTCCGGGTGGAAGTCCATAATGATATCATGCAGGATCTCTGTGATGTAATTTATGACCCCACATTTTTTATCCAGACCAACAAATACGATGATGAAACCAGAACCTTCTGCACAAACAAGGGCGGTTTTGTCACGCAGGAAAGCTACAGCAATTTTGTATGTGTCAATGGCCATGCTTATCGTAACAAGAAGTCCGACAATACAAATTTCGCTTTTCTTTCCAAGGTTGTGTTAACCGAACCGGTAACCGATAACCAGGCTTATGGCGAGGCCATTGGGAGTCTGGCAACCCTAATCGGCGGTGGCAAACCTCTGCTTCAACGCTTCGGGGATCTGAAGCGGGGCAGACGCAGCACCTGGAACCGGGTGAAAAAGGGATATATTGAACCCAGCCTGACGGACGTTGTATGCGGCGATATTGCCATGGCCCTTCCGGAGAGAATCCTGACGAACATCATCGAAGGGCTGAGCAAGCTGAACTGCGTGGTTCCCGGTGTATCCAATGATGAGACACTGATGTATGCTCCGGAAATTAAATTTTTTGCCACACAATTGAAAACAGACAATGACCTGGAAACCAGGATCAGAGGAATGTATGTGGCCGGAGACGGACCGGGAGTTGCCGGAAATATAGTGTCCGCCGGTGCCACTGGATTGATTCCCGCCAAAGCCATCCTCAGAAAGATGTCTTGAACCGGATACCCTATAACGTTTTTTGTATTTTTTGATGTTTGCAGGGCAGGTTAATAACTTGACAAATTGTGATGTTTGAGGTAAACATTGTTAACTGAAAAGAACCACTGTATGGACTTTTCATCAATTATTACGGGAGGAATGGTTTTATGTCAACACAGGAAAGACGCGCCGGTCAAGACAGGCGATCCGGTATTGACCGGCGCCGGATGCGTCCATTACGACTGAAAAACACCTATTTCCTGGAGCGCAGGCTGCATCCGACAGACCGAAGATCCGGTCTTGAGCCTAGAACCGGTTGGTCTCGCATTAACAAATGGAGCAGTGCTTATATCGGTATTGAAGTGGCAGACACATTAAATCGGTAACAACATTTTATCCAATCACGTATCTTGTTCCTCCCATATTCGGTTATGCCGTGCAATTTCCCGCTCTTCTACGGTTTCCACAAAGTGGTCAATATTTTTCATCGCCCGGAATCCTTCATACCCCTCATAAATGAAATCAATGATCCCCCCGACCCCAATCAGGTGGGCTGCAGTTCGGACGGTTTTGAGGGAAACCGCAACAATCCATTTCTGGCTGAGCCGGTGGAATGTCCGTGTCACTTTGGTGCTTAACCGGATCTGGTAGAGACGCTGATTATAATTGTCGAGACTACGGTATACCCTTTCATATTCTTCTTCCGTCAGATCCGGACCGATATTGAGTTTGATCATCTGTTCAACCATACGGTCGTCCAGATTATCGGTCAGTTCATGCAATTCAATGACTTGACTGACGGCCAATATGATACCCTTATAAATTTTTCCTTTCAGCAGCTTATGGAGTTGTTTGATACTGGTGTCCCGGAAGGAAAAATCATCCGGTGCATAAAGCTTTTCGAAAAAAAAGACCCCGATTTTGCTATATTCCGGGTTGTTTTTTAAATCCGCATAGGTCTGGTTCAGACGATTGGATTGAAAAGCCTGCAGAGCGCGTTTTAATGTTAGGAATTCATCACTTTTTACTGACTTTTTCATTATAACTCATCCATGATGGTTTTTTTGAATATTGAATTTATAAACGGTTTCCCGGCGTCATTCAGCTCTGTTCAAAGATGTTTACAGATTGATTTGACTGTATGACGCAATGCGTTATAGTATGGTAAGGGTCGATCACTTGTCAAGGGGTTTTGCCATTTTTAAGACAACAGGATGGTACTCATTTGAATGATGTTTCCACCGTTAAACAGATCAAGTCATTGCTTTTTCTTTTTCCGTGGTTGCTCCAGTCGTTCCACTTTTCGATTCAGCTGGTCGATTCTGGCTGCCAGATCTTCCACCTGATCTTTGGAAGCCAGGTTCATCACACTGAGAACTTCATTCAACCGCCGGTCAATATTATCCTGGATCCAGGTTTTCAGTGTTTCCGTATATCCGACAATCTCGTTTTTCAGATTCCGGCCTTCCGACTTGGAAAGTTCCTTGTCTTTAACCAGCAGGTTAACCAGTTTATCAACTTCATCTTCCGCCATAGTTAAAGCCCCCTGCCAGAGGGAGACATATTTTTTTGCGTAATCACTCAAGGTATCGCCACCTTTCCGGAGAAGATCCATTAAAACCTTGGAGGATACAACCTTATCCTGGCTGTTTCTGTCTCTTGCGATCAGTTGGGACACAATCGATGTGGTCAGGTCTTCGCTTGTCTGATTATCGATAATGGATACTTCCTTGCCGGATTTGATCAGTTTCGCAAGTTTGTCCATGGATATGTATTTTTTATCCGTGGTGTCATACATTTTTCGATTGGCATATTTTTTTATCTTATGCATACGATTTTCTCCCATGAGATGACATTCTATAACCGACCGGCGTATTCTTGCGTCAAGAAAGACGTTTGTCAATTGTTTATTTGACTGCGATTTTATGGAAGTTTATTTCCGGACGAACACGTCTGACAGAGAAGTTGTTTACCGAAGAGTTCACCGCTTGTTTTTGAGTGAACCCTACGGTAAAAAGCCGGCTGTTTTTATCCCGGTGTTTTTCCCATTCCAGCCGGCTTTACCGGAAGACGGGTAAAGGCATCGTCCCAAACCGGCAGGACCTGCCTTGAGAACCGAATGATAATTATGATTCAAGGGCTTGTTCGGAAACACTCAGTTCTTCATTTGCTGTTTCCGGATCTTTCCGGATCTGCTGAACCTGCTGTTCCTGATTCTTTTCCATTTCCTTGATCTGACGGCTGTGCTTCTGTCCCATTTCTTTTATTTTTTGAGCCTGACGTTTTTCCAGTTCAGCCACCTTATGATTCAGGGCGTCCATGCTGGAGGTCAGCTTTATGATCTGGTCTTTGGTAGGGAGATTCATCGCACTTAAAATTTTGTTAATTCTGGTATCCAGATTTTTACTGATCCATTTTTTATTGTCATCCACCCACTTCTTGACGGCAACAGTCTTTTGGCTTGCAGCCTTTTTTGCGGTTTTCCGGGGTTCGGGCAACTGGCTGATCGTTTTCCGGGTGATATCTTTTTCAGTCTTGCTGTCAATAATTTTGATTTTTGATTTTTTTGCCAACAGTTTTGCCAGGTCTTCCTTTTTCACATATTTTTTGTTGTCCGTATCATAATAGCGGCCGTTGGCGTACTGCTTGATTGTTATCATGGTATTCTCCTTCAGCTTGATGATAAGTGATCATCGGTAATCTGTAATTCATCATAAATAAAGCTTCCTGCCGTCATTTTTTCATGATGGCAGGAAGCTTTCATACCTTCTATCCGAAACCGGCAATTTCGGAAAGGATCAGTATTGTCTGAAATGGTTATGCAGCATATTGGGTGCTCAAGGTTTCCACTTTTTTACTCAGGGCCTTCATACTTTGACTCAATTTCTCGATATCCTGTTTGCTCGGCAAATTAAGCTGCTCGGGAATGGCTTTGACACGTTTTTCAATCTTCGTTTCAATGGATTTTTTACCCGGGATCTTTTTGACCGTTTTTTTGCCGGTCTTCATTATTTCCTCAACAATCAGCCGGGTGTCTTTCTCGATTCCCTGCAGGAGTTCTTTTCCGTCTTCAATATAGGACTCCATTTTCTTCCGGGTGTCTGTTTTGACATTTTCAAAATATTCTTTCCCGTCATCCAGCAGGTTGTTGATTGCCTTTCGCGGGTTGCTCTTGGCTTTTTTGGCGAACGACTTTCCGTCTTTCATATAGATGTCAACTTTTTTCCGGGTGTCCTTCCGGGTATCCTCAAGGAATTCTCTGCCGTCATCGATCAGACTGTCAATTTTTTTGCGTGGACTCTTCTTGAGGTCCTGAACAAATTCTTTTCCGGTCTTGATTGGTTTTTGAATGAATTTTTCATTGAATTCCCTGGCAGTATCCGACAGGTTGCTTTTTACCTCTTCGACAGTTCGAATGGTATAGAATTTGGATTTCTGAGAACTCTTTTTACTGGTTGTTTTTCCGGTCGCTTTTTTGGTAGCCATTTTTTTACCCCCTGATATGTTTTATGGTTAGATTTTTCTTTACTTTTATACTCGTAATCCGGTATTTATTCATAACGCATTGCGTCATGACAACAAATATGACGCAATGCGTTATGAATGTCAAGCGGTTTTTACATTTTTTATTTTTTATTTGCACAACCAATCCTTGAAATAAGCGTACAATCTGATATTGTAGCGCGTATATTCTCAGACACTTGGCACCCACTATGCGAGGAGGCGTTCAATGGCAGAAAGAATGACAAATGCGGATAATTTTTGGTTGTGCATGGATGACCCCACCAATTTAATGGTAATTACAGCCTTCATGGAGTTCAAAGAACCCGTCAATTTCAAACGCCTTCAGGCTACCATTGACAGCCGCCTTGCCTCATTCCCCAGATTTCAGATGCGGGTTGTAAGACCGAAATCCGGAGTCGGCCTGCCGAGTTGGGAGATGGACCCGAATTATGATCCCAGATCCCATGTACAACGAATTGCCTTGCCTTCCCCGGGCGATAAAAAAGATCTTCAGGAGATGATCAGCAACCTGACCATGACGCCCCTTGATCTGAACAAGCCGCTATGGCAGATCCATCTGATTGAAAATTACGGTGAGGGAAGCGTTATTTTCTTCCGGATACACCATGCCATTGCAGACGGAATTGCACTGGTCTACGTTCTGCTTTCCGCGACAGATTCGGATCCGAACGCACCATGGCCGGACAGCAGCAAGCCGCGCTTGAAAAAGCGTTCGTTGCATATCGGATCCTTTCTATCGATGGATGCCATGGTCGGATCCATCGGAAACAGCCTGAAAACCACACAGAAGTTCGGTAAAAAAATGATCAGGGAAGTCGAAAAAATGATTTCCAATACCGAATATCGCAAGAAGGTGGTTCAGACAACCGGCCGCTTTCCCACAGATTTTACCAAAGTGCTGTCCAAACACACGATTATGAGTTCGGATCCGAATACTCCTTTCAAGGGGAAGCTGGGTGTTCGAAAACTGGTTGCCTGGACCGACCCCATGGAACTCAGCAAGATCAAGTCCGTTGGCAAAGCCATCAGCATGACAACCCTTAACGATGTCCTGATTGCGACCGTAACCGGCGCGATGCGCCGATATCTTAAAACCCGGCATGTGGCTGTGAATGAACTGGATCTTCGTGTAACGGTTCCGGTGAATATTCGCAAACCGGGTACGGAGTTCGAGCTGGGTAATAAATTCAGTCTGGTTTTTCTTCCCTTGCCCGTATATCTGGAAGATCCGGTTCTTCGATTGAAGGAAGTCAAAAGACGTATGGATCATTTAAAAACATCACCGGATCCTTATATCAACTTTGTCTTGCTGAGTACGATTGGGTATCTTCCGCCGGGACTCGCACAAAAAGCTGCTCAGTTGTTTGGGAATAAGGCCTCCGGAGTCATGACCAATGTTCCGGGACCGCAGCAGCCTTTGTATTTTTCCGGGAGTAAGATCGAAAATATCATGTTCTGGGTGCCCAGATCCGGAAAAATCGGATTGGGTATCAGCATCCTCAGCTATGACGGTAAGGTTACCGTGGGAATTGCTTCAGACGAAAAACTGATGCCGGACCCGGAAGTCCTGCTGGAGGGATTTGAGGAGGAATTCAACTATCTGCTGGAGCTGGTTCAAACCGGAAAAATCTATGATGAGCCGCTTGTGCTGCACGATCGGTATAAAGAAGCGCAGGATGCGACGAAAAATCAGAAAGAAGAAGATGATGATTCGCCATCCGATCATCCGGAAAAGCAATACGGCAGATGCCGGGCGGTCACCAAAAGTGGAAAACCATGCAGAAACAAGGCAGTGAATGATTCCGGGTATTGCAAGGTTCATTCGACCGTTTCTGAAGAAGGCAGCCAGATCAAAGATGTGGTGCAATTGATGAAGGAGTTGATTGAATGAAATCGCTCGATTTTGAACCGATAAAACCGCTTTATACCGGTTTGAAGGAGAGGGTAGCCAGGATTTATTTTACCCTGGTCAAGTTGCCGTTAATGCTGTTTGCCATTGTTGCCGGGTTTATATTTGAATTTATCCTGGAATTGCCTTTTATTCTGTTGATTTTTTTCGGCTATCGGTCAAAGAGAAAAAGGATGTTCCCTTTGTCGTGATGGCGGACACTTGATTGAACAGACAACAAAAATAATATGATCTTGCCGGATAAAGTTCAAAAAATTGCCGATAACGTTCCGGGGAAATATTATGTAGATATCCGCTGCATCGGTTGTAATGTATGCGCGGAAATTGCACCTGAAAATTTTCGCTCGGATCTGGAAGAAGGGCACGAATACATTTGCAAACAGCCGACAACCGAAACCGAAGAGGCGTTATGTCTGGAGGCGATGGAAATTTGTCCTGTCAATGCCATCGGGAATGATGGCGTTTTGGAGTAAAATGTTTGCCAAAAATTCGATTTGAAATCGACTGACTTTCCAATGGAACCATAGGAGGAAATCGTGAAGCAAATTGTAAGCATCAGCTTAGGGTCAAGCAAAACCGATTATGAGTTTGAGACGGAATTTCTGGGGCAGGATTTTAACATCAAACGCCTGGGCACTGACGGCGACCTGGAAAAAGCGGCGGAGATGCTTTTACAATGGGATAAAAATGCGGATGCGATCGGGCTTGGGGGTGTCAAATTCCCGTATGGCATGGGGCCCAGATATCTCAAGAAGAAGCATCTGGACAAGCTGGAAAGACTGGGTGCCCAGATCGAAACTCCGGTTACCATTGGAAGCCGGTTGCGGGATGTATCGTTTGAATGGTGTCTTCGCTTTATCCAGTATAAGTTCGGTAACTATTTTGACAATGCGAGAGTTCTGTTTCTTTCCGGGATGGATAATTACCGGATTGCCAAAGTGATGTCTGAGTTTACCGATAATCTGACCTTTGCCGATCCGATTTTTGAGAATGGGATTGCCAAGTTTTTAGGGTCCCTGAAAGACCTGAAGAGCTATGCACATGGTGTCCATGAACTTTTACAGTGGATCCCGAGCAAACGCCTTTCTTCTTCCGTGGTTCCATTGAAAGCCTGGAATGATTACATCATTAAAAAGGCCATGCAAAAGGCCAATATCATCGTCGTGCCCGGCTACGGTTTTTATCAATATCTGGAAGATGCATCCCTGGAGGAACTGGGGGGCAAGACCATCATTACACCCACCGCATATGATGATCGTATTGAGTTTTTAAAAGAAAGGGGTGTGGACGTTATCATCGATACCACGCCGAAGATTCTGGAGAGAGTAGTCGCTCCCAATGTCCTGGAGGCTTTGATCATCGCAGCCCTCGGGAGAAATCGGGATCAGATTCGAAAGGATGATCTTCTGGAAATTATCAGCAAGCAGAAAATGGACCCAAGGGTTGTCTACCCTTCGGGAAGTCCAAAACGGGTAAACCGTTTCGCTTTTGTGATCCACCCTCTATCCAAGGAGTTTCTTAAAAAGGACAAGATGGTCGATTTTATGGCCGGCTTCACCCCGCCGGCCTTTCTGGATGCGGTTGAAAAGGTGGTCGCTTATGCACCCCCCTGGGTTTATTCCCGGGTCACGGGCATCAAATCGCCGACAGGGGCGGAAGCGGAGGGCTGGTTGATTACCGTCGGGGGAACCCCGAAACAGATGCTCGCTCATAATCCGGAGTTCACCTATAAGCGGTTATTGCAGGCTGCCCGTATGGCCAAAAGAATGGGTGCTCAGATCATGGGACTTGGGGCGTTTACCAAAGTGGTCGGGGATGCCGGTGTAACGGTTGCCAAAAAAGCGGAAATTCCGATTACCACCGGAAACAGTTACAGCGCTTCCGGCGCCCTGTGGGCCGCTGCCGATGCGGTCCGGAGGATGGGGCTTTTGAAGGTGGAGAAGGGCAAACGGATCATTGGAAAAACGATGGTGCTTGGTGCAACCGGTGCCATTGGATCGGTCTGCTGCCGCCTTCTGGCAAAGGCGTTCAAGGAAGTTTATATGGTCGGGAGAAACACCGCCAAACTGCTGGCCCTTAAAGAATCCATTCTCGAGGAAACCCCTGGTGTGACGATCAAGGTGACGACAAGGCCGGATCGGTATATTGCGGATATGGATGTCATTGTTACCGCCACATCCGGAGCCGGCAAAACCGTATTGGATATCACCAAGGCAAAACCGGGGTGTGTGATCACCGATGTGGCCAGACCCCTGGATCTCTCACCGGAGGACGTTGCCAAACGTCCGGATGTTCTGGTCATTGAATCCGGAGAGATTGAGCTTCCCGGAAATCCGGAAATGAAAAATATCGGACTTCCCCACAAGGTTGTGTATGCCTGCCTTGCCGAGACCATTGTTCTGGCTCTGGAAGGCCGCTATGAAGTGTTTACCATTGGAAGGGATATTGAATGGGAAAAAGTCCGGGAGATCTATAAGATGGGCCTTAAACACGGTATGAAGCTGGCTGCGATTTCCGGTGTGAACGGCGTATTCAGTGATGAAGACATTCAGAAAGTGAAACAGCTCGCTCTGGAGGCCAGAAAGAAAAACAGGAAAGCCGTTGGTGAATAAAGGCGGAATGCTCATTTGGACAATGACTTCGGCGACACAATGAATCATACAGCAACTACGGTTTCATGAGGAGATCAACATGAAGCAGATCATTAATATCAGTTTGGGTACCAGTAGGGATGATTACGAATTCGAAGCCACTTTTATGGATCAGAAGTTTCTGCTTAAACGGCTTGCTACGGACGGGGATTTTGAGAAAGCCTCAGACCTTTTGCTGTCCTGGAACAAAAAAGCCGATGCGATCGGATTGGGGGGGATCAGCTTTCCCTATGAAATCGGCTCAGGAGCCCTGCCGGATAAAAATAGCCGTGATCTGATGAAGGTCGCCAAACAGATTCAGACGCCTGTCACAAACGGCAATATTCTTCGAAATGTCGGTCAGGAGTGGTCCTTGCGCCATACCCAGTTCATATTTGGCAATAATTATTTCAACAATGCACGGGTTCTGTTCTTCTCCGGTATGGCAAGTGCAAAGATCGCAAGGGTAATGTCGGAGTATACCGATAACATGCAGTTTGCCGATCCGCTTTTGAAAAATGGAATCCCCCGTCTGATCGGTTCTATCAAAGAATTGGAATTATATGCCGATGGGGTGCATGACATTCTGAAATGGATGCCGGGAAGAAAATTTGTCACAGAGTTTTCTCCCATGAAAAAAACAAACGACTATCTGTTGCGTAATGCCGTCCGCCAGTCCCATGTTCTGGTGGTTCCCCATTTTAATTTTTATAAATATCTGAACTGTTTTTCTGCTGAAGATATTGAGGGAAAAATCATCATCACATCCACAGCCTATGAAGACAGGGTCAATTACCTGAAAGATAAAGGCGTATCCGTTATTATCGATACCACTCCAAAAATATTGGATAAAGTGGTTGGGGTCAGTATACTGGAAGCGCTTTTGTTTTCGGCATTGGATATTCCTCAAAAAGAGGGCAGCGATGATGATCTGCTGGAGATCATTTCAGAATTGCAGATGGAACCGAGAATCATCTACCCGTCGGGGGAGAAAAAACGGGTCAATCGATTTGCCTATATCGTATATCCGCTCAGCCAGGAATATTTAAAGAAAATCAAGCCGATTGAAATGATATCCGATTTCGCACCCAGTGCCATGAACACCGTGGAAAAGATGATGGCCTATTCACCACCCTTTGTATACTCCAAGGTCACCGGCATCAAATCCAAAACCGGAGTGGAAGCCGAAGGATGGCTGATTGCGCTGGGAGAGACACCGGAACAGATGCAGGCGCACGGTCCTGAGTTTACGACAAAACGCATATTGCAGGCGGCAAAGATCGCCAAAAAACTGGGCGCTCAGATCATGGGAATCGGATTGTTGCCAAAGGCCTTGAAAGATGCAAGCATTGAGGTGGCAAAGCATGCGGTCCTTCCCATAACAACCGGAAACAGTTATGTGGCCTCCACCGCACTTTGGGCGGCTGCGGAAGCGGTCCGGAGGATGGGTTTGACCAGGTTGCAGCCGAATAAGAAATTGAAAGCCAAGACCATGGTGATCGGAGCGACAGGAGCTGTTGGATCCATCTGTTCACGTCTTCTGGCAATCGCTTTCGAAGAAGTATATATCGTCAGCAAGAATATGGCCAAACTGCTTGCCCTGCAGGAGTCCATTGAGGAGGAAGCCCCGGAGGTGAAACTCAATGTATCGACACGGGCAGACACCCATCTTGATGAAATGGATGTCATTGTCGCGGCCAGTGCGGAGGCCAAGAATGTGCTGGATATCATGAGGTTGAAGCCGGGTTGTGTGGTTACGGACATTACCCGCCCCATGAGCCTTTCCATGGATGACATCGCCAGAAGACCGGACATTCTCGTTATCCGCAGCGGTGAAATTCTTCTGCCCGGGAAACATATCGAAATGAAGGATATCGGCCTGCCGGATCAGGTCGTATATGCCGGGCTTGCGGAAACCATTATCCTGGCGCTGGAGGGCCGCTTTGAGACATTCACCGTCGGAAGCGACACCCAGTGGGATAAGGTCAGGGAGATTTATCGGCTGGGTTTAAAGCATGGAATGAAACTGGCTGCCATATCCGGTTTGGATGGTGTGATCAGTGATGATCAGATCGACAGGGTGAAAGAATTTGCAGTAAAGGAATTAAAGAAACATGAAAGTAGTAAAAAAGCTTCAAGACGCAAGTAAATCCATGATGCGTTTCGTGGTGAATGGAATACCCACAAACCTGGTCAATGCCGGTTACAACACTTACAGCAAGATTTATAAAGGACAAATCAGTCTGGGATTGCCGGTATCAAAGGAGCTGGTAGTCAGCCAGGAGGAAATTCGAAACAGCGCCGTAGGAAAATTGGCGTTGGCGCTCTATCATATCATTCTGCGTGCAACCGATATTCGGATACCACGTGACCAAATCAAGCTGGTGATTCTGGATGAACTGGCAAAGCAGAGATTGCGGATGACGGAAAATGTGATCCTGCTGAATCAGATCGATCTGAATTATATTGTGCAGCAGCGGTTTAAAATACCCAAAAGCTACCTTCCCAATATTTTAACGGAGGCCGGACGTCGCCGGATATTGAAAGAGTCCCTCAGAACAGACAGAATGCCCGCCTATTTTGAGAGCGAGATCGAAGAGCTGGAGCAGAACGGCCGCGGGAATTATGAAATCGTTTATTATCGGGATTTTACGGAAGAGGGAAAAGAGATCGGATTTCGGCGGCTGGTCAGCATGGAGGATGTGACCGCCAATGACAATCGGCCTGCGCTGACCCTGGTTCCGGGATTTGCCAACAACAGCAATTGTTTTAATATCAATAACCGGTATTCCATGGCCAAGGATCTCGCGGATATGGGGTTCTGGGTTTATCTTTTCGATCCGCGAGGGGTCGGGGTGAACGAGGGGCGCTTTGATCCATATTACACCATTGATACGATGATTGATTATGATCTGGCAACCGTGGTGCGGTTTATTCATGCACGCAGCCACGGGAAACCGACCATTCTTCTGGGGCACAGCATGGGAGGGGTGGTTTCTGAGAACATGATCCTGAACTGGGCGCTTCGTGAGCATCTGGATGAGGTTCATATCCTGACCGAAAAACAGAAAAGCATTTTAAACCAGACGCTGCCGCCTCTGGTGGAGACAGAGCAATATTTAAAAACGGTTCGAGGGGTTATTTCCCTCGGGTCTCCGAAATTTTTCAACCGCAAATCCCATCTTTTTTTCCCGATTGCATTGTGGCTTAACCATATTTCTCGGATATTCCGTCTCAAGCATGTGCCGGTTCAGGAAATTTCGAAAGTCATGACGGAACTGCCGCTTCTGAAAGATTTTGTCAGGATCCTGTCCAATCACAATATCGGGGATTTGAATTTTCTGATTTCTCCGGAAAACCATCTGGATGACAAACATTTCGTGGAAAGGTATCTGCAGGTTGCCACGGAATCCATTCCGCTCGGACTGGGTTTCCAGTGCCTGAAAGCTGTTTATGACGGTAAAGGCTTCAAACGCATGGATGACAGCCGTCTGAATTACTCTGAATTGTCTTTCCTGTTTCCGGATAATATCCCGGTATTTCATTTCTGGGGAACAGCCGACCACCTGGCGTCTGTTGACAACCTGAAATACAGCGAACTGTATCCCCATCAATACAAGCAAACCTACCATATCAAATCCGTACAGGATTTAAAGAAGATTGAAATTCCCCAGGAACAGAGCCTGCTGATTGATTTTGTTATTGAAGGGGCCAATCATATCGATCTGTTATATGGTAAAGCGGCCAGAGACTATATCAATCCCATTATCATGCAGATTGTTGAAAAGGTCTGGGGTGACTGGGCATATGATACGGAGTTTGCCAAAACAGCGTAGCGGAAATATGCCCATCCATAGCGTTACCATTTCAGTGTCCGGATATTCCGGATCACCTTCTGGGCAATGTCCCCGATAATCGGCATCTTCCAGAAAAAGGGGATGGTGAGTCCGATATCCAGGATGGATGACCTGTTGGCGGGAGGTGAAGATCGGTCTTTGCTTCCCGTTTTTTTTTCCGGCATGACGGCATCCAGGGAAAGATGAAATCGAAAACCAAGACGTTCCATTGTGGAACCGGGCTTTCCGGAATCCGCCGGCAAGGCTGCAATTTTTTCTTTGAACGGGCCATCGAAAGAGGGTTCCTCTTCGATATGATCCATAATCTCAAAGGCGGTATCAATTTTTTGGGAAGAATTCCGGGATACTGTTTTTGCTGCTTTTTTCGTCCGTTTCCGATCTTGCGGTCGGGGATTGTTTTTCTTCAGATTTTCCGCTGTTTCAGCGAGTTTTTTTCTTTTTCTTGGGACCGCCATTATTTGTCTCCAGCAAAAAAGTGATGTTTTTTGAAATTTCTTCAATATCCGCAACCGCGCGTGATGCCTGATAGGAAAACCGTTTGTTCTGTTCGACCGATAAGGCGTATTCCTTCAGGTTCATGCCGTCCCGGTTGAAGTTTTCATAGACCGACCGATGGGGATAGACAACTTCCATACACTCCACATGACTGGGAAGGATGTCTGTAAAATATCCAATGACATTTCCGGTATTGGATTGTGGATGGATAAAGGATGGAAGCACATAAAAGGTCTTTCGTTTTTTGGGGGCGATGTTCGTGATTTCCCTGATGATCGGATACAGATTATCGGCAAATGCCAGCTCATCATTGGTGGATGTGCGCATGGGGATGATGACAAGATCCGAAGATGCACAGGCAAAACGAGTATGGAGCTTGCCGGTGCTCTCGCCCGGAATGTCCATGATGATCAATTCATTATGCGCGGCAATGGTTTTGATGCTGTTTTGAAAAACTTCTTTCTGTGTGCTTGAAATGTGATGAAAAGAAACCTTTCCGGAAGCAAGACCTTCTTCTTCTCTCTGGATCCACCAGTTTTTCAGACTGCCCTGCGGGTCCAGTTCCACCAGCGCAATCGACCTGAACTTGCTGTTGATCTGTTGCGAGAATGCCGTGTTAAGGGCCAGTGTGCTTTTCCCGGTTCCGCCTTTTGTTTGAACAAAGCTTACAATCATAGGGGCAATTTCCTGAGATTCCGGTCTTGAATCAATTGATATACATCCGTCGAATCCGTGAAAACAATATAGACGATACTGTCAAGCTGGAAATTTCCGTCACGGTAATAAATAATCTTGAGTGTGTCAAGAATGAAAGAAACCGTATTTTTATATCTCAATATTTCCTGAAAAAACAGTATGTGCAGGTCCGGTCTTGTAAATATGATTGGAATGCCGATCCCATTCGATGAAAAGGTCTCCGCCGTCCAGGTGGACAAGTGCCTGAGCAGCTGCTTTCCGGTTTAAATTGGCGGCTACGAGCGCTGCACAGGCACCTGTACCGCAGGCAAGCGTTACGCCCGCGCCTCTTTCCCAGACCTTCATTTTCAGTTCCTTGTCGGAAATGACCTCAATAAATTCAACATTGGTTTTTTCCGGAAAGAGATCGCAGTTTTCGATCAGGGGGCCAAGACGGGTTACGGGTGCGGTATCTAGAGAATCCACAAAAATGACGGCATGGGGATTTCCCATGGATATGGCGGTAATGATTATTTTTTGGCCGGCAACTTCGATCTCTTCCGCTATCGCCTTTGACCGGGTGGAATGAAACGGTATATCCGGCGGATTCAGTACAGGTTGTCCCATATCCACTTTTACGGAATTGATTTTTCCGTTGTGGTCAAGTAGGAGCTTGGGAATAATTTTTCCGGCAAGTGTTTCCACCGTGAACTCATCCTTTTGGATGATCTTTTTTTCGTAAGCGAGTTTGGCAAAACACCGCATTCCGTTTCCGCACATCTGGGCCTCACTTCCATCGGAATTGAATATCCTGAAACCCAGATCACAAACCTGAGAATGCAGGATCAGAATGATTCCATCCGCTCCGATACCAAATCTCCGGTCGCAGAGTCTTTTCGATAACGCATGGTAATGAATTTTTTCCGCTATATGATGATCCCGATCATCCATGAGAATAAAATCATTTCCAATACCTTCCATTTTTGTGAATTCAATCTGCATGATTCCTCCGGCACTATCGGGGCGTTCGAACATTATTGTCTGAAGTTTTGTTATCAGAAAGAGAACAAAGTCTCCAGCGAAATAAATTACATTTCCGCGGGAATGAGAAAGACCGGACAATATTGATTCCGTCAACGTTTTAAAAAAATGATGGCAGTCGGCGGAATCTTGCGATATAGTCTTTTGCCACAAATGATTATCAATCAATTTTATTCCCCATTCGACCCGGAAAAGGAGGACCATGTTTCAAACAGCGTTGACCGAGAGACTCGGGATTCAATATCCCATTGTCGGCGGCACCATGATGTCCATTTCAACCGCCGATTTTGTCGCGGCCATATCCGAGGCCGGAGGGCTTGGGATACTGGCTTCGGCAATTTATCAATCCAGGGAGGAATTTGCGATTGCCGTGGATCGGATTCAGGAACTGACCGATAGACCATTTGCGGTGAACATCAATCTGTTCCCCAGCATGCGCCCCATCAACAACAATGATTATCTGGATGTTCTGATCGACAAGGGGGTGAAAATTGTGGAGACCTCCGGACACTCCGCTCCGGTCGATCTGTGCAAACGGTTTAAAGACGCGGGGATGACCTGGATTCATAAGTGTGTGGGAATACGGTATGCCCTGAAAGTGGAATCCATGGGAGCGGATATGGTTACGGTGGTGGGATATGAAAATGGGGGGGCAACCGGAAAGCTGGATATCGGAACACTTGTCCTGATTCCGGCGGTCAAGGATGCTGTCGGCATTCCGGTAATCGGAGGCGGCGGTGTTGCCGATGGCCGTGGTGTCGCGGCTGTGCTTTCCCTGGGTGCAGACGGGGTGATTATGGGAACCCGATTCCTGTTGACAAAAGAATGTCCGATACATGACAACCTGAAACAGGCGCTTCTGAATGCATCTGAACTGGATACCATGCTGATCATGCGATCCATTGATGCAACCCATCGGGTCTGGAGAAATACCGCTGCACAAAAATGTGCGGATAAAGAAGCATCCGGCGCGGATTTGATGGAGATATTGCCGATTGTTGCCGGTGATCAGGCGCGAAAAATGTATCGGGAAGGCGATCTGGATGCCGGCGTAATATCCGTAGGACAAGGGGTTGGCCTGATCCATGATATCCCGACAGTGAAAGAACTGATGGAACAGATTATGGCGCAGGCAAAAGAAACGGTCATGCGGCTTACGGCATGATCACATGGCAATGGATCCATGAGGAGCAATCGATTTCCGTGAAGAGTTTACAGCAAAAACAGGATGCCCTGACGGATATTCTCCGGAAATTTGATTCACTGATGATCGCGTTTTCCGGGGGTGTGGACAGCACTTTTCTTCTCTCCGTTGCCGGCGAGGTTCTGAAGGAAAAGGTCACGGCCGTTACATCATTATCCATTGTTCATCCGAAAAAGGAGTTCGAGAATGCCCGCCGGATTGCGGAAACGCTCGGAGTGAACTGGATTGCTGTCGATACGGATGAAATGCGGCTGCCTGAATTTAAGGCCAATCAACCGGATCGTTGCTATGTATGCAAACGGAATCTGTTTCAGGTATTACAAGAAAAGGCTTTGGAAATGGGGATTCAGGCCATATGTCATGGCGCCAATGTGGATGATCTCGACGATATCCGTCCCGGATTTGCCGCGGCAACGGAATATGGGATTCATGCCCCGTTGATCGACGCCGGACTGACAAAAGCCGATATCCGGCAGCTTTCCAGAGACAGGGGACTTTCCACATGGGATAAGCCGGCAATGGCGTGCCTGGCTACACGAATTCCTTTTGGAACCACAATAAAAAAAGATATGCTCCGGATGATCGAGTCGGCTGAGCAGATTCTTCATGCTGCGGGTTTTACGGGAAGCCGGGTGCGGCATCACGGGAAGATTGCCCGAATCGAAATTCCAAAGACGGAGTTCGGTCGTTTGATCCAGCCGGAAATCCTGTCCGGCATTGTTCCGGCAATCCAAAAAATCGGATTTCCCTATGTTGCCCTGGACCTGGAAGGATATCGCCAGGGCAGCATGAACCAGCCCACGGAAACCGGCCCACCGGCCAGCGGGCTAACCGGCTAACGGGCCCACCGGCCCACTTTTTCAGGAGACAGGAATTCCATGAAGAAGATTTTATTATGGCTTGTTTCATTTTTGTTGCTGTCATGCGGCATCCGGCAACCGCTTCCCGAGTATGACAAACAGCGTAACTGCTATCCCATAGAAATTGCCGCAGGCCCTGAAGATTTTGTACTGGATCGATGGCACACACAGCCTCGCCTGATCATTTCATCGCATGAGCGCCGTGAACCGGCACGGTATGGCGATATTTATTCCTATGACATCACTACAGGATATTCGGAAAAAATGAAGCGAACCGGTGAACCTTCCGATCTTGCGGCATTTCAGCCTCATGGAATGGACATCCGGCAGGCAGACGGGGAGACGTTCCTGTATGTTATTCTGCATGATCTGTATTACCGGTCCGTGAGAGATGAAAATGGGATTGCTGTTTACCGCATTTCCGGCAATGAATTGATATTTCAGGAGCTGCTGGTCGATATGGTGTACCTGTGGTCTCCAAACGACATATCGGTGCTTGAAAATGGTGAAATTTATGCCACCAATGACTATCGCAGCGAGTTTGATGTGTATTTCCGGAAAAAGACTTCCGAGGTGGTTCACTATTCGCCTGAGGAAAAAAGCTGGTCTGTCGTCGTATCGGATCTTTCATTTGCCAATGGTGTCCTGGCTTTGCCGGATCGCGTTTATGTGGCGGCAACCAGAAGTGATAAACTGATGGCATATCCTCGAAACCAGGACGGCAAGCTGGGAACGGGACGACAGATTGCGCAGATAAAGGGCCTTGATAATATCATGCCGTACGGCGAAAAAATCATTGTAACCGCTCATTTTGACGATCTGGCTTTTTTTCGGCACCATAAGGATAAGGATGTCCCCGCACCATCCGTCGTTTTTCTGATTCATCCCGATGACCTGCATCCGGATGAATCAAAGGCGGTTGTGTATGCCGATGAAGGGAGGCAGATCAGTGCGGCATCCACCGCTTTTGTTTTTCAGGATAAATTGTATGTCTCTCAGGTGTTCGGGACCAAGATACTGGTATGCGATGCAATTGATCTTAGCGTTTCGCATGAATCGAAGACAACCCCTTAGAGATACTCGTGCAGGTTTTTATAAATTGTGATTTGGAATTAAATTGCCGATGATGTTTTTGAAAATCGTAACGTATTAATGGACAACCTTACGATCCTTTGCTGTCTGATCAATGAACAGATGAATATTGATCAGGGATTTTTGATGTAACTCACTTCCTGCCTTATTATTCTGTCTGTCGGTAAAAATATGCATGACACGATTCCAGATCAGATGATCGATGTCTGTTTTGTTCTGTTGTTCCGCCATAGTTTCCATCCTCTCCGCACAGGTTCGAATTTTCCGTCTATTGATGTAAATAACAAAAATTATGCCAATTCCGGCCGGAGAAATGGACGTTACATATCTATTTGAAAATATAGCTATTGTTTCCTTCGGAGAACTGCCGGATTGCTTTTTTCCATAATCGGGGAGAATGCAAAGTGTCAGAAAAATGACATGTGATTTTGGCATAGGGCTTGACAGGGCCGGGTGGATTAACAATAATAGCATACTGAAAATACATTCGATTAAGAATAGATTCGGAAGCTTTTCTTTAAACTCTCCACGGAGGTAGATTGATGAATCGAGCCTGGATGGAAAGAGCGGTAATTTTTTTTTCAATGATCCTGGTATCTTCATTTCCCATAGATGCTTCAGCAGAAACTCGATATGTTTCAGACATACTCGTTATCACCATGCGTGCTGAAGAAGATAAGGACTCGGCGGTGATACAGACTCTGCGTTCAAACACACCTCTTGAAGTCCTTGAGGAAACAGAAGAGTACCTGAAAGTAAGAACCGAAAACAACCAGGAAGGATGGGTAAACAAACGGTATATTACTTCCAGTATCCCAAAGTCCATGATGATCGCAGAACTCGGAGAAAAGATAAACCGTCTTGAATTGAATCTTGAAGCGATCAAGAAGGAAAAAAAGCAACTGGAAAATGTATTGGAAGAGAACCGTCAAAATCAAGGTCATTCCATCGGCCAATATCAATCCGCCATTGAACAGGAGCGAAGGGATGCAAAGAAACTCAATGAAGAATATAAGGATATTTCTGAAAAATATAACCAGCTTCTGAATCAATCCCAAAATGTAACCCAGATGGCCCAAAAGATAGAAAAACTGGAAAATGAAAATAGTCGGCTGCAAAACTCGGAAACAAAGAACAGCAAAACAATCGAGAAACTGAAATCCGAAAAAAATGATTTGTTCCAGACAGGTATTATCCGGTGGTTCATGGCAGGCGCTGCCGTATTGCTGGTGGGTATCCTGCTTGGCAAAATTTCCCGCAAGAAGGATTATTACTGACCCATGAAAAGGATTTGTGTTTTTTGCGGTTCCAGTTTGGGCAGTTCTTCACTCTATCGGGAATCTGCGACCAAATTGGGAAAGCTGTTGGCGGAAAATAAAATTGAACTGGTGTATGGAGGAGCCGGTGTAGGACTGATGGGTTGTGTTGCCAATGCGTGTCTTGAGAACGGCGGGGTCGTCATCGGGGTAATACCGAAAAATCTGGCGGATATGGAAGTTGCCCATGACCGCTTGACCGAGCTCAGAGTTGTCTCGACCATGCATGAACGAAAAGAGGTGATGAGTCGATTGTCCGACGGATTTCTTTCGCTCCCCGGAGGAATCGGTACACTTGAGGAGACCTTTGAAATGTTCACATGGCTTCAACTGGGACTTCAGGTCAAGCCCATGGGAATGCTCAATATTTCCGGATTTTATGATGATTTAAAAAATCTGCTGCAACGGATGGTAGCTGAATCATTCCTGCTGGACCAGCATCGAAACATGTTGCTCATGGAGCCGGATATTGCTGTTTTATTGGAAAAATTGCTTTTATTCAAGCCGGTTAAATTGGACAAATGGTTTGACAGGCAAAAGAATATGGCCTGTTCCTGATGCGGCCATATGGCGGAATGGATGCCTGCCTGTCTCAATGCCGAATCAACAATCGCTTATCATATTGAGACCGGTTTTTGTCTCGAACAATTGAATTGTATTATTCTCATATGTTGTTGCTTTTCTGAAATCATCCATATCTCTTGAATCCCTGTGAACCGGAGTGAATATCCGATTTTTATTTGGTAATACCCGTTGTTTTGTGATAGGAGAATTTTTCTAGCATTGATGAAGGTTGAAGCCTACTATAACGCTGAGGGATTGAATATGATGAACAAGTATATGGTTTTCTGTGCAGGGGTGATCATATGGACTGTTTTTGCCGGATGTGCTCCGGTTATTGTCGGAGGCGGTGCTGCCGGTGCTTACAAAGTGGCAACCGATGAAAGGAGCATGGGACAGCTCTGGGATGATTCTGCTATCGAGGCGCGAATCAATCTGGAACTGGTACAATCATCCAAGGTAAATTCCGGCAATATCGATGTGGATGTAGTGGATGGCATAGTTATTCTAAATGGTCTGGTGGAATCCCTGGAAGAGGCCAAAGAAGCGGAGGCGATTGCAGAGAGGGAACCTCATAAGAAAGGTGTCAGGAATCAACTGATGATCGGTACGCGAACCTTTGGTCAGGTGATTGATGACAACGTGATCTGGAATAAGATTAAAGGGGCATTGATCAATGAAAAGGGAATTCATTCTTTGAACATTGATGTGAATGTTCAAAAGGGGGAGGTCTTTTTAAGTGGTATTCTGGAGAATGAAAATCAGCGGCTCCGGGTGCTTAAAATCGCAGGAGCCGTTACCGGCGTAAAACAAGTAACGGATAACCTTATGGTGAAGAAAAAAGAATAGACATCACGGTTCCAATATGTACCCATATATTTCGCAGCAAGGATCATGGCATGTTTCGTAGTGATTTCGACATTTATCTTCAACCGACCTATTATATCGATAGTGATCATCCGGAAATCGTGGCTTTTGCCGGAGAGAAATGTATCAAGAGCCGAGGGGAAAAAGAGCAGGCCATATCTTTATTTTACGCTGTCCGGGATGGCGTGCGATATGATCCCTACAGTATTGAAATGAATCCCATATCTTTTAAGGCAAGCGAAACATTGAAACGGAAAAAAGGATATTGTGTGGCAAAAGCCATCCTTCTTGCTTCTCTTGCTCGGGTTATGGGCATTCCAAGCCGTCTTTGCTTTGCCGATGTCCGGAATCACCTTACCACAGAGCGATTAAAAGAAATGATGAAAACAGATATTTTTGTATTCCATGGATACACAGAGTTGTATCTTGACGGCAGATGGATCAAGGCCACCCCGACATTTAACAACGATCTTTGTATAAAGTTCGGCGTTTCTCCGCTTGAGTTTGACGGCAAAACCGACTGTATGCTGCACGAATTCGATGAAAAAGGTCATAAGCATATGGAATATTTAAAGGATCATGGCCAGTTTGCGGATTTGCCGGTTGAGAAAATGTTGATATCCATGAGGGATGCATATCCCATTTTTTTTCAGGACAGTATCCGGAAAATATATGGGGATTTCGAAAAGGAAGCAGCGGCGGACATGGCCGCAAAATCCGGATCAAGATCGAAAGAAAGCTGATTTATGCGATATGAAGGAAATGTATTTCGGCCTTTCAGCGAGGCCAACAGTTATCTCCTGCAATGCACGATCGGGTGTTCGCACAACAAGTGCACATTCTGCGGGATGTACAAGGACCGAAAATACCGGATTCGCAGTCTGGATGAGATCCGGACGGATATTCAAATGGCCGGGGATTATTACGGGGATCTGGAAAAGGTATTTCTCTGCGATGGGGATGCCATTGATATGGAAACCGATATTCTGATTGAGATCCTTACGGAATTACATGCCGCGTTTCCTTCTCTCCGGCATGTCGGGTCCTATGTAGGACCGAAGAGTACCTTGCGTAAAACCTCTCGGGAATTGAGTCAGCTCCGTGCTGCGGGATTGACAAAGGTCTATCTCGGAGTGGAGACAGGCGATGAAAGACTGCTTCAGGAAATTCATAAAGGAGTGACGGCTGCCGAAATGCTGCAAGCGGGAAAAAATCTTGTCGATGCAGATATGAATCTGTCTTCCATGGTTTTGCTGGGGATTGCCGGAAGGGGAGAACGCTCGCGTGAGCATGCCATTGCGACTGCTGAGATTACCAATAACATGAAGCCCCGATATCTTGCCGCATTGACCTATACACCGGTTCCCCATACACCGTTGTTTTCCAAAGTGACTTCCGGGCTGTTTGAATTACCCGATCCTTTTGAAACACTGGAAGAGATGAAGCTTATTTTTGAAAACATTACCATCGACAATCTGAAATTTGTCGGAGCGCATGCTTCCAATTATCTCCCGGTGAGCGGAACGCTGCAGAAAGACCGGCAAAAAATGCTGGGAATTGTGAATACGGTCCTGCAGACACGAGATATGAGCGCACTCAGAAGCGAGTCAATGCGTGGTTTATAGGGGCAGGCATATTACCCTCGATTGAAATTGATATGAAATATACCGTATTTTCTGTTCTTTTTTCTGTTTATAATTGATTCAAAACCAGGCCGGTTTCAAGCGAATAACGCCCGGATACACTCACCAGCTTATCTCCCTGTTGCTGATTGGGATCAATTTTGTGCGCCGGCTCCGATTCGATTCCTTCCCGCGTGCAAAATATCTTGATGGAAGACGCGGGTTTCATTTTTCCTTTGATGTTGAATTTCATGTTGTTTAACCTGTTTTCGATTTCCGGAAGTTCCTTTTCGATTTCGGCCAGTCGATGGTTCGCCCCTGAGATTCCGTCCTGAAGCTGCTGCAGGATGAGAAAATTCTTCCGGATAGAGTTGATGACTCTGGATGTGACATTCTGTTTTTTTAAACGATCCAGTAATATCAATGCATCGCTGAATAGGAATGTCTGAAGGGATTGAATGAGTAGTTTGTAATCCTGAACGTCTACCTGTTGTTGTTTCTGGGAGGATAATTTTTTTAATTCTTCCACAAGATGGTTTTTAATCTCGATTTGCAGTTTTTTTACTTTTTCCACCCTTTCGGTCAGATTATTTTTATCTTTTAACAGATGGCTTCTGCTTTCGAATAACGGTTTTCCCAGACAGATATAATTGTCACCGCATATGGATACATTGTTATAGTCCAGGTCTTCCGCTTCCACATTGGTATTCAGGACCAGTCCCCGGCTTCCGGTGAATTCGACTCTGCCGGCAGATAATGTTGAGTCTCTTAATTCACTTCCGATGGAAATACTTCCGTTGGGGGACGTCAGTTTTGAATTGATGACGATCCGGGTGGTGATATTCCGTGAAGCAAAAACGGTACTCCCGGGTTGGATCTGGTCAAAGATGGCATCACTTTTGGTGTGAACCTCCCCGCCATTCAGAATATTGACATTGATCTGTCCATCTACCCTTACCTTGAATCCGTTGTTAATCGTTCCGATATTTAAACTGACCGGACAGATGAACTCACTTCCGATATTGCCAATGGAGTAATCGATTTCATCCAGTTCGATATTGTCGGTCACATCAATTGCGGAAAATTTTTCATTATTTTTTGTCAAAACAACCACACCGGTTTTTTTGGATCGGATCAGATAGCCGTCAGGATTTCCCTCCTGGTTGCGCTTTTCGATTCTCTCAACACCTTCGAGCAATTCAATGTTCATATCCGCGACTGCCGGAACCGGAATTTCGTTTCCGCTGAATGTAATCCCCGGCTTGCCCGGTTTCGCATAATTAATGATCATCAGGTCTTCACCTGCTTTTATTGACGGGAAACGGTTAATTTCTCTGAAATCCATTTTCCCATTGGGTAAAATTTTCCCCGGATAATTTTCATGTTCAAAGAAGTATTCCCGGACATCACCATCCACCCCTTTTACCGGTTGTGTACCGTTGATCGTCAGAATGATTTTTTTGTTGGAAACACTGATGGAGGCATTTCGTTCAATGCCCGGGAGGGTTTTGCTCCGGAAAGTCTGCTTTAACCGGATTTGGCCTTTGGTTTCATCTATTTTGTGCGGCAGTACAGCAGCGAGTTTTTCCATAAGGGCCGCAGCGTTGATATCAAAACTTTCGAGCAGTTGCTGAAGCGCTTTGATCAGAACCTGTGTGATGATACCTTCCCGGTCAATTTCAAAAGAGGCATGGATGCCATCCTGAGATTGCTTGATCGCGCTGTAAATATTGGTTTCAAGAATATCCGCTTTTGCTTTCAAACGATCAGGAGGCAGTTTTACGCGTGTTATTTCGGTTGATTGTTTTGCGTCAGCGGTCATTTTTCCCCGAACCTGTTCCCGGAATTCTTGTCTGGAAGGTGTTGGTATTCTATTTCATGCGATCGTTCGCGGCCGATCATGTTTTGAAAAGATAACTTTTTGTAATCTTATATTGTTTACACCCTGTAATCTTCTGATGAGCGATTTTGTGTATCAAAAAACAGGAAGCAATGAATGTTTGTTCCGTGACTGCATTTTGAACAATTGAATATATGGCAACGTAACCAGCGGGCGCCTCAGTTGAACGTTGATTTACCGGATAAGAGAAAACTGATATGACAATGCGTTATAAATATTACACGATTTTAGCATAAAAGTAAAAGGGTATGTGTTTAAAAACAAGAAGATTGCAAAAAAAACGTTTCATTGACAGATAGGGTATACCAACCGCATCCTGGTTGTTGCTTTTGAGTCAGCGCCGGAAGGGGTTCTATTACGTTTTGACCATTGTAAAATTTTTGTAAAATATAAAAAAAGGACTGTAAAATTAAATCCATTTCGTTTAGCGTCGGAGTGATATTCAGTGGTGGAACCATTTTAGGGGTGAGCGGATTCACTGGAAGGGAGTTGTGGATGTTGCATTTTTTACCATGGCGTGTTCGGGGATTCATTACGGCTGTTCTGATGGGAATCAATACGGTTGTGCTGTGCAGTGTGCTTTTGATTGTGGCACTTTTTAAATTTGTCATTCCATTGGCTGCATGGCAGAGAGCGTGTGAATGGATGCTGATTGGAATTTCTTCATTCTGGGTAAACAACAATGCGCTTGTTTTAAAACTGATGCACAGGATTGAATGGAAGGTCAGGGGAATTGAAAATGTTTCCCGGAAGGAATGGTATCTGGTGGTATCCAATCATCAGTCATGGGCGGATATTATTGTTCTTCAAACCATTTTTCGGGGTAAAATTCCATTCCTGAAATTTTTTTTAAAAAAGGAATTGATATGGGTTCCGTTTTTAGGACTTGCCTGGTGGGCGCTGGATTTTCCTTTTATGAAAAGGTACTCTAATGATTTTTTAAAGAAACACCCGAACCTTAAGGGTAAAGATATTGAAATAACAAAAAAAGCATGTCAGAAATTTAAAACAAAACCGGTTTCGATCATGAATTTCGTGGAAGGTACAAGGTTTACAAAAGCCAAACATGAGAAGCAGAATTCACCTTTCAGGAATCTGTTACGACCAAAGGCCGGAGGCATTGCTTTTGTTCTGGGGGCAATGGGGGAATACCTGAACAGCTTGGTGAATGTGACCATTTCATATCCTCAGGGTGCCAAAAATTTCATTGAATTTATATGCGGCAAGGTAACACATATCGATGTTCAGGTTGAGATTACCCCGATTACGGAAGATCTCCTGGGAGATTATTTCAATGATTCTGTATACCGGGAGAGGTTTCAGGAATGGGTCAACCGGTTATGGGAGAAAAAGGATCAGGACCTGGATGGGCTTCTTCTGCAACGACGGGAGCAAAGACCGGAACTTGTCCCGGATGCGATAGCTGCAGAAAGCATCGGTTAATGCTCCGGCATGTATAGCCGAGGCGCAAGAATCACCTTTGAATAGTTCCGCCGGATGATGATGCTTCTGCGGATCCCAGAAAAGAACGGATTGTTTCATATAGCTCTTTGGGCTTTTCCATGGGAATCAGGTGGCCTGTACCTTTGATTTCCCTATATTGTCCATTCCGGAAGCATGCTGCCGCTTTTTTCAGATCAATAAACGATTTGTTTTCGCTGGTTTCACCCTCAACAACCAGTGCCGGGCAAGAGATATCCTGCAAAATCGGCCATGGATCGAATTCTCCTCCTCCTACAAAAAGGCCAGCCTCGTTTTCAGGAGGGCAGGATAGTTGCAGACATCTATCTGCATTTTGAATCATTCCATGTTCAATATAAAGTTGAATCGCTTCATCATCCCATTGTTGAAACATTTTTTTGGATCGCAGATAGGTTTCCGCATCCTTTTGATTTTCCCATGAATTTCGTCTTTTGATCGATTTGCTTGCCAGAGGGTGTTCCTCAATTCCAATTCGGACGTTATAAAATTCACGGGGCAAAAAAATGGGTTCAACCAGGACCATTTTTTGTGTCTTGATCCCGAATTTTGCAGTCGCAATGGTTGCCAGCGTTGCCCCCATGGAATGACCCACCAGATAGGGGTTTTCGATATTCAAATGAGCACAGAAAAGTGCAAGATCCTCGGAAAGTTTGAGCCATGAGATCGACTTTTGGGTTTGATCCGGTTCACGATGGGTGCAGAAATAGGGAGCGACAATCCGGTACGTATCGGAAAGCTTTCTTGCGATAGGGTGCCATTGCCAGGGCTGAAAACCGGTGGCATGGGTCATGACGATCGTGGGGCCCGGATTTTCGTACAGCAGGTAGGGAATTTCCACCTCTCCAATATTTTGACGGGAAACCGTTGGTTCTTTTGGGGGCATATGATATATCCTGTTTTCTGTTTTTGGCTCGGAACCGTTCTGTTGCATGGTAAATTTTTGTTGGTATAGTACGGCTTGAATAAAAATGCAAATCGGTCTTGTGTAGGGATTTAAAAAAAATATGCTTCCAAATCTGTTCTTATGTCTTGCGGGATTTATCCTGCTGTATTTTTGCGCAGACTGGCTCGTAAAGGGCTCATCGGCTCTGGCACGGAGTCTGGGTGTTACGCCGCTGGTGATCGGGCTGACCGTGGTTGCGTTTGGAACTTCTGCGCCGGAGCTGGTTGTCAGCCTCGTTTCTTCCATCAAGGGGAAAAGTATGATTGCCGTTGGAAATGTTGTGGGAAGCAATATCTGCAATATCGCACTGGTGCTCGGAATTTCCGCTCTTTTTCAACCCATTGTATGTCAAAAATCCGTCATCCGGAGAGACATACCCATTATGCTGGCTGCGTCCTTTGTATTGCTTGTTTTCTCCTTGAATTCAAGGATTGGGACACTGGAAGGACTGATTTTATTTATGGGATTGATCATATATATCATCACAAGCTATCGGTTTGCCGTAAAAGCTTCCATCACGCCGATGAGCCATGAAGTCCCGTTTGCAGATACCGGAAGAGGCGGAACGCTGTTTCTTCTTGAATCCCGGCCCAGACAGATCCTGTTGATCATTGTCGGCATATCAGGAGTGATATGCGGAGCCCAGCTTGTGGTTGACGCGGCAACAAAGATTATGCAGGTTCTCGGAGTCAATGAAAAATTTATCGGATTGACCATTGTCGCCGTGGGCACTTCCCTTCCGGAGCTTGCAACTTCCGTGGTCGCTGCTGTTCGCAAGGAGATGGATATCAGCATCGGCAACCTTGTCGGAAGCAATATTTTCAATATTCTGTGCGTAATCGGCGCGGCCGCGATTGTTCATCCTCTCCAACTTCCCGGCGGTTTCCGGGAAAGCGGACTCGTGATTGACTATTCGGTGATGATACTGATCAGCTTGCTTCCCTGGGTGATGATGAGAAAAACATATACCATCAACCGTCTCGGCGGCGGGATACTGCTGGCGTGTTATGCCGGTTATTTTGCATATCTTCTGACTGTTGCGTTTCAATCATAGGGAAAGAGGACAGATCCGGATTCCGAATCAGCTGCGCAATCATCTGTTTTGAATATGTTGAATCAGTTTATCCCATCCCATCATTTGCACCTTTTTTTTCATATCCCGATACCCGTCGCCGTATAGCGGATCAGAATCTTTTTCCATGTTCTCCAGCAGAATCATTGCAAACTTCGAACCGTCCTCCTGATATACTTTCATGGTTCCCAGATTGCAAAATCCTTCTGTTTCCGGATCGGTGAGCTTGATATCCTTCTCATTCAACCAGACATGCATGATTTCATGGGCAAGAACGCCGTTAAACTCGGATAACGGCAGGCCATTTAGAATGTATATTGACTGTTTTCGGGAAACTGTCCGGTCGTTCCGATAGGATACCATGCATGTTGTGAATCCCTTGGAGTTGGGGGTATGCCGGGATTTTGAATATTGTTTCAGATGTTCCATATCCACAACATGGACCGGAATCGTTGTCGGAATATCGGTGATTCCGATGGAGTGCAATACGGCCAATACGGTGTTCCGGCTTTTCATCACTTCATCACTTTTTTCTACAACCGTTGGTCTGCAGAACCCGCAGATGGTTCGACCGTCTGTATAGCGGTATCCGCCTTTGGAGGTTTTATTGGAAATAATCCGCATGCAGGAACTGCAAGCGATAGTCCGGTTATCACCATGTTTTTCATGGGCCTGGTTTCCCCACGGGTCGATCATCATCCGGCCTTCAATGGGTCTTTGGCATACAACACATTTGTGCAGTTTGAAATTCCGGAAGCAGTCGATGTGATAATTCCGGGACTGATCTTTTGTATATTTGCTGGTAATTGGTTTGCCGCAGATGTCGCATTTGAGTCTGGTTTGCTGCAAATGCTCTTTTAAACAGGCAGCATGAAATTTCTGATCTCCCAAAACCTGCCATTTATCACCCAGCAGCTTCCCGCACCGTGCACAAACGAGACCCATTGTTTTTTTGTAACAATCCGGATGATAAAAATCTTTATCTTTATGCTGAAATGATCCGGTGATGGGCTTGCCGCATCTGCTGCATAGAAAGCAGTCTGGATGAAACCGATAGCCGTCGGCCTTGATGTGTCCTCCCAGAAGCGGCTTTTGGCAACGGTCGCAGAGATTCCCGCCCGTCCGGGAAGAACCTGTTGAATAATTCGGACTGTTCCCGTTCTGGGCATAAACACGGTCAGCAGACAGTCCGGACACCAGAATGAAAACGGCTGTTGCCAATATCAATAGTCGGTTACGTGAAATACAGTCCATGATTTTTCACCACTTTATATTCCATACATGATTTCCAATGGTCTGAAAACAATACGGTTGTCCGGATATCCTGTCAATAGTTTGCTTTTTCTTTGCTTTTTTCTTTTGCCAGGGGTATTTTTCTTTACGATGATGATGCCGTTAACAGGTGATTTCCGCCCATCCAGCCGACTGGAAATCGGATGCCCGGTTCAGCGGATAAGACAACCGGACCACAATTGAAAACCAGACATTTATTTTAACCGGATAAAAAACGATTCAAATGGGATATCGGGAAATCACCATAAAACTTCCTGTCGGATATGAGGAAGACCATCTTCAAAAACGCATTCAGCAGGAACTGAATGTTTCCGATTTTTCCTATCAGATGGAACAGAAAAGCCTGGATGCCCGAAAAAAAAGCGATATCCACTGGCTGGTCCGGGTTGCGGTATTTTCGGATCAGTTGGATGGCCAGGACCGGATTCCTGTTCCGGTCCTGGATATCCCGTTTCGAAAACGAAATCAAAAGATCGTTGTGGTGGGAAGCGGCCCGGCCGGTTTTTTTTCCGCTTTTGTTTTACAGAAGGCAGGGTTTCCGGTGACCCTTATCGAGAGAGGCTCGGATGTCGGAAAACGGTCGGCCGGCATCCGAACGTTGGAACATACCGGCAGTTTTGATCCCACCGGCAATTATGCGTTTGGTGAAGGCGGCGCAGGAACGTTTTCAGACGGGAAGCTTACGTCCAGGACCAAAAATATTTCCCGGGAAAAGCAGTTTATTATCGAAAACTATATCCGGGCCGGAGCACCTGAGGAAATCCGGTATATGGCCCATCCTCATCTCGGCAGCAACAACCTGAAAAAGATCGTTAAAAATCTGAGAAACGATTTGATTCATATCGGCGGTACGGTTCTGTTTGAAACATTTTGCCGGGATCTGAAAATCAGGGACCATCGGATCGTTTCCGTCATCACAGACTCGGAAAGCATTGATACGGACTATTGTATCCTTGCGACCGGTCAGAATGCCTATGAAACCTATCGCATGCTGATCGGCCATGGCGTTGCCTTCCGGACGAAAAATTTTGCCCTTGGCTGCAGGGTGGAGCATCCCCAGGAACTCATCAACCTCGCGCAATGGGGGCAGAAGGAACTGCCGGGCGTCAAGGCTGCGGAATACCGGCTGACAGCCAACACTCCCGGAAGCCTGCCGGTCTATACCTTCTGCATGTGCCCGGGCGGAATGATTGTCCCCGCGATGCCATATGAAGATGTAAACATCGTCAATGGCATGAGCCTGTATCTTCGGAACAAGAAATTTGCAAACGCCGCCTGTGTGGCCGGGGTCAGTATGGAAAGGCTCCTGGGAAGGGAGGCGGCACCGATGCAGGCGCTTGAATGGCTGAACAACCTGGAACATCGGTTTTACGAGTATGCCAAAGGATATCAGGCGCCTTTTTGCCGTATTCAGGATTTTATAGATCAGAAAGAAACGGCTCAAACCGTTGAATCCAGTTATCCTTTAGGCTTGAAACCGGCGGCTTTATGGGAATTGCTTCCTGCCGACATCAGCCATTCTATTCGGGAAGGACTGAAGGTTTTTTCCCGGAGAATAAAAGGTTTTGAAACCGGTGTGATCATGGGACTGGAAAGCAAGACATCCGCTCCAATCCAGGTCATCCGTGATGAGCGGCATCTCTGCGCAGGATTTGCAAATCTGTTTATGGTCGGTGAAGGGAGCGGCCATTCCGGTGGAATCATCTCCAGCGGTGTTGACGGTATCAAGGCTGCGATGCGGATTATTGAATTATCCAATTAAATAGGGCTTTCTTTGTATATCCAATTTTTTATTGATCAACCAGGAGGTCATGATGGGCTTCATTTTCTACCTAAAGTTGTACCTGATCACGATCCCTATCTTTTTCGCTATTGATCTTCTCTGGCTGGGAGTGGTGGCCAGGGGGTTCTATCGCAACCAGTTGGGATTTATCCTCAGCCCTCAGGTAAAATGGACAGCGGCAATTGCTTTTTATTTGCTCTATATCGTCGGAATTCTCATTTTTGCCGTCAGGCCGGCGGTGAGTGAAAATTCCTGGCGACAGGCTGCGATTTTAGGCGCCTTGTTCGGACTGTTTACCTATGGAACCTATGATCTGACAAACCTGGCCACCATCGAAAACTGGCCGCTTGCAGTGGTTGCCGTGGATATAGCATGGGGAATGTGTCTGTGTACCTTGGTTTCACTCCTGAGCTTTGCCGCATCCCGCTGGATGATCTGATAAACAGTGCCGTAAATCGGGAAGCTGTTAGAAACGATCTTCGCTGCCAATGTTCTTGAAAAACGATCAATCAAGGGGGCTACAGGTGGTTTTTAAAAGGAAAAGCAGGCCAACGGTAATCATTATCGGGGCAAATTTTGGTGGTTTGACAGCTGTGACCACATTATTAAAACAGTTTACTGTGATTGTCGTAGACCCGACTCCCTGGTTTGAATATTTACCGGGTATTCACGAACTTGTCTCCGGTGTCAAGACTCCTTCGCTATTAAAACTTTCCAGCCCCAAGATTGTTCGGCGTGCAGGACATCGTTTCATTAAAGACCGTGTCGTACAAATCCTTCCGGATAAGAATCTGGTCATTATGAAGAATGGGACGTCATTGTCTTACGATTTCTGCATCGTGGCCATTGGCGGTGTAAAAAACACCTTTGGTACGCCGGGTGCCGATACGCATGCGGTGTCATTTTCGAACATTGAAAATTGCCATTTCATCGGGAAACAACTTAAGATTCTGTCCAAAGCGAAAACCCCTTCTCATATCGTTATCGTCGGCGGGGGTATCGAAGGCATTGAAGTGCTCGGAGAGATTCTCCGCAAATTTAAGGATATAAAGCATATTCGTATCCGCCTCATTGAGAGAGAAAACCGTCTGCTCAATGAAATTCCGGCTGACATCGATTCCGAAATCCGGAAACACTGCCGTCCCTATCCGGTGGAATTCATCACCGAAGCATCTGTAAAAAAAGTTACAGGAAAGACCGTTTTTCTGACAAATGGTAAGCGGTTAAAATCTGATTTAACCATCTGGACTGCCGGGGCAAAACCACATCCTCTCTTATTGTTATCCGGATTCACCGAAACCGCTGATCAATGGGCACCGGTCTCCGGCACGCTTCAACACATTGTTCATAAAAATGTTTTTTTTGCAGGAGATGCGGCAGATGTGCCTGATGTTCACTCCAAACAGGCCTACCATGCCATTGACATGGGACATTGTGCAGCGTTGAATATTAATCGGATACACAGCGGGAAAGCATTACAGCCATTTAAGCCAAGGCCAAAACCCATCATCGTATCGTTTGGAGATTTGGACACATATGTCATCGCAGGCGATTTTGTTCTTGCAGGGAGTGCGCTCAGCTCATTGAAGGAAGTCGTATTCCAAAAGGTCATGATGGATTTTGATCCGGCAGGGATCGCGTTGAAAGGGCTTCACTTATCAAATCGTGCTGTTCGCTCCGCACTCCCGTTAGCTCTCTCGACGACCTTCTCCCTTTCGGCGTTAAAACGTCTGGGCAAGGTTCGCCTGCTTGATAAACGGAAGGAAAAAACCAAAAGAATGAGACAAAGAAAACATGACTGATCTTACTGCAGATGTCATCATTCGGAGAGAGATACTTACGTTTCCGGAAAGCCGAACTTTTCTTCGTCAAGCCATTCGACAGACGCAGGAGAAATATTCGTTTCGAATAGACGCTTTGGTATTGCGTAAGGAAGATGCGCTTAAAAGCATATCCTACCAGGCTGTACAAGTTAATAGCGGGTTGTCAATATTTTTTTGCCTCAACCTGACACTGCACAGGACACCAAACTACCGGCGCCTGTGGGTTAGCCTTGAAGAAATTTTTTAATTTTTGACTTGTCCCGGAGGATCTTGATATAGCTTTTAATGCCGTTGGCTATTTTTTTCTGGACAATCAGTTGGGTGATGTCCTCTTTGATCTCTCCAAAGGCAGGTATACGTTCGGGTTGTTTGTCCAGGACCTTGATCAGGTGAAAGCCGTATTCGGTTTCCACCACATCGCTGACTTCGTTGACTGCAAGGGAAAATGCTGCCCTGGAAAACGGTTCGACCATTTTGTTCCGGTCGAAATATCCCAGTTCCCCGCCGTTTTTTCCATTCGGGTCATCTGAAAACTTGTTGGCCAGTGCGGAAAAGCTTTCCCCCCGCTTGATCCGCTTTTTGATTTTTTCCAGTTTTTCTCTGGCTTCCTGCTTCCGGTCTGCAGGCATGCTGGGGGGGAAGGATACCAGAATATGCTGGGCCCGAACCATTTCAGGCTGTTTGAACTGGTTTTTATTCTTTTCATAAAAGGCAATTCTTTCATCCTCTGTTGTCTGGGCCCTGCTGACAACTTTTTCCTGAATCAGACGGCGGATCAACAGGCCGCGTTCGACCTGTAATTTCATCTCCGTTTCCGACAGGTTCACTGCCGATAATTTTTCGGCAAATGTGCTTTGGTCCGGATACATTTTTTTCATCAGCTCATATTGCTGGTCCACAATTTTTTCTTCAACAAGGAGCCCCAGTTTCCGACTCTCCTGAAACAGCAATTCGCGATCAATGAGTTCTTCGAGGGTTTGATGGGTGATTTCCAATAATTGATCCTGCGGAAGATTGTTTTTCAGGAGTCCTTTCTTGCGCAGAACAATGGTAACATTCTGATCCAGCGTTTTTTTGCTGATCACCACATCGTTCACCACCACTGCCGCTTCATCCTCTGTTTGTTGTTCTGTTGAAGCCGGAAGTGATGTATTGAGAAACAGCAGGATAATGATTGCCGTGATGGATTGAATCGGAAAAGATTTGCGCAGCATGGAAAGACTCCGGTTAACGGTTATGTTGTTTATGAAACAAATGTCCGGCGATGATGGTGCTTACAAGATGTGATAGATAACAAGAGATCTTGGCGGCTGCAAGCATTTATTGATGTATCGTATCCTGTCGACCTGAGGATCATTCAGACGGTTTTATCCGGAAAAGGACAAAGGCTGTTCAGGTTGCAGATCCCGCACGCCGGTTTTCTGGCGGTGCAGGTCGCTCTTCCAAAATAGATCAGAAGCAGGGAAAAATCATTCCATTCCTTTTCGGGAATCACTTCCATGAGATCAAATTCGATTCGGGTCGGGTCTTGATGGGTTGTCAGTCCCAGGCGCTGTGAAATCCTGGCAACATGGGTATCCACGACAATGGATGGAATTTGGAAGGCCGCACCCCGAACAACATTGGCGGTTTTTCTCCCAACGCCGGGAAGCCGCACCAGTTCCTCCAGTCCGGACGGAACGTTTCCCTGATGATCCCGGATCAGTGCGGTCGCACACTGTTTCAGGTTTCTGGCTTTATTCCGGTAGAATCCTGTGGAATAGATCAATTTTTCTATTTTTTTCAAGGGGGCTTCGGCAAAGGCCTCGGCTGTCGGGAGTTCTCTGAATAATTCAGGCGTCACACTGTTTACCTGCCGGTCTGTACACTGGGCCGACAATATGGTGGCCATCAGCAGTTCAAACGCACTGTTGTGATAGAGCTGGGTCTTGACATCCGGGTAGCTCTCTCTTAAGATCTGTCGAATTTTGCGTATACGGGTATTGTTTTTCATAGGATGGTCTGTACCATGAAAACCGGAAGAAAAAAAGTCAGAGGTCTTGGATTGTGTTCCGGAGGTCTGGACAGTATCCTTGCCGGACGTGTTTTGCAGGAGCAGGGCATCGAGATCGAATGGATTTCTTTTGAAACTCCTTTTTTTTCATCGGAAAAAGCACAAAAAGCATCCCGGTTATACGGCATCCCGCTGACAATAAAGGACATGACAAAGGAGTATCTTGTCATGCTCAAAGACCCTCCTGCCGGTTATGGGAAGCATATGAACCCCTGCATGGATTGTCATGCCCTCATGTTTCATCTTGCCGGCGGCATCATGAGGGAAAAAGGATTTGATTTTCTGTTCAGCGGAGAAGTGCTGGGGCAGAGGCCCATGTCGCAGACCCGGCAGTCATTGCGTTATGTGGAAAAACATTCCGGATTTGACGGCTATATCATCAGACCGCTGAGTGCAAAACTTCTGGCAGAGAGCATTCCGGAGAAACAGGGTATGTTGGATCGGGAAAAACTGCTGGACTTGACGGGCAGATCCAGAAAACCGCAGATCTCCATTGCTGAAAAACTGGGCATTTCCGAATATCCGGCGCCTGCGGGCGGCTGCTTGCTGACGGACAGGGGATTCAGTCTGCGTCTGAAAGATCTGTTTGACCATCAGGACGTTTACCATGAAAGGGATTTTCATCTCCTGAAAGCAGGCAGACATCTTCGCCTGGATCCATTGATGAAAGCGGTTGTGGGGAGAACGGAAGAGGACAGCAACCGGATTGCGAAATTGTACAATTCAAAAACAGACATGATCTGCAGTCTGGTAAAAATTCCCGGACCGGTTGTGCTGGTGCCGGGCGGCTGTGAGAGTGAGGACAAACGTCTCTTGGCAGCAACCATCTGTGCCTCCTACAGCAAGGTGCCGAAGACGATTCCCGTTGAGGTCTGGATCAAGACGGTTGACGAACGGAAGAGGGTTCCGGTGATTTCTCTTCCGACATCCGTATTTCAAAAATGGATGATCTGATGCCATCAGGATTGCTCAAACAGCATATTGGAATGTTGTTTCCGGACATGAAATATGCTAACGGTAATACGGCTATCAAAAATCCATCAAATCAAAAATGCATAAATCTGATCAAACCAAATGAAAAAGCAGTCTTCTATATTAATTTGCCATGGAAATATAAAGGGGGATCGGAAGTATTATGACACGCAAACGACATCAAAAATCGGGAAGTGGAAATGGGATCGGGAAAATATTCATGATCCTGGGTGTAATGTTTCTCATCGCCTCATTTACCGTGGGGTGCGATGACAGCATTCTGGAAGGTGTGGCAGATGATGATTCCTTTGAGGCAAAGCTGGAGGAGGCCCGCATCGCTCTTGACAAGGGCGAATATGCCAAAGCGGTTGACCTGCTGACGGCTCTGGACAACGAAAATCCCGGCAACGCAACCATTCAGCAGTACTTGAGCAATGCGTATGCCGGTCTGGCGGGATTGGATACCTTCAATTTACTGATGACCATTGAGGCTCTGGATGATTCAAATAATTCCGGAAGCATTGATATGATGGGGCTGATCCTGGGGGATAGCAATGGTCTGATAACCGCATCTCAGCTCCAGTCCAAACTGGAAAATCTTGAAAATGCGATTCATACACTGGAAGGGATTTCCAGTCCGAATAATGACCACAAGGTTCAGCTTGGCCTTCTGGCGGTCGCCCATATTTCCCTGACACTGGGAAATATCGTTCTGGAGGACCAGGGGGGGACATCCGTCACGCTGACCGAGGATGCTTTGGCCAGCCGGTACAGCAGCGGCCAGCCGGCTGAATTCAGCAATGTTTCACCGGCCACTTTGAATACATCAGGGTTGACAGCCGATCTTGGATATGTAGGAGAGGCCGTAATTGCACTGGACAGTATTTCCAGCCAGGATAATGACCTGTCACAGGATTTTTCACAGTTCCAGAGTGATATTGATAATGATGGTGACGGAAGCGTATCGGAAAGTAATCTTGAAACTTATATCAACAATCAAATCCGGGATTGATCTATTGATCTTAAGGAGGAATACTGTGAGTAAACGATCTTCGTATACCAATATCTCTGTGGCGGCGTTCACTTTCATGTGTCTCATCGGATTTACGGTTAGCCTTTCCGCTGCAGAATACCCGAACAATTATCGGGGAATCCGTCCTCTTGGAATGGGCGGGGCTTTTACCGCGATTTCAGATGATGAAAACGCCCTGTTTTATAACCCGGCAGGATTATCAAACATATCAACATTCAGCATGGGTATTGTGAATCCAATGGTTGATGTTTCGGAAAACAGCATTGATTTCTATCGCGATCTTACCGATGCGGATCTGGATGATACCGGTGAAACCACGGAGTTGCTCAGAAAGCATGTCGGCGAATATCAGCATCTTGCCATCAACTGGATCCCTTATGTGGGTTTTAATGCCGCCAATGTCGGGGTTATGGTTGCCGGAATCGCCAGTGCGAGTGTGGATGCCGAAATCCGGAATCCGCCGTATCCTGAGTTTCACCCCAAGGCAAACTGGGACTACGGGTTCACTGGAGGAGCCGGCCTCAAGGTTCCGCTTCAGGGACTCCGTGTCGGGGGTACGGTAAAATACATCGACCGCGAAAGTCTTGATGAGGTTTATACCGCAGCCGATATCGCGGATGACGACTTTGAGGACCGCCTGGATGATGACCGGAAATCCGGTTCCGGCGTGACTATGGATCTCGGGGTGCTGTATGAACTGCCCATAGAATCCTCTTTTACCACCGATGTCGGCCTGAGTGTCAACAACCTGATTGAAATGGATATGGATGATGCGGAAGATATCAAACGGACGATCAATCTTGGCATTGCGACACGGCGGTCATTCGGCGGCTTCAAATTGATTGGTGCTTTTGATATCCTGGATATTACCAAAAGCTATGAGCAGGACGATGATTTTATGAAGCGGATTCACATGGGTGCAGAGCTTCAGATGCCGGTAATTGCCGCCATTCGAATGGGGTTTAACCAGGGATACCTGACTGCCGGAGCCACCCTGGATTTTCCCGTCGTGCGGCTTGATTTTGCGACCTATGCAGAAGAGGTCGGTGCCTATTCCGGCCAGCGGGAAGACCGGCGATATGTGGGCCAGCTTTCCATTGGATGGTAATACTGAAAAATGCCCGGATTTTATCTGTTTCAGAAAATTCCGGGCATTTTTTTATTCGGATGTTGCCTGTTTGGCATAATCGGCAGGCAACCCTGACTGGATGATGTTCTTCACATCATCCATGAGCAGTTGAATATCTTTGTCCTTATAAGTTTCAATCGACACCGGCGGATGGATCATCATCTTCGCCCTTCCCGGAAAGAGATCCAGGGTTTTGGCAGGAAGGATGTCCTTTGTGCCCATGATGGTGATGGGTAGCAGGGGAAGATCCATATCCAGCGCAAACCGGAAAGCACCTTTTTTAAACGGCCTGAGTTCACCGGTTTCGCTGCGGGTGCCTTCCGGAAAAAATATAACGGAAGTCCCATTTACAATCCGTTTTTTGGCCATATTAATGGATTCAATGGCAGCCGCCGGATTGGAACGGTCGATATAGATATGCTCGATTTTTTCACAGGCCGGTCCCAGGAAAGGCACCTTTCTAAGGGATGCTTTCATGACCCATTTGAAATCAATACCGATCCATCCATAGAGAATGAAAATGTCATAAAAACTTTGATGATTGGAAACAATCACATAGGATTGTTTCTCATCGATGAATTCGCGACCTTGAATGCTGACGAGCATGGGGGTCGCGTAGCTGTTTATTTTTGCCCACAGCATGCCGAATACGGTACTGGCAAATCTGGGATTGACCAGCAGGGCCGATAGATAAGCCAGCATTCCTATAACAAACGTGTTCATTCCGACAAAAGGCATGAATATCAGGATTTGATAGGGTTTATACAGGATTCCGGCGACTCTCAGCGCAAACCTTTTGAATCGGATCGGCCTGAAATCCGTAAGGGAAAACATAAAGTATTTTTTAAACCTGTTGTTCAACAGATTTTCCGTTTGATTGGTTTCCGGCATGTGATTATACCTGAATAAAGGTGAAAATGAATGTTACGGCAATAAAGCTTATTTTCACTTTTACAAAAGTTTTACAAATAAATTAATCGACAAATTCGATCATGTCAATAGGGGATAGGGCAGACGGTATTGTTTCTTCAATTGAAAAATCCGGTCCAGGGATTGATATGCCTGGTTTTTACGGTTTGAAGAATGCCCGGTCAGTGTGAGCATTTCCGTAAAGGCGGATTCGATATCCGGCCCCTTATGACAGATCAGGGCAATATCAATTTCCGCATCAAAAATGTACCGGATCGAATCCTTGATATCAAAATAGTTACGAATCGATCCCATATCCAGATCATCCGTCAGGACAAGCCCTTGATAACCCATCTGATCCCGCAACAGATCTTTTGCGATACGCCGGGAAAGACTCGCCGGAAGATCCTGGTCAAACTGAACATACCGGATATGGGATAACATGATGCCGGCTACGTTCCGGTCAATGGCAGCCCGGAAAGGAAGCAGGTCGGTTTCCTCCATATCGGAAATGGATGCATCCAGAAAGGGAGCGTCAATATGGGAATCCAGGGTTGTCCGTCCAATACCGGGATAGTGTTTGGCAACGGCCATGATCCCATTATCCTGAAGGGTCTGAATAACGGTTTGGCCCATTGTTGCCACCCATTTCGGATCGCAGCCGAAGGCTCTTTCCGTCATAACACTTTGAATACCTTCCAGAGGAACATCCATTACCGGGGCCATGTTCATGTTGATTCCAATGCTTTTCAGTTCGGATGCGGTAATCCTAGCAAAATCAACCGCATCTACTTCGTTTTTCATGGAGGGGTTTCCGGGGAAACAGGTGAACGGCTTCTTGAGCCGGGCAACCTGGCCGCCTTCCTGGTCGATGGCAATAAAAAGAGGCGGCTGGTTGCAGGAAAGAGCATAATCCTGAGCGGAAACGCATAACTCTCTGATCTGTTCCGGCGAAGACAGGTTTATGGCAAATAAAATAAGGCCTCCGATTTTTAATTCGCGAATGATGTATTTGAGGTCGCTGTTCAGTTCTTTTCCCTCAAAACCGACCATCAATCGCTGTCCTGCTATCTGTCTGTCTGAGAAATCATGGAATGTCATAATGTGATTATCTTTTCCTGATCTGGTATTTTCTGACAGCCTTGTTGTGTTCAGAAATGGTTGTTGAAAAATGATGTGTTCTATCCCGTTTTGCAACAAAAAACAGATAAGGGGCTTCGGCAGGATAGAGTGCCGCTTCCAGTGCTTTGTCCCCGGGATTGGCGATCGGTCCGGGAGGCAGTCCACGTATTTTATAGGTATTGTAAGGTGTCACCGTCTGAAGGTGTTTTCTGGTCAGATTTCCATTGAAATCCGGAATGGCATATATCACTGTGGGATCACTTTCCAGCCGCATTTTTTTTCGAAGCCGGTTATGGAAGACCGACGAAATCATTTTCCTTTCATCAGGAACACCGGTTTCCTTTTCGATGATGGACGCGAGGGTGACAATCTCATGAATGGTCAATCCCAATCGTTTTGCCTGTTCATTCCAGTTTTCTGTAAACATTTCCTGAAACCGATTCACCATGGCGGTAATGATTTTCCGGGGTGTTGTTTCTTTTGAAAAAAGATACGTATCCGGGAAAAGATAACCTTCAAATGTATCGGCAGGGATTCCCATTTCATGGGCGAGTTCAGGATCGGTTGCCGCCTGATAAAAATGATCAAAGGTTGCCAGACCTGATTTTTCGATCACCTGTGACACCTGAAAAAGATTGTAGCCTTCCGGAACGGTCACCCGATACAACATACTTTTGCCGGACACGATGATATCCAATATCTCATTCGGGGTCATGGACGGTGAAAGCGGGTACTCACCGACCTTCAACCGGCGATCCAGGTCTCTTATCCGAGATAATACTTTTAATTTAAATGGACTTTTAATGATATTCCGTTCCTGAAGCTGTCTGGCTGCCTCATGAATATTTTGTCCGGGATGAACGGAAAAGAGTATCTTTTCCGTATTGGAGCTGCATGGCGTTTCAGCATATTGATAGATGCTTCTGATGAAAAAAAAGGCCGCTGTCAGAATGATGAAAGTGCAGATACAGAGTATGATAATCAGTTTTTTCAAGATCCGGCTTTTGCTTTTTGGGTGATCCGATTGTTTCATCCGTAGGTTTTTATATTCCGTACTATTCTTAAACCAGTTTGCGGTTTGCGGCAAGCTCAAGTCAAAAAAAAAGGGCCGTACCACATTTAATGGTGCAGCCCTTTTAAAACAAAAGACGCTTTTCTTACTTGGTGAGCAGTTCTGTAACCGTTGTAGCCATTGGTGCGGCATAGATCAAAATCAATGCAACAACCAATGCATAAATACAGAGAGACTCGATCATCGCAAGACCGATCAGCATGGTAACCGTTACTTTACCAGAAGATTCGGGATTTCTTGCAATACCTTCAACAGCGGCCTTTAAACCAAGACCCTGTGCGATACCGCAACCAAATGCTGCGATGGCGATTCCAAAACCTGCTGCAGTTACGCAAGCGATAAAAAACTTTAATGCTTCAGCTTCCATTGACAACCTCCTTAGAGTGATAAGTTAGCTCGGGCTTCTTCCATTAAACCCAATTTATGAATAAAAATTGTTTTTTCATTAATGTGCATGTTCCATTGCACCTGTAAAGTAGATGATGGAAAGCAGGAAAAAAACAAATGCCTGAACAAAAGAGACAAAAATACCGAGTGCCATGATCGGCAGCGGCGCCAGGAAAGCCCCGGCAAGACCAAAAAGGATCGCGAGTACAATTTCATGTCCCATCATATTTCCAAAAAGACGGAAGGTGAGGGAAAGGATTCGGGCGGCGTGTCCGATCACTTCGATAACGAAAATCAGGGGGCTCATCCACCATACCGGCCCCATGAAATGTTTGATGTATTTTGCACCATGGTATTTGATACCAATAACATGGGTAAAGACCACGACAACCAGCGCACAGGACAGGGTGGTATTGATGCTGGCGGTCGGCGGAAAGAATCCGGGTACCAGTCCGACCAGGTTTCCGACAAAGATATAAATAAAGACAGTTGCCGCCAGTGGAAGCAGCCATCTTCCTTCTTCACCGGTGTTTTCGACCATAAACTCTTCAATGCCGGAAATCGTGACTTCAAAAAAGTTCTGCATTTTGTTCGGAACCATGGATATGTTTTTTGCGGCAAGGGCGCCAAAGAGCATCAGAATTGCCATAACCACCCAGGAATAAACGACATGAGGGTAGTGATGTGCAAAAGCATATACTGATTCCAATCCGATTACTTTAAATAAATCAACGAAAAACAGATAGGGATGTTCCACCTTAGACAGCCTCCTTGAAGATGATTTTTGTAAGTTCATTCATGGTTGCGGCGATAATGCTGGCAACAACAACCGAAAGACCGATGAACAGGCCCAGCGGATTTACAAAATGCCCGGAAATGAGTACAAATATAATAATTCCGCTGGCAATAAAGCGGATATAATATTTTGCAAGAACAACATTATGGGATGATAAATAGGGGGGAGTTAATGCTTTTTTCAGTGTTTTGGCCAGAAGATGAAAATTGACGGTAACGATCAGTCCTCCGGAAAAAATTCCCAGGGCAAAGGCCATGGATGAGAAAAAAAATCCTGCCAGACTGGATAGGATAAACAGTATCCAGTTTGCCCGGGTAACGAAAAATAAAAGCCGTTCCTGTATGCTCACTCCAAATATCCTTATTAAAGCTTCCGGCTTTTTTTAACAGCCAGTGCTATGTTTTTAAACGCAGCCGCAATACCCAGTCCCAGACCGATCAGTGTCAGCCAAGGAGTTGTATCCAACCATCTGTCCAGGTAAACACCTGCAAACAGTCCGATGAAAATTGACAAGGCTACTGAAAAGCCCAGACTGCTGTAGTATGCAAGTTCGCGTATGGCAAGTCTGGTTTCTTTCTTCATGGAAAAGAAGCCTTTACAAAAATCGCTCTGCAGCCGTGAATTCATCCTATATCCGAATGAATTCAAATTATGCTAAATATCACACGGAATTTAGATAAGTCAATGCAAAAAACAGAATTGCTGGGGAATATTTTTTTCGGGTGTCTTTAAATATAATTATTTGATTTCAATAATTTTTTTTTGTAAATTTCCGGCATGGCAAAGCCCTCATTTGATAGCGGATTTAAGAGGATTTCACCGGTTATCGTTGGTTGGTTTGCCGGTACACAGATCACACTATGGTGATAAAACCATCCGGATGGTCCCCGGTGATTTCTCCGATGATGGCAGCGGTTATACCCTGATCCTTCATGGCTTTGAGACATTCTCCGGACTGTTTTGGGGGGATGGAGATCAAAAGGCCACCGGATGTCTGAGGATCAAAAATCAGATCCGAAAATACCTGCTTTACAGAGGAATCGACCCGGATATTCGGTTCACAAAAGGTTCGATTGTGATAGGTTCCGGCAGGAATCAGGCCCATGGTTGCATATTCGACCGCCTGGGGAATAAACGATATGCTGCCGGTATCCAGACGGATCTGTTTCCGGCTTCCTTTTGCCATCTCCAGAAGATGACCGGCCAGTCCGAATCCGGTGATGTCGGTACAGGCAGACGGGGAAAACAAAAGCATGATTTCCGCAGCTTTCTTGTTCAGCGTTGCGGCGACAGCAACCAGCGTGCGGATTGTCTGTTGATCCGCAATTTTACCTTTGATGGCTGTTGCAAGGACTCCTGTGCCGATGGGTTTTGTAAGAATCAGATGGTCTCCGACCTTGGCCTTACAATTGGTCAGGACCTTATCGGGATGGATCAGACCGGTGACGGACAGTCCATATTTCAGCTCCCGGTCATCCACGCTGTGTCCGCCGGCCAGAACCGCGCCGGATTCGTTGATTTTTTCCAGTCCGCCTTCCAGAATTTCCTGTAAAACGGTTTTCGGCATGTCTTCAATGGGAAAACAGACAATATTCATGGCCGTAATCGGTCTTCCGCCCATGGCATACACATCACTCAACGCATTGCCGGCGGCAATCCGTCCGAAATCAAACGGAGAATCGATGATCGGTGTCAGGAAATCAAGCGTTTGAATCAGGGCAATGTCCGGGCTGATGCGAAAGACACCGGCATCATCCGCATGATCGAAACCGACAATCAGATCCGGATGTTTTTGTATTTTCAGATTTTTGAGAACCGAGTCCAGGACCCCTGGACTGAGTTTCGCCGCTCAGCCGGATGCCCGGACTTTTTCGGTTAATGGTATTTCGATCATGTTAACTCCCGTTGGACCCGGTTTTAAGTCCGATTGCACCGGCAAAACGGCCGGTGATTTTTTGACTGCGGTATGAAAAAAACAGATCACTGCGGCATTTGGTACACAAACCGCTGATATGGATATTGTTCGCTCTGATCCCTGCCTCTTGCAACTGGTCGCGGCTCAATTCCCAGAAGTCAAAATGGTTTTCGGTTTTCTGATATTTCCAGAACGATTCGGGGATTTCCTTTCGGTAATGAATAAATTCAGCACAACAAGGTCCCAGTGAAGGCCCGATTCCGGCAATGATTTGTTCCGGGTCGCAATCAAAATGATCTGCCATGGATGAAACGGTTTTACCGATGATATTCCGGAGACTGCCGCGCCAGCCGGAATGAACGGCCGCGACCACTTTCTGACCCGGATCAAACAAGAGGACCGGCTGGCAGTCTGCCACCTGGACCACGAGCATTTTCCCCAGGATGTTCGTAATCATCGCATCGCCGGTTTTTTCATCATGGATTGCCGGGCCGTTCTTCTGATCTTTTTTCAGACAAACAATATCCGAACCATGCACCTGACGGATAAACACCAGCTCATTTCCATCAAAGTATCTGGAAATTGCACGACGATTTCCGGCGGTGTCCGTCGGATCATCTCCGACGGTGGTGCTGATATTCAAACCCTGAAAAGGGCCTTTGCTGAATCCGGACAGGCGGGTAAACACACCATGATGGATTTCCGTATAACCGTTTAGATTGGGAAACCGATAAACGGTCAGGCTGTTTTGTTCCGAAAATTCAGATTCCATTTTTTTCCCCTTTTTTCAGCCAGCCTGTTTCCGGAGAAAAAGATTCCCATTCGGGTTTGTGCATGGTGTTGTAAACCACGGTAAACATAAGAGACAGAATATCATATACGGTCAATTTTACATACGGTTCGTCCAGTTGGGAACAAAAATCTTGTAATACCATATTGTGGTATTTCAAATGTTCAAGAGCCTGAAGGACCTTGAGCTGTTCCGCCTTGTCCTGTGCCATCGAACCGTTTTGTTCTTTCCGTTTTGATTTCAGCGCAAGAATTTGTTTGTAAGGGGCTGTGATCAATTGTTGACGGTCCTGATCACCGGAAAATGCGGTCTGGGATTGAATATACTGTTGAATGGTGTTGATCAGTTCCTGATTTGTCTGAAACACTTCTCTTCGAAACAGGGTCTTTACCGTTTCAGGCAGTTTCAGTTTCAGAGACTGCAGATCAGATGCATTTTTGTGGATCCGGGTGGTGAAATCTTCAGCGGCGCGTCGCCAGAACATCCGGCTGATCTCTTTAATGATTGTCTCCGGTTTTTTCTTGTTCGCCACGGCTTGATGGATGGTTTTGACAATGTTTGGAAGCAGTTTGCCTGTATTTTGAAACAGTGTTTTTCCCATTGTCGTTTTATAGATCATTCCAATGGTTGCCTGCCAGTCCTGAAGGTGCAGGATACGCGGCAGATTATGGTAAACCAGTGACAGCGTCCGGTTGTCAAACAGATGAGTGGGGGTTGCATAGTTCGGTGTCCCCCCAAGCTGAGGCTGGGGAATTTTTCGTTCATTCGAATCATCATAATCCACGGCGGTTTCCACATCGATCAGACCGATGCTGAATTTTTCAACGGAAGTCAGGAATTGGGGATATTCCGTTGGTTCGCCGGCAACCAGCAGGTTGTCCGGCTTGAGGTCCCGCATGGCAATTTTCTTTTCCCCCAGCCAGGAAAGCAGCGTGAGGAGGTTTATGGAGATGTTTTCCAATTGCGAACGGCTCCGGGCAAAGCTGATATTGCGAACATATTTGAGGACCACCTTTTTATACAGGGCTATTTCCTTTGCGTTCCGTTGAAACAGTTCATCTGCAAGCTTGTCTATGTGATCCGCCAGTACGGGAGAAACAAGTTTTTCATCAGGTTTGATGGTATTTCCGGCCAGGTATAATAAATACCAGTTCTTGATTTGATACGGCGGTACGGAAACCGGAGGATCCTGTGCCATCAGCCGGTTCCGGATTTCTGTTTCAAAATCCGTATGGATTTCCTGCATCTTATCGCAGATTTTGGCGGTCGACAGCCCATACCGTCCGGAAAATCCTTGCAAATCCCATATGATACCCGGATTGCGGAGGATTTCTTCATTTGCTTTCTGGCCCAGATCATGAAGGTTATCCAGGATATGACCCAGGAAAAAATATTTTGAAAGATCCATGAAAAAAACAAAGCTTCCTCCTATTTTCAGATATTCCTGAAGGGCAGGGCGTTTTTCAAGAAGACGGATATATTTTTCTTCCAGTTTTTCCGGAGCGATATTGTCCCCTCCCGGAAAGGTATAGACCCTTTGCAGGATGACGGAGATTTTGGGAACAATGCACTGTTTGGGGGCGAGTTTGTCTACAATGCGGCCGTCACTTTTAATGGAGTCGATATACCCCTGAAAATCATTCAGGGGTTTGGGGGGGATTTTGATGACCATATGCACATCATAAATGACATAAAAGCATTTGCTTTTGCTGCCGCTTTCTTCACCAAGGGGGCCGATGCTCATTCTTCGTTTGACCCATTCCCCATTGTGCAGGATGCGCAGTTGATAGATCCGGTTGGATCCGATGGTTCTGGCCTCGACCGGAAACAGCTCCGCCGGCGCATCCGGCCCTGCCCCTGTCTGGAGTCGGAATAAATCAAGGAAAAATCTTGCGATTCGGAGCGTGTCTGAAATATCCTGTTCTTCCTCTTTCTTTTTTTGAACAGCAACACCGGATTCCCGACTTTTTTTTTCGTTTGGGATCTTTCTTTTCTGTTTCTTATGGTCGGCAAATCGCCTGCGTACAACAAGATAAACTACCGGAATGAGGATGAGAAGAGGCAGCCATGATAAGTTCTTTTGGAAAATTTTTGCAAACCCGTCCTGTATCCGGTTTGCGTCCGTTTTATCGGATGGAATGAGGTTTTTGAATTTCTCTTTTGCAAGGGTTGCATAACCGGACAGGTACTTCTCTCCGTTGGTTGTTTCCGTGGCATCACCATAGCCGATATATTCCACATCCTCCTTGGGCAGCACCTTGGTGATGCCGTCCTGCCGATAATAAACCAGTTTTTCCCCATCCGTTATTTCTTCAGCGATAATGATACGCGTGTCCTTTAAATAGAGAATGTCTTTTTGAGTCTTCCATTCATAGCGCAGAAACAACAGGGCGCTTGTGGTGATGATTCCAAGAATCAGAAACAGCAGAAATAGAGTGCTTTTTTTTATCATGGTTCCGGGGTTGTTGTTTTCTCGTCTGTTGATGATGCCAATGCAGGTCATATATCTGTATTTTAAGATTTATGTCAAATGATAATCCATCCGGTTCCGACTTTTTACAGGCATATCGGATTCCTATGTCAATACCTTATCCTGCCTGGTAAAGAGCTTATATCCGATGGGCTTTACATTGACATTTACATTTGAAAAAGATATTCTGCCGGATATCGCAATCACGACAGATACCATAAAGCGCGATCTTTCGGGATGAAACGTTTTGAGCTTCGGAAATCCGGGGTGCCAATACATGACAGGAAGATGGCCGGATCTCAGAAAACGGAAGGAATGATGATGGATGAATTGACGCCCAGACAGCAATTGTTTTTTAATTATCTGGAAAGAGAAATCTCCCATACCGGCAAGGCGCCGAGTTTACGTCAGGCCGCTTCCGATATGGGCGTGAGCCATGCGGCTGTTTCCCAGCTGATGAAGATGCTGGAAGCAAAGGGAATGCTCAGACGGGATGGATTTTACAGCCGCAAGATCGTTCTCCTGAACCGTTTTCAGAAGACCGCAGGCCGGATGCGCTGGCGGGAAGTGCCGGTGATCGGGGACATTGCTGCCGGATTACCCCTGTATGCCCAGCAGGAATGGGCCGGCAGCGTGGTTCTGGATGCGGATATCTATCGGGGCAACAACCTGTTTGCATTGAAGGTCCGGGGGGATTCCATGAAAAATGCGGCAATTCTGGATGGTGATATCGTCGTCTGTGAGCCGCGACAATTTGCGTCCAACCATGAGATCGTCGTTGCCTTAATTCATCAGGAAGAGGCAACCGTCAAGCGGTTCTTTTTGAAGGAAAACCGGATTGAACTGCATCCGGAAAATCCGGAGTTTACGGCCATGTCCTATGCATTTGACGAGGTGCTGATCCAGGGGAAGGTCGTCGGGGTCCAGCGGGGACCGGAGGTCATGGAAAAAATATGTGGGACATATGTATTGAAGAAGTCCGGGAAGGCCTGAAAGTCGGATAACATGCCGTCACGATCTATTATCCATCTGAATGTGGCTGATTTTGCCGTAGCGGTGGAGCGTCAGGTAGACTCCCGTTTGCGGAACCGGCCGGTGATCATTGCTCCGCAAGCGGCGGTCCGGGCCGCGGTGTATGATATGAGTGAGGAAGCATACCGGCAAGGGGTCCGCAAGGGAATGTCTTTAAAGACCGCCCTTCGTTACTGTTCCGGCGCCAGGGTGCTGGCCCCGCATCCGGATCGGTATGGGCAGGTCATGATGCAATGCTTCCGGAGGGTCTTGCCTTACTCTCCGCTGGCGGAACTTACGGATCATAAGGGGCATATTTTTGTGGATGTCACGGGGAGCAGTCGATTGTTCGGACCGCCGCCGGATATTGCCCGGCGCATTCAAAAGGCGTTTCGTTCGGAGATGGGGCTGGATCCGATCTGGTCGGTGGCAACCAACAAGCTGGTGGCCAAGGTGGCCACCCGTCTGGTCAAACCATCCGGAGAATACATTGTCCGGGAAGGGGAGGAAGCCTGTTTTTTAAAACCGCTTCCCTTATATCTTGTGCCGGGTATATTACCGGAAGATCTGAAGCAGTTCGGAGAATTCAACCTGTCAATTGCCGGCCAGGTTGCCGGACTCACCCTGGAGCAGCTGGAGCTGATTTTTGGAAGACGCAGTCAGGGTTTGTACAATCTTGTCCGCGGGATCGACCTGTCGCCGGTTCAATCCATTGACCGGAAACAAAAGGCGATCAGTTTTGATCATGAGTTTGGTATCGATACCGGCCAGGTGTCTGTGATGGAAGCGGTGCTGTACGTTCTGGTGGAAAAGATCGGTTCCCAGCTCCGCAGGCAGGGGCTTTCCGCAAAACGGTTCGGGTTGATCCTGGATTATTCGGATGGCAAGCGGGTTGTCCGGCAGGCGGTTGTCAAGCCTCCTGCGGCGGATGATTTTTCGTTGTTCTTCGCGGCAAAGCTTGCCCTGCAAAGAGCCTGGACCCGCCGCGTCCGGATCCGGCACATGACGCTCCGTTGTGACCGGCTTGGATCAGGATCATCACAACTGGATCTTTTTGCCGAATCCCGGGCGGAAAAGGAAAAAAAAGAACAGTTGATGTGCGCCATGGACCGGATTCGTCAGCGGTTCGGGAACGGTTCGGTCCGGATGGGGCGCGTACTTTCCCTGGATGCGGTATGATTCTCCTTTCCATGCATTCCTGTTATTCCCTGATGTGGGGAACGGCTTCTCCGGAAGAGATCTGCAAAGCGGCAAAAGCAATGGGATATCGGCGGATCGCCCTGACCGACATCAACAACCTGTATGGCCTGTTCCCTTTTCTGCGGGCATGCCGGCAGGAAGGGCTGATACCCATTATCGGGGCTGAAATGATTGATCCGGGTTCCGGTGAACGGGCGGTCTGCCTGGTGGAAAACAGCCGGGGATATAAAAACCTCTGCCGCCTGATCACACGCCGCCATACCGATATTGATTTTCATCTGAAAACAACCCTTCCGGTCTATTCCGAGGGTCTGGCGGTGCTTGTCCGTACCCCGGAGCTGCTTCGGGATTTTTTTGAATCCGGTGTAACCGTTGCCGCCGCGCTTTCCGGG
>QZKS01000007.1 GCA_003599865.1 Desulfobacteraceae bacterium
GTCCCCTTCATCGGGCATGCAGGACCGGGCGGAGAGGACGATGTGATTAAAAAACCAATGAATTCTATTAATTCAGAAAAGGTATAATAAAAGAAAACCGTAAAAGCAAGGGGAGATACCGATTTTCCCAGGGGGGCGAATAAAGGCATTTCAACTGTATCCATTGTACTCTTCCAGGAAACGATTGAAAAAATACACCATGAAATGATGGCGTTTTTCCGCAATCCGGGTTCCTTCCGCCGTCAATATGCGGTCTTTAATTTTACATAATTTGGTGATAAATTCCCGATAACCCGTATCTTCTTTTGAATAGGGCGTTGTGTTCCGGATATCGCTATCCGTATTATGAAGCCTCGCTCCGAGTTCTCCGGCAAAAAGATAGGCTCTGGCAATGCCGACAGCACCGATGGCATCCAGTTTATCCGCATCAAACAGAATTTTTGCTTCAATCGTTTCCGGTTTCCGATTTCCTCTGAAACGGTGTGTTCTGATGGCATGGACGATATTTGATTTTTGATCGTCGGACAATGGAAGATCCTGGATGATATCCTTTCCCATCTCTGCACCTTTTTCCGCATGACAGATTTGTCCGTTTGATCGATCCTGGTGACATCGGCCGATGTCATGAAGACTGGCTGCAATAAGAAGCACAGTCATATCGGCATGTTCAATGGGGCCGATCTGTTCACACAAACGGATTACCCGAAGCGTATGGTCCCAGTCATGGCTTCCCCTGGCATGGCTGAAAAGCTGCTCTGCTTTTTCCCGCACCCATTTCACAGGATCAATATAAGGCGGATTTTCCGGTTTTTCATGAGTTGTTTCAGTAAGTGTGCGTTTCATCGGTCTTATTTTTTTATGGATTGACAAAAAACAGGGCGCACCTGATAGAAGAATTGGTCAGGCAAACCCACTCCGGTTTATGATTCCATCCCATGACGGTTATATATGGTAGTGGAAATGATTTCAACATTGAAAATTTTCTTGACTATTTGCAACGGGAAGATAGTACAATACGGTTGTTTTGTTCGCCTGCACAGAGTTCATGAAACCATCACAAGGAGAAACCCATGACACAGCCTGTTTTATTTGAAGTGAAAGATCATGTCGCGATCATTACCTTGAATCGGCCGGAGAAAAGAAATGCCATCAGTCAGCAGCTTTTGATTGATCTGTACAATCATCTTGAGAAGATAGCCAATGACCCGGAGATTCGGGTCGGCATTATTACCGGCGCCGGCGATACGTTCTGTGCCGGCCTTGATCTTTCGCGGCTGATGACGGACAATCTGATGGATCCAAGGGGTGATGGCAAGGATCTGTTGGATATTTTTGCCAATCTGGACAAGCCGATCATTGGCGCAATCAATGGTCATGCCATCACAGGCGGTTTTGAACTGGCCCTGAATTGTGATTTTCTGATCGCCTCGGAAAATGCTTCTTTTGCCGACACCCATGCCAAGGTCGGCATTCATCCCGGATGGGGAATGACACAGCTGCTGCAGAAAGCTGTCGGTGTCCGCATGGCGAGGCAGATGTCGTTTACCTGTACATTCTATTCCGCGCAGAAGATGCTGGCTGTCGGCCTGGTGAACGAGGTGGTGCCGAAAGATCAGCTCATGAAACGGTGCATGGAAATCGCTATCGATATTGCCTCCGTGAATCAGGGTATGCTTAGGGTGGTGAAAAACCTGATTGAACTGGGAAATGAGGGGACACTGGAAAATGGGCTTCATCTGGAGCGGAAAGGATTTCAGGATTTTTTGCGGAAAAGCGGCGTTTTGAAAATATAAATTTCAACAAGCTGCTGATGGGATATGAAAAAGGAGTGGCAGAATGGGGCAATGGAAACAGGAACTGGAAAAAGCGGCAACAATTCTATCCAGAGCGACAAGGGTGACGGTCTCCACCGGAGCCGGTATCTCAGCGGAAAGCAGCATCCCGACCTTTCGGGACCCCGGAGGACTCTGGGATCAGATCAATCCCATGGAAGCCGGTACCGCAAAGGGGCTCTTGCGGGCGTTTCAAACCAAATCCCGGATCATTGTTCCCATCCTGATGACCATGCTGGATCGATTTGAAAAAGCAGAACCCAATGCAGGCCATAAGGCGCTGTTCGATCTGGAAAAAATGGGAATTGTCCGGACGGTAATCACCCAGAATGTTGATAACCTCCATAAAGAAGCCGGAACAACCGATTTGATTGAGGTGCACGGCAATCTTTTCAAAATGGTCTGTTTATCCTGCGGATGGGAAAGGGAGGTTGACCGGAAACCGTATATCGAGATGATCCGTAACCGGTTATCCATGATTGATGTTTATGATCTGGATGCGCTGCTCAGTCTGGCGGTTATCTGCGATCAATGCAGATCCGTCATGCGGCCGGATGTCGTAATGTTCGGTGAGGCCGTAAAATCCATGCCCCGTGCTTTTCGTGTTTCGGCGGAATCGGATGTGATGCTGGTTCTGGGAACCTCAGGAGTCGTATTCCCTGCTGCGTCATTCCCGGTGGAGGCCAAAAAGGCCGGTGCCGGGGTTATTGTGATCAATCCGACGGAAAACGGATTCAGACATTGTTCAGACATCTATATTCCCATGAAAGCCGGTGATGCATTGCCTGCCATTGTCGGGAAAATAACAGGATGTTCCGGATAACGGACCCGGGTTTTGGGGATCCTATTTTCATTCCAGTATGAACAGTGCATAAGATAAATCATATCCTGTTTGACAAGTCAGCACTCTTTATTGTATGTCTCCGCAGAACTGTTTGGACCATTCTTTCTATTCCCTTATTATCTTTCTGAGATTGCTCCGGGCCTGATTATGGTTTGATTCATTCACAATGAAAAAGAAATAACTATGAAACCTATTGTTGCGATCGTCGGAAGACCCAATGTCGGAAAATCAACCCTCTTTAACAGAATTACCCGAAAAAAGGATGCGCTGGTCGACAACTATCCCGGAGTGACTCGTGATCGGCATTATGGAGATGCGACATGGAATGATGTTGCATTCTCCATTGTGGATACCGGCGGCTTTGCCAGAGATGAAGAAGATGTATTTGCAGAAAAGATCCGGTCTCAAATTGGTCTGGCCATTGATGATGCGGATGTCGTTGTTCTTGTTCTGGATGGCAAAGGCGGAATTTCACCATTTGATTCGGAACTGATCGGACTGCTCAGAAAGGTATCCATTCCTGTTTTTTATGTGGTCAATAAGATTGACGGAGAAGAAAAAGAATCGGAATTATATGATTTTTATCAGTTAGGACTGGATGACCTGTATCCGGTATCTGCTGAGCATGGTTATGGAATACCCGATTTTCTGGATAAGCTGGTATCGGTATTGCCGTCTTCCCGTCAAGATGATCCGGTAGAAGAAGAAATCAGCATCGCGGTAATTGGAAGACCCAATGCAGGAAAATCGTCGCTGATCAATAAGATTCTGAGAGAAGACCGGCTAGTGGTCAGCAATGTCCCCGGCACGACAAGGGATTCGATCGATTCCCTGTGTGAAATATCCGGAAAACAGTATCGCCTGATTGATACCGCCGGTATCAGGCGAAAAGGAAGGGTCTCCGAAAAACTTGAAAAATTTTCGATTATCAAGGCGCTGCGAAGTCTTGACCGATGTGATGTTGCCTTGATTGTAATCGATGCGGCAGAAGGAATAACCGAACAGGACATCCATGTGGCGGGCTATGCCCATGAACGGGGTTGCGGGAGTATTTTTCTGTTAAACAAATGGGATCTTGTTGAAAAGGAAAATAAAACCGAAAAACGGTATTATGAGCAGTTGAGAATGGATGCAAAATTTTTATACTTTGCTCCGGCAGTGACGATCTCGGCTTTGACGGGGCTGAGGGTTTCGAAAATTTTTCAGTTGGTGGAAGCGGTCTATCAACAGTATGCTACCCGTATCGGAACCGGCATGATCAATCGTATTATCGAACGGGCAATTGAAAAAAATGAACCTCCCATGCACAAGGGCAAACGTCTGAAATTTTATTACACTTCTCAAGTATCAACCAAACCGCCGACATTTGTTGTGTTTGCCAATTATCCCGATGCGGTTCATTTTTCCTATCAGCGCTATCTGGTGAACCAGATCCGGGAACACGCCGGTTTGGATAAAACGCCGATCCGTCTGTATTTCCGGCTCAGAACAGGCCGGATTGATTTTTCCGAAAGAAAGAAAAAAGAAAACTTTTCGGATAAAAGCAAGAAAAGTAAGCGGATGGGATGAGCTTCCGATCTGACCGAAGATAGGCTTTTATAGAAAAACAACCTGATTGATCTGTTCTTTTTCCATGATCGTTTTTTGGATTGTCTTTCTGGCAGCCTCCTCCTTGATCGGCAGGACTTCCGAAACAGCAATTCCATTTTTTCCCGTTTTCTGCTTCCAACTCAGGATCGTCCCATAAACAACCGCATAGGTGCAGCCGCCGGCGCCGCAGCAGGTGGAGTCAAAAACAGCATAACCCGTCAGATAGAGGATTTCCTCATCACCATGGGGGAGCCTGCTTTCAGCTGTCAATACATATCGGCCGCCGATAGCCTGAACCTCCCTGTTCAGATTTTCGTGGCAATATTCTTTGATCTCTTTCTGTTCCATGCCGGTTATCGCAAGGCTTTCTTATCTACTTTTCCGACTGCCGTCAACGGGATGGCATCCACAATTTCGATAACTTTCGGAACTTTGTATGGAGCCATATTGTCACGGCAGTATTGGGTTAATTCCTGTTTAAAGGCCTGGACATCTTTTTTCCCGGCTTTTTTGGTCAACTGGATGACGGCTTTTACAATGTCATTCCCGGGACGTTTTTCATCTTTGACACCGACAATCGCACAGAATTCAATATCCGGAAATTGATACAGGGTTTCCTCGACCTCTCTTGAAAATACCTTGTATCCTCCTACAATCAGCATATCCTTGGATCGGTCGACAATATACAGATATCCGTCCGCATCCATTCTGGCGATATCCCCGGTGTAGAGCCAGGTTTTGTTTTGAAATTCTTTTAATGTCTTTCCGGTTTCCTCCGGTTTATTGTGATATCCCTTCATGATCTGAGGGCCTCTGGCGATCAGCTCTCCTTCTTCTCCCGGATGGACTTCTCTGGTACCGCCTTCAAGATCGACGAGCTTGATCATGGTATTCTGAATCGGGATACCCACGGAACCGATTTTCTTTTTGCCATGAATCGGATTCATGGTAAGCAGCGGGCTTGATTCCGTCATGCCGTATACTTCCATGATTTTTCCCTTTCCGATAATGGATTCGATGGCATGGATTCCTTCAACGGAGAAGGGCGCAGCCCCGGAAACACAGATTTTGAGTGATGAAAAGTCAAGGGTTTTGAAAGAAGGGTTATCCATCAGCATATGATACAAGGTAGGGACATAGGCCATTACCGTTGGTTTTTTGGAAGCGATTTCCTTGCAGATGTGCTTTGTATTCCTGGGATCCGGGATCAGGCACTGGGTATTGGCCGTGCAGAGTGCAAGCATTCCAAAGGCAAGGCCGGCAAGGTGAAAAAAGGGAAAGCCTGAACACAGGATATCCTTACCGATTTCAAAACCTGTCCATTCCTTGGCATGGATATTATTGGCTACCAGGTTCCGGTGGGTCAGGACCGTTCCTTTGGGCAAGCCGGTTGTCCCACCGGTATACTGGATCAGGCAGGTATCCTCCGGTGTGATTTTGATCTGGTGTGATGCCGCAACCGGTTCTGATACAATGTTTTGAAACAGCATGACCTCTTTACCGGGAATGGGGACCAATTTACCGGAAGGAATTTTTTTCAAAAGGTTGCCGAGTATCCGTTTGATCGCCGGCAGGTATGTTCCGACATTGGCAAGCAAAATATGTTTCACGTTCGGGATGCTGTTTTGAATTTTTAAAAGCCGCTCTTCAAAAAGCGCATCCATGATGACAATGCACCCGGCTCCGGAATCATTGATCTGATAGGCCATTTCCTTGGGTGTCAGCAAGGGGGATATGCCGGTAACCGCACAACCGGCACGCAAAGCTCCGGCAAGAGCGATGGGGTATTCGGGAATGTTGGGAAGATCAATGCCGACGACATCTCCCGGGCCGTAACCATTCCGGTTCAGAAAGGATGCAAAATTCCGGGACAATGCATCCAATTCGGCAAAGGTCAGCATTTTTCCCATGTAGTAAAGAGCCGGTCTTTCCGGAGAATGGGTCAAGCCCTCTTCCAGAAGATCAACATAGGTTTTTTCCGGAATCCGGATTTCCGGTGATACATGATCATCATAGTGTGCAAGCCACGGTTTTGGATCATCTTCAGACATGCCGGTTCTCCCCGATAAGTGAATGGTTTATGGAAGATAAAAGTTTATAGCCCCATACATTTTGCAATGATGCCTTTCATGATTTCATTGGTTCCGGCAAAGATGGACATGACGCGGACATCTCTCAGGTCTTTTACCACCGGGCATGTTTCCAGGGTTCCGATGTCTCCCAGAAGGTTCAGGCTGGTTTCCGCTGTTTTTCTCGCCAGGTCCGTTGTCCAATATTTTGCCATGCATGTCTCCATGACGATATTTTGTCCCTCCATGTGGTCGGCGATCAGCTTATCGATGAAAACCCGGCAGACTTTTACTTCTGCGGCCATTTCAACCAGCGCAAACTGCACCGACTGAGATCTGGAAATGGGGTTGCCGGCATGCTTTTTTTCCCGAAATAGATTCAGGGTGACATCCAGAATCTTTTCAGCGGCAGCCATACCCATAATCGCACAGACCAGCCTTTCCTGCTGGAGTTTTTCCATCAGCATGATAAACCCCGAACCTTGTTCTCCGAGCCGGTTTGTTTTCGGTATCCGGCAGTTGTTGAAAAACAACTCAGCGGTATCCTGACTTCTCAGGCCCATTTTATCCAGTTGGCGCCCTTTTTGAAAACCCGGCGTTCCGGATTCAACCAGATAAAGAGAAATGGCATAATGAGGATTTTCAACAAGGGGGTCCCTTGCAGCTACAATCACAAGATCGGAATTGATGCCATTGGAAATAAAGGTTTTGGAACCATTGATGACAACCTCATCACCCTCGCAGACCGCTGTCGTTTTCATGGATGCCAGATCGCTTCCTGCATCAGGTTCCGTCATGGCAACGGCGGTAATGCTGTCTCCGGACACACAACCGGGAAGGTATTTCTTTTTTTGCGCATCCGTTCCATACGTATTGATATAGGGAACAATAATGTCGCTGTGCAATGGGGCTGCCAGACCGGCTTCCGATATGCGTGACAGCTCCTCAATGACGATCACGGAATACAGGAAATCGCCACCGGGTCCGCCATATTCCTTTGAAATGCCGGTGCAGAGAAATCCCTTTTCCCCCATCTGTTTCCATGCGGACTTGGGGACGATCTTATTTTGTTCCCACTGCTTGCAGCAGGGTTGTATTTCTTTGGCTAAAAATGAGCGTAACCGCTCCCTGAACCGGCTATGGCTGTCTGTATATTGCAGAAGCGAGGCCATATATTGTAACCTCCTTTTTGAATCATCTGAACAGGCGTTTTCCCTATCGTTTGTTTCCATCATGCGATGGAATTATCATAGATGCTCGGATCATAACAAGTCAAGACAGAATTTCAGATCCCCATCCTTTTCCGGTTCCGGTGATGAAAAGATTGTTTCAGCCAAACTATTTTCTATGCTGTCAAATTTTTGTATGATACATTTTTCAGTGATCATTTTTATGGAATTGATGAAAATGAATTGGAGTTCTTAACAGAAGAAACAGGTTCACTCGTGGATATTTTTCAATTTCATGCAGAAAAGCAGGCGGATGGATCGGCTCCTCTGGCAGAGAGGATGCGGCCGCGAAACCTGGATGAGTTTTTTGGACAGACCCACATTACCGGAGAAGGGGCTCTGATCCGTCATGCAATTGAGACCGATCAGATTTTTTCCATGATTTTCTGGGGACCTCCGGGGTGCGGGAAAACCAGTCTTGCCTCCATTATTGCCCGGGAAACCCATTCCCATTTTGTCCGGATTTCTGCTGTTCTGTCCGGTGTGCAGGCTATACGGTCCGTAATCGAGGATGCGGAAAGACAGCGGGCCATGTTTCGTAAAAAAACAATTCTTTTTGTGGATGAGATTCATCGATTCAACAAAGCCCAGCAGGACGCTTTTTTGCAGCATGTGGAGAGCGGACTGATTACCCTGATCGGAGCAACCACTGAAAATCCGTCATTTGAGGTCATTCCCGCACTGGTTTCCCGTTGCAGGGTAATCGTTTTATATCCGCTCTCATATGATGATATTTCCAGAATCATCCGGAGAGCACTGGCTGAAGAAGAAAGGGGAGTGGGTAAAAAGTCCGTCCGGATTGAAGAAAAAGCCCTGGATTACCTGATTACATCGTCGGATGGTGATGTGCGGGCAGCCTTGAACAATCTTGAGGTTGCATCGTCTCTGGCAACCTTTGGAGAAAAGAGAGATGATGTTCCGGGCGAGGACGGCATTACAATTTGTTTGCATGATCTGGAAAAGGCAATTCAACAGAAAGCCTTGCGGTATGATAAAAATGGCGAAGAACACTATAATCTGATATCCGCATTTCACAAGAGTTTGCGCGGCAGTGATCCGGATGCAGCATCATACTGGCTGATGCGAATGATTGAATCCGGCGAGGATCCGCTGTACATTGGGAGGAGGATGGTCCGGTTTGCATCAGAGGATGTGGGAAACGCAGACCCCAATGCATTGAATGTCGCTCTTGGCGCAGTTGAGGCCTTCCGGTTTCTCGGACACCCGGAAGGCGATCTGGCACTTCTGCAGGCGGCAATTTATCTGGCAACGGCTCCCAAAAGCAACAGCCTGTATCAAACCATAAAACAGGTTTCTCAAATTATTCAGGAAACCGGCTCTCTGCCGGTACCCCATCATATTCGAAATGCACCTAACAGGCTGATGAAGGACTTGGGTTATGGAAAGGGATATCGTTATGCACACGATTATCCGGAAGCTTTTTCACCGCAGACCTATTTGCCGAAAGAACTGGAAGGGCATATTTACTATACCCCTACCCAGAGAGGCTATGAAAAGATGATTAAACAGCGACTTGACAGATGGCGGGAACTGAAGGACAAAAAACGACGGGAAGATGACCCCCCTTCTGAAAGAGCTTGACAAAAGGGATGAATATATTAAAAAAGACAGGAAGGTAATTTCCCGGACATGCGTGTAATGTATTACACATTATATGAATTGTTTTTTTGTCATTCAGATTATGAACAGCGTTTCTGGTTTTAAACCTGAATGTCGTATAAAGGAACGGAGTATTCCAGGTGAGGCGACGAACCATGAAAAAATCAGTTCTGATCATTTGTGCTATATTGGTTGGCGTCGGTGTTTCCTGCATGGAAGCAAAAGGAAGCGACAGGCCAACGGTTACCATTAAGATCGCGACACTTGCACCAAAGGGTTCAGCCATGATGAACGTTCTGGAGGAACTGAGGGATCGGATCCGGAAAGAGACGGACAATGAGGTGTATTTTAAAATTTATCCCGGTGCGATCCAGGGCGATGAAAAAGATGTGCTGACCAAGATCAGGCTGGGGCAACTTCATGGCGGTGCTTTTACCAGCAATGGGATGGGTAGAATTGTTCCGGAGGTCAGGGTCACGGATATTCCTTTTTTGTTTAAAAATTACGAAGAGGTTGCTTATGTCCGGTCCAAGTTAAAAGACAAAATGGAAAAGCTGTTTGATGAAAAGGGTTTTGCCGTTGTTGCCTGGGCGGATATCGGATTTGTTCATGTTTTTTCAAAAGAGCCGGTTACCGCGGATAACCTGGGAAACTTAAAAGTATGGGTATGGGGTGACGATGTTTTAAGCATGACAATATGGAAAACAGTCGGTGTAACACCGATTTCACTTTCCATTACCGATGTGCTGACGTCTCTTTCAACAAAATTGATTGATACGGCGCCATCCACACCGTTTGGAGCCGTGGCCTTCAGATGGTATACAAAATTTAATTATATTTCCGAAATTCCATCCACAGACCCCTCTTCCGCACTCCTTGTTTCCAAAGAAACCTGGGAAAAAATTTCACCGGAAAGCAAAGAAAAAATTGCCGGAATCGCGGAATGGTATCACAAGACGATTACCACCACCAACCGAAAGGCAAACGCAGACAGTCTGAAAATTTTAAGAGAGGCGGGCATCAAGGTTGCTCCGGCAACAGAAGAGAATATTCAGTTTGTTACGGACATGCAATTGAAAACCAGAGAGGCACTGGTCGGCAAACTTTACTCCCGGGAGCTTTTAGAGGAAGTACTGGGATATCTTGATGAATACAGAAAAATGCATCCGGAAAGCGATTACATTCGAATCCAATAAGGGAAACATATGATCTGCCATGAATGTGGAAAAGTCCTTAACGATAATACCAGGATATGCCCGGTCTGTAATGTCGTATTGCTTGAAACCGGGGGTTTTTTTGATAAACTTGCAAAAATAGAAGGATATTTGTTGTCAACATGTCTGGCAATCATGGTGATCATGGTTCTTTTTCAGATTTTCCTCCGTAACTTTTTTTCAAGCGGTATTGCCGGAGGCGATGCTATTGTAAGGCATATGCTTTTATGGGTCGGATTTTTGGGTGCCGGTCTCGCAACCAGGGGCGGGATGCATATTCGAATCGATATTGCATCCAAAATTCTTTCCCCAAAGGGTATGCAGGTTGCCCGGGTGTTTACCGATATTTTCTCTGTAATCGTGGGCAGTCTTCTGGTTTACGCTTCCTTTAATTTTGTCAAGCTTGAATATAAAGCTGCCGATGAACTGCTGTTCATGCATTTCCCCATATGGATGATGGAAAGTATCATACCGATTGGTTTTTCGATTATCACCCTCCGTTTTGCATCAAAGGGAATTCAAAACTTTCTCAGGCTGGTAAAGGAAACATAAATTGACAACGCTGATTGTATTTGTGATCATTCTAATGGCACTGATGGGCGCTCCTGTTTTTATTGTTATTTCCGCATTTGCCATGCTTGGTTTTTATGAAACGGGAATTCCACTGGCAGCGATCATCGTTGATATTTACAGCAATTTTTCCAGTCAGCCGCTTCTGTACACCATCCCATTATTTACTTTTGCCGGATACATTCTTGCAGAAAGCAAAACCTCGATCCGGCTGGTGAATTTTTCCATGGCAATTCTGGGTTGGCTTCCGGGCGGGTTGTCCATTGTCGCACTGGTAACATGTGCTTTCTTTACCGCCTTTACCGGGGCTTCCGGAGTCACCATTATTGCTCTCGGCGGGTTATTGTATCCGGCACTTATCAAAGAAAAATATCCTGATAATTTTTCTCTCGGATTACTCACTTCATCCGGAAGCCTTGGACTTCTGTTTCCTCCCAGTCTCCCCATCATCTTGTTTGGTGTAGTATCGGAGACAAGTATTAATCAATTGTTTGCCGCAGGGCTCATCCCCGGTGTTTTCCTTATTCTGCTTCTTTCCCTATACAGTATTTTTATCGGGAAACGGTCTGAAGTCAGCCAGAAAAGATTTCATTTATCAGAAGTGGTAAAGGCGGCAAATCAGGCAAAATGGGAACTTTTTATTCCCGTCATTGTTGTTGTGGGAATATATGGAGGCTTTTTTACCCTGGGTGAGATTGCATCGATCACCGTTGCCTATTCCCTGATTATTGAGGTTTTTATTCATAAAGACATCCGGATTGTTCAAATTCCGTCCATCATGAAAAGAAGCATGATACTGGTGGGAGGAATACTGGTTATTTTGGGAGCCGCATATGGTTTAACGAACTATATGATTGATGCTGAGATCCCAATGGTGATTCTGGATTTCATGCAGCAATACATCACCTCGAAAGTGGTGTTCCTGCTTACCTTGAATATTTTTCTTCTGATCGTGGGATGTGTCCTGGATATTTTTTCAGCGATCCTGGTAACGGTTCCGTTAATCCTTCCGATCGCAGCAAGTTACGATATCAATCCGGTTCACCTTGGTATTATCTTTCTGACAAACCTGGAGATCGGATATTCAACACCACCTGTTGGCATGAACCTGTTCATTTCATCCTTTCGGTTCAGCAAATCGGTTCTCTCGCTTTATAAAGCGACGATTCCATTTCTGATTATTCTAGTGATTGCGCTTATGTGCATTACATACATGCCGCAACTCAGCCTGTGGCTTGTGGAGCATTTTCATATCAAATAGCAAAAGACATGATCAATGAAAATCAGTGTGAATCTTTTTGCGACACTATCCCGGTTTAAACCGGAAAATACAGGAAAAGATCCCTGGGAAATGGAGTGTGCAGAAGGAATTACCATAGAAGCGTTATTGGGTTTATTGGAAGTGCCTTCTGCCAAAGCGAGGATTATTTTTGTCAATAATGTCCACGCAAATATGGAAACAGTCCTGAAAGACGGAGATCAGGTCGGGATATTTCCCCCGGTAGGCGGCGGATAGCAGATGCGGGAAAAACCGCGAAAGTGTAATCATGATTGAAAATACAATGGATGGTCTTTTTTATGTCGCTGGAAGATGGCCGCTGGTTGAAACAAAGCCTGTGATTGTTTTTATTCATGGATCCGGAGGGTCACATGTATTATGGGACAGACAGATTGAGGCTTTATTGCCATATGCCAACACCATTGCAATGGATCTGCCCGGGCATGGCAAGAGCTACGGAGATGCAAAGGATACGATTCAAGATATCGCAAATGTGGTTCATCAATTTGTTCAGAAGCTCAAGATCAATCGTCCCATTATTTGCGGCCTCAGCATTGGAGGGGCGGTTTGCCTTCAGCTGCTTATTGACAAGGGGGATGATTTTCAAGGAGGCATCCTGGTCAACACCGGTGCTCGTCTAAAAGTGATGCCCGCCATTATTGAATCGCTGAGGAAAGATTATACTGCTGCCATTGAGGCTACCGGGGTGATAGCCGTTTCCGACAAGACCGATCCTCGGCGGATAGCGCTGTTACTGGAAGCGATGAAAGAGTGCAAGGCGGATTCGGCTATTAAAGACTTTCAGGCTTGTGATTCATTTAATGTCATGGATAAGCTTAACCATATTCACGTTCCGGTTCTGGTGCTGACAGCCCGGGACGACAAACTGACCCCTCCGAAATATGGTGACTATCTGGCAAAAAATATTCATCAGGCACAAATGGTTCAGATTCCGGATGCCGGGCATTTGTCACCTCTTGAAAAAGAGGACGAAGTCAATCAGGCCATCATTCAATTCATTACAACGTTGACAACGAAATAAAGAGACATCATCTTTGGAATGAATTTTCCCTTACTGTTTTTCCGTGATGATGAGGTAAACGGTCTTGTTTTTCCATTCATAGGATAAAAAGTCTTCAACTTTCAAATCCATTTCATTGATCATCTCTTTTTTACAGACAGTCGGAAACCTCTCTTGATGGCAGAGAATAAAATCCTGAAAAGAGCTCCCCTTTATTAGCACACCCTTTTTCAAAAGCCCGGGACCCAATTCTTTGGCAATCGTATTAAAAAGTTTTAATGTGAACGTTATTTTTTGCTCATGAGAAACAGCTGACTGCGGTTCATATGAAATATTTTTTCGCAGCCCGGAGTAGAATCCGGACTTTCGAAATGTTGCACCGACAAGCCCCGGCATGGCAGCAGACAGGGCAAGCGTGGAATTTTGTTGTAACAAGGTTTTTTGGACATCGTCGACAGCCTTTCCGTCCAGGAAAATGGTTTGAATGCGATGGGTGATATATTCCGGGGTGATTCCCATCTCATTTGCCAGGAAATCATAGATAGAAGCCCCTGAGATGGCTGATCCCATGATTCCCTGGACAAACAATTGATCAAAAAAAGAAAGTTGATCGGTAACGATATGGACAACAATATCTTGTTTCATCATCCTTTACTACCAGTTGAAAACCTGATCCAGTTCATCTCCCGATATATCAAACGTGACATTATGGGGTGGCAGCGGTTCTTTTGAGAAAAAGGCAGGAAGCCTGTCATGAACATTCGTAAAACCGGCACGTTTGTTAAAATCCCTTTCATAGTCGAGTATTTTTTTGCCAAGGGCGACAACATCGTCTGCTGTCAGATTCTGCCCGGTAAAGCTGGATAGCACATCAAGCATGTCCTGGAAGGTATCTTGCTGATCCAGTATGGCAAAGGCGATGAAGAGACAATATCCTGTTGCATCAATGGCTGCTGTGGCGATTTGCAGATTCCGTGAAAGCTCCACCTGGCCTTTGGGTTTCAGTGGATCTACGTCACCGCCGACCTTCAGGATATTTGCGGTGACAGCATATCCTGCGGTATGATCCGCACCCATCGGCGTTGTTGCATAGGTAACCGCAATCCCCTGAACCGCCCTGGGATCATATGCCGGCATGGATTGTCCTTTTACGGTGGGAACCCGTTCCACCCCAAAAACCTTTCCGGTAACTTCAGCGCCACTGCCAAGGATGCGTCCGAGATGAGAACCTTTGCCGACCTCTTTGACAAGGTTAATCGCAGCCTGAGCATCTCCGAATTTTGCGATTCCGGCTTCCATGGCAATCCCGATGGTCACTCCCATCTCAATCGTGTCAATGCCGAAATCGTCATCAAGCCGGTCGAGCTGGGCAATCGCATCCAGGTCGTCTATTCCGCAATTTCCGCCATGAGCCCATATGGTTTCGTATTCCGGTTGCTTGGTCAGGAACTGTCCTTCCTTGTTCAGGTAGGTCCCTGAACATTGAATCACACACCCTCTGTGGCAACCATGGGTGGCTTTGCCACCGCGGCTTGTTTCCGTTTCAGCCAGCATCTCACCACTGATTTTGGAGGCTCCCGTAAATTGGCCTGTTGAAAAGTTATTCACAGGGTATGCGCCCGCTTCGTTAATGATATTTGTCAATACATTGGTTCCATAGGCCGGAAGACCTTCTCCGGTGACAGGGTGCTTTTTCAATCCCTGTACGAATTTTTTATTGGCTTCCTTAAACTTTTCCGGATCCTTGGGCTGCCTGGGTTTCATTCCGGAATCATCCAGTATGATAACTTTGACGCCCTTTGATCCCATAACCGCGCCAACTCCGCCACGACCTGCATGGCGAGTCGGTCTTGTTTCCATATCCGTAAATGCGATAGAAGCAACCGGCATTTTCATTTCACCGGCAGGACCGATTGAGATATAAGCCGATTTATCGCCATAGGTGGTTTTGATTTTATTGATCAAGTCATAATTACCCAGCATTTTAAGGGAATGATCTTCGGTGATTTCCACTTTGTCTTTGTTGATGAAGATTTTATATGTGGATTCCTTTTTGGGCTTTCCTTCTATAACAATCGCAGCATATCCGAGTCTTGCCAGAACCTGAGATGCCTGGCCACCGGAGTTCGCTTCTTTTATGCCTCCGGTTAAGGGACTTTTACATCCGACGGATATTCTGCCGGATTGCGCAGCGGCAGATCCGCTTAACAGTCCCGGGGCGATGACAAGTTTATTGTCCTCCCCTAATGGATGGCATGTTGGTGGAACCTCCGAGGCGATAATCGCCGATGTCATTCCACGCCCCCCTAAACCATGATATTCGCCAAGTTCTTGAACGGAAGCTTTTGGCTCGTTTCCTGCGCCCATGTTTATTCTCAAAATCTTTTCCATGGTTTTCCTCCCTTTATGAAATGAAATTGATCAAAGATACCGGGAAACGATTTTCAAACACTTTATAATAAAAAGTCTCTTTTGCAGCACTGATTCCTCTGCGGCATTCAGATCGGAATTTAGCGAAAATCCGGAAATTTTTAATTCTTGCCTGAATCCGATACGGTTTTGATTATGGTATTTAATATATTTTACTTTTCAAGGTTCAGCGTTATTTCTGCGCTTAGAGGTCAGCAATTTTATGTCGCAGATTTTTAAATTGATTGGTCGCCAAAACACCTACCATGTGTTTTGTTTTTTATCAAGATTGAAACGAATTTTCTCTTTCCTTGACATGGCGTGCCTGATCAGGCATGTTGCCGGTTATTTTTCAGGGCAGCCCCGGAATGTTGGTTTTATCTATTTTACTTCAAGGAGAGAGAATGGAAAACAAACCGTATCATTTATCAGTTCAGATTTACTATGAGGATACAGATCACTCAGGGGTTGTTTATCATGCCAATTTTTTAAAGTATTTTGAACGGGCAAGAGAGCATGTCATCGGGACGGATGCACTTGCCGGATTATGGAAAGAAAAAGGGCTTGGTTTTGCAGTCTATAAAGCGGATTTGATGTATTCCGAGGGAGTGGAGTTTGGGGAGACGATTGATATTCGATCAACCTGCACACTGGATAGCGAATATCGAATGATCTGGACCCATGAAGCCTGGCGGAAAGGAGGAAAAAAACCGGCGGTTTCCTGTACATTGCATCTGGTGTGTCTGGATAAAAATAAAAAATTAATTCAAATTCCTCCCATTCTTGAGAAACAAAGCATGTAAGTCTTCACCAAATAGGGGAGGGCAGCGAGGCTCAGAAGGGAACTGACTATTCCGGAAACTCTTTGTTGATTGCAAAAAAACAGTCCATGTTCTCAAGAAAAAGATCCACAAGATGAGGATCAAAATGTTTACCACGTTCGTTTCTGATTTTTTCCACCACCTGATCTCTGGCCCATGCTTTTTTATATACACGGCTGTGGCTTAGGGCATCAAAAACATCCGCGAGGCCGGTTATTCTTCCATAAATATGGATTTGTTCTCCTTTTAAACCCTGAGGATAACCGCTTCCATCCCAATGCTCGTGATGCTGTTGCGCAACAATGGTCGCGGCTTTCAGGATTTTTCGTTTCGAACTTTTCAGGATTTCATGACCGATTCCGCTATGGCTTCGTATCACAGCATACTCATCGAGTGTAAGTGCTTCCGGTTTATTTAAGATTGCATCCGGAATTCCGATTTTTCCAACGTCATGCATGGGGGATGCTAATTTCAGAAGCTCGGCTTCCTGTTCATCAATACCTGCCAATAGAGCCATCTGAAAGGAAAACTCGGCAACTCTTCGTACATGGTTTACCAGACCCTTTGATCGGGTATCCACGAGTTCGCCAAGCGTAAAAATAATCTCCTTTTGCGTATCAACAATTTCCTGCGATAAGTATATATTGTCATAAACGATTGCGACATTGGATGAAAAGATTCGGATCAGATCTTTTTCAAGTTCTGTCAGATTTTTACAGCCATTCAAATAAATTAAATTTTGAGCGCCTGTTTTTGTCCGGAAATATCCGATGTAGGCATCGTCGATAAACAGACCCTTTTTCCTCTCCATAGAAAGGGTTAAATGGGTTTTAATGGGTTCGGGGAGTGTTGTCGGAGTATCCTGGGCTACCATTTTTTTAAAATCACCGGTTCCGGCCAGGATAGAGAATTGATTGTTTTGATAAAGGGCCGCAAATCCGGAAACCTTTGAATTAAAATTATCTTTATCAAGATTCAGGATGGATGCCATCTGTTTCAGAACGCCTGCCGTAAAGTTTTCCAGGGAGTTATTGCTGAAAATATGTTCCGATGATTGGATTACCAGCTCCAGGACTCGCCGTGTTTTATCAATTGTGATGAGATCTTTATAGGCACGAAGGGAGGCGGTTACTGTTGTGTATAGCTTTCGGGAGGTAAGTTCTGTTTTTTCTTTATATTCATTAATGTCATATTCCATAATGACATTTTGTTCAGGTGCTTTACCGGGTTGACCGGTCCGGAGAATGATACGGATAAACTTGTTTTGCAATGTGGTTCTTATGAACTGGACAACATCCAGTCCCGCATTCTCAGTTTCCATAACCACATCTAAGAGGATGATAGCGATATCAGGGTGCTTTTTAACCAGTTCTTTTGTTTCTTTTCCGGAATAGGCACTAAAAAATTCAAGACCTCGACTGTCAAAAAAGTAGTCTGAAAGAACCATTTTTGTGATTTGATGAACTTCTTCTTCATCGTCAGCAACCAGTATTTTCCAAGGGTTTTCAACTTCTTCTTTCAATTTTTCTCCCGGGTTACTTTGTAACAGGGTCAATATGTTGAATATCTATTGCAGGATATGTTCGATTTCATTAAATAGATTTTATTCCCCGCAAATTTACTTATGAGGCAGAAACATAAACGTATCCCACAGGTACCGTTCTATCAGGATTGGTGAGATCGAGATCGGCGCATTGCCGGATCATTATCGCCTACGTTATGATGTCAATGTATTTGACATCTTTTTTACCAATTATTTAGAAAAAAAGCAATTTGTTATATTTTCCATATCCGGAATGGATAGTTGCTGATGTTTTTTCCCGGTATCAGGACATCAGTATCGCAACCCCATAAAATTGAACCATTATTTTCTTTCCATTTGAACAAAATTGAGGTAATGATATCTACACGATATACTGAAGGGGCAACTTGCGCGTTATTCATAGTAAAATTATAATTTAAATTTCAAACCATAAGAAGGAGCCTTTCCAATTCCAAATGATTATAAAAAGACTCAAGTGAAAAATTTCATATCTTACGGGTAATTCATTTCATTGCATTTTTAAAATCACTGGAGTATACATCAAGCCGTACTGGCAATAATCAAGATACACAAGGTATCATCATAATTGAATCTGCAAAGCCAGATTTCAAACGTAAACAAAAATTAGGAGGGAAAAATCATGAAGAAAGCAATCACAATCGTAATTGGAATTCTTTTTCTAACCGCTTCCATTTCTTTCGCAGATTCGGAAGTATCCGGCAAAGTAATCAACAAAGCAAACGTGAAAAAATCCGCCAATATTGCCATGGGCGAAGATGCAACCGCAAGTATGGGTTCTGTTAAGCTGAAAGACTCCAATGTCTCTGGAACGGTAGTCAATAAGGCAGATGTGAAAAAGTCCGCCAATATTGCAATTGGCCAAAAAGCCAAAGCCAACATGGGATCGGTAACCATGAAAGATTCCGATGTATCCGGCAAAGTAATCAACAAGGCCGATATTAACAAATCTGCTAATATCGCAGCCGGCCAGCGTGCCACAGCCAACATGGGATCTGTGACCATGAAAGATTCTGATGTATCCGGAAAAGTTGTCAACAAGGCTGATGTGAAAAAGTCTGCCAACATCGCAATGGGTCAGGGTGCCACAGCCAATATGGGTGCCGTAACCATGAAAGGTTCCGACGTTTCCGGCAAGGTTATCAACAAGGCCGAAGTTAAAAAATCCGCCAACATCGCAATAGGTGAAGATGCCACAGCCAACATGGGTGCTGTAACCATGAAAGATTCCAATGTTTCCGGTAAGGTCATCAATAAGGCTGATGTCAATAAATCCGCCAATATCGCAGCTGGAAAAGACAGTGAGGCAAGCATGGGTTCTGTAACCATGGAGTAATTAAGACTGTAATACCAAAATTTCCCGGAATCGGAAGACCGTTTTTCCCGGTTCCGGGAAAAAAAGCAATTTATCTTTTCCTTTAAACGGTAACGAGAATCACATATTATTTAGGCAGATTTTTTTAAAACCAGTTGGGCCTGTAACGCCGGTATCAAACTCTGCGTGTTATATTAAGAGTGACGGATGAAAATAGGTAATATCCGGAATGTCAGCCTTGGATATTATTTTATGAATGTTTTTTGATGCGGTATTTTCGTTACCCGATGGGAAAAGGAGGGTGTCATGAAAAATCAATCTTATCTTGTGATCACAATCACGCTATTCTTACTGTTGGCAACGAGTGTCGGGGGGATGTGTGGTGATCTGGATGATGGTATGGCGATTGACGATAGTATTAATAGTTATGATGATCTTGGGGATCCGGAACAGAATATCAATTTTATTAAGTTGAATGCAAAGAGTAGTGCGAAACGACAGCAAAAATCGATTGATAAAGGTGTTATTGACAAAGACAGTTCCAGTGGAAGCGGAAGTGGTGCCATGAATAGTGTTGTTATGGGAGCCGGATCAAATGTTAAGGGCGATATCATAATTATTGATGAGTCAAAAGGGGATAAAACACAGGTTGTCGAGTAATTATCGGTTTCCCTTCATGCCTTGGATATTATTAAAATAAATTGAGCAAGAAGACAGAATCAAGTATTTTGCCGATGGAAACGCTAACGTCATAGTGATAATATAGGGAGAAAAATGAAATATTTATCGGGGGAAATTATTCAATTGAAATGGATTCGGTCGGTACTTTTTACAATACCCGTCCTTTTGGTTCTGATTTCCTGCGCCAGTGTAGACCCAAGGCAAGTGGATGTGGAAATTAAGGAAGAGCCGCCTGAGGTCAAGATAACATCCTTTACCGAGGCATTGACCCAGCTTGGCAAAATGACGGAAATTTATGCAACGGAGGAATTGAGGGTTCAAAGCAAGGATATTGCAGACAATACCGGCACATCCGGGGCAACCGGCGGAGAAATTCCCCGGGATGTGACGGAGATGCTGCAAAGCACCCTTAATTCCATTGGCGGGAAGGTTAGATTTATTCCATATAATCCAGCCTTTATACAGAATCAAATGGTGACGGGTTATTCTACGTTTGAGAACAAGATGATCCCGGATGTGGTGATTACCGGCGGTATTACTGAGTTTGACAGGGGACTCGAAACCCGAGGCAGCAATGTGGATGCCGGTATTGCCGCAGATTTTACTCATGCGCCATCGTGGGCGCCATCCAATTCGGTAGCCGCAGATTATGGTTCCGGAGAAAAATATGGTTTGGCGAGTATTACACTTGATTTTAATATGATTGATTTTCAGTCAATGGCCGGCATTGCGAAGATGCAGACTGTAAACTCAATGAAGGTTTCCAAAGCGGTCAGTGAAAAAGAGTTGGCCATAACCCTTTTGGGACCGACCTTCGGATTGAAGGGATCCATTAAAAAAGTTCAGGGAAGGCATGCTGCAGTAAGACTTCTGGTGCAACTCAGCATGATGCAGATTATCGGCAAATATCTTATGGTGCCTTACTGGACCCTGCTGCCGGATGTATCTCCTGATCCGGTTGTAATGGACGCCTTGAAAAAGGCCTATTTTGCTATGGATGAGGTGGATCGAATTATTAAAGTGCAGGAATTTTTATTCATTCAGGGCTATGATGTCAGCATTACCGGTGAGCTTGATCAAGCCACGCTTTCAGCACTCCAGAAGGTCAAACCTGGAGCCAATACCATTGACAGGGATACATATCTTGCCGTGTTTTTATCGATTCCGATTAATGATGATACCTATGAAAGACGTATGGAGCTGAACAAGGCATATGCAGCTCTCGCCCGGGAACCGGAAATTGCACCGGAACCGGTAGTTACACCACAGCCGGCGCCTAAGAAGGTAACAAAGTCGGCTCCTGAGCCGGCTCAGGAACCTCAGGAAGTTGCGAGTGCTCCACCAGCTCCAAAAACAGAGAAAAAAGCCCCTGCAGAAACCAAAACATCTTCAGCAGAAGAGGAAAAAAGGCGCTCTGCATTAAAAGACGGTTTGGGCGGCAGAATGCTGTCTGAAGATGAGTGGTAGTGGAATGAACAAAAAAATGAAAAGATGCGTTCAATGGGTTTTAATAGCCCTCATTATATCCGTTTCATCCGTCTGGGCAGGAAACCGGGCAATGGTAGAGCAGAGAACCAAAGAACTGGATGAAACGAATAAACAGGCGGTTGGTCAGCTCCCTGATTTACCTAAAAATGGAACTGTTAACATCAAGGCAAAAGCGAGATATAAAGAGGGAAGCATCCAGTTTGATGTCTATGATAAAAAGATATCCGATAGTGAGGGAAAAGAGTTACGATTGGACAGCGACAGAAATCTTGATACAGGATCTGTTAAAGAAGGAACTATTTATATCAATCAAACAAAAGACATAGAAAATGGGGAGAAACAAGAAAATGATCCCAAAGACAATTAAGTATTTTATATTGGTAACAGTTTGTATCGGAGTAATGGCTCCTTCCGGTTGGACGGGTAATAAAAGAATCATGACAATACGAGCTGCCAAGGTCATGGCTGAAAGGGCGATTGTCGAATCAATTTACGGATTGAAATTGAAGGCAACAGAAGAAGTGAAAGATATGATTCCCGCCAGTTTCGAAGGATCGACAGAGACAAAGACCCTGGCCAAGATCAAGGGGATCAGCTATGATGATATTGTATATGATCAGGAAAAGGATATTGCCAAGGTAACTGCATCCGTGGCTTTGGATACCATTACCAATGTTGACGGGAAGGTAATGAATTTAAAAAACAAGGTTTATAAGAGAGTCGGATTTGCTACCTCCACTCCGGAGATGGCCGGTCCGATAAGAGCTCTTCGCGCTGCGGAGCTGGATGCATACAAACAATTGATCAAACAGATTGTCGGTTTTACATTGGAGAGCCAGACCAAGGTAGAAAATTATATGTTGAAATCCGATCTGGTAAAAACAAAAGTCCTGGCAACCCTGTACCTTGCCGAAGTCACGGATTACGGTTGGGATAAACACAATGATGCCTTTGTAAAAATGTCACTGAATGTGAGTGAGATATCTGAAGTTCTGGGAGAGGGTATTGTTGACGGTGGCCAGGTTATTGAGGTTGAGGGCCAGGGAGCCCAGGAGGATGATTTCTCCGCTACCAAAAAACCGGCGAAAAAAGAGTAATATAAAACAGTTGTAATGGTTATTTGTATACTGCGGTTTTGAGGCAATTGCATACGTCACAAAGTATCGGATTGTTTCAAAACCGTTTTTTATTGTGAATTGAAGCTGCTATATGAAAGACGGTAAAAGAGCACTGCGGGCACGCTTGCTTGATCTCGTAACCGATTGGGATCGGATGGATCGGACATTTCCTTCTCACAATGAATTGGAATCGATCGGAAGGGCACTCCTGGAATGGAAAAAGGAGGAGAATATACAGGGCCTTTGGGATGTTCCTCCTCTGATTATATCCACAACCATCGATGATGGCTTGGGACAGGGCTTGCGGATTGTCAATCTGTATTCAGAGGTTGCCGGGCTTGTGGTGATGCCGATCGGACTGCTCCAGCCGTTAGAAAAGATCATCGCCGCGTGCAATAAAAACTGCCCGGATATACTGGGATTGACTGTTTTGCAATTTGATTCTGAAGAAATGCTCATTGAAATCAAAAGGGGAATTTCACCGGATATAAAAATAATTGCCGGTGGTCCGGTTTTTACTGCCGACTCAGATTTTGCTGAACGAGTGGGTATTCATTTTGTTGCCAAAAATGTGGCCGCTTATTTGAGGTATCTTTTGCAGAACGTATGACCGGATCATTGTACATGCGCTTTTTGAAATTTAATGATTTGTTTTTCATATAGTTCCCGATCATTTTCCGTTGCCAGTGAAAGCGCCATTTTTTCTGTTGTCAGGGCTTCCTGAACAAATCCATTAACAAAATAGGCTTCTGCCAGCGTATCCAGAATATACGCTTCCTGTTTCAGTTCAACCGCTTTTTTTGCCAGGGAAAGGGCTTTCTCGTGGTTTTGACATTCCGGTGTGTTGCTGGTCGCCAAAATCCAGGCAAGATTATTCAGTATTTCCGGAGATTCGGGATTTTCAATCAGAATTTTTTCGTATGATTGAATGACATGACCACAATTTCTCATCATGACTGTTTCGTAAAGATGATGATTCAGTCTTTTTCCGGTACTGCCAAAATTCAGATCATAGGCAGCTGCGCCCACCAGAATCATCCCGGATAGAAAAAGGGCCATGCTTATTTTAACCTTGCGATGATGTGCATGAATCCATTTTGGATCGGCTTCACATTTTGTTAAATAACCAATTCGTTCCGAAATACTGAAATGATGCCAGTTGGGCCTGTCCGGCGCCAGGCCGCTGATAATGGAAATTTTGTTCAGAGATGATATCAACGGTTTTGCGCTGTCCATTAATTCATAGACGCTGATATCTGCCTGGCGTTCAAAATTCCGCATAAAAAAACCGAAGAAAAAACGGAAATAGGCAATAAAAAACAGGATCAGAAACAAGCTGATCAAAATGGAATACACCGACGCCTGTTGCAGACCAATAGATGTAAAAAAATCAGCCAATGGTTCTATATAGATGAGAAGATAGATCAGCAGGTCAAACCCGGCAAAGGAAATCAACATATAACCTGCAAAAAAGATGAGATAGAAGAGAAGATGCCTGTGTTTTACATGACCGATTTCATGAGCTATGACAGCTTCCAGTTCTTGTGGGTCCAGAAATTGTAAAAGCGCCGGTGTTACCAGTATATATCGAAATTTTTTGACAAGCCCCATGACGCCGGCAGTAATCATTCGGCCGCCGAATAAAGGCCATCGCAGAATGTCGGCAACCGGAACATTGGCTTTTTTGCAAATGGTTTCGATCTGTGTTCGATGAAAGCCGGGGGGGAGGGGCCTGCAACCCCAGAATTTCTGGATGACCAGAGGGGCTGTGATTGCCGCTATTGTCAGAAAGAAAAGAAAATATACGGACTGACCAAGCGGTGTTGAAAGTACCGCTTTCGGTAATTTGAAGGGTAGCAGATCAATGATGTCTGCAATGCCGGACAACAAAAACCAGGGAAGAATAACAGGAATGGAAAAAGAGATATTGGATTGGATGTATTCTTTTCTGGAGATGGCCGGGTCATTGAGAAGTTCATGACATCGATAGGCATAAAACCAAATGACGATCAGATAGGCAAGAAACAGGCTGATGAAGATCAGCGCTGTGAGTGTCGGGATTGATTTCAGCACCAAGGTATCCATCATCCACCTTGGCAGTGACAGGGCATAGATATGAATAGCAAAAAACATAACTGCCGCAATGCTTTGTCTTGTCATCAGTGCGTCAAACCGCTGAGCAAGCTGCGGTGATTTCCGGACCCGGATCTGATTTTCAAGATTTCGAAAAAGATAGCGCGTAAAATAAGTGAAGGAAAGAAACAGCAGAAACGATATCGACAAGGTTTCAATCGCAGTTAGATTCGCTTTTTCAGGGGGTTGATAGGTGCTGTATATCAGCAGGACAATAATAAAATAAAGAAAATTTCCAAACATGTTTTTGTTATATATCCGGATTTTTATTGGGTTGTTTTTTCGGATTTTTGAAAAAACGATCCTTCTCACTGTAGATGCACCCGCAGTATTGTTGCCGATACATCTCCATACGCTTTGACTCTTCTATTCCCTGCTTCCATCCTTCCCGAAAGTCATGGTAGAAAAAGTTGATTCCGACAGATCTGCCGATATTCTCACCCATACTCTTGATGAGTTCGTGGTTTTGGGATTTGCTGTAAAGGAGGGTCGTGGAAAAACAGTCGAATTTTCCTGTTTTGGCTACAATGGCGGCAGATTTCAGTCTCCAGTGATAGCATAGTCTGCACCGGTCGGATTCCCGGAATACAACATCCTGAAAAAACTGTTCTATATTATACTCTTCCTGAACGATCAATTCTAGTTGAATGGTCTTGGCATAGGTTTCAAGCGTCTCTAATCGTTTTGCGCATTCCGTATATGGATGGATATTGCTTTTGAAGAAGTACCCCATGACATCCATGTTTTCTTTTTTTAAAACTTGAATGGGGTATATGGAGCAAGGGCCACAGCATGTATGCAAAAGAATTTTCATTCTCTTTCCCCAAAGATTGCTGTTCCGATTCGGATCAGGGTAGCCCCCTCCCGGATGGCGACCTCAAAATCACCAGTCATTCCCATGGACAATTCGTTCATTTCGACATTCGGAATATTTTCTTCCCGAATCATATCCCTCAACTTCCGCAGATTCTGGAAATAGGGTGCAACCCGTTCCGGTGAATTATATACGGGGGGAATGGTCATCAGACCTTTGATTTTGACATGATTCAAACAGCTGATGGACCTTGTAAGGTCAAGTACATCATTAGGAGATACACCGGATTTGGAGGCCTCCATTCCCACGTTAACCTGGAGAAGGATATTCTGTAATTTATTATTTTTTTGGGCCTGCCGATCCAGCTCAGCAGCCAGTTTAAGGGAATCAACCGTATGAATCAGGTCAAATAATCTTACCGCATATTTGGCTTTGTTGCTTTGCAGGTGTCCAATAAAATGCCAGGTGACGGATGGATCGGCAATGGTATCTATTTTTTGTTTTGCCTCTTGAATGTAGTTTTCACCAAAGATGGACAGACCACTATGAATGCCGGCTTTGATGGTTTCAGCCGGGACGGTTTTTGAAACCGCAATAAGTGTGATGTCATCCGACCTGCGACCGCAAGAACAAAGCGCATTCTGTATGCGATTCCGGATATCATCAACGCGCTTTTGCAGTATGGAGTTCATGATTTTTCAGGAAACCTGTTTCATTTTGATGACACCTTCCTGCAACAGATGCTCAAGTACCTCACAAACCGGAAGTCCCACAACATTGGTATATGAGCCATTGATTTGTCGAACAAGGAATGTACCAAGCCCTTGAATTGCATAGGCGCCTGCTTTGTCAAAGGGCTCTTTGGTGTGGACATACCATTCAATTTCCAGGTCTGTAAGTTTTTTAAAGCATACGTCTGTCCGGACTGCGTCTGAAAAAAAATGGTTCTCTTCAACACATTGAATGGAATAGCCGGTATATACCTGATGGGTCCGGCCACTGAGATTCTGTAACATCCTTCTTGCCTCATCCGGTGAATCCGGTTTGCCGAGAACATGGTTGTCAATCATTACGATGGTATCGGCACCAATTACCCAACTTCCGGTATGCATCCCGGCAATTTCAGAGGCTTTGGATTCCGCTAATGTTTTAACATAGGTGTCCGGACGGGTCATGACTACGGAGTTTTCATCAAAACTGCTTGGTATAACCGAGAATACCAATTCCGCCTGTTCTAAAAGATATCGTCTCCGGGGTGACTGGGATGCCAGAATAAGAGGCTTATTATGATATGTGTATTGCATGAGAATTTAGTATCAGATAGGTTATGGATTTACAAGAATCAAGGGATAAAAAACCGGGAAAAAAAAGGGGGAAGGTTGCGTCCTCAGGATAGTAACCAAAGAGTTCAAAGTATGTGGGTGATCGGTGGCGGACAATTTGGGAAAAAAGCCGTTCAACGATTGCTCCGTGAGAACCCAGTGATCGACATAACGGTGGTTGAGAAGGATCCGGCACAATGCCGGTTTTTTACCGGATTATCCGTTGTCTGTCGCAATCAGGATGCTGTTCTGTTTTTAACAGAAAATCTCTTTCAGGAAGATGTGCCGGACTGGATCATACCAATGGTTCCCTTTCATCTGGCCTTTGAATGGATAAAACAGGCGCTATCCCCTGAGCTGCATTTTGTTCCCCTGTCCGTTTCCGAGGAAATCATGCGGCGATTCCCTAATGCAAGCAGAGGCGGTACCGGAAGGTTTTATACCAGCCTTGCGGATTTCATATGCCCGGATGATTGCCCTGCATTGGATCATGTCTGTACCGTCCGTAAAAAACCGAGGCCTTATTTTTTATATGAAAAGATTAAAACGGAGATATTGCCTGGTTTCCATACGATCGTCATTCAGAGCCATCAGATTTTGCCTGGAATCGGGGGATATCGGCCAGCGGAACTGTATAAAGCATATCATGACATCAAAAACATCAGGGAACCGATTCTGCTCAGCACGGCTTGTAGATGTCATGGAGTTGTGGATATATTTAAAACGTGTTCATATTGAAAAAAGTTCCCAGAAAGAGTATAAAAGATCATTCATGTTCACATCCAGGTAATTTCGGAAAACCAACCTCGAATCATTGCTTTTCATTCTGTTCAAGCGATTTTTTCATATTTTTATTTTTTGCTTTCCGGGAGCGATCACATTACCTGTGAGGGAAAAATATTGAATCCGGAAAAAGGGGGGGTACATGACGGATCTGAAAAAAGCATATGACTGCATGATCGAGAGCATGGGGGTCCCGGGATTGCAGATTCCATTGACAGCCGTAAAGTTTTTTCGGGGAAATGACATCATCCCGGAAACGGTATTGAACTGCCGGCCCCAGGGGCTGACCATTACAAGTTGTCAGGCCGCCAGGCAGGCAGGTCTCGGGGATGGCGTGTGTCTTACCCGGGAGACGATCGGATGTGTTGCCGCAGCCATAACCTTTGGATTGGTAGGTCAGGATGAAGACATACCCCTTGAAGGCTCCCGGGTATACATCGACATCATGAAAGAGCATTATGAAAACAGGAAAGCATTTACACCTCCCAGTCCCAAGGATTTTACAGATGGAATTGTCTATGCCTGTAAAGCAGCAGGGCGGGAAGAGTTTGCTCTTTTCGGCAAGGAGGATGTGGGACGATATAAAGATGTTGAGACGGCAAAATCGGCAATCCGTCAGATGTCGGCCATTCAACCACCGGATACCCGGGCGGTGTTCTTTTTTTCTTATGATTTTGAGGAAGGGAATCTCATACCGGATGTTGTCGTGTTGAGTGTTCGTCCGGTGGAACTGACAAGGGTGATTCAGGCCTATCAGTATAATACCGGAAAAAGAGTGAATGCCAGTATGGGAGGGCTTCGGGTCGTGAATTCGGATTTGATTGTAAGGCCTTATCTTACTCAGGAAATCAATGTATCAACCTACTGTCTTGGGGCAAGATTGATTGCAGAATATGAGGGGGATCGAATGGGGATTGGAATGCCTTATGGCGTTTTCCTGGAAGTTTCAAAAGGGATGAAGGATTCCCGTACAGGATTCCCGTTTCATCAATATCCGGGTGCCTGTTAAAATGGTATTGGAACCGTGCTGAATAATTATATAAAAACGTTTATTAACCAGATGGCGAGGCGAACCGGAATCGACTTGACGGACAGGCACAAGCGGATTCTGGAATTTGTTTATCTGTATTATGAAAAACATCGTGTCGGTCCCATGTATCGGAATATTGAGCGATATACCGGCGCAACACAAGCAGACCTGGAAAGACTTTTCCCGAACGGCCTTAATTCGGTATACACCTGGGTCGGAATCCCGATCCAGTCAACGGATGATCTTTGTAAGCCGATTGCGAATGTAAAGGTGGATGGAAATCGAGACGTGTATCTTGACCATAACGCCACAACCTATCTTCGCAAAGAGATTGTTGAGGTTTTACAGGATTATTATGGCAGCAAAACAGGGTATGGAAATCCTTCCAGCAGCACATTTCTTGGCAAAAAGACATTTGATGCCATCCGGACTGCCAGAAAAGAGGTTGCCGAATGTTTAAAGGCAGAAACCTCTGAAATTATTTTTACCGGTAGTGGATCAGAGGCGAACAATATGGCTGTAAAAGGGATCGGTTTTAAATATATTGAGACCAAAGGCCACATTATAACCTCTCAGATAGAGCATCCTTCGATCATTGAACCTGTCCAGTTCCTCGGCATGCTTGGTTTTGATATTACATTTCTGGACCCGGACCGGAACGGTTTGATCACGGCGGACGCTGTGAAAGAATCACTACGTTCCGATACGGTGCTGGTTGCCATTATGGCGGTGAATAACGAGATCGGAACCATCAATCCGGTTGCTGAAATCGGAGAAATATGCAGGCTTGCGGAAGTTCCCTTTATGGTGGATGCTGTTCAGGCCTTTGGCAAAATCGATCTTTTCCCAAAACAGATGGGTATCACCATGATGTCTCTTTCCGGGCATAAAATTTATGCCCCAAAGGGAGTCGGTGCTCTTTATGTGGATGAAAAAATATCATTAATACCGTTAATCCATGGAGGATCACAGGAATTCAATCATCGAGCGGGTACGGAGAATGTGGGGCATATCATTGCACTCGGCAAAGCAGCCGGACTCGCTTATCGGGAAATGAAATCCGAAATGAAACGGATTGAAAAAATCAGGGATTACTTTATGGATCAGCTTCATACGTATTGTCCGGATTGTATCCTGAACGGGTCTTTAAAACATCGCACTCCGACAAACCTCAATATCGGGTTTCCGGGTATTGACAGTGGAGCCCTTTTGCTGAGTTTAAACCGGATCGGAATTTATGTTTCAGCCGGGTCCGCATGCAGTTCCGGCAGCAAGGAGGCATCTCCTGTTGTGAAGGCCATCGGGGTTGATACAGATCGATACGGGATCATACGTTTTAGTTTCGGCCTTAAAACAACGCAAAAAGATGTTGATTATCTCTTTGCTTATCTTCCCGGCATCCTAAATCAAATCAGGCATAACGGTTAAAGCTCCATCGCAATGAATTGCTTCCATCTACAGATATATGATGTGGATGCGTTCATACTTTATTGAATTTTGAATATGAACGGTGAAATTTTTTTTCTTGAAAAAGGAGTGTTGATTTACTATTATACTGCAAGCTTGATAATTACTTCAAAAGGCTTGAGCCGGGTTTCAGCTTTCAAGACCTTTTTCCCCATGCATTTTTAGGAAATATCCCCGAAAAATAAGATTATATGAGGTATCTGCAGTTACTTTTGGACGCGTATATTTTTTACCCATGGAGGTAAAATGAATATTGGATTCAAGGATCTGCCAGTGAGAGATAAAACGTTTTTTTTTGCCGGATTAATTGGCCTTATATTCATCACTTTTACCATCCTCTTCGTAAGCGTAATCAATTTTGTTGAGGCGAAATGGCTTCAGACCATCCTGTTTTTGTTCTTTTCTTTGATTTTCCCAATTGCCGTATTTCATATTCTCCAGAAATACAGCCTGATTTTCATCAGGCCTGTAAATGAACCGGCAGAACATGACGGTTTTATTACTGGTCCAAAAGATACTACCGCTCGTGCATGTTCTTTTTACAATGATGAATTTCACAGTATGTCCCAAGCCTTTCATGAAATGTTGGATCAAATACAACAACAGGATATGGAAATAAAAAAAAAGGAAAGAGAATACAATCAGCTTTACGAGGAATCTCAAAAGGTGGAAAAAATATACCGCTCTCTTATCCATTCATCTGCCGATCCCATCATGATTTATGATATACAGGGTCAGATAACCTATATCAGTCCTGCTTTCACCTCAACCTTTCAATGGACCATGGCGGAAGCGCTTCAGATGGATGCGAGGTTTGTACCTCCATCAGAGCTTCCGGCTCTGCAATCAATTTTTACGGATCTGATACGCAATAACAGAACATTTAATGAATATGAAACAAAACGGTACACTAAAAACGGTGAAATGCTGGAAGTGAATATCAGCGCTTCCTGCTTTGATGATCATATGGGAAAACCCGCTGGTATTCTGATGATTCTGAGGGATGTGTCAGAGCGGAACCGGTTGGAATCCCAGCTGATCCAATCTCAGAAAATGGAAGCGATTGGTACCCTTGCAGGAGGAATCGCCCATGATTTTAATAATATCCTGGGTGCGATGATGGGTTACGCTGAAATGATGCTGATGGATATTGATGAGAATTCAGTCCAGTACAATTATCTGCAGCAGGTCATGTCTGCAGGAATGCGGGCAAAAGATCTGGTCAAGCAGATTCTTACCTTCAGCCGTCAGAAAGAACAGGATCGTAAGCCCATGATGCTGGATAAAGTTGTTGCAGAGGCACTGAACCTTCTCCGGGCATCTTTGCCGACAACGATCGATATCCGTATAAAATTGGATTCCGTTCAAGGAAGTATTATGGCAGATCCCACACAGGTGCATCAAATTTTAATGAACTTATGCACCAATGCGGCACATGCCATGGAAAACAAGGGTGTATTAGAGGTTGCTCTGGAAGATGATGAGGTGATGAATGACCGGAAGAAAAATGACCTGGAACCTGGTGAATATATCAAGCTTGCAGTGAAAGATACGGGAAAGGGAATGGATCAGGCAATCATTAAGAGAATATTTGAGCCGTATTTCACAACAAAGGAACAAGGGAAAGGGACCGGTATGGGATTGGCCGTTGTTCATGGTATTGTCAAATCATATGGCGGGACCATTCGCGTTCATAGTGATATCGGTGTGGGTACGGTTTTTGAGGTTTTTTTTCCGAAGGTCAAAACCCATATTGACTCAAAAACAAAAGATCTCAAACCATTGCCGACCGGCAGTGAACGGATTCTGTTTGTGGATGATGAAAAGGCCCTGGTTGATCTTGGTGGCAGCATGCTGGAACGACTTGGTTATCAAGTGATTACGCGCACATCACCGTTGGAGGCTGTGGAGGCGTTTAAGAATAATCCCAACAGTTTTGATCTTGTTATAACCGATATGACAATGCCTCAGATGACGGGAGATATTCTTGCCAGAGAAATCATGAAAATCAAACCGGACATCCCTGTGATCTTGTGTACCGGATACAGCGAGCTGATGACGGAGGAAAAAGCCTCTGCTTCAGGGATCCGTGATTTTTTTATGAAACCCTTTGTTTTACGGGATCTGGCAGGTACGATCCGCACCGTTCTTGATTTATCGGAAAGAGGTTCCTGAATAAGCCTGCTTTCTCAATTCTTTTTGAACACTCCTTTGTTTCCATCCGGCAAATCGTATAAAAAATAAACTGTTCGAACCATATGAAAGAGATAGAGCAGAATCTTGTTCTTGGTATTGAAAAGGAAAAAGCAGAAGCAACACATGTTGCTTCTGCTTTAAAAGGAGGTGATGATGAAAGGGATTACAACAATCATTTTTGAATTAAGCACAATTTATGCCGGCAATAGGGGGGAGGATTTTTTTATCAGAAGAATTGTATGTACGACATTTATAAAAGCGGTGTGAATTAAATTGGTTTTATTGTGTATGGGAGTTCACACTTTGTTGTGAAATGAAATCACCAAAGATATGGAGAACAGGTTCGCTTCCATTTTTTATTTGAATATCGATGTGTATTATTTTTAATGATGCATTTCTTGACATGATGGATCGGAATATCTATATCCCATTATATGCTTCAGGTATGAAGTATGAGAAAAAGACCGAAAGCAAAAATTAATGTGTCTGTTTCCAAGTGGTTCATGTAATAAATAGAAAGGGACGGGTGTAGATTTGTTGATCGTTAATGTACTTATTCAGACTCTTGGTGGTCTTGGATTGTTTATTCTCGGCATGACGACGATGACCGAAGGTCTTCAGATGACGGCCGGCGATCGGATAAAAAAAATACTGGGGGCAGTGTCATCCAACAGAATTATAGGATTTATAAGCGGAGCGGCGGTTACCGCGATTATCCAGTCTTCCTCCGCTACAACCGTGATGCTGATCAGTTTCGTGGGCGCCGGAATGATGACACTCCAGCAGGCGGTGGGGGTGATTCTGGGGGCCAATGTTGGAACAACAATCACTGCCCAGATGATCGCTTTTAAATTAACGAACATTGCATTACCTGCAATCGCAATCGGTGTTGCGCTGAAATTTTTTTCAAAGAAAAAACAGCGGCGATATGTTGGGGAAGTAATACTCGGATTCGGGCTTTTATTTTATGGAATGACGGTAATGAATCATGGACTCATACCGATAAAAGGGGATCCGGTATTCGTCAGTTTTTTTACAAAATTTGATACTTCTACGATTGCCGGCCTTCTTTTATGTGTTTCTACAGGAGCGATTTTAACAGTTATTGTACAATCCTCTTCCGCGACCATCGGACTCACAATGGCTCTTGCCACTCAGGGATTGTTGAGCTTTCCGACCTCCATTGCACTTGTCCTTGGTGAAAATATCGGAACGACGATTACCGCCCAGCTTGCAACAATAGGCGCCAAAAACGCAGATTCATACAGAGTGGCGAGGGCACACGGAATGTTCAATGTGATCGGCGTGATTATCGTTCTGTGTTTTTTCCCTTTTTTCATTCAATTCGTTGCGTTTTTGACACAATGGCTGGGCGCAGGGTCTTTAGACCAGATTATGGAAGGTGATCGTGTCAACATCGGACGGTATATTGCAAATGGCCACTCCCTGTTCAATATCCTCAATGCGATGTTTTTTTTAATTTTTTTGCCCTGGTTGATCAAGGTATCCATCTTTCTGTCCCCTGATAAAAGCGATGATTCAGCCGCCTTGAGTCTGCCCAGCTTTGATCAGCGATTTCTCGATAATACAATTGCAGCATTGGCCAGCGCAAGGGGAGAGGTGATCCGAATGACGGATGTGGCGAAGCAGATGTTTGAAAATACGATTCAATTTTTTGAAAACAAGGATATGAAAAAAGTGAGTCAATGGACTCGGTACGAACAGCATCTGGATGCTGTGCAGAGGGAGATCAATTCATATTTAATTGCAATTTATCAGAGTGACGTCAACCAGTCCGAAGCAAAAGAAATATCCGGCTTGATGCGTATCACCAATAATCTTGAACGAATTGGGGATTCAATTGAAAATATTGCGTTAATGATTGAAAAGATCAATGAAAACAAGATCACATTTTCGACATGGGCCATAGGTGATATTAAAAATATTTCTTCACAGGTGATGGCCTTTATCCTGCTGATAGCGGACGGTATGCATGGCATGCCGCAAGGATTTATGGAAAAAGCGCAAGAAATTGAAGATAATATCGATTTTATGCGGGAAGAAATGCGTCAGGATCATATCGAACGGCTTGGATCCAGCGAATGTGATATCGATGCCGGTCTTTTATTCAGTGATATACTCTCCAATTTCGAAAAAATGGGTGATTACTGTTATAATATCGCGCAGTCTATTGCCGGGGTAAAATAAGAGTTATGGTTGTATCGTAATAGAATGAAAAATAGAGGTATCCGCTGTTTCCAATAAAAATGACATGTGGAAGAGGTGCAATATTTCAGGGATAGAAATAAAACAGCCCGAAAGGAAAGTTGATTGGGATTCCTTTCGGACTTGTTTATGTGTTTCAGCAGAACCGTTCAGGACGATTCATGTATCCATTTATCGTGCAGGCGTACGAATGCCGACCCCCGGTGTTAATTCACCTTTTGATTTCGTAATGAGAACAGTTGATGTTTCGTTTTCGGTGTGCAGAACAGCGATGGCGCCGACATCAATTTTTTTGATGAAATCGCCAAGATCTTCCTTTGAATATATGCTGTAGTGCTGACCGGGCATTACGCCGTCATTACTCCCTTTATTGATAAAGGCGATTTCGCCCTCAGCAAATATTTTTTTATGTTCTTCTTCCGTAATGATATTTCCATCCAGCCCGACGGGACTATCGGTTAGTGTGATTTTTGGTGAGCGTTTTTTATAGGGGATTAAAAGATCATCAATACGAAGGGCACGAAACGCTTTGGAGACACGAGCTTCCGCCCGCAGGGGGTCATTTTGCAATATTTCGGTGATTTCAACAATCCCTTTTATATTGTGCTGCATACCGATGTACTCTTTTGTGACGGTATCCATTATGGGGTCTTTTCGTATGTCAATTACGGCGTAGAGTGTACCGGGGATCAGCGCGGGCGCGCCTTTTTCTTTTTGTTGCAGATAGACGATATCATCTTCGCTGATCAGGGATTTCTTGTCTTTTGCCTTAAATATATAAGCAAGTGGAGTTTCCGGCTCCTTTTTGATGAATCCTATCCTGTCGATTTGCGTGTACTGGAATGAAGGTTGTTCGATTTCCGGTTTTTTTTCAGTTAGGACTTCTTCCTCCGGTGTCTCAATGATTTCTTCCGGTGGAGCGGGCGGTTTTGGCGGCTCCTGGATGGCTACGGGAGTCGTCTCCTGAACCGTCTCAACAACGACCTCTTCTTCCTTTTCCGGGACCTGAGTAATGGAAATTACACCGTCTTTCTTATAAATGCGAAGACGGTTGCCGGGATAAATCAAGTGTGGATTCAGCACCTGGCTGTTTTTTGACCAAAGCTCCGGCCAGGCCCGTGGTGAATCAAAAAAATGTTTTGAGATATCCCAGAGGGTATCACCTTTTTTTACGGTATAATAAAAAACGGTTTCCTGCTCGACTTCCGATGCGGCCCCTTCGTCCGAGGCTGTACACGGTTGAATGGACAGAAATAACAAGACAAATGTGCATACGGCTGTTATAAAAATGGATCGGATGATGGAAAGCATAATTTGCCCCTATTTTGTTGGTGAATATTTCTAAAGTGTATTGAAGCAAGCAATTAATACCCTTTATAACAATTATCTGTCAAGCCTTTCAACATATTATCTTTATTTTTCACATGGGGCACAGCATTCTTTCGCCGGTAGCAGATCATGCAAAAAACAGGAGGCCACGACATGAAGGCTGGAGAAAATAGTTGATTTTATAGTTTTTTGTTTCATATTAAACCGTTAATGGTTTTTGGCGTTCCGGAATCAATTGGGATGGGAGGAGGTCGGTGGATGGTCGCAATAAACAATATCGTGAATCTGCTTTTTGAAGCCAGAATGTTGAAGGAGATCAGGCGCTCAGGATATCGATTCCTGGGCTCGGGAAATGAGAATGTGGCGGAGCATACCTTTATCGTAACCTTTATTTTGTATGTAATGGCACAGATGGTTCCCGGCGTGGACGCGTTGAAATTGATATCCATGGGATTGCTACATGACCTGGCAGAGTCGCGGATAGGTGATTTGGATATGATTCAGAAGCAGTATGTCACCGCAGATGAGAATAAGGTTATCCGGCATATGGTGGAAGGTCTTCCCTTTGGCGCATCCATCAAAGCGCTTGCGGAAGAGTTTAATGCCGGAGAAACGACCGAGTCAAAATTGGCCCGTGATGCAGATCAGCTGGCGTTTATTCTTGATTTAAAGACCATGAAGGACAGAGGGTATGTGCCGGCATCCTGGTGGCTGGATGCTGTGAAAAAGCGGCTGAAGACAGAAGCCGGCAGGCAAATTGGGGCGGGTATTATGAATGTCGGATGGGATGAGTGGTGGCGGAAAAATATTCTTGACATATCGGAATAAAGGGGTTAGTAACAATGTTACTGGCACTCACGTTCAGAATCTGCTTTCGGGTAACGATTGGAATGGGATCACAGGGCCTTTCCGGAAATTGTTTGATAATAAGGCAAACTGGACAGGATGCTGTCTCACCAGGATATTTCCATGAACATCCCAGAAGCATGTGAATAATCGGTAACAATGTTTCGGATTGTTACCGATCACCTTGCCGATATAGGACAATGATATTCGGACAAAATGAAAACACTTTTGATGACATGGAGTTTAAAATGAATTGGCTGGCAGACGTCATTGGATCTTCCATTGGCAAAAAAATGTTGATGGCACTGACCGGACTGGGCTTTTGTGTTTTCCTTTTCGGCCATCTTGCGGGAAACATGACGATCTATGGGGGAAAGGATGCCTTTAACTCGTATGCGGAACATCTGCATTCCCTTGGTCCTCTTCTTACGGTTGCTGAAATAGGGCTGCTGCTTTTTGCAACGGTTCATGTCCTGAGCGGTACACTTCTTTTTCTCGGCAACCTTAAGGCCAGGCCCCAGCGGTATGCGATGAAAAAAAGTGCGGGTGGTCGAACTGTGGGCTCCCGGACCATGCCCTACACCGGTTTTCTGGTGCTTTTGTTTGTTGTTTTTCATCTCATGAATTTCCATTTTGTAGATAAAACCAATACAACAATTTTTCAGATTGTGAATAATGCTTTTTCCGACCCCATTTACGTCGGCATCTATGTTGCGGCAATGATTATGGTTGGGATTCATGTAAGCCACGGGTTCTGGAGCGCGTTTCAAACCCTGGGCGCCAATCATCCGAAATATATGCCGTTCATTAAAGGGCTGAGTATCGGTTTTAGTCTGATTGTCGGCATGGGATTTGGCTTTTTACCGATATATTTTTTGTTTCTGTCATAAAAAGGAAAAAACATGCAGCTTGATTCGAAAGCTCCGGGAGGACCTCTTCCGGAAAAATGGGATAAACATCTTTTTGAGTTGAAACTGGTGAATCCCGCAAACAAGAGAAAGTTTGAAATCATCGTGGTCGGAACAGGCCTTGCAGGAGGTTCTGCTTCTGCTACATTGGCGGAATTGGGATACAATGTGAAAACGTTTTGTATCCAGGATAGTCCGAGAAGAGCGCACAGTATTGCAGCTCAGGGAGGGATCAACGCTGCCAAGAATTATTCCAATGACGGAGATAGCATCCGGCGCCTTTTCTACGATACGATTAAGGGCGGTGACTATCGATCCAGAGAAGCCAATGTATATCGTCTTGCGCAGGTCAGCAACAATATTATTGATCAGTGTGTTGCGCAGGGGGTTCCGTTTGCACGCGAATATGGCGGGCTCCTGGCAAATCGCAGTTTCGGCGGAGCGCAGGTGTCGCGAACGTTTTATGCAAGGGGCCAGACCGGCCAACAGCTTCTGATCGGAGCATACAGTGCTTTATCCAGACAGATCGCCGTCGGCAAAGTAACGATGTTTACGCGCAGGGATATGCTTGATCTCGTTCTGGTCAATGGCAAAGCCCGGGGGATTGTAACCCGAAACCTGGTGAACGGCAGTATTGAAACCCACGTTGCGGATGCGGTCGTTCTGGCAACCGGAGGGTATGGCAACACCTTCTATCTTTCCACAAATGCTATGGCCAGCAATGTTTCCGCTGCTTTCAACGCATATAAAAAAGGCGCTTTTTTTGCCAATCCCTGTTACACCCAGATTCATCCGACCTGTATTCCAGTGCATGGGACCTATCAATCCAAGTTGACCCTGATGAGTGAAAGTCTGCGTAATGACGGCCGTGTATGGGTTCCCAAGAATCCTGGTGATAAGCGCCATCCAGGTCAAATTCCGGAATCGGAAAGGGATTATTACCTTGAAAATAAATATCCCAGTTTCGGAAATCTCGTTCCAAGGGACGTTGCCTCCCGAAATGCAAAGCTTCAGTGTGATCTTGGCAAGGGGGTCGGAGAAACCGGCCTTGCCGTATATCTTGACTTTCAGGATGCGATCCGGAGAGATGGCAAGGCGGTGATTGCCAAAAAATACGGCAATCTGTTTCAGATGTATGAAAAAATTACGGCCGATAATCCATATGAAACCCCCATGATGATCTATCCGGCAGTCCACTATACAATGGGCGGACTCTGGGTTGATTATAATCTGATGAGTACAATTCCGGGTCTGTTCGTGCTTGGGGAAGCAAATTTTTCCGATCATGGTGCGAATCGATTGGGCGCCAGTGCCCTGATGCAGGGACTTGCAGATGGATACTTTGTCATACCGTATACGATTGGTGGATACCTGGCCGGAACAAAGCTTGAAAAAGTGAGTGCAGATGATACTGCTTTCAAGGCGGCTGTGGAAGCGGTCGAGATGCGGATCAAAAAAATGCTGTCCATTGGCGGAAAAAGAACGGTGGATGATTTTCATCGGCAATTGGGTAATATCATGTGGGAATACTGCGGCATGGCAAGAACAGACAACGGACTTGCCAAAGCAAAGGACTTAATTGCGGATCTGCAGGTAGAATTCTGGGAAAATGTTCTGGTATCCGGATCAGGGAGTCAGTTTAATCAGAGCCTTGAAAAGGCAGGTCGCGTTGCGGATTTCATAGAGTTCGGTAAACTCATGGTGACTGACGCAATGGCTCGAAAGGAATCCTGTGGCGGACATTTTAATGAAGATTATCAGACAGAAGAAAATGAAGCCAAACGGGATGATGAGAATTTTTGTCATGTCGCTGCCTGGGAATATGCAGGAGATGAAAATGAACCCAATTTTCATAAGGAAGCATTGCATTTTGAAAATGTTGAGTTGACGCAAAGGAGTTATAAGTGACACAGCAAAACAGCAGCAAAAATATTAATCTGACATTAAAGGTCTGGCGCCAGGTCGGACCGAATGTTAAAGGCCGCCTTGAAACCTATCAGGCCAATCATATTTCAACGGATATGTCTTTTCTGGAAATGCTTGATGTCGTAAACGAAGAGCTGATTTTAAACCACAGGGATCCCATTGCTTTTGACCATGATTGCCGGGAGGGTATTTGCGGAATGTGCGGGGCGATGGTCAATGGTAGAGCCCATGGGCCTGAAAAAGGTACAACCCTTTGTCAGTTGCATATGAGGCATTTCTCTGATCAAGACACAGTCATTATTGAGCCCTGGAGATCAAGAGCATTTAGAATCATCAAGGACCTTGTTGTGGATCGGAGTGCATTTGATAAAATTATTCAGGCCGGTGGATACATTTCGGTCAGTGCCGGGGGAACTCCTGATGCCAACGTGATTCCGGTTCCGCAGGAGGCCGCGGAAAAAGCAATGGATGCTGCGGCATGTATCGGATGCGGTGCCTGTGTTGCATCATGTCCGAACGCATCGGCGATGCTTTTTGTCGGCGCAAAGGTATCTCACCTGGCGCTTCTTCCTCAGGGCATTCCGGAAGCGGCCATACGGGCACTTGCAATGGTCAAGAAGATGGATGATTGCGGTTTCGGAAATTGCACCAACGAGACGGAATGTGAGGCAGAGTGCCCCAAAGAGATTTCCATTACCAACATCGCACGGTTAAACCGTGAATATATAAAGGCTGGGCTTTTATAAGAGTCGCGGAATTTTTCAACCGGTTTCGCGGCTCTTGCCGCCGTTTATTCAATATACTTAAAAAACAGTTTGTTTCATAAAAAAGAATCTGTTATAGTATACCCATCATAATTCTGAAAGATTAATCCATACCAGCTTCATTCAATAACCGGACGTACAATCCAACCAAGTGGTTTTTTTTATTCTGTCAAGGATGAAAAGATGGTTTGTCATCATAACATATCATCAACAATCAGAATCCTTTGTCTGGATGGAGATGATGAAACCATCCGGAAATATCAAGATTGTTTTTCTTCAAAATCATATGCAGCATATTATGCACAAAAAGCAGAACAAGGATTTGCGCTGGCAAAAAAAGAAATTCCGGACTTGATCTTTTACGATATACAGCTTGCCGGCAAAAAAGATTTTTCAGTATATCAACAGATTGAAACGAATTCATTTCTACGGCAATCGGTTATCATTCTGGTTTCCACATCCGTAAAGGAACTTCAGGATTGGATACAGGGAGCGGATTTGCCGGGAGTGCATGATTATCTGATCAAGCCGATTCAAAAGGATGAACTGATTCTGAAAGTCAACATGTCTATACGGGCCAAACACCTTCAGGATAATTTTTTGAAATCCAATCAGAAATTAGATAAGGCGCTGCGATATATTAAACGGATCAAAGCGGATCTTGAGAGGGCAAATTCGGAATCTCTGTCGGGAAGAGCCATGCTGGAAAATTCACTCAGGCAGATATCGCTCATCATCGACGACAGGTCCAGAATCAATCAAAAACTGGAGAAACTATCCGAGACACATCAACAGAGTGTAACCGGTATGGTTGACATTCTTTCCGCCATGATGGATGCAAACAACAGATATCACCGGGGTCATTCCAGAAAAGTGGCAGAAATTGCCTGTTTTATCGCAAAAGAATTCGACCTGCCGGATCAGACGATACGGTATATTGAGATGGCCTCTCTTCTTTATGAGTTAGGGCGTCTGTCTCTTCCTGACAAAATGGCCCGGAAAATTCCTTATGATTATTCTTCAGCGGAAAGAGCATTTATTCGGAATCAACCGGTTGAGACAGCGGCACTTCTTAACCGGTTTTCCGGTTTTCAGGAGGTTTCACGGATTATCAGACACTTTCATGAAAACTGCGATGGAACGGGAACTCCGGATGGGTTGAAACGGAATGAAATCCCCATTGGTTCAAGGATCCTCGCCGGTGCCGATCTGTATGATTATCTGGTCTATCGAAGAAAAGTAAACGATTTGCATGATGTTTTTCAATTGATTGAAAAAGAGGTCAATACCAGGCTGGATGCACAGGTTGTGCATGTTCTCCATCAATACGCAAAAGACCATCCGGTGAATAGTCTGGAAAGAGCGAGACAGGTTAAAATGTATGAATTGGAACCCGGTATGGAACTGGCCGCAGGAATATATACGCAAAGCGGTGCAAAATTGTTACCCATGAATACCATCCTCCGGAAAGATCTGATTCTGCAACTGGCTCAATATGCAGAACGTGAAGCATTGGAAGAAAACGTATTTATCAAGGATGCTTCATCATCCAATGGATAATTACTCACAACACGAGAAATAATACGCCTCTCTGCAATGATACTCTGTCCGCAGATGGTTTAAAAAGTATCACTCGGGTCGGAAAACCATTCCTGTCATGAAAAGGGTAATGGATCTATACAATCAGTGAAAAGAAAAGGTAATTATGGATATCGCAACTATTATCGGGATCGTCTCAGGTATCGGATTCATCATAATCACCATATTAATGAACAGCGGTCTCGGGCTCTTTATTGATCCTGCTTCTATTATGATTGTAGTGGGAGGTACGGTAGCATCAACGCTTATAGCATTTCCCCTTTCCGAATTTCTCATGGTGATCGGACTAACGATGAGGGTATTTATTTTTAAGATCGAAAAACAGCAGGATTTGATTACACTTCTTGTGGATATTTCCAATAAAGCAAGAAAGGGCGGGCTTCTTTCCATTGAGGGAGAGATCAAAAATGTAAAGGATCCGTTTCTTGGTAAAGCGCTACAGATGACCGTAGATGGTGTGCAAAGCTCTGCGATTTCTGCCATTATGCAAAAACAGATGAACTTGGTAGAAAAGAAGCACAAAACCGGCATTCGAATTTTTTCTTCCATGGCGGCTTATTCTCCGGCATTCGGTATGGTCGGAACCCTGATTGGTTTGGTCCAGATGCTCGCATCCCTTGACGACCCATCTACAATTGGACCGAAAATGGCCGTAGCGATGATTACCACATTTTATGGTGCAATTTTGGCTAATCTTTTTTTTACTCCCATGAGTGATAAATTGAAGTTACGGAGTGAAGAAGAACTTGGCAACATGAATTTATTGTATGAAGGAGTAATGTCAATCCGGGAAGGAGAGCATCCGCGTCTCCTGGAAGACAAACTGAATGTTTACCTATCCATGAGTGCCAAAGTGGATAAGAAGGAAGGTGGAGACAAGGAGAAGTGAAACCGAATTGATTCAATGACAGGAATAATATATGGCGGATCAAGACGAAAAGAAAAATAAATCAGATTCGGAAAACGCCCCGGCTCAGCAACCGATTCAAAAGGGCAGCACTGAAGAGGCAAGCCCAGGTGCACCGGCCTGGATGGCGACTTTCGCCGATATGGTGACCTTATTGATGTGTTTTTTCGTACTGTTGTTTGCCATGAGTTCAACGCAGCAGGAATCTTTTAAAGAATTGGTAGAGTCCCTGAAGAGTGCTCTGGGTGTTCAACAGGTGCCGGAAGCAGGAACAAGAGAGGGCCTTACCATGCATAAGATTCCGGCTGAAGAGGAGAAGAAAGAGGATGAAGGAGATGCGGTTGACGAGGCAGGGGGCATGGTTCAGAAAGAGCTGGACGAAATTGTTTCCGATGTTAAAGAGCTGATTATGTTTAATCAGCTGGGCGGAATGGTAAAGGTGGAGGGAGATGAAATGGGGGCTAAAATCACCATTTCCGATGTACTCCTGTTTCCTCCGGGAGAGGCTAAGATGTCCCGTGGCGGCCTGCAGGTAATGAAAAAAATAGCCAATATTTTATCCCAGTTTCGATATCAAATTCGAATCGAAGGGCACACGGACAACACGCCGATCAATACAGCAAGATTTCCTTCCAATTGGGAATTATCGGCAGACAGGGCCTGTGAAGTGGTCAGGTTTTTAATCACCCAGGGCATAAACCCCGGTTTGATGTCAGCCGTCGGATTTGCTGAATTTCGTCCGGTTGCCACCAATGATACAGACGAAGGCCGGGCTGAGAACAGGCGTGTGGAAGTGATATATGAACGGCAGAGTATCTTGAGTGCCGTTTCCGGAGAAAAGCAACCAAACGAATAATCACTTTTCGGGTAGGATGAACTATATTAATCTTGCTGTAAAAAAAATAAGCTGATACCAGCATATCATAGAAATAGGAAGCTCTGTGCCTGATTCAAAAATGATGGTAAGGGGCTTTTTTTTAATGAACAATGTTGACCGGTTTGATCGAAACAGATGATGTGAGGAGGATGGATGCAAGACCTGTATGGCTGGATTGACCAGATTATTGTCTATTTTGGTGATAATACCTATTTACAATTCATATTGAAAATTTTGATTGCGATAGCAACGTCATTGATTATCTGGGGGGTGTTTAAAAGGGTTCTCTCTTCGATTGAGAAAAAGTCTGATCAGAGAAGTCGAATTCAGCTTGATGAAAGAGTAATCGGGGTGATCCGCAAAGGTGGATTTTACGCTTTGTTGCTTGTCACCGGCACATATCTGATCCGTCTTTTTGAGATTACAATGATTGAGAAGGCTTTTTATGCGGTATTAATCCTGCTTGTTTCCCAGCCGGTAAAAGAGTTTGTTTTGATTTCCCTTGATTATCTCAAGAAAAATGTGGCCAGCAAGACGGAAACATTAATTGATGACATCATATTTGACTTGTTGAGCCGTTTTATCGGGGTTGTAATTATTGCCCTGGCCATCATACTTTCCCTTGATATGCTGGGAGTCAATGTCCTGCCATTTGTAGCCGGTGCCGGAGTTGCCGGTATTGCCATCGGTTTTGCTGCAAAGGACACGTTGTCCAATTTAATCGCCGGAGTGCTTCTCATTATTGATCGGCCTTTTGAAATCGGTGATCGCATTGAAGTCTGGAGCGCACCTTCCGGATCAGCGACCTGGGGAGATGTGATTGATATCGGTATTCGCGCCACAAAAATCAAGACAACGGATAATATCATCATTATTATTCCGAACAATGAGATTATGAAAAGAGACATTGTAAACTACACCATTCAGTCACAACATATCCGTGTTCGGGTTAATATCGGTGTTGCATATGATACGAATATTGAAAAAGCAAAGAACGTGATCATTCAGGTCGCGGAGTCAGCGGATTGGATATTGAAGAATCCGCCTCCAAAAGTCGTTGTCCGGAATTTTGGTGAGTCATCTATTGATTTGCAGTTACGGGTCTGGATTGACAATGCAAGAAAAAGAATGGATACGATTTCATTTGTCATCGATCATCTGAAAGCGGCTTTTGATAAAGAGGGCATTGAGATTCCATTTCCCCGAAGGGACATTATCATCACCCATCGCGAAAAATAAATTTTCTTGATTTGTACTTATACGGAGTGTAACCTTTTGGTTTTTAATATCACACTCGGCTTTCCGGGTATTGGCAATATATCGAAAAATAGTAATGATTATTATCGGTTATGAAACTGACGCTGCAAGAAACAGCAAAACGGCTTGACCTTCCCACTGGTATGGTTGAACGATGGATTCGGCAAGGACGAATCCCCATACGAAAAAGCGGGGAAGATTGCTACTTTGAAGAGACCGTTCTGGAAAAATGGGCGGCAACTCATAATCTTGCTTTTTCAAAGAAGGAAGATGAATTGCGGGAGGCAGATATTAAAAAACCGGTTTCCCTTCGGTCAGCCATGGAGAATGGGGGGGTTTTTCATGGCGTTCCGGGGAAAAATGCGGAAGAGATTTTTGAGAAGATCATATCCAGGTATGACTTTTTGAGCGAAACAAACAAGGAGCTTTTGCTGCAACGCCTTATGGAACGGGAAAGTCTGACATCCACCGGTATCGGAAACGGAATCGCCATACCCCATCCCCGCTCTCCATTGAATGAGGCCATAAAACAACCGGCAATATCCACCTGTTTTCTGGAGAACCCAATTGACTTTAAAGCTTTGGATGGCAAGCCGGTATTTGTCCTGTTCCTGATGATCAGTACATCCATTCAAACCCATCTTCATCTCTTGTCCAGACTTTCATTCTGTTTGCGAGATCCGTCATTCGTGTCATTTCTGGCTTCTCTGCCGGACAAAAATAGGCTGTTGGAGAAAATCGCACTGTTTGATCGCATAGACAATCAATAGGCCAAAAAAATATGGGAAAAATCAGACCATGGCGATACCCGGCAAAATGGGGGCTGTTTCGTATCGACGATCGTCTGCTGTTGATTGTCATCGGTGCGGTAGTCGGAAGCTGCAGCGGGATTGCCGCACTTTTGCTGAATCGGTCTCTGATTGCGATTCTGGAGACGTTGCACGACTACAGACACTATTGGTGGGCATTTGTGCTTCCGGCCACTGGTGCTGCGGTATCTTCATTATTTTTGAAAAAAATTATCAAGGAAGATGCAGGGCATGGTGTTCCGGAGGTGATTTACAGTGTTTCCCGACGTGGCGGGTTGCTTCGGTTGAGATCCAGCTTCTCCCGATTGATATCATCCTGTCTTACGATTGGAAGCGGCGGATCGGCAGGCCCTGAGGCTCCGGTTGTCATGAGCGGCGCCGCCATTGGATCGAATATCGCAAGATTTTTTGCATTGAATGATCGGCAGCGGATTACGCTGGTCGGATGTGGCGCCGCAGGAGCCATCTCGTCAATTTTTAATGCGCCGATTGCCGGCATGGTTTTTTCCATTGAGGTGATCATCGGCGAGTGGTCGGCCGTCAATATCATTCCGATCGCGATTGCCGCTGTTGCCGGGACAGAGGTCAGCCGTGTGCTTCAGGGAAATCAGATAGCTTTTTCCCACAGACAGTTCAACCTCGGAACCATCGATATTGTTGCCGGCATTGGAATTGCAGTTGTTACGGCAACGTTATCAATTGTTTTGACCCGGTTGCTGAGAAAGATGCATAAGGTATCGGGTCAAACCAACATACCGTTGTGGTCGAAAGCCGCACTGGGAGGCTGCGCCGTCGGTATGATCGGTATTTTTTTTCCGGATGTTCTGGGAGAGGGGTACCATTCCATTCGCAGTATGATAGAGGGTGCCTACCCCGGTGGAATCGCAATTGTTTCTTTTTTAATGCTCGCAAAAATTCTGGCAACGTCTTTTACACTCGGATGGGGCGGATCAGGCGGTATCTTTGCCCCATGTCTGGTGATCGGCAGTTTTGCCGGGATTGCCTGGCATCGGTTGATCGTCTTTATTTTTCCTTCCATTGCATGGGCGAACGAAGGCTGTTTTGCCTTGATCGGCATGGCCGGAATGATCAGCGGGATCCTCCAGGCGCCGCTCACGGCAATTTTTTTAATTGTCGAAATAACCGGCGGCTATGAGGTGATTCTCCCCTTGATTCTGGTATCGGCAATTTCAGCAACCCTGTGCCATTATTTTGAACCGGCATCTTTTTATTTAAGAGATCTGGTGGAAAGACGGCAGCTGCTGAGACCGGGTACGGATGGAAGGGTTCTGGCGGATCTGCGTGTCGGGGAGCTTCTTGAAAGAGATTGCATAGTGGTCGGACGGCATATGCTTTTAAGGGATTTTGTTGAGATCGTAAAAAAATCTCATCGGAATTATTTCCCTGTCGAGGATGAACACACAGGGAAGTTCATCGGCATGATTCATCTGGACCATATCCGGCCCTATCTGTTTGATTCAGTGATGTATGACACGGTTTTTCTGGAACAGATTATGGAAACGGATGTTGTAAAAGCCTATCTTGACAATGATCTGAACGATATCCTCAGAGACATGGATACATTGAATTTATATAGTATTCCCGTGATTTCCGATGGCCGGTTTGTCGGAATGATTTCCAAGGCAACGATTCTGGATCAGTATCGCAAGGAGCTGTTGGTGCAGACAACCCATTGGACATGATCAGATCTGATCCAGAACGTCCCGGATTGTATTTGCGATTTCCTCCATGGATACCGGTTTGAATACAAATTTATGGATACCCAGGCTCTTTGCTTTTTCATCATTCATGTTTTCACTGAATCCGGTACATAAGACAATGGGGATATCCGGCCTGATTTTGATAATCTCATGGGCCAGTTGATCACCCGTCATATTCGGCATGGTCATATCGGTAATGACCATGTCAAATTCAGACGGATGTGTCTGAAACACATGGAGCGCTTCGACACTTCCTGTGCGTGTCGTGACTTTATACCCTAATCTTTCAAGCATCTGCTGTTCAATCAGTACGATTTCCTTTTCATCATCCACCAGAAGGATATGTTCCGTTCCGGCAGGCAGCTTTTTCTTGGTGGCGGTAATCTGTATCTCCGTATCATCAACAACAGGGAAAAATACACTGAATGTTGAACCTTGACCGATTTGACTTTCAACGGTTATGGCACCATTGTGGTTGTTGACGATTCCATGAACAACAGAAAGTCCCAGGCCGGTTCCTTTTCCTTTTTCCTTGGTCGTGAAATAGGGGTCAAAAATTCGTTCAATGGTACTCCGGTTCATACCGATTCCCGTGTCGGTAACTTCCAGTTTCGCATAAGAGCCTGGCGGTATACCGGTAATTTTTCCTGCATCCTGAGCTTGAATCTCAATGGGGGAAAGGTTCACGGTAAGAGTGCCGCCGTTTCGCTGCATCGCATGATACGCATTGGTGCATAGATTCATGATAACCTGGTGGATCTGTGTAGGATCGGCCAGGATCGGCTTACACTTTTGAATATTGGTAATTATTTCAATGGTGGTTGGAATGGATGATCGGAGAAGTCTGAGCGCTTCATGGACAATCATGTGGATCTTGATGGGAATATTAACCTGTTCGGTCTGCCGGCTGAAAGTGAGGATTTGTCCGACCAGATCTCTGGCCCGTTCCCCTGCTTTTAAGATGGCCTGTATGTTCTGCCTTGAGGCGTTTTTCCCTTCAGACAGGTCCACAAGAGTCAGTTCCGCATAACCGATTACAGAAGACAGTATGTTATTAAAATCATGTGCTATCCCTCCTGCCAGCGTTCCGATGGATTCCATTTTTTGCGCCTGACGCAGTTGTGTTTCAAGCCGTTGTTTTTCAATTTCAGCCTGCTTGAGATCTCCAATATCCATTGCCGATACCATCACTGCATTCTTTCCCTGGTATTCGATTTTTTCTGTCCGGAAATTAACCCATTTTTCGGACCCTTTCCGGGAAACGAGCATGAGTTCATGACTGTTTTTGATAAAAGAATCGCTCAGGTTTGTGATCGTGTTGTCCTGGTAAATGTGCTTGAAGTCGGGATGGATAATGTCGCTGAATTTCAGATCGGCAAGAGCCGGCAAAGAAGCTTCCATCATCTGTTCTGCGGCCGGATTGGCATAAATCCATCGGTCATCCTGATAAATGATAATGGCCACCGGCGCGGATTCGGTAAAGGTTCGGAATTTTTTTTCACTCTGGATCAGGTTGATATTCGCGTTTTCGAGCTGGGTGGTTCTTTTCTCGACTTCAGCCTCCAGCCGGAGATGGTAGCGTTTGTTTTCCCGAATGAGGTTTGCCCGCTCAATGGCTTTGTCAACTGCATGGAGAAGAACGGAAAAATCCTGTATTGGCTTCAGGATGTAATCCCATGCCCCGAGACGCAGTGCTTCAATAACATCCCGGATAACCCCTGTACCGGAGCAGACAATGGTGGGCGTGTCCGGAGCATTTTCGGTTGCCCAAGCCAGAATATCAAGTCCGTCAATTCCCGGCATGTGCAGATCTACGAGAACAAGATCCGGTTTCCGTTCTTTCAGGAGAAGCAGGCCCTCACGGCCGTCCGATGCTTCAATGGTTTGATAGTCATAGTCTTCTAAAAAATGGGAGTAACTATTCCGGATGGCTTGTTCATCATCAATAACCAGTATTGTGTGCAAAGCTCTATTTCCGTTTTATTGGGTTGTTAAAAAAAATTCTCGAATGGCGTTTGCGATGAGATTTAAGTCCGGCAAGGGTTTTAAAAAAACATGCTCCGGTTTCATCCCGGCGTCTATGAGTTCTTGCGATATCTGATATCCGACAGATCCGGTATGGATAATAAATTTCATATGGGGATTGATTTGATGCGCATTTTTGATCAATACATCACCATTCATCCCAGGCAACCGGAGGTCAATGATTCCGACATCATAATGATGAAGGGCGATTAGTTTCAGCGCTTCCTCACCACTGTCTGCAGAGGTTACATGATAGTTAAAATCATCCAGAAATTCCAGTAAACTCCTGCGTATGGAGGGTTCATCATCAACCACCAAGACCTTTATCGATGAAGAATGGGGCATGATCACTCCTGTGGATCTTCTGATTGGACAAGGGACAGCAATATCATAAAATACAACCAATATATCGCTTCCGCGGAGAAATAAATATCCAGATGATTTTCTTGCATTTATATATGAAAAGTGAAGATCCGTCAAGGCGGATGACGCCATGCATTCCGCCATGAGTTGCCGCTCTACAGGATTCATACCCATCGGAAAAAGTCGTGAAACCGGTATGGACTATTGGATGACATGTTCCAGGTGGATGGTTTTTTTTAATATTTTCTGGGCAGTCAGTTTAAATTGATCGGTGATGTCCGAAACATAAAATTTTGATTGCCCATTTTTAGAAAGAGACGCTTCAATTTCAGGAGAATTTTGAATATAGGTTTTGATCCGGGAGGCAATGGAAATGGAAGAGTCGATGATATTAACGCGTTTCCCGATTTTGTGCTGGATAATATCTTTTAAGAGTGGATAATGGGTGCAACCAAGAATCAGGGTATCGATTTGTTTGCCTTTTAACGGGAGCAGGTATTTTTTGACAATCATTCTTGTCTCGGGCTTTGATAGCCATCCTTCCTCAACAAGGGGTACGAGCAAAGGGCAGGCACTTGAATAAACATGAGCTTCCGGGTGTTGTTCCATAATTTTTTGTTCATAAATGTTGCTGCTGATGGTGGCTCGTGTCCCAATCACACCGATCTTATATTTCCGGGTGGTGGACAATGCTTTTTCAATCGCCGGCGTAATGACTTCGAATATGGGGAGTTTGTATGCTTCGGACAGTTGATGTGTGGCAAAACTGGATGCGGTGTTGCAGGCAATAATGATCATTTTTGCACCCATCCGGACTAAAAAATCCGTATTTTCAAAAGAATACCCGATTACGGTTTTACGGCTCTTGGTGCCATAGGGCGTCCTTGCCGTATCTCCGAAATAAACAATATCATATTCCGGAAGCTGTTTCATCACAGCTCTCACAACCGTAAGCCCGCCCAAACCTGAATCAAAAATACCAATCATATCGAACCTGTTTAACGCTTTTATTTGGTTGGATGAATTAAAAATTTCAGTTTTCCGCTTTTCCGAAACATGATAAAGTAGATTTCATTATCCGATTGCGGTTGTCCTATTCATTGCAGAATGTCTTGTATCGTCAGTTTGAAACTTTTGCAAAGCCTTTTCAAGAAAAAAAAGGATTATCAAGATGGACCGGAATTGTAAATTACCCTCCATGAATCAGGCGATATTTCATTTAAATCTGGAAGTGGAAGATACATCCCTTTATCTTCTTTGTTGCAGTCTTGCCGACGCCGGAGAAACCATTTCCTTCAGAGATCTTTTATCCGTATGGAATGGAGATCGGAAAAGCCTGGAAAAAAGCATAAGGGTATTGGAAAATTCACGGATTCTGGCTGTGCATGGCACAGCTGAAAAAGGAGATGAAACATACACATTGCTTCCTGTTGAAAAATGGAAAATATGATATCAATGCTTTTTGGAAAGTTCATCCTCAACGATCGTTTTGATGACCTCGTCCGGAAAATCAGTATGGATTCCAGGGCATGAACCCGCCATGATTTCCCAGTTCCGGATGTCCGCCAGAACCGGCCTTATAAATGGCCATTCACGGCACATCTTTGGTTTTACCGGATGGATGGTGCAGATCTCGTCCCAGAAGATACAATATCCCTTTTTATTTTGTCGGATGACAGGTCTTTTCCCTGATATCTGACAATACTCCTCGATAAATGTATCCGGGCTGGTGTGGATAAACCTGGAAATTGCCTCGACATCGTCCGGTGTCAGATAGGTTCCTCCATAACCCTTGCAACAGTCACCGCATTTCTTGCATTGGAAGATTGTCGATGCTTTTATGATATCATATGTCATACCGGGACTCCATTGCTCTTTTTAACGTAACCTGATCCACATATTTCAAGTCCCCTCCGACAGGGACACCGGAAGCAATCCGTGAAATTCTGACCGGGAGTTTTGCAAGCAGGTTGATCAGATAGGAGGCGGTAGACTCCCCTTCAACATTTGTGCTGGTCGCAATAATGATTTCTTTTATCTTTTCTTTTTTCACCTTTGAGAGCAATTCCTGAATCCGGAGATCGTCCGGTCCGATTCCATCCATAGGAGATAGTACCCCCTGAAGAATATGATACAGGCCATTGTATGCTCCTGATCTTTCGAGTGCCGCCATATCCGTCGGCTGTTCTACGATGCATAAAAGTTCCTGATTTCTGGATGGATCACTACAGATTCGGCATACCTCTTTATCACTCATGGCAAAGCATCGCCCGCAAAGTCTGCTTTTTTCTTTTAATTCAAGGATGCTTTGAGCCAGCATTTTGACTTCTGTTGCGGGTGCTCTCAGCAGATGCATGGTCAGGCGTTCGGCTGTTTTTTCCCCAATCCCGGGAAGCCTGGAAAAATTTCGAATTACATTTACGATGGATTTGGGGTAGTGATTCATGCCTGATCCGTCATCTGTTTCAAGAACCCTTGAATAGGGTTGACTACATTAAGCCCGGAATGTTTAATCCGCCGGTAAGTTTTCCCATCTCTGATGAAACCATTTCCTGAGATTTGGTGAGCGCATCATTGACGGCGGCCAGAATCAAATCCTGCAGCATTTCCACATCCTCGGGGTCTACAACCTCTTTTTCAATGGTAATGGATACAATTTGCTGTTTGCCATTGGCAACGGCTTTTACCATTCCGCCGCCTGCGGCAGCTTCGACTGTTTTTTTACCCAGCTCCTCCTGCATTTTCATCATTTTTGCCTGCAGTTGCTGGGCCTGCTTCATCATGTTTCCCATGCCTTTCATGGATCAATCCTCCTGTAATACTTTGACGTCAACAATATTTCCATTAAAGATCTCAATCGCATCCATAACCAAAGGATGTTGGACTGCCTCATCCTTGAGCCGTCTTTCCTGGTTCATTTTTTCCTTCCGGTCATTGTCTGTGTCTATTTTCATATCCAGCACAAGACCCATCTGTTTCTGGAAAAAGCTGCAACAGATCTCGGCCAGGGCGGCTTTTTTGGTGTTCATCCGATTCAGATTAAACGAGCTGTCTTTTACGGTGATAAAAATTTTATCATCGCTTATCTGGGACATGACACTGTTTGAAAGGGTGGGAGCCAGTGATGGAATGTCTTTGCACATCACCGTACGCAACGCTTCCCAGATCCGTTCGGGGTCTTTGGAGAGAATGGCATTGGGCTTATCGCCTTCGGTAGTTTTTTTGGGGACGGCCGGTTTTTCCTCATGCTTATTCTTTTGCTTATCGTGTTCTGTATATTGAGGTGTGGTGGGTCTCTCTTGTTCATGTGATTTTTCAAAACAATCATCCGGCCGGCCCGGTGCCCTGTTCATCCATTCCGTTCTGAGCCGGTCCAATTTCCGGATCAGGGTTTCGATCGGGACAGACGGTGCGATCTGAGCCATCTTGATTACCGCTATTTCAAACGCCACTTTGGGTTGCGAGGAAAATCGGATGGCGGACTCTTCTTTGAGAAAGGTATCCAGTATCTGACTGAGCTGCATTTCCGTGATCCCTTCAACCTGCTGTTTCATCATGGTGATTTCATGTGCAGGCGTATTTACCAGGTCGGTTTCCCGTTTGCCCATCCGAACCACCAGAAGGTTTCGAAAATGTTCGATCAGATCCGAATATACTTTTTTCAGGTCTTTTCCCTGGATATATATTTCATCCAGAAATGATAAAAAATCCGGAATGTTTTTTTGCAGAACAGCACCGGACAGCTCAAAAATATTTTTTCGGCTGGTAATACCAAGGAGTTCCGGCACCGTTTCCGGATCAACCCGATCGGTGGTGCATCCCAGAATCTGGTCCAGCAGGCTTAACGCATCCCGCATGCACCCGCCGGCTTCTCTGGCAATCAGGCTTAAGCTTTCTTCCTCAATGGCTATTCCTTCTTTATCACACAGGGCTGCCATATGACGGATGATTGTTTCCAGTCGGATTCGTTTCAGGTCATGCCGCTGACATCTCGACAGGATGGTTACCGGTATTTTATGCGGTTCCGTGGTCGCGAAGAGAAACATGACATGGGCTGGAGGCTCCTCAAGTGTTTTCAGGAGAGCATTGAAAGCCGCGATGCTCAGCATATGCACTTCATCGATAATATAAATTTTATAAGGACTGTGCTGGGGCATATACTTGATGTTTTCACGCAGGTCCCGGATCTGGTCGACACTGTTATTGGAAGCCCCGTCTATTTCAAACACATCGGCGGCATTTCCGGATGTGATTTCTTTACAGGATTTACAGCTATTGCAGGGATTGGCGGATGTTCGCTCACGGCAGTTCATGGCTTTTGCCAGGATACGGGCGATGGTTGTCTTGCCGGTTCCCCGCGGGCCGGAAAACAAGATGGCATGGGCGACTCTGTCGGAAGATATGGCGTTGATCAGCGTGCGGGTGACATGCTCCTGACCGATAACCTGTTCAAATGTCAGTGGACGGTATTTCCGCGCTAAAACAAGATATGACATGAATAGAACCTTTTTTCTGTCTTTTTTGTCAGCCGGAAACACCTTCTTTTAAAGGTTAGGAAGCCAAGACATGTTTGAGATCAAGGAACCTGAATTGCTCTGGTATTAAAAATGATGGCGGAGAGAGAGGGATTCGAACCCTCGGTGCCTGTTAGAGCACACACGATTTCCAGTCGTGCACCTTCAGCCAACTCGGCCATCTCTCCGCAACAGCTGTTTGTCTGTATTCACAAACGGCATTCCTTATCCCTTTTTCTTTTCCAAAAATCAAGTTCTTTTTGGGTGAAAACAGGTTTCCGGCATTGGAAAAAACCTTACATGATTTAGGGATATTTGAAAAGCTTCGTTTTGAACTGTTTTGCGGCTTCAGGATTTCCAATGAGTTGAAGGAGCGGAGAGGGTGGGATTCGAACCCACGATCCCGTTATTAACAGGATACCGCTTTTCGAGAGCGGGGCCTTCAGCCGCTCGGCCACCTCTCCATGCATGCCGATCAACACCTGATGGTTGTTTTCAATATCGGTTTTGGAAAATGCTGTCAATGATCGAATTCATTGCGCTTCTGAAAAATACTGAAATTAGCCTTGAACAATATTTTTCTTTTTAGTATCAGTTCATGATTTGATATTCTGGCAGTTAAAATCATATTCTCAAGGAAAATATCATGGCAACGGTCTTACCATTCAATGGAATTCTTTATAATCAGGAAATAATAGGCGACTTGTCAGCGGTCGTAACACCACCTTATGATGTGATTTCTCCCGAAGAGCAGATACAATTTTATGAACGGCATCCCAACAATGTGGTCCGGCTGGATTTCGGGAAAAAAACGGCGGATGATGATGAGAAAAACAATGTGAATACCCGGGCGGCCGGTTTTTTTAAAGATTGGATTGCGCAAGGGATTCTTCAGCGGGATTCAGAACCTTCCTTGTACCTGACAACCGTTGCCTTTCAATTGGGAGACTGTTTGATTACCCGCTACGGAATGATCGCCCTCGTAGGTCTGGAGCCGTTTGAGAAGAGAATCGTACTCCCCCATGAAAAAACATTCAGCAAGGTGAAATCGGAAAGATTTGATTTAATAAAGGCCTGTCATGCGAATTTCAGCCAGATTTTTTCATTGTATTCGGATCAGGAAGGTATTTTACACCTGCTAAAAGAAGCGGCCCTTGATTCGAAACCCCTTTTCGATATCCTGGATGACAAGAAAGACCGTCACAGGATGTGGCGGATTACGGAACCTGCTGTCCACCGCAAGGTGCAAAAGCTTATGGAAGACAAACGGCTGTTTATTGCCGATGGGCATCACCGGTATGAAACCGCCTTGAATTATCGGGCGTGGCGTTCAAAGAATGATCCTGATTTTACGGACAATCACCCGGCCAATTATGTGATGATGTACCTGTGCAGCATGGAAGATCCCGGACTGGTTATATTGCCGGCACACCGAATGCTTCATGATGTGGATTCCCAAATCATGAAAATCCTTCCCGGCAAACTGGAACAGTATTTTGAGATAACGAGGATTCCATTTGCCGGTAAGGACCAGTCAAAGGCGCGGAAAACCCTGATCGACATGCTGGGGGCCCATGAATCCGGGAATGCTCTCGGCGCATATATTAAAGGGTCGGATGCTTTTCTGTATCTGTCCCTGAAGCAGGGGGTCATGGAAACGACTTTTGGTCACACCATTCCGGAATCATTAAGACATCTGGATGTAACCGTCCTCACCAGACTTGTTTTAATGGAGATTCTCGGCTTTGACGGGAATCGTCTGGACAATGAACATCTGATATCTTATACAAGCAGCGCGGAAAAAGCCATTGATACGGTGGCCTCAGGCAAGAGCGATATGTGCTTTATCCTGAATCCGACAAAAATTGATCAGGTCCGGCAGATAGCCGAAGAAGGGCAGATCATGCCCAGAAAGACAACCTATTTTTACCCAAAGGCTCTGACAGGTCAGGTTTTGAACCAACTGGATCGATCGGATGCCGGTTAAGGCTTGAACATATTTTCAACTTCGTCTGTGTAAATCCCCCGGTCTTGATAAACCATCAGCGGATTCAATATCTTTAATCCGTGTCGACCGCCCTTTATTCCTTCAACAAGAACAAGTTTCGCCTCTGCCCCCTGGCTGGAATGGATTGTCCGGATTCGTTTGGGTTCAATACCGGTTTTCCGCATGATAAACAGCAAGTCAACGGTGCGATCCGATGGATATATAGTGAAAAATTTTCCGGAGGTCCGGAGGATTTTTTCGGTTATGATGAGTATCTCCTCCAGCTTAATTTTAATTTCATGACGTGCGACAGCCCGTTGGGAATTCGGGTTGATTCTTCCCGTGTCTTTTTTTCGATAGGGAGGGTTGCTGATGACTATATCCACAGGGCCGGATAATCGGTCACAGGTTATCGTTTTCATGTCCGTACAAAGGATTTGAATTCTTTTTTCCATTTTGTTTTCGATAACATTTTCCATCGCCATATCCGCCAGGTCAGGTTGTATTTCCACTCCCCAGTATCGGGTATCCGGGTTTCGGTGCGCCAGTATCAGGGGCAGGATTCCGCATCCCGTGCCAAGATCCACGATCGTGCTGAGGGGTTTGATTTCTGAAAAATCAGCCAGAAGAACAGCATCAATGGAAAATCGATATCCTTTTTTATCCTGTTTTACGGAAATCCGGCCATTAAAAAAGGTGTCGGGTACAAATTGATTCATAGCGTTTGTATTTGCAAACCGATGTCCGGAAGTCAATTATACAGATCCGATTTTGAATTTTATTTCCGTGACCATCTCTTTTCCAAGAGCGGTGTTCAGTTTCCGGATAATATCCTGTTTTAAAAATTGAAGCTGCTGCATCCATGGAGAGCTGGTTACATGCACAAGGAGAACATGGCCTTTAAATGCTGCCGGACGGGCATTCTCCGCAATGGTCGGTCCGATCGTTTCGCTCCACAGAGACCAGATCCTCGTCATCTCAATATCCGGCCGGTTTGAGCGACACGTATTCAGAATGCCGCTGATCAGGGTTCCGACATGGGACAGTTCTTGGTTCTTTTTGTTGGTCATACATGGCCTCATCGTAAAACGAATATGGGTTTTCAGAAATGTCATTCACTGTTTTTTTATTTATCCGTTCAGCTTTCATGTGAATGGATTTCCAAGGGTAATCGCACTGACGATAAAAGGGTTTTTACTTGACTTGACTCCTGATGTAAATTAGAAACAATTAAGATTGGCAAAAAAACCGGATAAAATGAAAAATTGATTTTACGCAATCAAACTTTTTTCATAATGCCGATCGCCAGCGGTAAGAACACGGAGAGTGTCAGTCCACAGAAATTTTTTTTCCGTTTCGTTTATCAGATGGTTTCAAAATTCAATAATGATTATTAAAAATTAGGAAAAGACATGAGTTGGGATTGGGAAAAACTTCAACAGCAAAACCGTCAGCATCGCCAACAGGGATCCGGAGGGGGTATGCCTCCACAAATGGATGACTTGATGGAGAAACTGAAAAATTTTAAATTTACCGGCGGACCGGTCATCATTATCATTGTTGCAGCGGCCATTTTTCTGGCCACTTCTATGGTGTATACCGTTGGTGTTGATGAGGTCGGTATCGTGCAGTTTTTTGGTAAATATGTCCGCAACACAACACCGGGTCTCCATTTCAAACTGCCGGCAGGGATAGAAAAGGTGACAAAAGTCAGAATCCGGCATGTTTTTAAGGAAGAATTCGGATTCAAAACAATCAGAACAGCACGATCACAGGCGCCATCGGAAAGCGAGAATATAACCGAATCGCTGATGCTGACCGGAGATTTGAATGTGGCTCTTGTACCTTGGATTGTTCAATATAAGGTAAAAGATCCATTCAATTATCTGTTCAAGGTCCAGGATGTCACCCGGCTGTTGAGGGATTTATCCGAGGCCTCGATGCGGCTGGTTATCGGAGATCGGAGCATCAACGAGGTCATCAGCAAGCGGGAAGAGATTGCGATTGAGGCTAGAGAGGTCTTACAAAAGGAACTGGATCATGCAGAAACCGGGATACTGGTAACAACCGTTGAAATGAAAAAGACCAATGTTCCCGGACCGGTTCAACCGGCCTTTAATGAGGTGAATCAGGCAACCCAGGAAAAAGAAAAGATGATATATCAGGCCAAAGAGGATTATAACAAGGCCATACCGGCTGCAAGAGGGGAGGCGGAGAGGACGATCCGGGCGGCTGAAGGTTATGCCCTGGAGCGTATCAACAGGGCAGATGGTGATGCCAAGAGATTCGTCGCCCTGTATCAGGAGTATGTTAAAGCAAAGGATGTTACCAAAAGGCGGATTTATCTGGAAATGATGAAAGAGCTTCTTCCCAAACTGGGAGACAAATACATCATCGACTCTGACCAGAAAAATGTATTGCCCTTATTGAATTTAGGAAAACAAAGTGGTGTCGTGAAATGAAAATAAACAATATTATCCTCATACTGGTTGTTGTTTTTGGTATTGTTCTTTATGCCTCTGCATTTATTGTCGACGAGACGGAACAGGTGGTTGTCACCCGATTTGGAAAGGTGGTCGGAGCCCCGAAATTGGATCCGGGGCTTAATTTTAAAATCCCGATTATAGATATTGCCAATTTTTTTCCCAAAAATCTGCAGCAATGGGATGGCGAGTCCGGACAGATCCCCACCCTTGACAAAACGTATATCTGGGTGGATACCTTTGCCAGATGGCGGATTGTTGATCCGGTAAAGTTTTTTCAGACCGTAGGCAATACCTTGAACGCCATGGGACGGCTTGATGACATCATTGATTCCGCGGTTCGGAATTTCGTTACCTCTTACGATCTGATCGAGAGCGTCCGGAACGGGAACCGAAAGATGGTGTTTGATTTAGAGGGACAGGATACGCTGATTGTTGTGGATGGGAAAAAGTCACCGGTCGCGAGCTACCGAGTCAATTTCGGAAGGGGTAAAATCACACAAGGGATACGGGAGCAGGCGCAGCCGAAACTGGTTGAATTCGGGATTGAGCTTGTCGATGTCAAGATCAAGCGGGTCAACTATGTGGAAGAGGTCAGGCAAACAGTTTATGATAGAATGATCGCCGAACGAAAACAGATTGCAGAAAAATTTCGATCTGAAGGGCGTGGTGAGGCAAGAAAATGGCTTGGTAAAAAAGAAAAGGATTTAAACCAGATCACCTCAGAGGCATACAAGGCTGCACAGGAAATTAAAGGGCAGGCTGACGCAACCGTCACCAGAACACTTGCAGAAGCTTATGGGAAAGACCCGGAGTTTTATTCCTTTATCAAGACACTCGAGATATACAACAGTTCTCTTGATGCGAAAAGTTCCGTAGTATTGTCAACCGACTCTGAATTTTTAAAATACTTTAAAAATTATTCAGGTACTCGTTGACATATCCGCCATCAGCATAAAAAAGCAGAAAGCACCTGCATAGATGCATGTGCTTTCTGCTTTTTAACAAATCGTAAAGAATAGCGGTATAGTCTTACTTACCTTTTCTTCTCTGATGTCGTGTACGGGCCAGAAGCTTTTTGTGTTTATGTTTTGTCATCTTTTTTCTTCTTTTTTTGATTACGCTACCCAACAGACCACCTCCAATCTTGACGAATCCTTGTTAAAATAATAAAGTGTAACGTTAACACGTTTAGGGAATATCTGTCTACCTTTTTTTAAATAAAGAATCAATAGAAAATTTAAACTTTATGGATACCTTCACTCCGGATCAAATTCAAATTGTAAATGACGCTGTGGCCATGTCGGAGGAGGTTGTCTGCAATTATTATAAAATGTCTGCAAATCAGTGGTTACGGCATCGGTATGATGTCAAAACGCTTGCGGATTTAGATCATACGGAAATTATTCATGGCCCTTTTGCTCAAATCATCCGGTACAAGGGGCGTCGCAAAAACACGATGCTTGGTTCCTCAACATATGATTTCTATAAGATTTGTATCCAGGACCATGCGATTCTTGCTGCCCTGAAAAGTTCTGCGGAATTGGCATTATTCCCCTTTACGCTTTATATCATCACCCATGAATTGGTTCATATTGTGAGATTTGCTAAATTTCTTACGGGATTTGACGCATCACCGGATGAAAAAATTAAAGAGGAATCGCGTGTTCATGAAAAAACCCATGAGATCCTGCACCCTCTTGGTGTAGCAGGTATGGAGAGCGCATTCCGGTTTTATAGAAAATGGCGTAACCATACGGAAAATTTAATTATATAGTATTTTAAAAAACTATTTTCAGGATGCTTGACAAATGGCTTTCGCTGATTATTTTAGTTCAGGTTTTACCGGGCCGGAAAACCTGAGCCCGATTCTTGCGTTTTGCTAAAGAAGTTTTTTTTCAGGAGATAGAAAAATGCCGATTTATGAATATGAGTGTACAGCGTGCGGAGTTCATGAAGAAGTCATTCAGAAATTTTCTGACAAGCCATTGACCACATGCTCCAAATGTTCCGGAAAACTGCATAAGTTGATTTCACAAAGCTCTTTTCATTTAAAGGGCTCTGGCTGGTATGTCACGGACTATACAAGCAACGCGAAGAAATCGGAAACTGCTGCGAAAAGCGACGAGACAAAAACGACCGAGAAAAAGAAAACCGAGAACAGCAACACAACGTCTGCAGAATGAATTTCAGTTTTTTGCAGTCATTGTCTTCATCAGCTTCCGGCAAGTTGCTTTAGGGTCGGGACTGATGATTATGGCTTTGGAAATTGTTGTTATAAAAAGCCGACACTCGACGATGTTCATCCTTTACAAGTTGAAAAACATGATTATTTTTTCCGGAAAATATTTTTGGGATTTCGGTTGCTTCACGGCAACCAAATATTAGCAGTAACCTGATTAAATGAGTGAGAAAAGGAGAGGGAATATGAAGATCAAACCATTACAAGATCGAATTTTGGTACAGCGCGTTGAAGAAGAGCAGACAACAAAAGGTGGTATTATCATTCCGGACACGGCAAAAGAAAAACCCATAGAAGGTAAGATCATTGCTGTTGGCAGCGGCCGTGTCGGTGATGACGGAAAAAGAATTCCTCTTGAAGTGAAAGTGGGCGATCGGGTTCTGTTCGGAAAATATGGTGGAACAGAGGTGAAAATCGAGGGTAAGGAATATCTTATCATGCGCGAAGATGACATTCTTGGAATTATCGGATAACCAAAACATATGGAGGACAGATTAAGATGGCTAAAGAGATAAAATATGATGCGAAAGCTCGAGAGGCAATGCTGGCCGGTGTACGGAAGCTTGCTGATGCGGTAGTTGTTACCCTCGGACCCAGGGGAAGAAATGTTGTTATTGATAAATCCTGGGGCTCCCCCACAGTTACAAAAGACGGTGTAACCGTTGCCAAAGAGATTGAACTGGAAGATAAATTTGAAAATATGGGTGCACAGATGGTAAAAGAAGTTTCCAGCAAAACAAGTGATATGGCTGGAGATGGAACAACCACCGCAACCGTACTGGCAAGAATGATTTATGAAGAAGGCCAGAAGCTTGTTGTTGCAGGCAACAATCCCATGTCCATTAAACGCGGTATTGATAAGGCAGTTGAAGTTGCCGTGAAAGAGCTGGCCAAAATGAGCAAACCCACCAAAGATCAGCGTGAGATTGCTCAGGTGGGTACGATTTCAGCCAATAGCGATGAGACCATTGGCAACATTATTGCCGAGGCCATGAACAAGGTCGGCAAGGAAGGTGTCATTACGGTTGAAGAAGCAAAATCCATGGATACGACGCTGGATGTGGTTGAGGGTATGCAGTTTGATCGCGGTTACCTTTCTCCCTATTTTGTAACCGATACGGAAAAAATGGTGGCTTCCCTTGATAATCCTTTCATTCTCATCAACGAAAAGAAAATCAGTAATATGAAAGACCTTCTCCCGATTCTGGAGCAGGTGGCAAAAATGGGAAGACCATTGATGATTATTGCAGAAGATGTGGATGGTGAAGCACTTGCAACACTGGTTGTGAACAAGTTGAGAGGCACTTTGAGTGTGGCGGCGGTAAAAGCACCGGGTTTTGGTGACAGACGCAAGGCCATGCTGGAGGATATCGCAATATTAACCGGCGGGCAGGTTGTTTCCGAGGATCTTGGTATTAAACTCGAAAACCTGACACTGAATGATCTTGGAAATGCAAAACGGATTACCATTGATAAAGACAACACAACCATCGTTGACGGCGCCGGCAAGCGCAGTGATCTGGAGGGTCGTGTAAAACAGATCCGAGCTCAGATTGAAGAAACGTCATCCGATTATGACCGTGAAAAACTGCAGGAACGTCTTGCCAAGTTGATCGGTGGTGTTGCCGTTATCAATGTCGGTGCGGCAACCGAGACTGAAATGAAAGAGAAAAAAGCCCGTGTGGAAGATGCATTGAACGCAACCCGCGCCGCGGTAGAAGAAGGTATTGTTCCCGGTGGTGGTGTGGCTCTGGTTCGTTGTATTGAGGCACTTTCAAAGATTAAAGTCAAAGCGGAAGAAAAATTGGGCGTCAAGGTTGTAATGCGTGCAATGGAAGAACCGCTGCGTCAGATTGCCAACAATGCCGGTGTGGAAGGTTCCGTCGTCATTGACAAAGTTAAGGCAGGCGAGGGCGCATTTGGTTATAATGCAGCAACCGACACTTTCGAAGATCTGATCCAGGCCGGTGTAATGGACCCGACCAAGGTTGTTCGGTTCGCCCTTCAAAATGCAGGAAGTGTTGCATCTTTGATGATTACCACCGAGGCGATGATTGCTGAAAAGCCGCAGGATAATCCGTCAGGACCGGCGATGCCTCCTGGTGGCATGGGCGGCATGGGCGGCATGGGCGGCATGATGTAAGTACCGCTTGAATAGTATCCCTGAATTGCGTTTCGCAGATAGATTCATAGTACCCCCGTACAGAGATTGTGCGGGGGTATCCTTTTTCAAGGAGGAGAATTTCTGTAAATTCCTTGACACATCTGATGGGCTCATATAGTTTATGAAAGGTAAAAAAATGAAAAAATATACAATATATAGAAGGATTAAATAGTCATATTGGTATATCTTGATGTTGGCGGGCAAAAAAATATCCGTTTTTTTTCATGAAACAGGGCCTTCTTTTTTTTGTGAAATGCTCTAACAGATGCCGGATAAGAATTGGAATAGCGTTTAAAAAATAATTTTTTACCCAGAATAAGCAAACCGGAGATATAATATGTCACCAGACCAGTTCAGTATTATTGAGATGTTTGCCAATGCAAGTACGATCGTTCAGCTTGTATTGCTGCTGCTCATCTTTTTCTCCATCGGTTCATGGACCATTATTTTTTTAAAATATAACTATATCCGTAAGGCCTTTAATGAGTCTGCTTTTTTTATTGATTATTTTTGGAAAAGCCGTGATCTTTCCGATGCCTTTGCGCAGGCAAAAAAACTGGAAGCAAGTCCGGTTGCTCGGATTTTTCGCATCGGTTATATGGAACTGAAGAAGTTGAATCGATCCGGTGTTCCGATTGCACAGACTTCCTCAGGAAATACCGGGCATCAGTCCGGGATGGGCTTTACGGGAATTGAGAATGTCAAACGGTCACTGCGGAGAGCTACCAGTACGGAAGTCACCAAGCTTACTCAGATGGTGCCGTTTTTGGCGACTGCAGGTAATACGACTCCTTTTATCGGTTTGTTTGGAACCGTCTGGGGAATTATGAATTCCTTTCACGGAATTGGCCAGAGAGGGTCCGCAAGCCTTGCCGTCGTGGCCCCGGGAATCGCAGAAGCCTTGATTGCCACGGCTGCCGGACTGGCCGTCGCGATACCGTCTGTTATTGCTTATAATTATTTTTCACAGAAGATTCGGGTGATCGAATCCGAACTTCATAGTTTCTCTGCTGATTTTTTAAATATTATTGAGAGGGATATTTTAAGAGCCAGGGAGGCCATTGTATGACATCAGGCAGTGGAAATGATGGGTTGCTGTCGGAAATCAATATTACACCTTTTGTAGATGTGATGCTGGTTTTGCTGATTATTTTTATGGTCACCGCACCCATGATGGTGCAAGGGGTTGACGTGTCGCTTCCGGAGGCCGAATCCGGCCCAATTTCTTCAGATGATAATCAGCTTGTCGTCAGTATTGATAAAGAGGGGAAAATCTATATTAATGATTTGAATGTAACAACAGATTTTCTCGGAGAAAAATTGAAAAGAATTCTGGAAAACAGAACCGGAAAAGAAGTTTATCTGCGGGCAGACAAGATGGTTTCCTATGGAGTGGTCGTGAGTGTCATGACCGAAATAAAAGGCGCGGGAATCGAAAAACTCGGTATGCTCACCGAACCACCGAAAAAATAAATAAAAGAATGGGCAAACAGGATGATGATGAATGCTGATGGTCTGCTGCTGAATGGCGGTGGCGAGGATTATCGCAATTTTTTTCGATTTTTTGCCATTTCAGCCGCATGCCATATTCTGTTTTTTCTGGTACTGGTGTTTGCGCGGGTTGATGACCCGGTAAGACGAATCCGGCCTGGGGTGATCAATGTTGATTTGGTGTCCATGCCTGCACCATCTGCCGGTGGGAGTCCGGCAGTTACAACAACGGTTGCGCCGGCGGTCAGGGAAAAGCAGAAGAATAAAGAAAATATCCAGTCCAAACCGAAAGTGAAAAAATCGATCCCCAAAGTGCCGGTAATATCCAACAAGACAACACCAATAGAAAAGAAAAAGAAGTCCTTGAAAAAGGAAACCTTTCAGCCGACGAAAGTCGTTGATAGTGCAATCGCGGAGATGGAAAAAAAGGTTGAACAGGCAGAATCCCAAAGCTATCAGAAGACAATGGAGCGACTTGCGGAACAAGTAAAAAACAGAACCGGCGGTCAGGGCAGCGGTGAAGGTTCCGGTGGAGCGCAAGGTTTTTCCGGAACCGGGGTCCAGACATCGGAAATTTTATCGGTATATGCGGCAGAAATTTATTCCTATATTTCGAAAAACTGGTCTTTTAATGAACAACTCGCGGATGGGAATGGGAACCTTGTCGCATTGCTGGGAATAAAGATTATGTCGGACGGCGAGATCCGGGATGTCTGGTTTGATCGAAAATCCGGAAATACGTATTTTGATGAGCAGGCTCGGAAAGCGGTTCTGAAAACAGGATATCTGCCGCCCTTACCCAAGGGATTCAACAAGCCCTTTCTGGAAATCGGACTTCGGTTTACACCATCCGGCATACAGTAGATGATGCATTTATGAATAATCGTTTCACTTGATACAGGCAGGTTTGAGATTAGAATATGATACTGAACCGGATAAAGAAAAAGATTATGATTGCACCTTTTGTTTTGTTGGTTTTATCACCTATCTTTATGGTTGCGGATTCTTTTGCAGGGTATGATTACATTGATATTACCAATCCGTTTATCAAAAAGATTCCCATTGCTGTTCCATTGTTCAAGACCATGACCGAAAACACGCATGAACAGAAAGCCGCTCATGAGGCGGCTGTCCTATTATCAGAAACTTTAGATTTTACAGGGTATTTTAAAATAATTGACCGTGGTGCGTTTCTCGAGCATCCGGATAAAACCGGGATTACGGATGCGGCCATCCATTTTAAAAACTGGACTGCCGTGGGGGCCGAGCTTTTAATTACCGGTGGGATCAGCATAACCGGAGACCGGATTACCATGGAGATGAGGCTTTTTGACACGTTCAAGGCAAAAAGAATACTGGGGAAGAGATATTCCGGCGGTTTTCCGGATCAGAGGACGATGATTCGGAAATTCTGCGATGATGTCATATTTCAGCTCACCGGAGATCATGGGATTTTTAACAGCAGGATGGCTTTTGTGTCAACCGGTACAGGGAAAAAAGAAATTTATATCAGTGATTTTGACGGGTATAATCCCAGGCAGATCACAAAATCCAACAGCATTACTCTTTCCCCCGCATGGTCGTCGGACGGGAACTGGCTGGCATATACATCCTATTCACAAGGAAAACCGGATCTTTATATAAAAAATTTGAAAGAAAATCGAGGCAGTGTGGTTGCCAAAGAGGGTATTAATATAACCCCTGCCTGGGTTCCGGGAAAATTTGCACTGGCTGCGACACTCTCTTTTTCCGGGGATCCGGAAATTTATATGTTGACCGGAAGCGGGAAAATTATTAAAAGGTTGACGAGAAATTGGGGGATTGATGTTTCTCCTTCATTTTCTCCTGATGGCCGAAAGATGGTTTTTGTTTCGAAACGGTCAGGAAACCCACAATTATATATTCAGGATATAGACTCCGGGCAGGTGCAAAGGCTGACTTTTCAGGGAAAGTATAATACAACGCCAAGTTGGTCGCCAAAGGGAGATAAGGTTGTATATTCTTCTTTGGGAAACGGACATTTCAATATTTATTTGATCGGGATTGAAGGTGGAGAACCGATCCAGTTGACGAATGACGCCGGAGATAATGAAGCACCAACATGGTCACCTGACGGAAGTCTGATTGCATTTAGCTCTACCCGGGAAGGAGGTGTAAGTCGTATTTATGTAATGACTTCATACGGAACCGAACAAAGGCGTTTGCTGACCATGCCTGGGGAGCAGACAAATCCAAAATGGTCGCCTAAAAATATTGGTAACTAAATCGAATTCTAATTTAAATGAGGAGGAAATATGCAGAAAAAATTGTTAAAAGGACTGGCATTGCTGCTTGCAATGTCCGGGTTATTGTTTTTTGTTTCTTGTGCGCAAACAGATGTTCAAACCACACCGGATGCTCCCAAAGCGCAGATTGCCGATCAGGATGAGACGATGGAAAAAGATGCGGCAGCAGAAGCGGCAAATCAGGAAGCGGAAAGACGCGCCATTGAAGAAGAGGCGATCCGAAAAGAGCAGGAAGCAGCAAGAAATGTGTTCATTTCAGAAGATATCTATTTTGACTATGATGATTCATCGTTGAAATCATCCGCCCAAACCGTTCTTCAGCGAAAAGCGGTTTGGCTTCGCAACAATCCGGATGCAACCGTTCTTCTGGAAGGACACTGTGATGAGCGCGGTACAACAGAGTACAACCTGGCACTGGGGGATCGCCGTGCAAACAGCGCAAAAACATTCCTGGTTGATATGGGGATTGAATCTTCCCGCCTGAGAACAATCAGCTATGGGGAAGAAATGCCTGTTGATCCAGGGAAGAATGAAGAAGCCTGGGCCAAGAACCGACGTGTGCATTGTACGATAGAATAATTTATTTTTATTGATCAATCCAAAAGCAGGCGATGGCATTTTTCGCCTCGCCTGCTTTTGTAAAGCCAAAACAAGTTGCAGCTGATTGTCGCCGGATGAGTTTTTCATTCTCATCGAGTCAAATCTTTTGTAATCAACTGATCGGAAAAACGTCAACCATGCGAACCAGATTTCTCTCCTTTTTGATCGGCATTTTACTTTTAACCGGTTGTGCAACGGTTCAGGATAAAATTGCACTGGAATCTCGAATATCCAGACTGGAGCAGACCCGGAACAGATCTGAGCAGGATGTGAACCAGATACAGACGGAACTCCAGAAGATCGGGACTACATGGAATTCAAAAGATCAGGATTTTGCCGGGCAATATGCGAGCCTCAGGGCGGAAACCCGAAAACTGATGGAAGAAGTTCAGATACTCAATGGACGGATTGATGAATCGGAGTTTGTCATTGGTCAGCTCAGTTCAAAGAAGGGCGAACTTGAGGCAAAACTGCAAGGACTTGAAGTTGAAAATCAAAAAGCAGCCAAACGGATTGCAGAACTAGAACAATACCTTGGAATCGGAACTTCCCTCCCCAAGAATGTTCCGCCTGCTGGAAAAAAGCCACCCTCGGATCATCCGGTAAACAGCAATAAGGACAGTGAGAATCAGGAACCGGAAAATGGGCTATACAGCCAGGCCAAGAAGGCGCTTGACGACGGTGAATTTGAAACCGCTCGCTCGGGATTTCAGGAATTTATTACCATGTTTCCAACATCTGAAAATGCGGACAATGCGCAATTCTGGATTGGAGAAACTTATTATCGTGAAGCCTGGTACGAAAAAGCAATCCTTGAATACGAGGAAGTAAAAAAGAAATTTCCAAAAGGGAATAAGATACCTTCCGCATTATTAAAGCAGGGAATGTCATTTCAGCAGCTGAATGAAAAAGCAAACGCCCGTCTTATACTGGAAGAACTGGTAAATCGGTTTCCAAATTCAAATGAGGCTGATATCGCCAAGAAAATCTTAAAGAATATATAATCGTCAACGAATGGTCGTGAAACCATTTTCATGTAAGTTGTACAGGAATGATGCATGCTGAAATGTATCGGAGTGGATCCAGGGCTTGCCGATACGGGAATTGGATTTGTAACCGGCTTTGGTTTTGATGTCCAAAGCTATTCTTTCGGCACCATTCAAACCTCAAAATCTTTGCCTTTACCGGAACGTCTAGACGTCATTTTTGCGCGGCTTTCCCGTGTACTGAAGGATGAAAAACCCGATTTAATGATCGTAGAGGATGTTTTTTCTCTTCAGAAATATCCAAAATCAGGAATTATGCTCGGGAAAGTCATTGGTGTGGTGCTTCTTTCAGGCTTTCAATCCAACATTCCCGTTATTGAAATCCCGGTCAGAGAAGCGAAAAAAATACTAACCGGAAATGGAAATGCCAATAAAATACAGTTAGAAAAGGCGGTTCGAAGCTTACTGAATCATCCGGAGAAGATAAAGCCGGATCATGCGTCCGACGCTTTGGCTCTGTCATTGATTGGTTTATACCGATACGACGTTAAATGTAGATAAATGATATGATAGGATATCTTGAAGGAAACCTGCTGAACAAATATGAGGATCGTATCCTGCTGCTGGTGAATCATGTCGGATATGAAGTATTGCTGCCGTCCTTTGTGATGGATACATTGGCGGGGAAAAAAACAGGCGATCCTGTTTCCATGTATATTTATTATCATCAGACGGAGCGACAGCCAAAACCGACGCTTATTGGATTTAATCTTGAAGCGGAAAAAGAATTTTTTCAGTATTTTATTTCCGTTGAAGCCATCGGCCCCATCAAGGCGGCAAAGGCTTTGACCATATCCATACGGGAAATTGCCAGAGCAATCGAAACCAATGATGTCGGTGCCTTGAAGCAGCTAAAAGGAATCGGAACCCGAACAGCGCAGAAAGTTATTGCCACATTAAAGGGCCGGGTAGAAAAATTTGCTTTGATTCGGAAGGAAGAGGGTATTGAACAATCGGATATCACGCTCGTCGGTGATTTTACGATTCAGGTCCTTGAGGTTCTGGTAAATCAGCTGGGGCATAAAAACGCAGACGCAAAGATATTGATTCAAAAAGCTCTGGAGAGAAAACCATCCATCTCCACGCCAGAGGATCTGTTTGATGAAGTCTATCGAGGAGAGGTCGGCGGATGAGTGATGATATCCTGAGTTATTGTTCCGATAAGCAGGGCCTTCTATCAAAGCAGAATCTGCCGATTGACCAGCAACCGGAGATTCTTTCCCTGCGCCCGAAAACCCTGTCCGAGTATATTGGACAGCCGGAGACGATTGAAACATTGGAAATCGCAATTCAGGCTGCAAAAAAAAGAAACGAACCCCTGGATCATGTATTATTTCATGGTCCTCCCGGCCTTGGCAAAACGACCCTGTCGCATATTATCGCCAACGAATTGGGAGGAGAATTGACGGTCACGTCCGGCCCGGCTCTTGAGAAGGGAGGTGATCTGATTGGACTGCTGACCCGTCTGGCCGAGGGCGATGTTCTTTTTGTTGATGAGATCCATAGAACGCCAAAAACGGTGGAAGAATTTTTATATCCTGCCATGGAGGATTTCGCAGTTGACTTTGTGTTTGATAAAGGAGTCCATGCCCGAAGTCATCGATTTCAACTCAAGCAATTTACGCTGGTGGGCGCAACAACAAGGGTGGGGCTCTTGTCCGCACCCTTGAGGGATCGGTTTGGTATTTTCAGAAGTCTTGATTTTTATACGGAAAAAGATCTGATTCAAATTGCCGGACGATCCGCCGCCTTATTAAAACTATCGATTATGGATAATGCATCAACGATTCTGGCAAGAAGGTCAAGGGGGACTCCCCGGATTGTCAATCGTTTGTTGAAACGGGTGCGTGACTATGCCCAGGTCCGCGCCGATGGTATTATTACCCCGGAGATTGTGGAAGCCGCACTGGCGCTGGAAGGGGTTGATGAAGCCGGTTTGACGAATCTGGATCGTCGTTATTTGAGAACCATCATTGACTATTATAAAGGGGGGCCTGTTGGTATCGAGGCCATTGCCGCCACATTGCAGGAGGAGGCAGATACACTGGTGGATGTGGTGGAACCCTTTTTGTTGAAAATCGGGATGATCATGCGGACATCCTCCGGCAGAATGACTTCGGAATCCGCTTATCGTCATCTGGATATTATGATGAAATCGAGCTGATAGAGAAGTGTGCCTGAGAAGGAAATTATCCGCATGTGTTCAATCATTACCCTGATGACGGATTTCGGCATTTCCGATCCTTATGTCGGGGTAATGAAAGGCGTTATTCTTGGTATCAATCCAAAAGCGAACATTGTTGATATCACACATCTCATTGAACCTCAGAATATTGTACAGGCAGGATGGGCTGTCGCGGATATATATTCATATTTCCCAAAGGGGACAATCCATGTGGTTGTTGTTGATCCGGGAGTGGGCACCGGGCGTCGGATTATTGCCCTCAAAACGGCAGACCGGATTTTTTTGACACCGGATAATGGCATATTGACATTGCTATTTGATATTATAGATAATTATCATGTCTATGAAATAACGAATGCGCATTATTTTTTAGAGAAAATCAGTCATACATTCCATGGTCGTGATATTTTTGCACCAGTGGCAGCTCATCTTTCTGCCGGCATTCGTCTGGAAGAGATGGGGAAAAAAGTCTCCCGTCAGGGTCTCGTAAGGTTCGCGTTGCAAAAACCATCGGTTGATGAACAATTTACCCTGCGGGGAACCATTATTTCGATTGATCACTTTGGAAACCTGATTACCAATATCGATAAGACGTTATTTGACATTACCTATTCCGAAGATACCAGAAGTCAATTGAAATTCAGAATAAAGGAACATATTATAGAGGGAGTTTCGTTGAATTACATGGGGGTGGAGGTGAATCAGCCACTAGTTCTGTTCGGCAGCAATGGATTGCTGGAAATTTCGATTCACTCCGGAAATGCTTCTCGTTATTTTCAGGTGCGAACAGGTGAACCTGTGTTGATTGAGTTACCATTCAGAGAATAAAGGGAAGATGGATTGGTCATTTATGATCCGTTAAACCGGCTTGTTTTTCGTTAAGCTTGATTGCCGTTATTTGAAATCATTGACAGCTCTTGTTTTTTATCCTATAATCAACAGAAAAACTACCCGAAATTATAACCTTATTTAATTGAATTCCCGACAATAGAAGCAAAACAGAAACCATGATAGGAGGAGGTATTGATTTCTCGAAAAAGAGTTGGTTTTTTTGGGGTTGGGCTTGTTATTTTTATTGAAACTCTTTTACAACCCGTTGCAGCAGAGATTTACCATACATCCTCGAACTTGAAACCCGATCTTTTTGTCACAATGGAGGGCGGAGAAGAATCCGAATATGCTATTGTTGTTGAAAAAGAAACCCAAAAGTTGGCCCTGTACCGATATGACGGAGAATATGAGCAGGTTCTAAACGTTAAATGCTCTACCGGTGAAGTGCCGGGTATGAAAACACGTTCCGGAGATAAAAAAACACCGGAAGGGGTTTACTTTTTCACAGGTGCCTTTGAGAAAAAATATCTTTCCGCTGTTTATGGAGAAATGGCATTTCCCATGGATTACCCCAACCTGGTGGATCGATTAAATGGCCGGGAGGGGAATTCCATATGGATGCATGGAACCAACAAGCAGATCAAGGACAGGGATTCCAATGGTTGTATTGTTCTTGCCAATGCGGATATTAAAAAGCTTTCCGAGTTCATCACCGTCAACCGGACACCCATCATTGTCACAGACAAGATCCAATATGCCACGCCGGACGATGACCGGATTCTAAGAGAGCAACTGACGGCCTTTTTGAACCAATGGAATGAGACGCTGATTAACGGCTCATACGATCAATATCTTTCTTTTTATCATCAGGATATCATTTCAAAGTTTGCCTGGTGGGATGACTGGAACGAAATCCGGAATGAATTGCGAGGATCCGGTATCCCTGCGAAAATTCATCTGGATAAGATTTCGATATATAAACATAATGGTGTATATACAGCTCTTTTTGATCAACTGATTCAGTTTGGCGAACAGGTACAAACAGCAGGGGCCAGAAAAGTGTATCTGGAGCCTTCGGTTGACAGGGTCCGGATTATCGGTGATACCTACCAGTCGTCTATTTCGAAAAATAATGGCCGGGAAACAAACCATCCGTTTATTGCTGCGTGTCAGGAACTGAGAGCGATTCACTACGCAAAGCAGGATATAGAAGCATTGGTGGACAGGTGGTTGACGGCATGGAATAGTAAGGACATTGAAACTTACGGAGACTGTTATGCGAGCGATTTCCGGTTTCAATGGATGGACCGGGACGCCTGGCTGAAAAAAAAGAAAAGGCTCAATCGAAAGTATAAAAATATATCGGTTTGGAAAGAAAATCTTATTATCAAAACCAGTGAGAAAACCAATTCGGCGACTTTTATACAAAAATATGAATCCAGTGGATACCGTGCCGTAGGGAAAAAGAAATTGATATTCAAACGTGAAAACGGCCAATGGAAAATTTTTCGGGAACGATGGAAAAAAATATAAAAAAATGAAATTGATGAGCCATAACAAGAGGAACAAAAGTTGGCAGCTTCTCTTTGTCGATGATCATGGAAGGATGATATCCTTTACATGGCTTAAAAAAGCTGCCATCATGATCATAGCAGCGCTTATATTTTTCATGTCATGCACATTGGTTCTGTTCATTCTTTACCATAACAACCAAAAAGAGAATATACGACTGAAAGAAACGCTGGATGAATCCGGAAAAAATAGTAAGAATCTTCGTTATGAAATGGACATGCTGTTGGCGAAGCTTGTTCTGGCGGAGTCGAAAATGGGAACGGACCAGGATGAATCACCTCCTGAAGGAAAAGATCAAAACATGCCGGTCAAAGGAATCAAAACAGCTATTTCTCCAAAAGAGCATGTTCAAGCGGATCAAGAACCAGCGGAGGAATCAACCAATCAACCGGATCAGAAGACCATTGTCGGGGTTAGCAATTTTAAAATCAGTCAGGAATCCGGTTCTTCTGATCTGTTAAAAATCAGTTTTGTAATCAGGAATATAGATCAATCGGTTAAAACGGCCTCCGGTTATATTTTTATTATATTAAAGCAGAATGAAAATGATCATGCTTCCTGGTTTTCAGTCCCGCCGACAGATTTGCAGGATGGGTATCCCATTCATGTAAAACAAGGACAGTTTTTTCGGATATCCCGATTTAAAACAGTTTATTTCCGTGCCAGAAACCAGATTTCGCTGGATCAACTGAAATCTGCTTCCGTGTTTGTGTTTGACAATCAGGGGAAACGAATTTTTGAAAAAAGCTTTCCCATTGAAAGATCTCCGGCTGGACAGAGTCAGGGTCCGGAGGATATCCGGCATTATCCGGCGGAATCAACTTCAGAACAGGCAGACCGGAAGAATTCAGAGCAAGTCGACTAGAATATTTCCCCGGTTTATACGGAACAACTATGCAAGGGAAAAAAATGAATATTTTTAAAAAGCATCAATGGGTGTATTTCAAGGATGTCTTTTTCAGAAGCGGGGTTACCTTCATTCTGTTGCTATGGTTTCTGGTAATGGAAACAGTTTGGGTTCAATCGGTTCACGCAAAAAAAAGTCACACGGTTTTTTTTGAAGGAACAGCTCATGAATTGCATGTCTATAAAAGCTTTGGCAAAGAACCCGGGAAAACATTGTTATTGATCGGCGGAATTCAGGGTGATGAACCAGGAGGATTTTTATCTGCGGATCTGTATGCGGATTTTTCATTGTCAAAGGGCAACCTGATTGTCGTTCCCAGAGCAAATTTTCATTCCATTCTGTTAAACAAAAGACAAGTGAATCATGATATGAATCGGAAATTTGCAGGAGATGATTCCCATACATATGAAACCAAGGTCGTCGCCATTCTGAAAAAATTGATTTCAGAATCGGATATGCTGCTGAACCTTCATGATGGATCGGGTTTTTATGCCGAGCAATGGATTAGCGATGAGCAAAATCCAAAACGTTATGGGCAGTCCATTATTGCGGATTGTGAAAAACTGGAAGTTGAAAGAACAGGTAAGGTCATTGACCTTGGGAATATGGCCAGAACCGTTTCAGGAAAAATCAATAGCAGGATTCAAGATCCTTTGCATCATTTTCATTTTAACAACCACAATACAAGAGACAACGCAAGTATTCATAAAGAGCAACGGAAATCGGCAACCTATTATGCCCTGTATACATGCGGTATACCGGCATTCGGAGTAGAAACAAGCAAGTCACTCCCTCTGGAGAAAAAAGTACTCCACCATAATCTGGCAATCAATGCCTTTATGGAAGAGCTGGGGATCATACCGGAAACACCAGGCATCAATCTGGATCATCCGGAGTTGCGGTATCTGATTATTTCTGTAAATGATTCTTTGCCGATCCTGGTGGAGAATCAGCAGACCTTGTTTGTAAAACCAGGGGATGTGGTGATGGTCACGCATATTGAAGCAAATTATTCTCGGGGGCTTACCGCAGATATTGTCGGACTTGGGTCCATCAATGACACCCGCAAAAAAATAAAAATTGAAAAACCCACGAGAATTGTCGCCAGAAAAGATTATGATCCCTGCGGCAGTGTATACCTCTCTTTTTCCGGAGGCAGGGATCGATTTGCTCATGAGGTTTCGGTGTCAGGCCCGAATGATTCCGGGTTCCCCTATCTTTTTTTCAATATGAAGATTAATGGAAGAGAATGGATTTTTCGAAACAACGATCATGTGAAACTGGTTCGTGGGGACAAGATTCAGATCGAGGATATCATAACCGGAATGGGGGACCCTTCTGAGCTAATCGTCAATTTCAAAGGTTTTGTCGGAGATACGGAAAACAACACAGGGGAAGACAGGGGGTATGTAATTGATACCAAAACCGATCTGTGGGGCAGTTATTCGATGGAAAAAAAAGGCATAAAATATCAGGTGGTGGTTACCAAAGGAAGAGATACGATTGGAAATCTGTATGTTGAGTTGGAAGAGCCCAAGTTTGATTACCTGGTCATTGAAACAGAGAACAGCCGGAAACAATGCCTTGTACCGGGTGATATCGTGCATGTCCGATCGGATGAAACAGTTCATCTGGTAGATATCATAACCAATGTGGAGGACAGGGAGGATATCGGAGCATATTGGAGCGGGCCGGGGTCAAACAGACAACACGTGAAGATTAAGAACGCTCTTCCATTGGATATTCTGGTGGATGCAAAAACAGAGATAACCGGCAGCCGATATCGTCTGGATATTCAGCGGGGCGATGATGTTATCGGGTCTGTTTTTTTTCAACTGTTCTCAGGAGATGCATCGTGAAAGAAAAGTCAAACAATTTATCCATCATTGACAATGACCTGGTGCTGGACGGATCCATATCCAGCAAAGGGAATCTGGTTATTCGAGGAAAAGTGCAGGGAAGTCTTGTGGGTGAAAAAGTGGTCATTGCCGAAGAAGGTTCTGTTCTTGCCGATGTTGAAGTCTCCAGTTTAACCATTGGAGGGATGTTTGAAGGAGAGGTCCGGGCGTCAAAGGAACTGATTATTTTATCAACCGGCAGATGCACCGGGACGGTTCGCTGCAGCAGCCTGACAGTCGAGAGCGGAGGGATTTTGAATGCAAGCGTAACCTTTTTTTCCAATGCTGAAAAAGTCGATATAAACCGAAAAAATAAAAATATGAGCAGTATTAAAGTTTGATTTTTTTTATCCTTCCTGAAAGGATTGGATGACGGATTCAAAGGACGCATCAAGATGTCTGAAGTTCTGAAATGTGATGTTGGAAAATGAGAGATCAAATTTTGTTTTAATTTTCTCAAAGATGGAAAGATAGTTGGCAAGAATTCTCTGTTCCCAGATCAGGTCCAGCCGTTTGGCAGAGTCGATAATTTCGGCACCGTTTCCCTCTATTTCTATAAAGATTCCAAAGGGCATGGTATCGATGCAAAAAACCAGGCTGTTCAGGATCAAGGTTTCACGCCATTTTTCGTATATCTGTTCTTCATGAAATCCAAGGGCTTCCAGGATATTTTGCATGGTTTGAAAATTGCTGACTTCCACTTCAAGTTCCCGCAGGATTTTAAAGTCACGATTCGGAACCGGTGCTTTTGATTTATAAGTAAGTGTCGTTTTTTGGTCTTTTCGAAGCCTCAGAATAGATTCTTTTTGAATGAAGCTGTTTTGGGCGTCTTCATAACGGATATTGGTTTCGAAAAAACGCCCTTTTGTTTCCGCACCGAGGGCAAGAATACGATTCCGCATATCAGACGGGTTGGGTATGAAAAATTTAACTTCTATCTCAAAGGGCTCCATCATCGCTCCTTCTGTGTGGTCGGGGGAAATAAAAAAAGGATACTTGCCTTTCTGCAATCATACATAATCCGGAATGATGAAAAATGTCAATTTGGTATGGAAAAAAGCAATGGAGGCATATTTTTTCTTGACAGCTTTTGAACTTTACATTAATAGTATTAGATTCTTTTTTTGGGACAGGAGACAAGATCGTGAAGAAATATACATATAGTGCAAAAAAAACAGATAATCAAGATCATTGGTTTTTAGTAGACGCTGAAGGGGCGGTACTGGGACGGTTGGCATCCGCAATCGCGGGACGTCTTAGGGGAAAACATAATCCTCTTTTTTCACCTCATGTTGATACAGGGGATTCCATTGTCGTCATTAATGCAGAAAAAATTGTATTGACCGGAAATAAATGGGACCAGAAGACCTATTACCGTCATAGCGGTTATATGGGCGGGCTGAAAGCCATTACAGCAAAGAAACTTCTGGTAAAAAGGCCGGAAGATATCATTCTTTTTGCTGTCAGGGGAATGCTTCCCAAGAATACACTTGGCCGGCAGATGTTGAAAAAGCTGAAGGTATATTCCGGTTCCGAACATCCCCATGCCGCACAGAAGCCTGAAACACTGAGTTTGTAAAAAATTATCATTACATATCGTTTGGGGAATTATATGGAAAAAAGTACTGTTTATTACGCAACTGGGAAACGAAAGAATGCGATCGCTCGGACTTGGCTTACACCTGGAAAGGGTGAAATTTTTGTTAATGAGAGGCCAATTGATGAGTATTTCACCATTGAAACTTCAAAGATCACCTTGATACAGCCGTTGATCCTTACTGAAAATTTGAAAACCTTTGATATCAAAATCAAGGTAAAGGGTGGCGGCATATCCGGCCAGGCCGGAGCTGTCCGACATGGCATCACAAAAGCACTGATACTGTCTGATCCGGATCTGAGGGGCGTATTAAAAAAAGCCGGCTTTGTCAAACGCGATCCACGTGTCAAGGAGAGGAAAAAATACGGGCAAAAAGGTGCTCGTGCACGGTTCCAGTTCTCAAAACGATAGAAATTATTTTCTGATTGCATATACAAAGGGGAGCAGAGTGTTCATGCGACATTCGGTTCCCCTTTTTTATTTTCGAAATCCATATTCATGGATTAACATCTTGATTCGGTTAACGCTTTCATATAGTAAATGGAGTTGACGCTTTTATCAGTGTAATCCAATTTACATCGGGTCATTTTACGGACTCCTGGCGGCTTATTTCAGGCATGGTATGACAGCATATTTATTGCGGCGGCTTCTATTAATTATCCCGACATTTCTGGGCATCACCGTTATGGTGTTTACCATCACCCGTTTTGTCCCAGGGGGTCCTATTGAGCGGATGATCGCTGAAGCAAGAATGCAGAAAATGGGTGTGAGCGCTGCCGGAATTTCTTCCGCCGGTGATCAGACCCAGCCTCTTTCAGAAGAACAGATCCAGGAACTGAGAAAATACTACGGTTTTGATAAGCCGGTTCTTGTCAGCTATTTCTTATGGTTA
>QZKS01000087.1 GCA_003599865.1 Desulfobacteraceae bacterium
TCAGAACGGTAAAGCCCTATACCTTCTGCTTTTAATTGATTAGCGATCGAAACCTCTGTCAGAAGATTGATGTTCGCAAAAAGCTCAACCCTCGTACCATCTATGGTTCGTGTAACCGGGTCCATCATTATCGCATTGCTTATCGTATCTTCCTTAAGCCGATTCTTTCGCTCAAACTTTTCCAAAATTTCTTTCGAAGGACGGATATAGATATTTCCCAGATCGGCATCCAGCAAAACCGGTGTATCGTCTTGAATCAGAAGCAGTAGCGGCTCCTCAACAATAACCAGCGGTATTTTCAAGGACCGGGACAAGATGGAAATATGTGAGGTTATCCCACCACCAACCAGAATAATACCTTTCACATCATTGGTTACCAGATTCAAAATGTCAGAGGGAAACAGCTTCTCTGCGATAACAATCTTTTTTTCCCCCAATTCATTCTCAATCGGATTTTCCTTCTGAAAATTTTTCAATATCCGTAATGCCAAATCCTCTACATCATTTGCCTTTTCGGCAATGTAGGGGTGAGGGTTGGATGTAAAAAGTGATATATATTGAACCGCTATTCTGCAAACCGCTTCTATCGGATCCGTGCCCATCTGAATAATATCTTCAATTTTTTGAATAAAACCAGGATCCTTTAAAATCATGAAATGAGCAGTAAAAATTAAAGAAGCGCCTTCTGGAAGCCGAGCGCTGAAATCCTTTTGGAGTTTTTGAAGCTGGGCCCCTGTTTTATTGACCGATCTTCGGAAATCAGCCAAACCATAGCCTGACCCTGCCGCTGATAGTGGATTCAGCAATAAAGATCTTCCTTTTTTCTTTATTACCATGGCTGGTGCGTAGGAAAATCCATCCGAGGCAACTTCACCTTTAATGAATTTCAGCTGTTCTGAAGTTGTTTTTTCCCTTGCAACCAAATCATGAAAACTTAATAAAAGACGGGCATTTTCTACTGACGATGCCAATTGCGAAGCAACGGCACGGAGGGCAGTAACATCAATTTCGTTAAAATAATTTTTCTTCTCGTGCTGAAGGCTGATGACCCCGATGCTTTCAACTCCTCGCTGCAGTGGAACAGAAAGAAAAGAAGTAAAACCATCTTCCTTTGCTTCCTCAAAATATTTAAACTCCTGACTTTCTTCTACATCCCCAACACATATTGGCAAAACCCGTTTATGTGTTGCCCCCACAATTCCCTCACCAGGTTTCAGTTTAATTTTACCAACAGAATCCGGATTCAACCCCTGGGTTGCTGTTAAAACCAGTTCATTGTTTTTCTCATCATAAAGATAAATTGAACAGACGTCTGCCTTGAGCCTCTCTGCAACCATTTCAACAACTTGTTGAAGAAAGCCTTTCATATCCACACTTCCGGTCAGCAAATTCGCAAGGTTACTGACATCGCATAACAGGTTTATGTGGGTCTCATTTTCGGTTGCTGCTTTTTTCATATAAACAATGAACCGTTCGTGCTTTTTATTTTTAAACAATGTATCAAAAAACCGACTCTCTAAATTGCGATATTTTAAACGATCTCCCCCAAACCAATATCGGAATATGCCCTATCATCATGTCCTCGTATTTTTGATCTCAGCCTTAAAAATTTTGTTTTATTTTTATTTCTTTCCATTCTTAACAATTTAATCCCATATTTATAAATACTTGGCACGCCCAGCCCTTTTCTACCAACTGCCATAAACACAGAAAGCCATTTCGTATATAATTATCTTCCAGAACCGATAACTCCTCCGTTTTCACACCCGATAATACCACCCCACCCAAAGGCGTGGATAAACTTCTTATAATTGGCGCTATTTGAATCAAGGTAGGAAGCCTCAAATTTGCCAGAATAAGGCTAAAATCCCCTGTGATTTCATCGAGCCCCTCGCCTGTAATTCGAATTTTTGCAGAAAGGTCATTGTGCTCAACGTTTTCTACCGCTTCTTTTCGTGAAATAGCCTCAATATCCAAACCGATGGCACTACACATTCCTAGCTTTACCGCTGTAATTGCAAGAACACCAGAGCCGGTGCCAATATCCAAAGCCATCCCTTTTGATGCAGAATCACAAAACGATTTTTGGCTCAGTAAAAAATCTATTGCCTTGATTGAAAGCCGTGTTGTTGGATGCCGTCCAGTACCAAACGATGCGCCATACCCCAATTTTACGCAAATTTTCTCTTTCGCCTCCTCCACATGGACATCTACAGGAGCAAGGGATACTCTTTCAGATATCCGATTCACTTTGTGAATGGATTTTTCTAAAAAAGAACACCCATAATTATATGTATATGACAACTCCCCGTTGTCAAGTAGCTCTCGAATAACACTCTTTACTGTCTTTCGATCACCCCATCCAGTCTTTATAAGCTCCTTCGCTAATCGATTTTGCGTGTATTTCTCTGCCGCTGTGGATATAAGATCCAACACCCTCCCTTTCATATCCTGCTGTAACCCAATTTTCATATTATTCCTATCTATGAAAGACAACACAGCTATTCTTATATTGCGGCCACCACTATTCTCTACTCAAATCCTTCTTTTTTAGACAAATTCGCATGCCATACGGCAAACGCATACATCCCCATATACCGATCCTCCTTATTAACAATTCCAAGGCAAAGGTCAAAAGCACCCCTACCAAAATCATTACTATAACCATCCAGCGGCAGGCTTTGTAAAAACTCTCGAATCAGAACCTGACTGGTTCGTCTGGTTTTATCTTTTCGCATGTCAATAGGATCTTTTGGCTCTTCAAATGGATCCCAGGCATCATACCCTTTTTTTAAAATATGATTTTGCCTCCGAATAGACATTTTATCAAAAACAGCCTTTTTTCGTTTTTCATTTTCCGGCGAACCGTTAGACATCATTCTCTCCTTTTTCTTCCTTACCATCAGAAATGCCGAGATATTTGGCATCATAATCTGTTATCAGCGCCATTGAGACCGGCACAAGGATATCTGCCATTTTCAAATGTTTTGACTGAATAAACGCAACAAACTCCGTTGATATTTCATACAATTTCTTATAAATCGTATCCATGCTGACTGTCGGATATCTACCGCCTTCTGCAAACCCTGATTTTCCGCAAGCGTGGCTCATCCCTTGAATGACTGTCGGGATGCCATATATTCTGCATGTAATGGGTCGATGTTGGTATAATTCACACATCTCCTTTTCATCCAGCAGCGGACACCTGACCCTTTCCGCTCCGACATCCGCCAGTATTTTAACTTCATTCTCGCCATTCATCAATGCTTTGTGGGCCTGTCTTTTAATTTTATATATTTTTCGATCCGCACTATTGGCTCGCTCCAGTATCTGTTCCCTTTTTTTTCCGGCAACCGCTTCTATAAAGCGGTAATTAATATAGATGGCCTCAACAAGAGTTAAATCAAATAATGCATGACAACAATCCGAACACCCGGATTTACATTTTACCAAATCACCGTTTTCGCTCTTCACCCGTTCAAATGCACTGTCAGCCAAGCCCACAAGCGCCTCGTACTTTTTAAAAAATGGTTCAAAATCAATCTCGCTTGTCATTTCCTCTCCTTTTAACCTCGCCCTTTTTTCTATTTGTTTCACGTGAAACATCATTTGCCAATACAAAAATTATCAAAAATTTGATCAAGAATGTCATATTGAATAAGCTTGCCGGTGACTGTATTTAAATACCGAATTGCATCGATAAGATCAATTACAAGAAGGTCTAATGGAATATTGATCGAAAGGCCGCCAACAAAATGGGATAATGAGTCGAGTGTGTCGAGCAGGAGGTGCTTTTGACGAAGGTTCGGTAAAAGAGGGTCCTGAAAAACAGAAATTTTTTTGGCTATGAATTCTTCGATGGTCTTCTCCAGGGTGTCAATTCCAATGTTTTTCAGTGCTGAAGTATAGACCGAAGGAAAGGCAGCGAATCCATATGGAAGTTCAACCGAAGAAATCTCTTGAGTCAAATCGATTTTATTGAAAATAAAGATCACTTGTTTGTCGATGAGCATCTTACAAATATGAAATTCATTTATAGTTAAAGGTCTGCCCGCTTGAAGGACGAATAGAATTAGATCAGCGGACTGAATTTGTTTCAGGGTGATCTCTATACCGATTGCTTCAACGGGGTCTTCGGATTCATGAAGGCCCGCCGTGTCTACAAGGACTGTTGGGGTGCCCTGGATTTGGACGTATTCTTCAATAAGATCGCGCGTGGTTCCGGGATAAGGAGTTACAATGGATTTTTCTTTTCGCGTAAGGCAATTCATGAGGCTTGATTTGCCAACATTGGGTGCGCCGATAATAATTGCTCGAAAACTCTCAGTCAAAAAAAATGATTGATCATGATTATGGATAAGTTTTTCTATAGGGGCAATTACATGATCTTGAATCTTTTGAGATAATGTTACAGTTTCAATCATTTCGGTAACATTTTCAGAAAATTCGATTTCGGCCTGGCATTGAACAAGAATTGCTGTAAGAAATTCCTGAAATCCGGAAATGGCGTTTTTAAGATTGCCCGATATTTGAGAGAGTGCAATTTTCCTGGAAATTTCGGATCGAGCATTGATCAGGTCGATGACAGCCTCTGCTTGTGTGAGGTCGATTCGTCCATTCAAATAGGCGCGTTTGGTAAATTCACCTGGCTCGGCAGGTATGGCACCGGCATCAAATACGGCACTAAGGATAGATTTCAGGACCTGAAGTCCGGCATGACATTGAATCTCAACGACATCCTCACGGGTATAGGATTTGGGAGCTTTCATGAAAATGATTAAAACCTCATCAAGAAAAGCTGTTTCTTTAAAATTTAGTAGCTGTCCAAAATAAACACGATGAGACTGGAAGGGAAAGTGGCTGTCAGAAGGCTTTTGGACGGATTGGTTATAGGGTCGAAAAAGCTGAGACCCTATGGAAAAGGATTGGGGACCGGAGATTCGAACGATCCCTATTCCTCCGCGACCGGCAGGGGTTGCGATAGCGGCAATTGTGGAGGAGGTCATGATTAGCCATTCCTGTTGTAAAGCTGTTCAATATGGTTTCAAGAATAAAAACATGTAAGGAAAAATTTTAGACCAATAGGTCAGAAAACTGTTTGTATTGTTTCCTGCAGAAGAAAAATATCAGGTAATAAAAATGGAACCGGCAAGGTGTAAGATGAAAAAATATACCTGGCCGGTTCCTCAGATAGCACCATTATTTGACGGCGATAACGTTATCCTTATGTTTTTTTTTCCTGTAATTGCTCTTTTTGGGAAAAATGACGAGCTTTCGATAATAACCATCGCCTATACTCTGGGTACGAACTTCTTTATCCGCTTTTAACGTTAAATGAACGGTTCGACGATCTTGCGCACTGATCTGGCCTATTGTCGATGGCCTTCCTGTTCTTTTGGTTTTTTCGGCTAATCTTCCTGCAAGTTTAACAAGATTTTCCTTGCGTGTTTTCAGATACCCTTCAACATCGACTTGAATGCGGACCCGTTTATCACTGTTTTTGTTTACGATCTTATCTATAAGATATTGAATGGCTTCCAAATTTTGGCCTTTTTTGCCAATAAGCACGCCGGAATTTCCACCAATTACATTGAATAATACGAGTCCAGGACCAGCTTCGACGGAAACAGATGTTTCCTCAGTAATAAAGTCGATGATTTTTTGAAGTGCTTTTTTCCCGGCTTGTATGCTTTCAGATGCAATATCAACAGGAGCATCCAAAACGGTTTCAAGCAACTCATCATGTTTGGGAGGTACAATTGTCGGACGATCCGGCGCTTGTCTGAATGCTTCATCGACAAGGGTTTTTACATTATTTTCCTCAAACGACCGAACCCGATCCATCTTTGATATATGGTTTCGAACGTTGTTATTGTTTGAATCGGAAAGATGAACCCTGATTTTTGCTTTTTTGGCCCCGACAAGACCAAAAATACCACTGGAACCATTTGATATAATGTCATATTTAATTTCAGATGGGGGTATGTTTAATTCTTCACTAGCGGCATTGATTGCTATTTTTACATTTTTACCCTCAAACTCTAAGTTAGACTTCATGAACTTCCCTCCATAAATCATACTTTAGTTTTGGAAACAAAATATTGCTGGGCAATTGAAAGAATGTTGTTGATTAGCCAATACAAAACAAGACCAGATGAAAAGTTGATAAAAATTACGGTAAAAACGATAGGCATCATCATCATCATTTTCGCTTGTGTAGGATCGCCAGCTGGTGGTTGTAATTTTTGTTGAATCAACATAGTAGCCCCCATTATGATAGTCAGAACAGGGATTCCATAAGGGGGTTCCATAAAAGGAACACTGAATCCAAAGTCAAAAAGACGATCAGGGGAAGAAAGATCGTTGATCCAACCAATAAAAGGTGCATGCCTGAGTTCAATCGCTCCATATAGCATTTGATATAAAGCGAAAAAAACAGGAATCTGTGCAATCATGGGGAGACATCCACCCAATGGATTGATTTTATAGGTTTTATAAAGGCCCATTACCTCTTCATTCATGCGTTTTTTATCGTCTTTATATTTTTCTCTGATTTCGGCCATCAGCGGTTGGAGCTTTTTCATTTCATTCATGGATTTATAACTTTTCGTTCCCAATGGCCAAAATAAAATTTTAATGAGGACGGTAAGAATTATAATTGCCACTCCATAGTTGGGTATGTACCGGAACAAAAAGTTCATGAGCCAGAGACATGGTTTTGCAATAAAGTCAAAAAAACCGAAGTGAACAGCCATGTCCAAATCGACGTTTAAGCCTTGTAAAATAGAGACACTTTTGGGTCCCATATAAATCTGATAATTGTTTATCTGCTCTTGACCAGGACCAAGAGATAAAATGGGTTCATGATAACTGGTTGTCAAAAAATTATTTTTATCGATCGCCATTTCCATTTTGGATTCTTTTTCAAGCCTGGGTATTAAGCTGGAAATAAAGTACCTATCCTGTATGGAAATCCATTTTATTTTGCCGTTTATGCCCGGTGTTTCTTCTATATCGTCGATATCAATGGTTTCAAGTTTATTATTGATAAGTGCGCCAGGTCCCTCAAAACCATAGCTTTGTTTTTTCTCCGAAGTTATACTGCTCAAAGAAAGGACAAGGGTGTCGTTAAGAACGGCTTCACCTCGATTGGAGATGGAAACTTCCAAATCAATTACATATTGATCCGGGTAAAAACGGTATTTTTTGGAAACGACGATTCCACCGGCCGACTCCCAAGAAAAAGAAAGGGTCTTTGGTGAGTCGTTTACAATAATTTTCTGACCAGGCTCCGAAGCCGTGTAAATGGCTGTTTGTATTCCTGTGACGCTGTTGTTTAAAAAATGAGTGAAAATGGTTCCGAAATGATTCTCTCTCTGGATCAATTCTTTAAGTGGAGAATCTGCCTCTACACTCTCTCGATAGTGCTTTAAAACGAAGCTGCTAAAACATGCCTGCTCTTCGGAAAGCGATACCTTATATATTGGCGTATCTACCACAATCATGCGCGGTTCATCTTCCAATTTTTTCGGCAGCTCTTGTAAAGGTTGTTGGGTTATACCTTGAGGTTGATTATGAATTGCTTTAGAATCTGTCTTGGGTTGAATTTGATTTGTTTGTAACTCTGTTTGGACAGTTGTTTCTACGGGTTTTTCAACAAAAAAATAATTCCAAACAAAAAACACGAGAAAAGATAGTGCAATGGCCAGAAGCATTCGAGCCTGTTCCATAGGTAGTCTCCTAAAGTATAAGTTACTTACAAATCAGCAATGCTGCTGGATGATCTGTAAGAGAATAGTCTGCATTTGCATAACAAGATAAATACAACCAATAAATTCAGGGGGATTGTAAGAACAGGCAAAAGACTGATGCAGGAAGCTGTCCGGCATTGCTATGGCACAGGATCAAAACCGCCAGGGTTGAACGGATGACAGCGTAAGATCCTTTTACACGAAAGAGACAAGCCCTTCCATATTCCATATCTCAAAACGGCTTGTCGTGCATATTCGGAACACGTAGGATAAAAGCGACACGAGGGTCCAAGGATGGGAGACACAAAAAGCTGATATATTTTAATAAAAATCAATAATATATTCTTTATAATTTGACTCCTTGGCCAAGTCATCAAAAAGCTTTTCCAACGATGAAAATGCAATTTTTGAAGATATGGCAGAAGCTTTTTGTCTTGCTATGATGTTGATATCCCAATTGCCTTGAATACGATGTCGATTCAGCCGAAAGTACTCTCTTGTAAAACGCTTAATCCTGTTTCGGGTGGCGGCGCATCCAATTTTTTTTGTAACCGTTATTCCGAGTCTTGTTATATTGGACCGTCCTGGTCCGACCGCTGCAATAAAATGCTCATTTTTGAGCTTTTGGCCCTTGTTTGATAGGTAAACAAACTCGTTCCTTTTAATAATTCTAGCCGATCTATTGAAATGGAATGACTTCAATGAAATTCCTAGAGATATTTTTTCGGCCTTCTTTACTTGGCCCTTCGGCTTGCCACACCCGGCCGATTTAATCGGCCTTTTGCTGTTAACACGATAATCTTTGAATTTAGAAATTTGTTACACTTTACTTATGCAGATAATTTTATTCTCCCTTTGGCTCTTCGCCGGTTGATAACTCTTCTTCCTTGTTTTGTTGACATTCTTTTTCTAAAACCATGGGTTCTAGCACGTTTAATCCGACTTGGTTGATATGTCCTCTTCATAATATAAGCCCTTTAGTATAAATGAATTCAATTAGAATCTGAGTGTTATTTTTTGTGTTTAACCAAATTAAATAAACATAATAACCTAAAGATGTCAAGATTCATTTGATTATTTCAAAAACATCAAATTCCTCCACATGAAATCTTGAATTGGGATAAATAATGATCTGCTTGTTTAGCCGCTCCTCCAGCGAGGCAATAAGGTTATTTTCTTCTCCATGAAGAAGTTCCGCTATTTCCGGGTTGACCCTTAGTGTAAAACGGCTCCCAACCATATCTTGCGCTTCCCGTAATATCTCCCGGAAGATGTTATAGCAGATTGACTGTCTGGAAATCAAATATCCATCCCCATCACAATAAAAGCATGGCTCACATAATATCCTGGATAAAGATTTTCGTATCCGTTTTCGTGTCATTTGAATCAGCCCCATATCAGACATGGGAAGAACATTGGTTTTGCTTTTGTCTTTCTTCAGAGCGTCTTTCAAGGCACTAAAAACCTTTTCACGATCGGATGATTTTTCCATATCAATAAAATCAATGATGATAATACCGCCAAGGTTTCGCAATCGAACCTGGTATGCAATCTCCTTCACAGCTTCCAGATTGGTTTTTAATATCGTTTCTTCAAAATTGTGCTTGCCGACATACCTTCCTGTATTAACATCAATAGCTACCAGCGCTTCCGTTAGTTCAATAACAATGTAGCCGCCGGATTTAAGCCAAACCTTTTTTTTCAGTGCCCGGGAGATATCGACCTCTAGATTATAAGCATCAAAAATGGGTTCTTTCCCGGTATACAGCTCTACAGAATCTTTCAGTCCCGGCATAAATTCTTCAAGAAAAGAAAGCACCGATCGATAGGTATTGGGTGAATCCACAATGAGCTTATCCGCCTCATCTGTCAATAGGTCACGAACAGCTCGAAGCGTTATGGTAAGATCCTTATGAAGCAGTATTGGGGCGGATACAGCCTGATGTTTTTTCTGAATCTTATTCCATAGATTGGTTAAAAAATGCATTTCTTTCTCAAGTTTATCCAGACCCACACCCTCACCTGCGGTTCTAATAATATATCCATACTCTTTGTCACGAAGAGACAGCATCATTTCTTTTAATCTCGATCGTTCCTCTTCATCCTCAATTCTTCTTGATATACCGATATGATTCACGGTAGGCATGAGTACAAGAAAACGACCAGGCAGTGATATATGCGATGTAATTCGCGCTCCCTTGCTTCCGATCGGTGATTTTGCAACCTGAACCAGGATTTCCTGGCCTTCGGAAATCAACTCCTCAATTGGGATAACCGGTTTTTCAATCGTAGATGGAATACCGAATTCTTCCTGTTCATTGTCCTCAACACCGGCATTTGCGGTATTTAAAAAAAATTTTTCAAAGTCTTGGTTAACATCTCCAATCACATCATCGACATAAATAAAGGCCGCCTGATGAAGTCCGATATCAACAAAAGCCGCCTGCATTCCAGGAAGAACCCGCTGCACTCTTCCTTTGTAAATATTTCCGGCAATATTGGAATCATCTCCCCTGTCAATAAAAAGTTCTACAATTGTACCGTCTTCTAATAAGGCAACCCGCGTTTCATGCTCTGTTGAATTTATAATGAGTTCTTTATACATTTTAGAGGATCATCCTGTCCTTTGGTCAAATCAGCATTAATTACCTTTATGATTTTTGCCTGCCTGGCCTCTTGTTCGGATAGCATAAACATATGTGTAAGAATATCAAAAGGGCGTATGGTTTTTTCCGAATCATTTCGAATCACAATATTCATCCGGTTCGCATCCAATATATCAATATTTTTAACTATATCTGTTAGATTTATTTTTTTCAACGCTCCTTTTTTATCCATATATTCCATCATAATCTGATCTGAAGGATTCAACATGTCCATTTTAATTTGATCAATGCGGTTATTGGGCAGAGTTACCTCATAATGGGTTTCTGATTTTTTCTCCGAATGAATTTTGCTGGCCGAAACAGTACAGTCCAAAATACGAATTCCATCAGGCAATTGCTGGTTGAGTTTTGTGATGATATCAGATGGCTTAAGATGTTCGGTCAGCCGAATTGTAAATACCTCCGAGTAACTTTCAATCCCCAATGGAATGGGGTCGTCAAAAGACACCCTGGGCTTTGGATGAAAACCTTCTGAATAAAGAACGGGTATGCCGGCACGTCGAATGGCTCTAAATATCAAACTTACCATCTCAAGGTGGCCAAAATATTTCGCCTGATCTTTTTTGGAATACCTTATCCGATACATCAAATGGTAGGAATTATTTGTCGGAACCCCACCCAAAACGATAGAGGCCTGTTTCCTTGAATCATTAAAAACACGAGGCTCGATGTTTTGAAAATCGCAGACACCACAATCATTACAGACACCCTTCCGGCAGTCTTCTGTGATTTTTCTCTGGAAAGCATTCTTCCATTCATTGATAAGATATTCTTTAGTAACACCGGAATGAATATGATTCCATGGAAGAATTTCGTTAACATCTCTTTGTCTGGTCGTGAAAAAATCAATATCAATTTCATTCTCATCAATTGCTTCCATCCATTTGGAGTACTGAAATTGATCTGTCCAACTATCAAAACGACATCCCTTTTGATAAGCGGCAACAATCAATCTGCTCAAACGCCGGTCCCCTCGCGCAAAAAGGCCCTCAAGTTGACTAATCTCCGGGATTTGCCATTTAAAATCAATGCCGGGCATTTTTAAATCCCGCTTTAATCTTTGGATGTTTTCTTTTGCTTGAACAAGAGAAATCTGGTTGGCCCACTGAAAAGGAACATGCGGTTTCGGTATAAATGTGGTAACACTTACGTTGATCTTCCGGAAACGCTGCCCTTTTGCTTTTCCCTTGCGCAGAACATTGATAAGGTCAATTATTCCTCTGAGATCTTCTTCTGTTTCCGTGGGAAGCCCTGTCATAAAATATAACTTAATAATCTGCCACCCCATTTCAAATGCCTGGGATACTGTTGCTGTAATTTCTTCCTCGGTTATATCCTTATTAATGACATCTCTCAATCGCTGTGTGCCGGCTTCCGGCGCAATGGTAAACCCAGTTTTTCTAACCTTCTTAATGAGGTGCATTAATTCAGGAGTCAGGGTTCCGGCACGAACCGAAGGTAACGATATGGCAATGTGTTCCCTTGCATATTTTTCCATCAATGTCTGCATCAGACAAGATAAACATCCATAATCACCAGTACTTAAAGAAAGCAGTGAAATGTCTTCATAGCCGGTTTGAGGAATGGATGTTGACGCAATAGATAAAAGCTTTTCTACAGACCTTTCCCGTACCGGGCGGTAAATCATTCCGGCCTGACAGAATCGACACCCCCTTGTACAACCCCTGGCCACCTCTAAACGAAGGCGGTCGTGAATGGGACGACCATAAGGGACGATAGGTTTATCGGGAAATGGCAATATCTCCAGATCTCTCTCAATGATTCTTTTTATGGAGCATTCCTTTCCTATAAAAAGAGATGAAATCGTCTGAAAACCGTTTGCATCATAACCGATTTCATAAAACGAAGGTATGTAAACACCTTCCAGGTCAGACCATGTTTTTAACAGTTCATCCTTATCTTTTTTGCCCGACTGCTTCCATGAAATCCATGCCTCCGACATTTTAATGATAATACTTTCCCCATCACCAATGACAATGGCATCAAAAAAATCGGCTATTGGTTCAGGATTGCATGTGCATGGGCCTCCTGCGATAATCAATGGATAGGTTTCATCTCTTTCCGATGCAAAAAATGGAATGCCGGAAAGGTCCAACATGTTAAGAATATTGGTATAGCTTAGCTCATACAGCAAACTGAATCCAATTATATCCATGTTTTTCAATGGTGTTTTTGATTCAAGAGAAAAAAAAGGAATTCCCGTTCTTCTTAAATGATATTCCATATCTGTTGCAGGCGCATATGCCCTTTCAGCATAAATCATGGGATGCTCATTTAATATATGATACAAAATCTGCATTCCAAAGTGAGATGTGCCGATCTCATAAAGGTCCGGAAAGGCAAGGCACATGTGTAATGGAACCTGTTGAAGATCTTTTGTTTTGGTGTTAATCTCCGTTCCAAGGTATCGGCTAGGCTTTTCAACCAGATTCAAGATGTCTTGAACCAATTTAATTGTCATGGTATTCTGTTCCGAATTATTATTTTGATATCCACAAAAAGAATGTGATATTATTCAAATCTTAAATTCCAGAAAAAATAAAAAAGTTTTCTATTATGCCAGAAATTATCCGGTTTCACAACACAAGAATCATCCTGTTATTTTGGGTTCGACGATTATTGCCATTGTTTGGTATTTTTCTGTTTTCCATTCCGGCAACCGCTGAATATCCAAGGCGTAATGCCATTGTTGAAGCGGTCCAAAACGTCAGCCCGGCAGTTGTCAATATCAGCTCGGAATATCAGATTAGACGCCAAGCCAATCCTTTTTCCGGTTTTGGTATGACACCTGGATTTGATTCCTTTTTTCGAGACTTTTTTGATTTTCATTATAATCAAAATATTAAACGAAGCAATCTGGGATCTGGAATTATTATCGATGGAAACCGAAAGCTGGTTCTGACCAACGCGCATGTTATCGCTAAGTCCGCTGATATAACAGTTACTTTAATGGATGAGCGGGAATTCAAAGCCATCGTGGTAGGCGCTGATCCAGACTCTGACCTTGCGGTATTAAAAATAGAGTCCGATACATCTCTTCCTGATATTAAAATGGGAAACTCCGATGACCTGATGATCGGGGAGACGGTGATTGCAATCGGGAATCCTTTTGGGTTTCAACATACCGTTACTACAGGTGTTATCAGTTCAATAAACCGCAGCATTAAAACCGAAGATCGGATATTTCACAATTTTATCCAGACCGACGCTTCCATCAATCCAGGTAACAGCGGTGGCCCCCTGTTAAACATCAATGGACAGCTTATCGGAATTAATACGGCTATTTATGAAAAGGCCCAAGGAATCGGTTTTGCCATTCCCATCAATAAGGCCAAAAGGATCATATCGGATCTGATAAGGTATGGAGAAGTCATTCCTGCCTGGACCGGGATTGTTATACAAGATATCAATGATCAGCTTGCCCACTATCTGAATATTCCGGGTAAGAAAGGCGTGGTTGTCAAGAAGATTGAGGCGGGAAGTCCTGCACAAAAAAGCGGTATTCAAGAAGGGGATATTGTCATGTCTCTTAATCAAAACAAAATTGAATCTTCTGAAGATTTTTTACTGGTCATGAAAGATATTGCCGCGGAACAAACCATAAACATTACAATCCATAGAAATGAAAAATCGATCTCATTACCTATTAGAACCCAAATTTATCCCATTGAAAAAGCCCTTCCTCTGGCATATGAGCTTCTTGGTATCAAGGTTCAAAATATAAAAAGCCTTTTTCATCGGAATCGATCCATCAAAGGAGTTGAAATTACCGATCTTCATCCAGGTTCCTATTTGTATAAAATTGGTGCTGCTCCAGGTGATATTATCAATCAAATCAATGAACAGATAATTAATGATTTGAATGACTTTCAAAAAGCGATCATTAAATACCGGACAAAAGAATCCATGGTCATTCTTTTAATCAGGGGTGGTCAGGGTTATTACATTACAATAGCACTATGATAATCATAGTGCTGATTAAATGGATCGAAATCGAATGATAAAAAGAATAAAAGTAAAAAAATTGCTCCAGGCCGAAAACGATAAGAATCAGGTATTGGTCAAAGGTTGGGTCAGAACCAAAAGAGCATCCAAGGGCTTTTCTTTTTTAGAGGTAAATGATGGTTCTTGTTTAAAAAACGTTCAGATCGTTGTTGATTCAACCGTATCAAACTATTCGGAAGTTGAAAAACTGACAACCGGCTCCGCTGTTTCTGTTTCAGGCTTGCTTGTTGAATCCATTGGCGGAGGTCAAAAATGGGAAATTAAAGCCGAATCTGTTGAAATATTACATTTGGCTCCAGATACCTTTCCTCTCCAGAAAAAACGCCATACAGACGAATTTTTAAGAACCATAGCCCATCTGCGACCGAGAACCAATAAATATGGAGCAACTTTTCGTATACGCTCTGAATTGTCCCACGCTGTACATCAGTTTTTCCGGGAACATAATTTTTATTATATCCATACCCCCATATTAACCGGATCCGATTGTGAGGGTGCAGGAGAGCTTTTCAGGGTTACGACATTTGACCTCAATAACATACCAAAATCAAATAATAAAATTGATTATCAGAACGATTTTTTTGGAAAGGAGGCAAATCTGACGGTATCCGGCCAGTTGTCTGCGGAAATGTTTGCTCTGGCCCTTGGGGATGTCTATACATTTGGGCCCACTTTCCGAGCGGAAAATTCAAATACAGCAAGACATGCCGCTGAATTCTGGATGATCGAGCCGGAAATGGCTTTTTGTGATCTTACCCAAAACATTGCCCTTGCAGAATCCTTATTGAAATATCTGATCCATCATATTTTGGATCACTGTGATGAAGATATCGAACTGTTTTCAAGTTTTGTCGACAAGCAGCTGAGATCAACTCTGACAGCCATTATGGAATCAGAATTTATAAAAATAACATATGCCGAAGCCATTGAAATCCTATCAAAGACAAAAAACAGATTTGAATTTCCGGTAGAATTCGGCAAAGACCTTCAATCTGAACACGAACGATATCTTACGGAAACTCTTTTTCAAAAACCAGTTGTTATTTACAATTATCCGAAACAGATAAAGCCATTCTATATGAGGTTGAATGACGATAATCAAACCGTCGCCGCCATGGATGTCCTTGTTCCCAGAATTGGTGAAATTATTGGCGGAAGCCAACGCGAAGAAAGATTACATGTTCTTGAAACAAGAATGATCGAAAACTATCTCTCATTAGAGGATTACTGGTGGTATCTTGATTCCAGAAGGTTCGGATCTGTTCCCCATAGTGGATTTGGATTGGGGTTTGAGCGATTGATGATGCTGATCACCGGTATCTCCAATATTCGGGATGTTATTCCCTTCCCTCGAACCCCGAAAAATATAGAGTTTTAGGTTTGTTTTTATGATATGATTCGTTTTGCTATTTGTCTTTTTGCATCATTTATTTGACGCCGGTTTCTGTAAGGCTTCATCAAAAACATCGATAACGGTTATCAATAAAAAAAATAAATAACCGGTTTCTTTCTCAGAAAACAGATACTCATTGTTGCTTTCTTCCAAAAGTGATTGCGTTATATATTTCAACAAGAAGGGTTGATTCAGCAGACGAACCATTGTGATTCTTTCAAAAAATCGTTCGTGGATCCCCTTCATGTTAACTATCAGTGTTTCATTTTTTTCAAATATTGTTTCGATTTCGTCAAAGGAAATTGGGGATATTCTCTTTTCAGTGCTGTTTTCAAACGCCCTGCAAATAACAAAAAAAATAAACAGACACCGTTCAATTGCTTCCTGATTTTGATCCTGAGTAAATTCAATGATGAAATCCGTCAGATTGGGTTGTCGTTGACAAAACCTTGAAAATTCAACATCAATTTTATCTTTTTTATAGCTTAAAATTTCCTGCCGGGTTTGCTCAATAATCTGTTCTGTAATTATTTTCATGCAGCCAACGTTGTTTTTGTTGTAAATCAATGAAATCAATTGTTTACATTTATATGGTTCTATAGTATGATGCATGATCTTAAAATCATGCCTTTAAACAAATTCAACATATGCCCCTGTGCCATCTGCTATGCAAAATTGGACACGAAGGTGTCGTCAATTCATACTACAATATTGCAAAGAAAAATTTTTTTGAATGAAAAATATATTACTCTTAGCGACAACACAATTTTTTATTTCGTTAGGGAAATATTTACTGATCTCGGATTTCCATTAAGATAAAAAAACAGATAGGTAACCCATGAAAATAGCAGACCCTAAACAGCATTTATTCAATATTGTTGAAAATTTCCCGGATATTATTCTAACGATTAATGATCGTCTAACGATTCTGTTTTTGAATAAGCCGTTTTTTGGAACGCCTGTTTCCGAAGCTACCGGAAAAAACATTCTTGATCTAATAATAACGAATCAAAAGGAGCTGCTCATCGAAAGCATCAAAAAAAGTATCAAAAGCGGTGGTATGGAATCAATTGAAGTCGAGGATCATTTTGGTGAATGGTGGGCGGTTCGGATCCTTTACATGAAGGTGAACACAAAACAAAAATTTCCTTTGTTGTTGATTGTTTTTAGGAATATTACAAAACAAAAGAAAACAGAAGTCGCCCTGCGGGAAAGTGAAGAGAGACACCGCTCACTTTTTATGAACAACCCCATTAAAACGATCATTGTAGATCATAATGGAATTGTAACTGGTTATAATAAAAAATGGGCTGATAATAAAAATGAGTCTGTACCAGACCGGGTTCCCAACGTTGGTGACAGAATGTATTCAGATGATTTTGCGGGCAAACATGAAATCGATATGCGTGCCCAATTAATGGATTGTATCCGGAAAGGTGAATCAAAAACATTTCCGGAACTGAAATATAAAAACAAATATCTTTCCGTAAACATTACACCATATCCTTTCGGGGCAATTATTACCTCCAAAGATATTACGGATTGGCGTATCGAAGAGGAAGAACGGAAAAAATTTGAACTCTGGCATCTGCAGACCCAAAAAATAGAAGCTGTCGGCACCCTCGCATCCGGAATTGCACATGAGTTTAATAATATTTTATGGATCATTAATGGTAATATTGAATTGGCCGCAAATACTATTCCCATGGGCAATCAAGCAAGATATCATCTGGAACAAGTAGAAGAGGCCTGTGCAAGGGCCAAAGAACTGGTGATGCAGATCATCAGCTTTACCAAACAATCAGATCAGAATATTGAACCGCTTAAAATCGGTCTGGTTGTAAAAGAATTTTTCCGGTTAATCAGACCTTCCCTGCCCTCCACAATTGAAATACATCAGATGATTTCAGCGGAAAACGATACGGTAATGGCGGATCTGACACAAATAAACCAATTACTGATGAACCTGTGTACCAATGCCTATTACGCGATGAAAGACCGCGGAGGAAAACTTGAAATTAATGTGTTGAATATTGATATCGAAGATGAAGATACTGATTTATATAAAGATTTGACTCCGGGAAAATACGTATTGATCACCATTTCCGATACCGGCCATGGCATCAAACCGGAAATAATGAAAAATATTTTTGATCCGTTTTTTACTACAAGGTCAGAAAGTGAATTAACCGGTATGGGATTATCCGTGGTTCATGGTATTGTAAAAAATCATGGCGGTGCAATTACGGTGCAGAGTAATGATGGAAAAGGAACGGTATTTAATATTTTTTTACCGTGTTATATTAATCAGGATATCGATATTTTACCGACCAGACCGGCTATCTCCCTCAATCATGAAAAAATTCTCTTTGTGGATGATGATAAAGCAATTGTCGATGCGGCTAAAAGAATGTTGGAACGACTTGGGTATCATGTAAGTACCGCATTGAATGGAAATCAGGCATTAAAATTTTTTCAAACAGAGTCACACCCCTTTGATATTATCATTACGGATATGACAATGCCTGGTCTTACCGGTGCAGATTTGGCAAAAAAAATTTTTGAAATTGATCCGGATAGCGCTATCATTCTGTGCACGGGATTCAGCACTTCCATCACGCCTCAAAAAGCGATGGATATTGGTTTTAAAGATTTTCTTCTGAAACCGGTTACCAAAAACAAAATTGCGGAAACTATTCGCAGGGTAATTGATCAAAAACAGGAAATGTCATGATTGATTAACCTGGCTATAGGCATTCATCAGTACGGCAGTGGTATCCAGCATACGATTTGCATATCCCCATTCATTGTCAAACCAGGCCAAAATTTTTACCAAACGAGATCCGCTCACACGGGTTTGATTTCCATCTACAATGGAAGATCGATAATCATGATTAAAATCACACGAAGCAAGAGGTTCTTCCGTATATCCGAGAACATCCGACAATTTTCCCCTGATTGCATTTTTAAAAATTTCATTAACTTGATCTGAATCTGTATCCTTATTTACGACCATCGTAATATCCATGGCTGAAACATTGATTGTGGGCACCCGCATGGAAACCGCTTTAAATCGTCCGGATAATTCCGGAAATATTCGATCAATTCCCTTGGCAAGCTCTGTATTGACAGGAATGATGGATCGTCCTGCACATCTTGTTTGTCGTAAATCACGATGATGATAGGCATCAATAATTGGTTGATCATTCATCATTGAATGGATGGTTGTAATGGTTCCAAACGCAATCCCCAAATTTTCATTGATTATTTTTATAATGGGAATAATACAATTGGTTGTACAAGAAGCATTGGAAATAATGGTATGATCAACTGTTAATATTTGGTCATTAATTCCATAAACAATCGTCGCATCTACATTTTTTTGAGCTGGATTGGAGAATATGACTTTTTTGGCGCCTTGTTGAATATGTTTTTCTGCATCTGCCCTTTTTGTATAAAACCCGGTACATTCAAGAACGACATCAATATTCAGCTCCGCCCAGGGTAATTTTTCAATATCTTTCTGACGATATACTTTAATATAATCATTATTAATATATAGATTATCGTTCTGTATTTCTACAGAACCCGTAAAACGGCCATGGGTGGTATCATATTTTGTTAGGTGTGAAATGGTTTTAATATCGGATAGTTCATTGATCGCAACAATTTTTAGATTCTGATAATGTCTGGATTCATATAATGCGCGAAGAATCGATCTTCCGATTCGTCCATACCCGTTAATAGCGATTCGATAACTCATAAATACATGTAAAAAGCGAAAAGGTCAAAAAATTTGGTTTTTGACCTTTATTGAAGAAATATAAAATTTATAAAAAAATTAAATATCAAGAGAACTGACTTCAAGGGCATTTTGGGTGATAAAGTTTCTTCTTGGCTCAACTTCATCTCCCATCAGCAGTGAAAATATTTCATCTGTTTCCGCTGCATCCTCAATATTGACTTGCAGCATTGTTCTCTTGCTCGGATCCATTGTCGTTTCCCATAACTGGTCGGGATTCATTTCTCCTAAACCTTTATAACGCTGAATAGATATACCTTTTTTACCCTCCTCAATTAAATAGTCATACAGTTCTTTTTTATTCTGATAAACCTTTTTTTCCGATTCTGATTCCCGATTAAAAACGGTAAAAGGAGGATAATCAAATTTTGATATTTTATCGTGCAGAACTATACATTTTTGATACAAACTGGAATGGATAAATCCTCTTCCGATTTTAATGGATTTGAAATCCGATTTTTCGATTCCGGATTGTTTTTTTGCCGTGGGATGAATCATCAATTCAAATACGCTTCTTTCCTCGTTCCATACCAGCTCTTCAACCCCATAACCTCTTGTGGAAAATGTATGTGACAGTTTTTTCATATTATCTTCGCTTTGAAGATAATTCCGGTCCCGTATGTCCTCTTGAATCAGCATTTCAACAAATTCCGGATCTACTCCATTTTTTTTATGTGAATCCAGGGTTTGGAGATATTCGAATAAATCCCCTAAAAAAATATATAATTCATGTTCCGATAAGTTGATATCATCTTTATGAATCTGTAATATTTTTTTTTCACATACCCTTTTCAAAATATGATCTTTATATTCAATTTCATCTTTCAAATAAATGCCGCTTTTCCCCTTTCCAACTCTGTAAAGAGGCGGTTGTGCGATATATAAATAACCATTTTCTATCAATTCAGGCATTTGACGATAAAAAAAAGTCAGGAGCAAGGTGCGAATATGCGATCCATCTACATCTGCATCGGTCATAATAACAACCTTATGATACCGAATTTTATCAATTCTATATTCCTCGGTACCAACACCGGTTCCCAATGCAGTAATCATGTTTTTAATTTCATCACTTCTCAGAATTTTATCAAATCTTGCTTTTTCTACATTTAATATTTTACCTTTTAGTGGAAGAATCGCCTGAAATCTTCTGTCTCTTCCCTGTTTTGCAGAACCACCGGCAGAATCACCTTCTACCAAAAACAGTTCCCGCTCAGCAGGATCGGAATACTGACATTCAGCTAATTTACCCGGCAAGGTTGTATCAATGAGAGATCCTTTGCTTCTGGCCAGATCTCTTGCTCTTTTTGCAGCATCCCTTGCCCGGGCAGCATCCGCAGCCTTCTCAATGATAATTTTAGCAACATTTGGATTTTCTTCAAGATATGCACTTAAATATTCATTAACCAGCGATTCAACAAGTCCTTTAACTTCGCTGTTTCCTAATTTTGTTTTTGTCTGACCTTCAAATTGAGGATTTTTAATTTTGACGCTAATAATTGCAGATAATCCTTCTCGAATATCATCTCCACCAATTTTAACCTTTAAATTTTTGGAAATATTTCCATTTGTAACATATTGATTGACTGTTCTGGTTAAAGCTGCCTTGAATCCGATTAAATGAAAACCACCTTCTGCTGTGTTGATATTGTTCGCAAATGAAAAAATACGTTCTTTGTATGAATTATTATATTGAATAGCCAGTTCCATCTGAACATCATTTTTTTCACCTAAAATAATAATCGGTTCATGCAATACCGTATGAGAACGATTGATATATTCTACAAATGATAATAATCCCCCTTCATAATGAAAATCATTTTTTTCATCGGTTCGTTCATCTTCAATAATGATTATTAAGCCTTTATTTAAAAATGCCAGTTCACGCAGTCTTTTGCTTAATATATCAAAGCTAAAATCATTTTGATTCATGATATCGAAATCCGGGCGAAAATGTACTTTTGTTCCCCTTTTTTCTGTATCACCTATAATTTTCAGTTCTGATGTTTTTTTTCCTTTTTCAAAGGTCTGATAATAAATTTTACCTTTAAAATAAATTTCGACTTCTAATAATCTTGATAATGCATTTACGACGGAAATTCCCACGCCATGAAGTCCACCTGATACTTTATAAGAATCATTATCAAATTTTCCTCCTGCATGAAGTTTTGTCATTACCACTTCAACAGCAGGAACATGTTCTTTTTCATGGATACCAACCGGAATTCCCCTGCCATTATCTTCTACGCTTACGCTATTATCCGTATGAATGATAACTTTGATTGTATCACAATACCCAGCCATTGCTTCATCTATGCTATTATCCACAACCTCATAAACAAGGTGATGAAGCCCCTCAATATCCACATTTCCAATATACATGGAAGGCCTCAGTCTAACCGGTTCCAATCCTTCCAATACATCTATGCTATTTTCGTTATATAGGTCTTCCATCATATTTTCATTGGCATGATAACACTTATAAAAGAATTATCATTCTCTCCCTGAATAAAACATGGATGTTCATCATCAATAATTTTTAAAAGAATCTGATCTGTGTAAATAAAATTAAGGGTATCAATAAAAAATTGAGGATTAAAAGCCACTTCAATGGGTGTACTTTTAAATTTTATTACCATATCCTCTTTTGATTCTCCCAGATCGGGATTCGCTGCCCTTATCGTGAGTTTATTATCTTCAAATCGAAAAATAACTCCTTTATAATCGTCTGATGTCAGAATGGACATTCTTTTTAACATCATTTTGAAAGCTTCTTTTTCAACCTCTACAATTTTATCATCTCCAGCTGAAAAAATATCACCATACTCCGGAAAATTTCCTTCCAGGAGATTAATAAGAATTGTTTCATTCTCTTTTTTTACAATAAAATTATTATTTTTGACTCCAATTTTAATTTTTCCTTCTGATTCCAAAAATTTAGCAACTTCCTGCAGGCCTTTTTTGGGTATCAATACCGTATCTTTTTCAGAAATATCCAGATTGTTTTGAATATCCGTGCAATCTGCTTTGGATAGTCTTTTTCCATCTGTCGATATCATTCTTAAAACAGGTGTATTATCCTCTTTCAAAAATTCAAGTTTCACTCCGATAATGTGAGCTCTTTTTTCATCACCGGAAGCATGAATCATGATCGTTTTTTCAATCATCTGTCTCAGATCATATGAATTGATATTCAGAAATGTAATATCATTATGTATTTGAGGAAGTTCAGGAAAATCATTCGCATTCATACCCAAAATATTATACAGAACGGTTTCATTTCCTATTTTCAGAATTTTATTGTCCATCTCTTCGACACTGATTTCATCACTTGGAAAATTCTTTACAATTTCATATATTTTTTTGGAATTAATGGTGATGGTACCATCTGATTCAATTTCTGAAACATATGTTCCTTCAAAACCGGTCTCAAGATCAGTGGCAGCTATAAAAATCTTATCATCCCTTGATTGAATTAAAATGTTTTCAGTTATAGCTAAGTTGCTTTTTCTGCTGGTAATACCCTGTACCCTGGATAATACATTTAAAATGTTATGCTTATTAATTTTAAATTTCATGTTTTATCCTGTAAGATTTGATTTATGTTAATCTATCTCAGTGTAAGTCGCCTTCTTATAGAAATGACGCTGATATGAAGGTTAATGAATAGTCATATATTCATAAAAGATCAATATAAAAATAGTTTGATGGAGATACTGGTTTTATATTTTTATTTTATAAAATATTTTCATATTCATAAGGGGTGTCAATAATGGTAACAACTTTTTAACTATTTTAATTTTTTAAAAAATTTATTAAAAAAGCAATGACATTACTATGATCGTAAAATGCAAGAAACATATGGTTTATCAACCGTGAAATGAATGGATGTTCATAAACCTTGTATTATGAACATCCTTCCAATATGGTTTTCTTCATTGTGAAATGGGTTGAATCACGACATCGATTCGACGGTTTTTGGCTTGTCCTTCCGGTGTTTCATTGGATGCAACCGGATGGGTTTCCCCATATCCTTTTGCTTGAATTCGATCCCATGAAATATTTGAATTCGCAATAATATATTGCCTGACAGCTTCAGCTCTGTCTTCTGACAACTGTTGATTTACAGAATCACCGCCAATGGCGTCTGTATGACCTTCAATGGTAATAAAACAGCCTGGGAACTCGGAAAATGCATTTTTTAATTTAGACAGAAGTCCAAAAAATTGAGGTTTTATATCCGATTTTCCAGAAGGAAAATTAAGTCCATATAGACGGATTAATACATTTTTACCATCCAATAATGCTTTTCCTTCATCGGAAGAAAAAGAAGCGCTGATCCGATGTATTTTTTCTTTCCGTATTTTTTCCTGTTCAATTTCAAATTTAAGCTTTTCTTCAGAACTGGCCAATTTATTCAATCGATTTTCCAGATATCCTATTTTGTCATTTAACTCTTTGATCTCATTATTTTTCATTTTAATAATATTGGAAAGCTCGGATTTATCATTCTGCAATATTTTTGAAAGTTCAATATTTTCTTTTTGTAATAAATGTATGGAATTAATAATATTTTGTGTCGGAATATCAAATCCTTCATCAAATTTTACAGATAAGGATAATGAATTGGCAATGTTTTTGATAGGGATCTCGGCATCTAAAAAAATGGATTCAAAAGTTCGGTCATTATCTTCCAGTGGTTTGATGATACCTGCCATGTAAATAGCGTGTTTGACTTCATATTCAGCCTGGTTGGAAAGTTGTTCTGCATCTTTTTGATCATATCGATGCAGATGAAGAAGTGATTCTGCTTTTTTTGCAAAATTTTTCGCTTTTTCCAATGTGATGGGAGCATATTTTCGAATATCCATATTCTCCGCTTTATTTAAAAGAGACCATACCTCCTTCAAATATTTTGATTGAATCGCTTTTAATTCAGCCTTTCGATATAGTATTTCAGCCTCTTTACCGATTGATTTTGCATTATCCGAATCACCGTCTTCAAGTTCTTCCGCAGCATCTCGAAATAAAAATTCCGCTTCGTTCCAATTTACTGGATCCAGTTGATCGCCATTTATTTTCAGGGTGTCTTCTCGGGCTACCATGGTTTCTGTAAACAACACACCGGCTATTTGGGAATCTTTGATTGCTTTTTCAAATAAATCTTTTGACCTATCTATAAATTGTTTCATTTCATCCATATCTTCTTTGTTTTGATACATTTCTTCTGCTTCACGATAATATTTCATTCCTTTCTTGAATGTATCCGGTACCAATAGGTCGGCTTTCACCTCTTTTGCCATTTCTAATTTTTCGTCTGTAGATCGGAAAATGACACTTTTTGGTTGTAAATAATTGGCCGAAAAAACGGTACTGATCGGTGAAAAACAAAATAAAATAATGGCAAACCCTATAAAAATCCAGTATTTTGGTTTCATAAATTATCCTCGCGATGATCAAATTAAGATGATCAATTTTAAAAGGCTGTCGAAACAATGAAAAGTATATTTGTTTTACAATAATTGAGGGGAGAGTAAAGATAAAAAAACGGTCAGGATAAAATAATCAGGATTGAATCCAGTTTTTTATCAAAGGAACAGTCTTTTCTTTCCAAGTATTTTTAATTCTGAGGGCGATAAATTGGGTATATAGCTTTTCAAGAAGTGTTACCACTTTTTCATAAAGATACACTTTTTCAAGAACAACACCTTCAATATCTTCCTTTTTTTCAATATTTCCGGTTTCAGGTGATTTTAATGAAGAAATGTTCAGACTTTCACCCTTGATGTTGAATTTCCATTCCAGATCACCCATTTTTAGAGAAAAATTACATTCTGTGACAACACCACCTTTTTGAAGAGAAAGCTTTGCCTCTTCAAGCCCCGCATCGTCACCTTTAATCGTAATGTTTTCCGTCAGATTATCGAAGCTGTTTTCAAGAACGATACGGTTATGAATCTCAAAAGAAATCAAATCTTCCTGTAAAGATTTGATATAATTTTGATCGGTATCGATCATGAACCATAACCAGGTTAAAAATTCATGACCGAGAAACTTGTAACGATTGTATGAAACAGAAACATCCAACATGATTTAATCCACAAATTTTATAGGTGAAATCGTATTAAAAAGATCACGATCCTTATCGGTTAGTGTTTTTGAAAGATCAGCCATCGTATATGGAAATAATCGAACCAGTTTCAGTCTGAATGTTTTTGAAAAAAGGGTTTCCAATTCTTCATTTGCCGCTTTTTGATTGGAAAAAAACCATAAAAAAGATTCTTCATAATTCCAGAGAATGTCATAAATATTTGGTGATGCCGGAATGCGAAGAGATAAAAAATTAACGACATTATCTTTTATTGTTTTTTTTTCATTTCTGGATAGATGTTCCCTTTCACTCTCAGCCAGCTTTTTGGCTATTTCCGCCATATAATATTTTTTGATAATTTTGGAGGGGATGCTTTTTTTATCAATTCGCAGGGAAAAAATAAAATAGGTTCCAATAATACAGGATGTTTTGTCAAAATCGGGGATATACGGGTTTTCAAAGCAGGTCCATCCAGCAGTTTTTTGAACCGGTTCATGATCAATATCGGTTATGGAAAATTTTTTTAAGCCCTCGGTAATGGTAGCTGTGAGATTACCATTGACTTCACCGATTACTTTATATTGGGTGATGGATACGGATGATGATAATAATCCCATATAAGAAAATCCTGAATACCTTTATGCTATATACAGTTGACGGAAATGAGATATGCATATAGCTTGATTGTTAATCAGTTACAAGGTTTTTATCAAAAAAAGATGCATTGGTGAAAAAAATGAAATTTATAGCGGATCTTCATATTCATTCCAAATATTCCAGAGCGACAGCGAAAAATCTTGATCTGGAAAACCTGTATATTTCAGCCCGGCGAAAAGGCATAACGGTTGTAGGAACAGGGGATTTTACCCATCCACATTGGTTTTCCGAATTAAAAGAAAAACTGATACCAGCTGAACCAGGATTGTTTCAATTAAAGAAGGAAATAGCCGGAGTCTGTGACCGTGAAGTGCCGGAATCCTGTAAATCACAGGTTCGGTTTATACTGGAATCCGAGATCAGCAATATTTATAAAAAAAACGGTAAAACAAGAAAAAACCATAATCTTGTTTTTTTTCCCGATTTTGAAAAAGCGGAAATATTTAATTCCAAACTGGATCGTATCGGCAATATCAAATCGGACGGAAGGCCGATACTGGGATTGGATTCCAGAAATCTGCTTGAAATTATACTTGAAACATCAGAAAATGCCTATCTGGTTCCAGCACACATCTGGACACCATGGTTTTCGCTGTTGGGATCCAAATCCGGATTTGATTCCATTGAAGAGTGTTTTGAAGATTTAAGCCCGTATATATTTGCAGCGGAAACAGGCCTTTCTTCAGACCCTCCAATGAACTGGAGGATTTCCAGTCTTGACCGGATAACACTGATATCCAATTCCGATGCGCACTCACCCGGCAAACTGGGAAGAGAATCCAATCTGTTTAATACGGATCTGGATTATTTTGCCATAAGAAAAGCCATGGAAACCGGAAATCCGGATCAATTTTTAGGGACATTTGAATTTTATCCGGAAGAAGGAAAGTATCACCTGGATGGTCATAGAAAATGTAATATATGCTTCACACCTGAGGAGTCCAGAAAACATAAAGGAATATGTCCGATATGCGGAAAATCCATGACGCTTGGCGTATTATACAGGGTTGAAGAACTGGCGGACCGGAAAGAGGGATATATCCCGAGCAATCATCATCCCTATTACAGCATTGTTCCATTACAGGAAATTCTTTCGGAATTGTTAAAGGTCGGCCCTCAATCCCAAAAAGTAAAAAATTACTATGAGGTGCTCATTCAAACCTTTGGCTCGGAATTAGACATATTACATACTATGGATCCGGTACGGATTGAAGCTGCCGGGATTCCTTATCTCGGGGAGGCCATACAACGAATAAGAGACCGGAAAATAGTATTGTTTCCGGGGTATGATGGAGAGTATGGAAAAATTCAGATCTTTGACGAAAGGGAAAGACAAAAACAGCAGGCTCAAAAAAATTTGTTTGAATTACCGGAAACCCTGGAAAAAGAAATGGGGATAGTAAATAAAAAAAGAATATCATCCGGTCCGTCTGAAAAACTGGAACGAAAAACCCGAACTTCCTTTCAACAAATCAGCAGGATAAATGATCTGAATGAGCAGCAGCGCAGCGCTGTTTCCCATATGGGAACCCCTCTGTTAATTGTCGCCGGCCCCGGTACCGGGAAAACCCTTACCCTTACCCATAAAATTGCATATTTAATCCATAAAAAGGAAATTTCTCCTGATCATATTCTTGCCGTGACCTTTACCAATAAGGCGGCGCAGGAGATGAAAGAACGACTGAAAAGACTGTTGGGAGATGATGCACCATTGCCATTTGTGGCCACATTTCATTCCCTCTGTTTTCATATTTTAAATGAAGTGAATTATGGTCAGCAATATACCATTGCCGATGAGGACGATCGTATCTTTTTTATAAAAGAGGCCTGCGCCCGGGTCCGGGAAACAGGAATCAAACTTCCTCATTCAGAAAAAACTTTTTTACACATGATCATTGCCGCAAAACAAATTATTAGGGAACCATTCGATGATATTACATCGATAGCGAATGATTATGGTTGCCGTGTTGATCTGTTACGGAAAGTATATGGTGAATATCAGAATGTTTTATCCGGTCAGGGGGTGTATGATTTTGAGGATTTGATCTTCAAGGTGGTTAAACTGCTGGAAACAGATGATAAAATTTGTAAAAAATACAAAAACTTATACACACACATCTTGATTGATGAATATCAGGATTTAAATCAGGGTCAGTATCGGATTGTCAAAGCCCTTGCATCGGAAAATCCGAATTTGTTTGCCATTGGAGACCCGGATCAGTCGATTTATGGATTCAGGGGTTCAGATGTTCAATTTTTTAAAATGTTTATAAATGATTATCCCCAGGCCAAAACCATCCACCTTACCCGTAATTATCGTTCCACCGAAACCATTTTGCAGGCATCTTTTCAGATTATACGAAGCCAGCATGACCAGCCTTCTGAATCAAGAGTGTATTCAGAAATTGATGGTACGAAAACCATATCGGTGATGAAGTTTTCCAGTGAAAAAGCAGAAGCGGTCGCCATTGGAAAAATAATTGAGCAGATGGTTGGAGGGCTTGGATTCTACTCTATTGATTTTCAGAAGGCAGGTGATGGTTTTGAAATCATGGACAGGAGTTTTTCCGATTTTGCCATTCTGTATCGTACCAATACCCAGGGCAATCTTTTGGGAGAAGTTTTGGGTCGAGCGGGCATACCCTTTCAACAGGCAAGTCGTGACCAGGCGTTTTCACAAAAGGGCATCCGGGAAGTATTGTCTTTACTCAAAATCGTATCCGGGGTAGGCACTCATGCTGATTTTCAGCAAGTGATGGAAACCATAGGAAAGGGATTCAATCAAAAGGACGGCAAAATTTTTAAAAAATGGTGTTTCCGTAATAATTTTCGTCTGGAAGAAAGCTTGAATCGCGTGCTTCGATTTCCCGTACCCGGAATGGGCACAACCAACCAGTTACAATTAAACCATTGGATCAACAAACTATTTGAATACAGACAAGCCTTCAAAAATAGGCAGATAGATGAAAATCTTTTCGATCTGCGGGAACAATTTCTAAAAACGAGCGGTAACATTCAGCAGGAAAAAGAAACAGACGAAGCCTTTTCACTGCTGTTGAAAACAGCACGTTTGTATCAGAACAATGTGGATGGTTTTTTTGAAATGGTATCCTTGTGCGTGGATGTGGATGCCTGCGATTTTCAGAGTGAAAAAGTAACGCTCATGACCATGCATGCAGCCAAGGGGTTGGAATTTCCCGTTGTATTTATTGCCGGGTGTGAAGAGGGATTTATTCCGTATCAAAAAAAAGAAGAGAAAATCAATATAGATGAAGAGAAGAGATTGTTTTATGTGGCGATGACACGGGCAAAGGAACATCTATTTCTTACACATGCTGTAAAAAGGAAAATCTTTGGAAAAAGCATTGAGAGAAAACCATCCCCTTTTGTATATGAAATTGAAGATCGTTTGAGATATCATGAAAACACTGAACCCAAAAAGAGCAAAACAGGGAAGCATTCAAACCAGATTCAACTGGAACTTTTTCGATAAATGAATAATAGATTGAAAAAATATAATCAATGAAAGAAATAGGGATGAACAAATGGATGACGGAATCGTAAAAGAACTGGATCTTGAAAATAATTTACATGTCCGAATATATGATCGTTCAAAAAAATTGATCGGGGACAGATATCAGGTTATAATGCAGGCTGAAATGGATATTCCCATTACCCAAGCCATTCTGGAAAAAGATGTCCGGAAGTTGAAAAATATTCTCGGGGACAGGGTTACATTTAAACAAACAAGGGAAAAAACTTTTATTGATGAGGGGGAAAAGGAAAAAGTATTAAATAACATGATTGATTCATTCATAAATGATATGATTCCCTATTTGTCTCGTCCGGATTTTCCAGTTCGATTTATCAACAAACAATATCAAGATCAAGAAAAGCGGATCAGGCTGAAACAATTGCAATCAGAGCAAACAGATTGAGGATGTTTTCATGCGGGTGAAAATGAAAGTTGCCGTTTATACGTTGGCCATAGTTGTAACATCAGTTTTGATTTCACATGCTGATATTTATAGATATATTGATAGCAACGGTGTAATGCATTTTACAAATACCCCCATGTCAACAGGATATGAATTATATATCAAGGAAAGACCGGAAAAGAAGCCGGAATTTTTTGTACCCACAGAATATGATGATTTTATCATGCAGGCGTGCAAAAGACACGGTATAGATTTTCCTTTGGTAAAAGCGATGATTAAAGTGGAATCCAATTTTGATAATTGGGCGGTGTCCAAAAAGGGAGCCAAGGGGTTAATGCAGATTATGCCGGATAATTATCAAAAATTAAAAATTCAAGATCCGTTCAACCCCTGGGAAAATATTATGGGTGGTACGGAATATATTAAACTGATGATGGATCGGTTCAGCGGAAAGCTGCCTCTGGCTCTGGCTGCATATAATGCAGGTCCGGCAGCTGTTGAAAGATTTGATGAAATTCCGCCATATAGTGAAACGGAACATTACGTGAAAAAAGTTATGAAATATTACAATTTGTTAAAAAATTACTAGACCGGCATATTAATTTGTGGATAATATAAATGAAAAAATTGAGAATTGTTACTCGTCCTGATTTCGACGGTATTGTCTGTGCGGTAATTTTATCAGAGGCTCTGGATATTACGGAGCCGATACTGTGGATAGAGCCGAATGAGTTGCAGAAAAACAAAGTGGATATACAACAATATGATATTATAGCCAATCTTCCTTTTCATCCCAATTGTTACCAGTGGTTTGATCATCACGTTTCAAATCGAATCACAGAACCCTTTGAAGGAGCGTTTGATATCGCGCCATCTGCAGCAGGCGTTGTCTATTACTATTACCAGGATAAGCTGAAAAATGAATTCAAGGATTTGATCCGGGAAACAGATCGAATCGACTCGGCAAATCTAAGCCTGGATGAGGTAGAACATCCGGAAAAATATCCATATGTGCTTCTATCCATGACCATTACCAACCAGAAAAGCACGGATGAATCATATTGGAACCTTCTGGTGGAATTGCTTCGACACAATCATATTGATCGTGTATTGGAAAATCCGGATGTCAAAAAACGCTGCCGGTTTGTTGTGGATCAGAATCGGGAATTCAAACAGCATCTTTTGAAACATACGGTTGTTCAAAAGCATGTTTCCATCACAGACTTCCGTTCCTTTGATCAGGCTCCTACCGGGAATCGTTTTCTGGTGTATTCCTTGTTTCCGGAGGCTGTAGTGAGCATGAAAATTCGATTGGACAATCAGGACAAAGAAAAGGTGATTGTCAGTGTCGGGCATAGCATTTTTAATCGAAACTGTAATGTGAATGCCGGATTGATGCTTTCCAATTTTGAAGGTGGGGGGCATCGGGGAGCAGGCGCCTGCCGGTTTCATATCAGCAAGGCAGATCTTTATATACCGAAGATTATCGATATTCTATTGAAGAATGAAGATAACGAGCAATCTTCATGAAAAACGCCGGGCAGAAATAAGTTCCCGGGGTATTCACAAGGTAAACACCCCGGGAACAATCGATTTTAAACCGTTATTTTTTCAATCCATCCTTTCGGTGCATCCACTTTTCCGTACTGGATATCGGTCAGATCTTTAAAAAAGCGGTTGGCAATCGGACCGACTTTTCCGTCACCGATTTCAATTACCTTTTTATCATACTTGATCAGGCCTACCGGAGAAATAACAGCCGCTGTTCCGGAGCCGAAAGCCTCCTGCAGGGTACCGGCGGCATGGGCGTCAAACAGCTCCTCGATGCTGATTCTGCGTTCATTAACCGGCATGTTCTGTTTTTTGGCCATGGCGATGACCGAGTCGCGTGTAATTCCGGATAAAATACTTCCATTGAGTGCCGGTGTAACGAGTTCGTTGCCGATGACAAAAAAGATGTTCATGGAACCGACTTCTTCAATATATTTCAATTCGACACCGTCCAGCCAAAGTACCTGTGTATATCCGTTTTTATGAGCTTCTTCTCCGGCAAAAAGGCTTGCGGCATAGTTGCCGGCGGTTTTTACAAACCCGACACCACCTCTTACAGCCCGAACATGATCTTTTGTCACCCAGATTTTAACCGGATTAAAACCTTCTGCATAATAGGCGCCTACCGGAGATAAAATAATGAAAAAGCGATAGGTGTGAGAGGCTCTTACTCCCAGAAAGGGATCCGTGGCGATGATGGTCGGACGGATATAAAGAGATGTTCCCAGTGCTTTCGGAACCCAGTCTTTTTCAAGTCGGATCAATTGTTTCAAGCCTTCGAGAGCGAGTTCCTCGTCAAACTCGGGAATACACATGGTTCTGGCGGAAAGATTGAGACGTTTAAAATTATCCCGAGGTCGGAACAGCTGAATCTGGTTTTCAGGTGTTCGAAACGCCTTGAGGCCTTCAAAAATGGCCTGTCCATAATGGAGAACCATGGTCGATGGTTCCATATGGATCGGCTGGTAGGGCTCAATGCGGGGATTGTGCCATCCTTTATCCGGATTGTAGTCCATGTTGAACATGTGGTCTGTAAATACGGTTCCAAATCCAAGCTCCGTGTCTTTCGGGCGCGCTTTCAGGCGATCTGTTTTTGTTATTGAAAGGTTCACAATCATTCTCCCTGTTTATAGTAGCATCTATTGTCTGTATGTAAATCAAATCATAGGATCCGTCAAGGATGGAACATTCTCCAGAGCATCAGCCCGGTCTGGTGATCATGTTCACGATCAAGCGGTTTTCCGGAAAACGTCTGAATATGAATTTCACCTGCAAAAATAATAGTTTCAGAAAAAACATGACCGCCAACAGCATTTCCTTTTTCATCTGTGAGTACGGCATGTGCATGAACAAAGGGTTTGCCGTCTTTTCGGGAGATATTGCCGGAACAGGAGGCAATTTCAAGCCGGCAATCAGCTTTAGAGGTCACATATACCATCTGCTTTTGATCATAATACCCGAGTGTGACGGATGAAACAGCACCTATCAGGGAAAACCAGCCCATCTCAATATGGGTTTTCAGACAAAAATCTTCAATGGACGCGATCATATCTCTGTTGTGAGGAAGGCGTCCGATGTAATGCTTTTCCGGTCTGACTTCAGTGCAGATCATCTGTAATGAAATCCTCTTGACGATGGTTATGATATCTCTTACCTTTGCCGATAGGTGAAAATATAAATATTTGTATGTGAAATCAAGAAATTTATTGCGCCGTTGCATTGGCTTTTGAATTGTGTTTCAGCAAAGATCCGACCAAGATGTTTGACATTCGGATGATCCACGTATATGAATGACGATTTCTTCCGGTTCGGAAGCAATCATTTTCGAAAAAAGCTTTTACGTTGAAAAAACGGTCCCTATTTCAATAATTTTCCATTCAATGTAAAAACAGTGTGATGGATGAGAACGCACTTGAAATTCCGGGTGAGATATCGGAGGTTCATGTATGCTTGGAAAAAAAGGAGAGATTACATATGGAATTTCCAGAAAACAAGGCCGGCATTCAGCCTGTAAGATTCGGACCAGAGAGCGGATTCAAATTTAAATGTCATAAAGAGGTACGTTGTTTCACCAAATGTTGTCGGGGAATCAACATTATTTTAACACCATATGATATTGTTCAACTTAAAAATCGTCTGGGGATATCTTCCGGCGAGTTTTTGGCAATATATACCGTACCGCAGTTGCTGGAGAAAACCGATCTTCCGGTTGTCACATTGAAGCTTCTGGATGATGAACAGCAGTCATGTCCGTTTGTAAGGGATGATGGATGCCTGGTTTATGAAAATCGACCCACAACCTGCCGCTATTATCCTTTGGGGGTGGCATCTTTAAGCCATAAGGAAGACGCAGATGGGGAGGGTTTTTATTTTTTTGTGGATGAACCGCACTGTCTGGGATTTGAAGAAGATAAGGAATGGACGGTAAAAGAGTGGAGAAAGGATCAGGGGGTTGATATCCAGGATGAGATCAATGCCGGATGGACGGACCTGATCGTAAGAAAGCGATCCTTTCCTGCCAATGTTCAATTAACGGAAAAAACCAAAAAAATGTTTTTCACTACCTGCTATGATATTGACCAGTTCAAGGAGTTTGTATTTGAAAGCTCGTTCCTGAAACTGTATCAGGTTGATGACAAAACCATTCAGGCGATCCGGAATGATGAAGTCGCTCTTCTTGATTTCGGGTTTCGCTGGATGAAGTGGGTTTTGTACAAGATTGGTGATTTTACAATCAATTCAGAGGTTGCACAGAAACGACAGGAAAGAAAAAAATGAAAATATGGCCCTGCCTGTCGGTCGGTTTTCCCGGATTGAAAAAAAGAAAGTATATTCGGGTTAACCGACGCACAGGCCGGATTGATATGGGTTTTTGCTAAAAAGCAGCGATCAATATTCGGTATAATATAGCCCTTTCAGATACCGGTCTGAATTCAGTCTTTCATGAATATCAATATGGAAAGCTTCTGCAGCCGGTTCAAAAATTTCAGGATTTTCCGCCTGCACTTTCCGGGCAGCCCGGACAACCGTCTCAATTCCATTTTTTGTCATTCTTCCTAATGGTTGTCGGCACCTTCCGGAAGGCATGCCAAGAATCGACATCAGGGTTTTTGTGGCAAGGGGGTTTCTGGCCCGGCATTCCACATTTCCCCTGATGGTGGATTCCATCGTTTTCACGGTTACCAGTTCAAAAAGAGGTTTAAGGGCTTTCTGTAATTTTGTTGCCGGCCCAATTTCCCCTGCGGACAGATAACGAACCATTTCTGAGATCGCTTTGGGAGCGATATTGGAAATAACGGAAATGACACCGGTGCATTGAATCTCCGGATCGGTCATCATGGTAAACGTCAGCCCGTCATCACCGGAAATAATGGTAAAATCAGGTCCGCAGTATTTCCTGGTTTGTTTCATATTTTCCAGATTGCCGGTCGCCTCTTTTACAGCACGAACATTTTTACAGGTTTCCGTTAAGATTGCCAGATCTTCCGGGAGCAGTTGTGTTCCGGTTCGGCCGGGAATGATATAGGGAATAATATCCAGTGATGGAAAGGCTCCGGCAACCGGCTCAATGTATTCTTTTCGGATCTCAAGGGAGCTTGGACCATTATAATATGGATCTACCAGCAGGACGGCATCTACACCTGCATGGAGTGCATGCTTTGTAGCGGTAAGTGCCTCGGCTGTATTATTGCTTCCGGTTCCGGCAATGCATATACAATTATTTTTTGTTTTTTCAGCAACTTTTTCAATAACCTTGTTGTGTTCATCCCAAACGAGTGTCGGGCTTTCACCGGTCGTTCCCACAGCCAGAATTCCTGAAATTCCATTCATAATCTGGAAGCTCACAAGTTGTTCCAGGCCGTGATAGTCGACTTCGTTGTTTTCCGTAAATGGCGTTATCAGCGCCGTAAATGAACCTGCTATCATTCCGTCCTCCTAAATGATTCGAAGAAAAACCGAATAAATGGTTATAAAACACAAACCGCTTGAGATTTTATAAAAAATTCTACATGATCGTTCTATCTTATTCCGGCAGTTGTGAGATCTGTTTTTGCTTGACAATAAGACTTGCTCATATTAACCAGCATCGGTTATTGATTAACCCAGATAAATAGTATCAAATGAATGGAATGTAAACACAAATATCTAAATTTAATGAAACCGTAAAGAGTTATTGCCCGGTCAGCTTGCACCTCGCTCCATTCCCTGTCTTTTCAGGAATGATATCAGATCGAATGATCAACTTTTTACATATACATCAAGATCGCCTATTGATTTTGTTGAGGAAATAACGATGGAAAAATCGAGAAATGCCGAAGAATTCATTGCCAGGCAGCGAGCTGCGATTGCCGCCAATCCGGAATGTGGAACATCCCACTACAATCTGGCTGTAGCTCTTCTGGGTCAGCAAAAGTATGATGAAGCGGAAAACGAGTTGATTGAGGCAATCAATTGCAGCCCGACCCTTGCCGAAGCCTATGTGCAACTGGGGGGCATATGCCTGCATCGCGGAGATCTGGAAGGGTGCCTGAATTATAATAAACAGGCTGTCAAGTCAAGGGCGGTATTTGCCGAAGGGTGGGGGAATATCGGTTTTGTCGAACTCCAGAAGGGGAACCTTGAGGAGGCGATTCGGGCCCTGAAAAAGGCGATTATCTATAATAGCCGATTTATTCAGGCTTATACCACTCTTGCCAATGCGTATCTGATGTCCGGTTTGATAGCGGAAAGTATTGAAACAAATCTGAAAGTAATTGAGATTGAACCGGATTTTCCGATTGCGCATAACAATCTGGCAATCTGTTATCTGGAACAGGGAAATCATGAAAAGGCCATAGAGCACTGTGACCGGGCAATCGAGCTTGGATACCAGGTTAATCCGGAAATCCTGAAGGAAATTAACAGTCATCGGTAATTTGCACGTCACCACTCCCGGGTTTAATTTTTTTTTATATGATCGGAGCCAACCGGTTTCAGAGGACAGTCCGGTCTGGAACCGGAAGTTGCCGTCAGGCTGGAATTATCGGGTTGAAGACACCGATTTTTCCGTTTCTTATGGTGATTATTTTACAGCGGTACAATCATTTCTGGAAGAAAATAATCACCAAATTCTTAGAGAGGCGGTTTCCCTTCAATCCCGTAAAAACATCTCACCGGATCAGCCTCTATCAAAAAATGTTTACCTGGAAAAGCATGGTGCGCTTTATCATCCTTCACGAATCGAGCTGATTTTTCGGGAGGAGACAATCCAATTTGTCCTGAATGTTGCCGTATCTGCATCCGGACGAAAAATCATTGATCAGGAATATGCGGCCCTGACAAGACTCTGCAAAGATTTGCATTGTCCTTACATACCGGCGGTATATGGAAAGGGATCGGGAAGAGCCGGCCAGGGGTCATATCCCATGTTTTTGGGCCAATGGCTTGAGGGTTTTCATGAGTTTCATCTTTCCGAAACATCCCCGGGAAAAAGAGAGATTGTCGTGTGGGATATGGTGAGTGGAAACCGGTATCTTTCCGACAAGCAGGCAAAACAACTGTATCGCAAGGCAGCATTTATCCTGACAAGCTGCTACCATCCCATAACATTTGAACACATTTTTCCCTGGCATCATGCCGCCGGGGATTTTGTCGTAGGGTTGCAGGATAATTTGTTGGATCTTCGCTTGATAACGGTTCGTGGTTATTCATCTTTGCGTGCGGATAATGTGGATATAAATCTGCAATCCATTCTGGAAACCATGCTGGTGTTTTTTCTGACTTTGTCTATCCGGATGCGGATAGACCGGCTGGATGGTGTTAAAGAGCTTGCATGGGCGGATGATTTTTCGGTTCAGGAAACCTTGAATGGTTTTTTTGAAGCGCTGGAAACCATGCCGGAGGAAACGACAAGGGGGATTCCTCTTGCGGAATGTTTTGAATACTATCTGTTTTCAATGGAGGAGAAAAATCTTTTATCGGTTGCGGAGGAAATCGTCGATCATTACCACACGCAGGTAATAGAGCGAAAGATTATTCAGGAAAATATTGAAGCCCATATTGCCTGCATAAAACAGGGCCTGATCAACAGACATCTGTAAGAATTGAGATCAAAATAGCACAATATGCAATGGATTTACTTTTTATAAATACAATATAAGGTATGTCATGTGTTTGTCATCAAGCGGAATGATCCGGATAATCCTATGAAAATAAACCTTTTTTATTGACAAAAGCCGTGATTGATTTTATATCTCACAACTTAGTTTTATGATTTTTATTATAGAAAAGCATATATTTACTTTTTTTGGTAAATTTAGATAGTTAGTTGTTTGTGTTGCTTTGACGATCTTGAAAAAGAGGATAGTGTATTTTTGAGTCAAGGTTGATTAAATTCTTATTTAATGGAGGTTAGAAATGGCAAAGCATAAAACCCCTTTGTTGGATCAGCTTGAATCAGGACCATGGCCGAGTTTTGTGTCCGACCTCAAGCAGGAAGCTGCAAAAAGGGCGAAAAATGAAAAGGGCCTGGAACTTCAGATTCCAAAGGATGTTGTCGAAGACCTTCTGGGTGTTCTGGAGCTTTCGTACAAGCACGGGAAAACACACTGGAAGCATGGCGGGATCGTCGGTGTATTTGGTTATGGCGGCGGTGTTATTGGAAGATATTGTGACCAGCCCACAATGTTCCCGGGTGTAGCACATTTTCATACCGTTCGCGTGGCTCAGCCGGCCGGTAAATTCTACTCTACTGAGCACTTGAGAAAACTTTGCAACCTATGGGATTTCCGCGGAAGTGGAATCACCAATATGCATGGTTCCACCGGTGATATCATTCTGATCGGTACCACAACCCCGCAGCTGGAAGAAATTTTCTTTGAAATGAGTCATAACATGAATCAGGATCTAGGCGGTTCCGGATCCAACCTGCGTACACCGGCTGACTGTATCGGCCAGGCCCGTTGCGAATACGCATGTTATGATACACAGGATCTTTGCCATACCCTTACCCTGGAATATCAGGATGAACTACATCGGCCGGCTTTCCCGTACAAATTTAAATTCAAGTTTGACGGATGTCCGAACTGCTGTGTAGCCTCTATCGCTCGTTCCGACATGTCCTTTATCGGAACATGGAAAGACGATATCCGGATTGATGCGGAAGCGGTAAAAGCATATGTCGGCGGCGAAATCAAACCCAATGGCGGCGCTCATGCCGGTCGTGACTGGGGTAAATTTGATATTCAGAAAGAAGTAGTTGCTCTTTGTCCCACCGGCTGCATGAAATACGAGAATAATAAACTCACCATCAACAACAGAGAATGCACCCGCTGCATGCATTGTATCAATGCAATGCCACGTGCATTGAGAATTGGTAAAGAAACAGGATGCTCAATCCTGGTTGGTGCAAAAGCTCCGATTTTGGATGGTGCACAGATGGGCTCACTCTTGGTTCCGTTTGTTGAAGTGAACAAGGATGATGGCTATCAGGCAATCAAAGATGTGGTTGAGGGAATTTGGGATTGGTGGATGGAAGAAGGCAAAAACCGCGAGCGGCTGGGTGAATTGATCAAACGCCAGGGATTCCAGAAAATGCTTGAGGCTGTCGGAATTGATCCGGTACCACAGCATGTTAAGGAGCCTCGTTCCAATCCGTACATCTTCTGGAAAGAAGAAGAGGTTGAAGGCGGATGGACACGCGATATTGACGCATTCAGAAAAGATCATATGAGATAAGGGGGTAATAAAATGGCTTTTGTATCTTCAGGTTATAATCCTGACAAACCGATGGAAAACAGGATTTCCGATATCGGACCACGGCACTTTGAAGAATTTTACCCCGAAGTTATCAAGAAAAATAAGGGTAAATGGCTGTATCATGAAATTCTGGAACCCGGTATTCTGGTTCATGTTGCCGAATCCGGCGACAAAGTTTATACGGTAAGATGTGGTGGTGCTCGCCTCATGAGTACCAGCCTGATCGAAGAAATTTGTGATATCGCTGACAAACATTGTAACGGAAAATTGCGTTTTACCACCCGTAACAATATCGAGTTTATGGTGGACAGGGAAGACAAAGTCGCTCCGCTGAAACAGGATCTTCAGAGCCGTAAGTTTGCAGGCGGCAGCTTCAAGTTCCCCATTGGCGGAACCGGCGCGGGTATCACCAATATCGTTCATACCCAGGGATGGATTCACTGCCATACACCGGCTACCGATGCATCCGGCCCGGTAAAGGCGACCATGGACGTTTTGTTTGATGACTTCCAGAACATGCGTCTTCCGGCACACCTTCGTGTTTCTTTGGCCTGCTGTCTGAACATGTGCGGTGCCGTGCATTGCTCCGACATAGCGATTCTGGGATACCACAGAAAACCGCCGCTTCTGGATCATGAGTATCTTGACAAGATGTGTGAAATTCCTTTGGCGATTGCCGCTTGTCCGACTGCAGCCATCAAACCGGCGAAAGTTGATTTCAAGGGCACGGAAGTAAAGAGTGTCGCGGTCAATAACGAACGATGTATGTTCTGTGGTAACTGCTACACCATGTGTCCTTCCATGCCGCTTGCGGACAGAGATGGAGACGGTATCGTAATCATGGCCGGTGGAAAGGTTTCCAACAGAATCAGCACACCCAAGTTTTCCAAGGTTGTTGTTGCATTCATTCCCAACGAGCCCCCGAGATGGCCGAAGACCACAGAAGTAATCAAGAAGATGGTTGAAGCGTATGCAAAGGGTGCTAACAAGTATGAACGCCTTGGCGAATGGGCCGAGAGAATCGGATGGGAAAGATTCTTTGACGTGTGTGAAATTGACTTTACCCACCATCTGATAGATGATTTCCGTGATCCAGCTTACTATACATGGCGCCAGACAACACAGTTCAAATTTTAATTTGAATTTTTTTATGCAGGGAGGGGAATTTCTCCTCTCCCTGCATTCTTCCCTTTAAAGCGAGGAACGAATTATGGATCAAGCAGAAGCCCAGGAAAAAATTGTTACAGCTTTGAAAGCAAAATTAAAATCCAAATCCAAATTCTATTTCAATGATCTTTCCGGTATCTTGGATATGAAACCACGAGAGGCCAAAAAATTTATCAATAAAATGGTAGAAGATGGTATTCTGGAGTACTGGTCAAGCGGCAGTACCTCCATGTACGGTCTTCCCGGCACCGGCAAACAGGCCGGCGCGGAGCACGAAGAAAAATAGAAGGACCGATTACCCCTGAATCATTTTTATTTTGAAAAAGATCTTTTCAGCGGCAGAAGGACATGACTGTTCCGGGAATCGTAATTTCCGCACTGAAAGGCGGAGCTGGGAAGTCCATCCTTTCCATTGGCATTGTTGCTTCGTTACGCGACAAGGGCAAAACTGTCGCGCCTTTTAAAAAAGGACCGGATTATATTGATGCGGGCTGGCTGGCGCTTGCTGCCGGCCGGCCTTGCTATAATCTGGACCTTTTTCTCATTGATAGAAACACCATTCAAAAATCCTATATCCAACATACGCGCTCATTTGATTATTCCATTATTGAAGGAAATCGAGGCCTTTTTGACGGAATTGATGTAGAAGGCCATACCAGCACGGCTGAAATTGCCAAACTTCTGGATCTGCCGGTTGTGATGTGTGTGGACTGTACAAAAACCACAAGAACCATGTCTGCGGTTTTGCGTGGATGCATGCAGTTTGATCCGGAAGTGAAGCTCAAGGGGGTTGTATTAAACCATGTGGCCGGACCCCGGCATGAGAATATCCTGCGGCAAAGTATAGAGCATCATTGTGGCATACCGGTAATCGGCGCCATCCCTAAACTGAAAACCGGTGATTTTCCGGAACGTCATATGGGGCTTGTTCCGACGCCTGAACATGCCTGGGCGGAAAAATCCATTTCCGCAGCAATGAATATCGTAAAACAGAATGTCGATCTGGATGCTCTTGTCCGGATAGCAGAATCAAACACCGGGATTCTCGATGATCCGCCGGATCAGGAAACAGAAAATAGTATAGAAATTCATTTTGACAGAAAGCCCAGGATCGGCGTTATTCGCGATTCGGCATTTCAGTTTTATTATCAGGAAAACCTGGACGCGCTGGAAACTGCCGGTGCAGAGCTGGTGTTCACCAGCCCCCTGACGGATGTCGAGCTGCCGCCAATTGACGCCCTGTATATCGGCGGCGGGTTTCCGGAAACGCATGCGCAAAAGCTGTCCGACAATGAAACCTACCGGAATATGATAAAGGATATGGCTGATGATGGAATGCCGATCTATGCAGAATGCGGCGGTCTGATGTATCTTGGTGAGCGGCTGGAGATGGGCGGGCAGACCTATGATATGGCAGGCCTATTTCCCATTGTGTTTGGCCTTTCCAAAAGACCCCAGGGGCATGGATACACGATCATGGCGGTAGATCAGGAGAATCCGTTTTTCCCGGTCGGAACGGAATTGAAAGGCCATGAATTTCGATATTCCACCATTCAGGAGTGGCGGGGCACAGACGAGGATATGGTATTTGCAACGATCCGGGGTACAGGCTTCTGCAATAATCGGGACGGTCTGAACCGCAAGAATGTCCTTGCCACCTATACGCATATTCATGCTCTGGGCATTCCCTTCTGGTCGTATTCCCTTGTAAAATCAGCTGTTGAGTATTCTCGAAAAAAATCGGAACAGAAATAAAAAGAATCAGTTTTTCTTGTTTCGTAACAGATCCGCATACATCTGCCCTTCTATATATTTGGCTGCAGCGGCAACGGCACGGTCTGCCGTTCGGAAAACAGGAATGTCTCCTTTTTCCAGAGCCTCAACCAGGGGATCATAGATGGTTCCACCATCGACAACGGTAATAATCGGTTTTTGGGATTGTTTTACCAGTTCCGGCAGCAATACGGCAATGCTGTTTTCCGAAAAATGCCCATCCGTACCGGGTTCGGGAAGGGTCTGCATGGCCGGGGACATGGGGACAATTCCGATCACGATGCAGTCGACGGAAGGGTCCTGTAAAAGAACTTCGGTAATCTGAATGTGGAGAAGATCATTGGCAGCCGGGTTGATATCCATGGGATTTTTGATATCCACCAGCGCATCAAGGTGATGTTCCCGGATCAGCTTTTCCAGTCTGGAAATGGTAGCGGAAGACAGAGAAGACATTTGAAGGGAAAAGGTTTCTCCTTGTATATTGTCGGCCATTCCCACCGCAACAAATCCGGCGCCGCTGAGAACCGCCAGTCGGTTGCCGGTTATTTTTTTGGTATGAAACCTTGTGGCAAGAACATACAGATCTTCAAACTGGGAAAAGTTATCCGCAACCATGGCGCCTGCCTGTCTGACGCAGGATTCACAAACCGCATAGTCACCGGCAAGGGATGCTGTATGGCTGGAGGTCGCGGTTTTTCCTTCCGGAGTGCGGCCGGCCTTGTAAAATATTATCTGCTTGCCGTTTTCAACAGCCTGCCGGACAGACCGGCAAAAGGACAGGCCATCCATCTCGTTGAATCCTTCCATATAAATGGCGAGTATATCGATATGATCCAGATCCTTCAGAAAGGTTACGATATCTCCGACAGTGAGGTCGATCTGATTCCCGATGGAGATCATATATCCGGGATCAATATTGGGAAGTTTTCCGGTCCGGGTAATCAGAAAAGCGCCGCTTTGGCTGATGAAAGCCGAGTTACGTTTGGCGGTCAGGCGTTTTTCGGAAAGTTTTTCTTTGGGCACAAATACCGTGTCATAATGGCCGGGAAAGGAAATGACTCCCATGCAATTGCTGCCCAGAAAGACAGGACCTCCTTCTTTCGTCAAATGAGCGGAACTGATTTTTTGATGAAGCTGTTCCGCTTTTTGTTCGCTGCCCTTTTTTTCTCCGATTCCTGCCGGTATGAGCATGACCGACTCTGCTGCATCCAGATCAATGACCTGTTGGACAAGTCCGGGGACATTCTCGGCAGATACGGCAACAACAAAGAGGTCTATTTTCCTTTTTAAGGCGGAAAGACTGCTCACACACGTCACCCCATTAATTTCGGAAGCATCGGGACGGATAATCACAATATTGGACTTCCGGAAGCCTGCTGCCAGAATGTTTTTCAGTATGATTTTTCCAAAGTTGTTTTTGGTGATAGACACACCGATGATGGCAATGGTTTTTGGATGCAGCAGATGATGAATTTTTGGCAGCGGCCTTTTGACGGGCAGCGGTTTGGGAAAGGAAAAACTGCAAAGCCCATCCAGGGGAACCATCTGATAATCGGTAAATGCAAAGGGGTTGATTTCAAGCTCTTCAATAATGACCGGTGCATCCGGATTGAAAGGCGAGTAGTAGTTTGCCATGGAAATAAAAGAGGAAAAGCATTCAATCAACTGCTGGTCGGAAACAATTCGTGTTTGTCCTCTTGAGATGCCGGCCAGCTTTTGATAGGCAATGGTTTGCCGGAAAAGATGGAAAAAGGATTCTCCGTCAATCATCTCCGTTGAAGCGGATACAATGGCCTGCCCTTTTCGAAAGCGCGTAGCATAAAGTTCCGTATCGGTACCGCCAAGACCGGCGGTGATGATCATGCCGAATTCTCTGGTTTTGCGAATACTGACAAGCAGTTCGTTTCCAAAGGCTTCCGAGTCGGGCGGCATGTATTGACACAGCAATACACCCTGTATGTCCTTTCGAATTGCCTGCAGTAGATCTTCACCGGAAAGGTTTGCATAACAAGGGGGGCGCAGACTTTTGTTCTTTTCCATCCAGGAGGCATAGTTGGCCGGTATCTCATCCATCATTCTTCGCCGGCTGGAGCGAATTTTCGCGGGTTGATTGTCCAGGATTTTAACGCCCTTTACTTCGGTTTTGTGAATAATCGTCGGGGAAACGATTTTCATAACAATCCTGTTTCCGGGAATGGAAGACAACTCGTCTTCTCGGGGATGCGCATCTTTTTTCAGGAAATGTACTTGGGGAGGGGTTTCGGAACCGGAGTTTTTCAGCAGTTCATATATTTCATATTCGAATAAAAAGGTGCGATTTTCCTGAATCGCTTTTTGAAAAGACTGTGTGATCTTATCGAAATGGATCTGGACTTCCATCTAATTGCGTTAGCCTTTCCCAAACAAAGACCGGTAAGCCAAAAGCGGATCATTGGCTGAAAAATCTCACTTCTTCAAAACCGGGCGTCTGGTAATAAAGGGCGCCGGAACAGCCATGGTTTTATTGTGTCAATACAGATGATCGTAATGGAAAAAGAGAAGAATAACTATCTAATAGGATAAAAACAGATTCTTTTCAAGAAATGATTTCCGTATGGCAAAAGGCAGGGAAACCATCCCTGCCTTTTGCAGAAAAGAATTGTTTAGTATAAGGATCGGATAAAACAGGTGCTGTCATCATCATCATCGGCGGCAGCGGTTGTATCCGTGTTTGAGGCAGGAACATTCGATTCGCTGATGGCACCATAAATGATGACTTTTTCCTCATCAACGTAATTCCATCCGGCTTCCAGAACATTGATATCGGTTGTCCCTTCGGGAAGAGGCTCCACCCGGATGATGGTGGCGCTGCGTGAGCAGGAGCCTGCGTTGTGATCCCAGTCATAGTTGTACGGCCAGGTCACACTCTGATTGGAGGATTTGCTGGACTGGTCCGGAGGGCCCGGATTTTTCTGGGGAACAACTACCCGGAAAGGCCCTTCGCCATCCAGCTTGTTTTCAGATGTCAGAATGCCTTTGTCCATGGCGACCCCTTCCCGTTTATACGCCAGGATCATTTTCAAACCATTGGTGTTAACAATAGGATCATTGTTGTTTCTTCCAACACAGGATGGAGCGCTGTAGTCGCACCATTCACCGGAATCGTCTGCCTTGTAAAACAGGGATTGGGGATAGGTGCCGTTGACATGATAGAATTCCGGATCTTCCGATTCCGTCAGCGGGTGATAGTTTGACCACCCGTCAGGGGCATATACGGTAATCCCGGTGGCGGAGTCAAGAATACCGGCATTCGTGAGCAGGGTTTCCATGGGTACACCGGTGTATTCGGCATAAAAGTCACCGGAGCGGGCAGTATTCATCAGGAGAAACTGGGTATGGGGCGCCATGGCCTCAAGTTCGGACCGCGTATACACACGGTAGGGTGCCTGTGTTTTGCCGGGGTCGTCGTTGCCGTCACCGGGAAAGCGTTCCGCCTCGATTTCGGTTTTGTTGGTATAACCGTCTCCATCGGAATCAAGGGTGTCAATGGCGGAAATGGCCGCTGCATTTCTACCGTTGGCAAAATAGGCGATCCCGTATTGGTTCAGGGTATCGACGATATTGCCTGATCCGTCGTAGCCATAGGAGTAATGACACCACTGACAACTGCCGAGAGACTCATAAACGCCTGGTTTTTGTTCGTATTGTCCCCCGGTATGACACAGTGCACAATGGTCCAGTTTGGAGCCGGCCATTCCCGGATAAGCGGCTAAAAAGTTAGCGGCATCACTTTCGCCTTCATGATGATAGGCTGCAAAAGCGATTGCGCAAAGAAGAAAAATACATGCCGGCACGATAAAGATGATGGACTTTTTTTTCATACTTCTTTCCTCCTGTTAAATGTTGTATATCGGCATCGCTAAAAATCGATACTGAATCTGCATGTTACGACACTTTCTCGATGGATGTAATCGACACTTCCATCCGGATTCACACGCGATCGGATCGGATCGGAAAAATCCGTATAGGTATAATCCAGAACAAACCGCTGCATGGGAAACAAAATCCAGTTTGCCGCAATACTGAAACCGTCAGCTTCCCTGACGGAAACAAAGCCATCCGGCGTAATCCAGTCCTTGTCTCCTGAAAAGTGTTCGATCCGGGCAGCAAGACAAAGGGCGCCGTATGTTCCTTCTTCAGGATTAAAAAAATGTTTTGGATACAAGGGCTTCATGACGCCGTTGGACAGGACAAGGTCTTCACCGGTAAGGCAATACAGAATACTCGCATACCAGGAATGAAAATCAGCGTCTCTTCTCCGTTGACCGGACGGCACAAGGTCTTTGTAGCGCAAGGCCATAAATTCTCCCATCAAGGCAAAGGGGCCTTCGGCCCATGCGGTTTCAAAACCAAACCGTTGTCTGCTGTCCACATCCTGCAATACGCCGAATTTGGTGTTTTGCAGCAGAACGTAAATATTCCGGTTGCTTGAGGCCATACCGGTGCTTTTTACTTCCAGGTCCACATTGTTCAGTTCGATTTTGGAATAGGTCATGGATGTACCGATCTGAAAAGATGATAAAAATGGAAGATGTCGATTTTTGAATGGAGCATATACCAGGCGGGTTGAAAATTCAGGATCATCGCCCTGGTTTCCTTCGCTGGAACCGTCGATTCCATTTCCATTGAAGATACCGGCGGAGTAAACAAAGGATTGATCAAAAAAGGATCCGGAGAGCATCGCTCCCACGTCACGACCCGGCGTGAGGTAATACCCCATGGAACGTTCGGCAAAGTAAAATCCTTTGTCTTTTGTCTGCCATTCCAGGCTGAACGGTTCCTTGAACTGGCCGAATCGCAGAAAATGGACACCGTAGACGCATTCCCCGGATGCATCGATCAGATGTTTGGTATCGTTTCCCTGAAATTCATATTCCAGGTCGAATTTGAAATATCGCGTCAGTGTTCCCCGGAAAGCAAGGCGGGACCGGCGGATATCAAATCCGTCATCCGCCCTCTCCTGTTCTCCAAAGGTTTGGTAGTCAACCTGAAAAGCACCGCCAAGGTGCAGGGCCATTCCCCCTTCCTGTTCGGATTTTATATAAAATCCGTCATCATATCCGGCAAAAAAGATCCGTTCCGCACGGGATTCTCCGGCGATAGCCAGGAATAACAGGAGGAAACCAAGTACAAGGGCCGGCCTGTCGACTTTCTGCAATACACCTTGAAGGTGGAACATAAATGCCTTCCATATTATCGTGATAAAAAGTAATTTTGATATCCATAAGAGGTATCCTTGTCAATGATGAAAAACAAATAGTGGATAAAAATCCATATAAATGACTATAAATAACCATAACTGACACAACGAGGAAGTTGAATAGTTACATTGGATTAAAAAAAACTGAAGGTTTGCAGGCAATCAGCCGATATCACCAGGTAGTGCCTTGTTTTCAGGAACATGGTGAATCGTGAGTTGCAGAAAGAAAAAACAGGAGGGTCCCCATGATTCAAGGAATTTCACCGGCAATTTCAGCAGTTAAAAATCTGGGCAAACGCATTGGAAATGTGGCAAACAATGTAGCCAATGTGGCAACTGCCGGTTACAAGAAGAGCCGGTCAACGGCCACCCCGCTTCCGGGATATCATGTAAACACCGCTTCCGGAACATCTTCGGTGGGCATGGGGTCTGCTCTTGAAGATATTTCTAAAGTATTTCAGCAAGGTGCCTTTGAACCCAATGTCTCCCCGACCAGCATGGCCATTGGCGGAGAAGGTTTTTTCATTGTCCGGGACGGGGAAGGGAAATCGTACTATACGCGGGAAGGCAATTTCAGCTTTAATCAAAACGGCAGCCTGGTGAACTCCCAAGGCTTTATTGTGCAGGGCCGGCATATGGATCCGACCGGGTCACCCCAGGGATCACTGGGAGACATTTCCATAGACGGCTACAATGCCGGTGAACTCGAAGCCATCGCGGTCAGTCCGGATGGTGTCATAACCGGAAGCTATACAAACGGCAATCCGGTAGACCTGTTCCAGGTGGCAACGGCTGATTTTCAGAACCCCAATGGTCTGGAACAGTTGGGAAACAATCTTTTTGCCGCAACCGGAGATTCCGGCAGTGCCATTACCGGAAGCCCGGGCTCCGGAGGCCTGGGACAAATCGTTCCCCATGCTTTGGAAATGTCCAATGTGGATCTTGTGGAAGAGTTCACCATGCTCATCCTGTTTAAAAGAAGCTTTCAGGCCAATGTAAAGGTGATCGAGGTGGAGAACGAGCTGAAAGGGGATGTGCTTGATATCATATCCTGAATCCGGAAACCGGCCGATATTCGGAACATTGTATGAAGATCATATGGCGTTCCGGGCATCCATCAACAGGCGGATATGATTTCTTTCCTCATCACAAATGGTCTGAATTACAGTTGAATCATCTCCATGAAACAGCTTCTTGATTTCATGAAAATACAAGAGAGTGTCTTTCTCAAACCGGATGGCGGTCTGAATCAACTGGTCACGGGTAAGGGCATGTTCGATCTTCAATGATTCCGATATTTCCGAAACCAGCAATTGGATAAACATTCCATATTCTCCAAACAATGCATCCTGAACTGCCGGCGTTCCGGTGATTTTGGATGAGAGTTCCTTATACAGGGCTTCGTGCTTCTGCTCCTGATCAATCAGAAACAGCAGGATGGATTTCAGGTCATCATCCTGGAACGAGGTAACCGCCTTTTCGTAAAACTCCCTTCCTTTTTTTTCCAGCCATATTGCCACATCCAGAACCGATTCAATGGATTTGATGCTGTTGATGAGATCAAACATGGTTTGTCCTCCGGTTATTGTGCTGTTTTATCAAAAACGGTTTCCGTTAAAATGATAAAGGCAGCTACCCTAATATGAAAGGATACCTGCCTTTATCAAAAGGGCTGCCAAAAACCGCGATTATTTCTTAGGATGGCATTCTTTGCATGTGGTGGGTGCGGCCTTGGTGTTGTTCTTTTTGTTATAGTCCTTATGACATCCCTGGCAATTGTCATGAATGGCTTCATGATGAAAGGCCAGTTTGTCTGCTTTGGAAAGCTTGCCTTTGGGTTTTTTTTCGGTTTTGCTGTGGCATTCAATACAGTTTTTTACATTGTCCCCTTCTTTCAGGCTGGTCAAGGGCTGGCCTTTTTCATCGTGATGGCATTCTCCGCAGCCGGCCTTGTACTCGACAACATGCTTTTTGTGGGAAAACTCAACGATACCCTTTTCATGTTTCGCATACGCCTTGTTTTCCATCTTGATGACATCCTGAACCGCCGTACCGGCAGAGAGCACTCCAACACCGGCAATACAGACAGCAGCAACACCAGTCAGTGCGATTTTTAACAGAGTTCTCATTTTCATGTTTCCGTAATCCTCCCTTGGACCTGGTTAGTATATGAAAGAAAAAACGTAATAACAAACGTAAGCAGATAAGATGACCGCTAATTTATCAACTACACTGCTGTCTGTCAATCCCATATTAGTTTGCGGGCCAGCCCGGACAGACGCTCCCTTGGTTTGTCATTGTTGACGGCAACCGATAATGCCTTGCGGGTTCCAATGAGAATCACCAGTTTTTTTCCCCGGGTCATGGCGGTATACAAGAGGTTTCGCTGCAGCATGACATAATGCTGGGTCAGCAGCGGGACGATGACCACCGGATATTCCGATCCCTGGGATTTGTGAACCGAGATCGCATAGGCCAGGGAAAGCTCGTGCATCTCCTCCGGTTCATATTCGACCTTCCTTCCTTCATAATCCACGGTCACCAGCCGGGTCTGGTGGTCGATGGCTGCAATGGTTCCGATATCCCCGTTAAACACATCCTTTTCATAGTTGTTTTTCAAATGCATGACCTTGTCGTTTGGTTTATAGGTGATCCCCATAATTTCCATTCCGGTATGATCCGGATTCAGGGTTTTCTGGAGCGCCTGGTTCAGATTGATCGTTCCGATCAATCCCTTGTGCATGGGGGTCAGCACCTGAATGTCCCGGATGGGATCAAAGCCGAACCGATGGGGAATGGATTCGGCGCACAGGGTTTTGATGGTTTCCACCACGGTATCGGGGCTGCTCTGCCGGATAAAATAAAATTCCGAGAGTTCATCTTCCGGGCCGGCGGTCTGAAAGTCCGGGATCTCGCCCGGATGATTCCAGTCCCGGACCATATGGGCATTAACGATAATCGGGCTCTCCTGGGCCTGCCGGAAAATGGTTTTCAGATAATAGACGGGAACGGCATGGGATTGAATGATGTCTTTCAGGACATTTCCCGGGCCTACGGAAGGAAGCTGAAAAACATCCCCCACCAGGATCAATACCGATGTCACCGGAACAGCCCTGATCAGATGAAACAGCAGGAGGGTGTCCACCATGGATGCTTCGTCAATGATAATCACATCCGCGTCAATAGGGTTGTTCGGGTTGATCTCAAACCGCTGCTCTTTTAAATTGTATTTCAGCAGACGATGGATGGTTTTGGCATCCCGCTGTACGACTTCGGAAAGGCGTTTGGCGGCGCGGCCGGTAGGGGCAGCCAGAACCACCAGCTTTCCCATTCGCTCAAAGATGGCGTTTACGGACCGGATCAGGGTGGTTTTTCCGGTTCCGGGCCCGCCGGTGATGACCGCCACACGATGCTTCAGAATCTGTTCCAGAACTTCCAGTTGTCCGGCGGAGAGCTGGATGGCCAGTTTTTTCAGTATTTCACAGGTAAGCTCTTCCGGATTCATGTTCAGCATCGGCATGGGTACGGACAACAGGGCCTTGAACCGATTGGCGATCCCCTGTTCCGCGGCATGCAGCTCTTTGGAATATACGGCTTTTTGATCCTGTTTGTCCGGAATATCCTCCCGGACAAGAATGCCGCTGTCTGCCAGCTCGTCCAGGGCAAGGGCGGCAATTTCCGGATCGATCTGAAAGGTCTGCCCGCATTGATCAATGATGACGGTATCCGGAAGAAAGGTATGGCCATCGTTTTCCCCCTGGCCGATGAGATACCGAATGCACCCCCGGACCCGTTTGGGGTCGTCCTTGGGCAGGCCGTTGTGCCGGGTGATGGTGTCGGCGATCAGAAAACCAATCCCCGGGATGTCTTCGGCAAGCCGGAAAGGGTCTTTTTTCAGGATATCCAGGGCTTCTTCTCCATATTCCTGCAGGATGCGGGCACTGTAGGCACCCTTGATCCCCCGGGCCTGCAGAAACTGCATCAGTTCCCGGACGATATGGTGTCCTTTCCACGAGCGTTCAATCAGCCCGGCCTTTGCCTTGCCGATCCCATTGACCTCGGTGAGTCTTTCCGGACATTGTTCAATGACCTCCAGTGTTTTTTTGCCAAAATGCCGGACAAGGCGCTTGGCGATCAAAGGGCCGATGTTTTTGATCACACCGGACTCCAGGTATTTCCGAATCCCCTCGATGGTTTCCGGAAGGCTGACCGCAAAGGTTTCAATCTTGAACTGCTGTCCATAACGGGGATGGGTTTCCCAGTTTCCGCTGAGGCGAAGGGTCTGGCCGGGTGAAATGCCCGCCATGAAACCGACAATGGTGATCATGCTGCCGGGCGTTCCGGTTGCCAGCCGGGCAATGGTATAGTGGTTTTCCTCGTTCTGAAAGGTAATCCGTTCCAGGTTTCCCTCAAGGATGATCATGCGGGTTTCCGGCTCCCTGTCATCCATATTGCGGCATCCAGCAGGTTTTCGGCAATATGGTCGGGGACAATTTGTTTTTCGGCAAGCGCAGTCCTTGCTTGTGGACCATTGCCGGTCAGCACCAGGATCGTTTTTCCGCAGCCCGCATTTAGGCCGCACTCAATATCCCGGGCGCTGTCGCCCACCATGAACGACATTTCCATGTCGATCGGATAGGCCTGTTGCGCCTGCCGGATCAGGCCCGGCAGGGGTTTGCGGCATCGGCAGCCATCTTCGGGCGTGTGCGGGCAGTAAAAGATATCGGTGAGCCGTCCGCCGGCGGCAAGGATCTCCTGTTTCATCATGGAAAACATATATTCAAGGTCGGAAAGCGGAACCATTCCCCGGTTGACCATGGACTGGTTGGTAATCAGGAAGACCTGAAAATCGTGTTGGGTCAGAAGCCGGATGGCTTCCAGGCTTCCGTCGATAAAGACAACCTCCTCCCAGCTTTTGATATAGTCGGGAGAATCCATATTGATGACACCGTCCTTGTCCAGAAATACGGTATATCGCTGTTTGCTTTTCATGAATACCAAGTCTGTTATTCCGCGACAATAAAGGAATCGGTAAACCCGGCTTCCGCCAGCAGGCTTTCTTCCTTCATGATCTGCTGAAGAGACGTGTACTTCCCTACCCGAACCCGGTAAAAGGTTTCCTGCCCGGTGTCATGCCGGGAGATATGGGCGTTCTCATACTGCCGGCTCAAGGTCTGCACCAGCCGTTCCGCATTTTCCCTGTTCTTGAAGGCGCCTACCTGGAAGGTAAACGTGCCCGCGTCGTAGTTGACCGGTACAAATTCGGTCGGCGTATCGGTTGGCCGGGATTTGTCTTTGGAAGCGCCCAATGCCACCACGATGACCGGTGCGGTTCCGGGCCCGACCATATCCAGTTTTTTGGCGGCGGTATATGAGAGGTCAATGATGCGGTTTCCCACAAAAGGGCCCCGGTCGTTGATCCGGACAACAACCTCTTTTTCATTTTTTTTGTTATACACGCGGACCCAGGTTCCCAGAGGCAGGGTTTTGTGCGCGGCGGTCATGGCATGCATATCATAGATCTCGCCATTAGAGGTCTTTTTGCCATGAAACTGATCCCCATACCAGGAGGCGATTCCATCCTGCTGAAAGCCGCCGGCGTGAGATATGGGCTGATACCACTGTCCCAGGACCTTGTATGGCTTGGGCTGGCCGGGTATGGCTTTGGGGGGCGGAGTATCCGGCCGCATCCGGGCACAGCCTGCCGTAAGGGCCATACACAGAAGTATGGGAAGGGCAAGTTTTATCAAACCGGAAAACCGGTTGTATGCAGGGTGTTTTTTCATCGGGCAGCTCATTTCCGTTTCAAGATTTATGATTCTTCATGCCATTAACACAGGTTTTGATAATGATTCAAATTGTTTTATGGAAAAGATGCGTATTTTTTACAAGACTGAAAAAATTCCATCATATTGCCCGCACGGGAGAATGATCGGCTTGCAACCACCCCGGACACATGATAATAGGAAGGTGATCTTGTCTCAAGCCTTTTTATGAAAAAGGAAACTTCCAGGGCCGGTCAATTTCAGGTTTATATTTTTCCACGACCATAAAATCATAGGGGGAAATATGCTGATTCCACATTCATGGCGGCGTCGAATTTCTTTTATCATGGCGGTTCTGTTTCTTGTTTTTACCGTCGGCACAACGGCATCGGCCGGTGGATTTTTAACCGCACCGGTTGATACACTGCACCCCTGTCTGTCATTGAGTGAAGCTGATTTTTCCCACCTGTTGGCCGGGGATCAACCAATATCGTTGCCCACACCGGAGTCGCCTTCAATGGATGTCGATTTCGGAAAGGTGCATAAATATCTGGGATACAGTACAATCCTTCTGGCAGGTCTGGCGGCGGTCACCAGTTCAAGTAAGTCCCTTCATTACGGAGCGGCCTATTCGGCCACCGGTGCGGCGTTGGCCACGTGTTTTACCGGGTATTATGAATACCGGGACCGTTTTGATCTGGATAACGGGATTCTGGCCGAAGACAATGTGCATATCCTGTTGGGAACCCTGGGCGCCCTTGGTGTCGCCACCGCAATCGCCATTGCGGATTCCGGCGAAAATAATAGCCATGCGGGTGCAGGCATTATCGGCGGTGCGGCGATGATGCTGTCCGTTATCGTGATCAAATGGTAGTCTTGCCATAAATGATTGGTATGATCACCACCGGAATATTGCTGGGCCTATCCGCAGGCTTATCGCCCGGCCCTCTTCTCACGATTGTGATCGCGGAAACGATTCGTCATGATATCAAAGCCGGCATCCGGGTGGCCCTGGCCCCTCTGATAACGGATGTTCCGATTATCGCTGTCACGGTCTATATTGTAAGTCGCTTGTCACAGTTTGATGTGATACTGGGATGCATTACCCTGGTCGGAGGCGGTCTGGTGCTGTTTCTGGGATATGAAAGCTTACGGACCAAACCGGTTGCGGCAGATACCTTCATGGCCAGGCCGCATTCCCTGCTGAAAGGGATCGCGGTGAATGCCATGAGCCCGCATCCGTACCTGTTCTGGTTCAGTGTCGGCGGCCCGATTCTCCTGAAAGCGCTGGAAAACAACATGCTGTCCGGAATCCTGTTTCTGTCCGGCTTCTATCTTCTGCTGGTCGGATCAAAGGTGATGATCGCGCTGCTGGTCAACCGGTCCCGGGCGTTTTTGCAGGGAAAGGCCTATCCGGCGGTCATGAGAATGCTGGGGATTCTACTAATCGGATTTTCCGTTTTTCTTTTTCAGGAAGGTCTGGTATTGCTGGGTTTTATCTGAGAAGCAAAGGATCCAGACAAGATGAACGACAGGAAGCGAAGATGCCGGATGACAGGTTGAGAATATCCAGTCAGATTATGATTCCCCTGAAGGAGATCGAAGTAAACGCGATCCGTGCCCAGGGAGCGGGCGGCCAGAATGTGAACAAGGTTGCTTCGGCTGTGCATATCCGTTTTGATATCCGGAACTCGTCCCTTCCGGATTTTTGCAAGCACAGACTGCTGGCCTTAAACGACCACCACATCACCGGACAGGGACTGATTATCATCAAGGCCCAGCAATTCCGCAGCCAGGAGAAAAACCGGGATGACGGCCTGAACCGGCTGAGACGGATTATCCTCAATGCCATGGTCATCCGGAAAAAACGGAAGAAAACCATGCCCACCCAGGGCTCCCGTATCCGGCGCCTGGACCGTAAAATCCGGCGGGGCCGGATCAAAACCCTGCGCCGAAAACCGGACGATGAGTAAAGGAGGATGTCATGATCGGTGCCATTGCCGGAGATATCATCGGCTCGGTGTTTGAATCCCGGCCGGTCAAAACAACCGATTTTCTCCTGTTTTCGAAACATTCCCGGTTTACGGATGATACGGTGTTGACCCTTGCCGTGGCCCATGCGATTCTCCGTCAGACCGATTATTCCGCAGCCCTCAAAACCTTTGGCGCAAGATATCCGGATGCCGGATACGGCATGTCCTTTCTGAACTGGATTTTTGCCGAACAAAGCGAGCCCTACAACAGCTGGGGAAACGGATCCGCCATGCGGGTCAGCCCTGTCGGGTTTGCCTTTTCCACCATGGAAGAGGTGCTCGAGCAGGCGGAAAAAAGCGCTTCCGCAACCCACAACCATCCCGAAGGAATCAAGGGCGCCCAGGCAACCGCCCTTGCCGTTTACCTTGCCCGGAACGGACAAAACAAAGAGGCCATCAGGGAGGAGATCACCCGAAGGTTCGGGTATGCCCTGGACCGGACCGTGGAGGATATCCGTCCCGCGTACCGGTTTGATGTTTCCTGCCAGGGGTCGGTCCCCCAGGCCATCATCGCCTTTCTGGATTCCGAAAACTATGAAGATGCCGTCCGAAAGGCCGTTTCTCTGGGCGGCGACAGCGATACCCAGGCGTGCATTGCCGGCGGGATTGCCCAGGCCTATTACCGGTATATTCCGGAATCGATCATCCGGCAGGTGCATGGCATTTTGCCGGAACCCCTGTTATTGGTTCTCCAAGAGTTTACGGAGCGATTCGGTCCATATTATTGATCCCATTCCATGGAACTTGAAATTAACTGCATTTTGCGGAAAATCAGCGAAAATTCCAGATTTTCCAGAAAATGACCATTGTTCATAACTTGTCAATTTCTCCATAACAACCTGGAAACGGATAGAAAAATCAGCCTTCACCGGCGATGGTATTTTTTCTGAATCACCGATCAATGGATGATAAAAAAATCTGTTAAGTCAAACGGATATGTTCTGTCAATAACTATCCGGAACCGGCCGGGAAAGATCCGGAATATCCGGTTTGACAGAACCGCCTTGAATTTTTTATAGCAGGCATCATTGAGCGGTATCATATTCTTGCCCGCAATCCAAACCAACCGATACGCAAGGAGGAGTTCAGCATGATTTCACCATCCTTTGATATCCATCAATTTATTGAAAATGTGAAAGAAAAAGACCCTTTAGACAGGGTATCCCTGGCAGAGCAGGAAGCGGTTCTGACCTGGAGGCAAAGTTATACAAGAAACGGCTCCCTGACCGAAGAGCAGAAAAACGGCATGCTGTATGAAAACAAACTTCTGAAAATTATCGACTATATCCGATATGGCATTATTCACAGGGATATTGCTGAAATTGACCCGGAACTGCTGAGCGCCATTCGATAATATCCCAAACACCAGGCAGCAAGATCCTCCAACTGCCTGGTGTTTTTTTTTCGCCCTCCCATGTTCTGCATTCACACCCCCCTTGCCAGACTCATCAAATAAGAGTAAATTTTCAACAAAGCACCTCAGTGGGCTCGGTGGAAGCCGGTGGCATTATCTGCACCCACGGGGCCGGGTGTCCGCTGTATCAAAGGAGAATATGGCATGGTGAAAATCAATGAAAATGAATTGTCGGCCATGTTGTTGGAGAATTTTACGCTCAGGGAGGTTGAGCCGAATATCTTCTCCGTTCTCCCTGATAATGAATTTGGTAACGAGTATGACAGTCAGTTCGGTTTTGTTTACGACTTGGTAGCATGCAATCCAATATACAACCGCCTTATTTGGGGCTATCCTGTCAAAATATTTCATCAAACAGCCAGTGAAGCACTGCATTCTTCACAAGAAGGGCACGTTTTGGATATTGGCTGTGGCTCTCTGGCATTCACAGCAAAAACATATAGTCAATATAGTGAACGGCCGGTTGTCTTGGTCGATCAATCGCTTAAAATGCTCCGCATGGCTAAATCAAGGTTAGTGAAACAAAACGGCCAAGTTCCAGATAATCTGGTTTTTCTTCATGCGGACGCTCTACAACTCCCATTTCAAGAAAACATTTTCACAACAATCCTTTCCGAGAATTTGCTTCACTGCCTCAGTGACACGGGTATTTTGCTGAAACAATTAAAAGCAGTCACATCAAAGAACAGCAAAATGTATTTCACGACATTGGTGAAAAACAATCGTTTAGCTGACAAGTACCTTGAGGCGTTAGCTGACAGCGGCAAATTGGTATCGAGGGCCGTGGTTGACCACAAAAAAGTATTTGAGCAAATCGGCTTGTCTGCAAAATATGAAACAATCGGTAACATTTTGATAATCAAAGGAAATAAATAGACAATCAGCGAACAATCGGATCAACCTTACCGCGGGAAGCTCGCCGGCGCTACACGGGTAAGGTCATTGGCGCGGTCAGGTTACCCGTGGCGTTATGAAGGAGCAGAAATGAACAATATTTTTCCCGATCCAATCAGAAACCTACCAGAAGCCGATATCCCTCTTGACGGCATCACCGCCTATTTATCACAGGCCAAAGATCATCAGGTGATCTTTATGCAATTTGAAAATGATGTGGATCTTCCTGAACATTCTCATGCAGCACAAGTAGGGTTTGTCCTTAGCGGAAATATTGAATTGACGATCGATGGAATCAAGAATAAATACAGCAAGGGAGATATTTATTTGATCCGGGAAAATGTAAAACACTCAGGAAAAATCTATGCCGGGTATGCGGACATTACCTTCTTTCAAGAGGCCACCCGCTATAAAGAGAAAAAATAGCGGGAATTTCATAACGAGTCAGTAAACCGGACGCCGGAAAAGCAGCGGCGCTTCGCGGACAGTTCAGTGGCGGCGCTGATTACTTCCAATATTGCCGAAACGAAATTGAACATACTGATCATGACAAAAACAAACCGAAAAAAGATGACAATCCATGCAGATTTAATTGCACCATGTGGAATGAACTGCCGGCTCTGCTGGGGATACATTCGAGAAAAGAATACATGTCCAGGTTGTCTCAGGATCGATAGCCAAGAGAGTCGGAAATCAATATGCCGAACCATATGTAGAATCAGAAATTGTGAACAAATCACCAACGGCAAAACCAAGTACTGTTCTGATAGTTGTGATAGTTTCCCCTGCGCCAGGTTGAAACAATTGGATAAGCGATACAGAACCAAGTATGGAATGAGCATGATCGATAACCTCAAATTGATAAATGAAGCCGGGATCAGACATTTCATTGGTAATGAAAACCAAAAATGGATTTGTCCCGAATGTGGGGAAATAATTTGTGTTCATAAACCAACATGCCTTTCTTGCGGGTATAAATGGTATTAAGAAAAAAAACGGGGTCTTCATTCTTGACAGAATTGGAAACAACGGCTTTGCCGAACCTGCACGGGACGCCAAACAGCTGGCGCCTGTGAGTTTTCAGTTCGGTCTCATAGAAGGGCATTCATAAGTTTAAAATGAAAAAATATGATACATCTTGGGATCTGATTAAAAGTGAGAAGGGAAACTTACCAGACGATCAAAATGCCTTCGATAAAAAATATCGAGAATGGCAAGAGCGTTCATGGGAGTTGTGGCTTAATGAAAACCTTAAATTTCCATTTCTTGTTAAAAGGATGGAAGATGAAGACGATGCATATTTTACAGACATTGCTGATCATGAACCCTTTAGACTTGGTCATGAAATGAAAGTTGTGGCACTTGATATGGAGGATGATCTGTACGGTGTGATAGTCAAGGTCAGAGAAGGGCGGAGAGTTGGATATGTCCCTCTTTGCGATTTTGAAGTACCTGATAAAGAAGACCCAAATTACTGGCCTGTTCGGGAATATGTGGTTTGGTTTGCTAACCTATGTTAATTTTGGCCGAACAAATGAGGGATTTGAAATGCCTACTATATTCCGGATAGGACCTTACCGCTTTTTCTTTTACTCAAGTGACCGTGATGAACCGTTCCATGTCCATGTTGAGCGTGAAAAGAGCATTGCAAAAATATGGATGGATCCAATAAGGCTGCAAAATAGTGGTGGGTTTAACAGATCCGAAATAAACAGAATATTATCGCTCGTATCTGAGCACCAAACTGAAATAACGGAGGCTTGGCATGAATACTTTGGCGATTAACATTGAATTACCGAATATACACTGCGTCCAGACTACTGAAGATACATTAACAGTCGAGCTTGATGACGGCCGCACATTATCAGTTCCCATTGCATGGTATCCTAGATTACAGCACGCAACACCGGAAGAAAGAGAAAATTGGCGATTAATTGGTGGGGGCCAAGGCATTCACTGGGAATCCTTAGATGAAGACATTAGCATCCAAGGGATTATTGCTGGAAAGTCATCCGGTGAGAGCCAATCATCATTTAAAAAATGGCTTGAATCCCGAAAGATCGAATAGCCTTGCTGCCCATGACAGAGGCGTTATTTTCCAATGGAGTAAGTGATGAGTAATTTTCAGGACCACATCAACTCGGCCAAACGAACTGGAAATATCGAGTTTTCCATTGAGGAGCGGAGGGCTGATTGCGTTATCAGTCGTATGCCGGTTACCGCTGGTGTCCTAAACCCTTATGGTACGGTGCAGGCCGGTGCGATGATCTGGTTGGCGGATGTTACCGCATCGGTCCTTGCGCTTGAGGGACAAACGATTGGAGAAAACGGAAAGGGATTCCCCCTTGCTATCGATATTCATACAAATCTTCTCGGTAACCAAAGGGCTGGAGAAATTAAGGCAGAGGCCAGATTTGTGAGCAAAGGGAAAACGGTTCAGGTGATCAGGACCCAGGTGATTGGCAATGAAGGCAAGCTACTGGCCGAAGTCACAACGACCCATATCCTGGCAAAATAGGTCGGAGGGAACAAAAACTATGAAAAAACGCATTTTTTACATCCTGGATGTGTTTGCCGAGAAAAAGTATGCCGGTAATCAGCTGGCTGTTTTCCGGAATGCGGGGGAACTTTCCGGCGAAGAAATGCAGCATATCGCGCGTGAGATCAATTTTTCGGAAACCACATTTATCCTTTCCGATGAACAGAACAATAACGGCTTTGACGTGCGGATATTCACCCCAAAGGAAGAAATCCCTTTTGCCGGTCATCCGACCATAGGAACCGCAAAAGTCATTCAAAGTTTCATTTTGCAAGGCAAAGCGGAAAAGGTGGTTCTGAATTTAAAGGCAGGCCGGATTCCGGTCACCTTTGATCCGGATGGCTATTCCTGGATGAACCAGATCCGGCCCGTATTTGGTCAACAGCACGGACCGGAACCTCTGGCAAAAATTATCGGTGTGGATGTTTCGGAAATGGATACGCGTTTTCCCATTCAGGAAGTTTCGACCGGATTGCCGTTTTTCATCGTGCCGCTGAAGGATATTGCCGCTTTGCAAAAGGCAAGGATTGATCAGGAAATGTATTTTGAATATATCAAAAACACAGAGGCAAAGGGCATTCTCATTTTTTCCCCGGAACCGCATGAGCCGCAGAATCATATCAGCGTCCGTGTTTTTGTGGATTATTACGGTGTTCCGGAAGATCCGGCAACCGGCAGCGGAAACGGATGCCTGGCCGGTTATCTGGTGAAGCATCGGTATTACGGGCAGGACAGTATTGATATCCGCAGTGAACAGGGCTATGAGATGGGCAGGCCGTCTCTGCTGCTGTTGAAAGCGAGGCAGCAGGACAACGGCATAGACATCTTTGTCGGCGGAAAATGCGTCATGGTGGCCCAGGGGGAATTTGTTTGATTTTTTGGGCGTTCCATATCAAACAGGTAGGAAAATGACGATCATTGTAGAGACGCGATGTATCGCGTCTCTACGGGATAACGGATTATCAGGGCACTGGGTATCACAATCAATATCACAGGAGGATGGTAATATGAAAAAATATGTCGCGGAGTTTTTTGGAACATTCTGGCTGGTTCTTGGCGGTTGCGGCAGTGCGGTTCTGGCGGCGGCGTTTCCCAATGTGGGAATCGGGCTGCTTGGCGTTTCCCTGGCATTTGGTCTGACGGTTCTGACCATGGCCTTTGCCATCGGGCACATATCCGGCTGCCACCTGAACCCGGCAGTATCGTTTGGTCTGTGGGCCGGTGGCCGTTTTCCGGCAAAAGACCTGCCGCCGTATATTGTTGCGCAGGTCCTGGGCGGGATTGTTGCCGGCGGTGTCCTGTATCTTATCGCCGGCGGCAAGGCGGGCTTTGATCTGTCCGGAGGATTTGCTTCCAATGGTTACGGCGAACATTCGCCGGGCGGGTATAATCTGACGGCAGCCCTGATAACGGAAGTGGTCATGACCATGATGTTCCTGATCGTGATTCTCGGTTCCACGGACAAGCGGGCGCCGCAGGGATTGGCGCCGATTGCCATCGGCCTTTGCCTGACGCTCATCCATCTGATCAGCATTCCGGTTACCAACACCTCGGTAAATCCGGCGCGCAGTACGGGCGTTGCCGTGTTTGTGGGCGGCTGGGCGATTTCACAGCTCTGGCTTTTCTGGGTGGCTCCGATTATCGGCGGCATGCTTGGCGCTGTGGTCTATCGTTTTATCGGTGATGAAAAAAATTGATCGGGGGGTATTGTTTATAAAACGGTAGAGACGCGATGCATCGCGTCTCCACCATGCATCGCGTCTCTACCGCTGATAATTGACGAACATCCAATGGAAATAAAGAGGAAAACAGGAGCGCGTCACCGAATGAAACGAAAAATGCCGATCATTTTGATGATGATTTTCTTGCTGCCCATGGTTTCCATTGCCGCGGAAACGGAGGATGCAGCATATTATTCCAAGGATGATCGCGTCCCCCGGTATATTATCAACGGACTGAGAGCCTATGCCGAGGAGGGATATGAGGCTGCGGTAAACACCTGGTTTCAGGACAGCCCCTGGGCCAATGCCGCCGTTCTGGTCGGGCGCATTGCCTTTTTCAAGAATATCGAAATGATGTACGGCCAATATCAGGGATATGAAATCGTGATGACCAACGAAACCCGGACATCCCAGATCACCTATATCCGGTTTATCTTTTCCAAAATGCCGGGGTATGTGATGTTCCTCTCACAGATGCGCAACAACCGATGGGTTCTTTCCCAGCTGGATGTACACAGAATGCAGAAATATGCGGAGGTGAAAACAAATCAAACGTCTACGGAAGGTGACAGGCGCGGCCCCATGAATTGAACGGCGCTTTTTTCTCAGCAGATGATGCTCCGGATCAGGAAAAAGCCTGGGACGGATTGGCTGAGGCCGTTGACTCCGTTGGGATACCTGCCTGTGATTTTCCGGCAATCGGCCGTTGAATGATCGGATTGAGGCTCACCTCGGCATATTCGTAAATCGCGTGCCTGGTCAGGCTGTCCGACCGGCTTGCCAGACATGCGGCAGCCATCAGAAAGATTCCGATTGAACCACCGATCAGGATTCCGATTGTCATCCAGAATATTCCCATTGTATCCTCCTTGAAAGAAGCCTGTTCGCCGAAATCGGCTTTTCAGGTATGTTGTATTGGTTGTTTTCCCGGGAGATGTTATTCACCAGAACAGGTGATATCTATATTATCGTCCGGAAACCTCCTATCCTTGAATAAAAAGTGTAAAAAAAACCATCATCTCCGTTTTCATGCCATTTTTGCGATGACGGAGACGGGTAGAATCTTCAGCAGTCTTCCCATTATATTCCAGGGGAAAACCGGAACCGTGGAAGACTTTTTCTTTTTTTCAATCAGATCGGCGATAATGGCCGCACCTTTTTCCACGGAAATCAGAAAGGGCCGGTTGTGAATCATATTGTTCAGCGGTGTGTCAATATATCCGGGATACAGAACCGTGACATGGATTCCCTTTTTGTATACTTCCGCCCGGAGGGCTTCGAGGTAGACCGCCAGTCCGGCCTTGGACGCGCAGTAAGATGCATTGCCCGGCATGCCCCGGAAAGCCGCCACGGACGAAACCCCTACAACATGCCCTTTTCCCTGACGCAAAAAATACGCAACAGCCGCATCCACGGTGGCCATGGCGCCGATCATGTTGGTCTCAATGGTCTTTCTGGCCTGATCGAATTTTCCATGACCGACCTTTTCCCCCAGTCCGATTCCGGCATTGACCATGACGATATCAATATGCTTCATCGCATGGGAAAAATAGGATAAAACCTCCGGTATGGTTCCGTAATCGGTCACATCCAGATGGCGGACCGCAATTTTTGCAGAGGGATGTCTTGCAAGGATCTGTTCCTGAATTTGTTTCAGTTCGTCTTCCCGCCTGGCGGCAAGTCCCAAGGCATAACCGCGCCCTGCCATTTCAAAAGCCAGTGCCTTTCCGATTCCGGAAGATGCGCCGGTGATCAGAATAGAATCCGTCATGATTCCTGTCCTTCCAAAATCCGGGTTGGTTGTGAGGGTGCTTTTTGATCTGGAATGAAGATATGAGATCAACATCAGAAAATCAAGGTAAAAAATCAGATGAGCCGCATCTCCAACAGACGGTATCGGAAGATTCAGGGCCGGTATGGGAAAAAGGGTTACTGCCCCACGGCATTTCCGGGCTGAGAGACGGTTTTCGGGTGCTCCATGACCGGATGCCGGTGGGAGTATGGAGATTCATGGAGGACCATCTGGACCGCCTCGCATTTTAGGGTATTGATGATAATCGGTCCGATCAGGTTGGCGGTGATCCGGTATGGTCCGTCATCATGGAAGGTCAGGACAACATAGACCGCCATTTTATCAAGGGGCTCCCCTTTCCAGGCCATTTCTTTCAGTGCCGGCTCGATATCGACGCTGTATTCGGCATGGAATAAAAACGGATTCATGATCACCAGTGCCAGGTTCGGATCATCCACGCTCTGAAACCAGCAGAATGGACGGGTTTCCATTCTCTCCAGAAGAACGAACCGGGTCCTTCCCAGAAATCCGGGAAGACCCAGGGGCATATTGATGATCTTTTCATCCGCAATATCGATTTCACCAAACTTTCTGGTATGGAATTTCAATGATTTACTCCTTTTTCTCTGTTTGACGCCACAGGCTTGCCGCTTCTTCGATATTGGAAAATGCCCCCACGGAGGCTTTTACATTTTCTTCCAGGATCTTTTCGTAAATTTCATACCGATAGATTTTGATATCCTGGGGCGCATCGATTCCAATCCTGACGGTTCCCTTGCCGACTTCCAGTACGCGGACGGTGACCTCTTCACCGATTTGGATACTTTCCCCGATCTTCCTTGTCAAAACAAGCATATGCCCTCCTTGGCATTGTCTGGGATTGTTTACAGGTAATCCATCAGGCTGAGCTGCAGAATATTTGCCGAGGACTGAAGCGCTGCCTGATACGCAAACTCCTGGGACCGCAGGTCCATGATGGCCTTGACGATATCGGTTTCTTCCAGATTGGTCCGCCTTTCCGTAAGGCTTAAATTGACATCGCTCATGATGCTTTCCTTGATGGTCAGGCGGTTGTATTTGATTCCCGTGTCGGCGATGACCGAGTTAATGTGTTCAAAGTTCGTATCCAGACGGGATATGGATCGTGTGATGCCGTCAATATCATCGGAAAGCAAATAGCCTTTCAGGTCGATCAGGGTTTTGAAAATTCCCCATTCCACCTTCTGCCCGCTTTTGATGGGGCTTGCCGCGTCATCCTCTGCTGCAAAGCCCAGGGTGTCTGCCGCATTGATCGAGGCATGGGTTCCCGAATTCCAGAGAACTTGAAGCTCATCTAAAATAACACCGCTTTCCTTGATTGTAAACCGTCCGGCTGCCGGATCATAGGATACAGCATAATCGATTCCATGCCCGGAAACCGTGGACTCGGACTCCATGGCGGTTTCAATGGCCGACGCCAGTGCGGTTGTGTCGGTATAATCACCGCTTGGAATGATGGCGGTCAGTTCATCAGCGTCTTCTGCGGAAACGCCGTTGATGAGTTCCTTGAAATCGATTCGGTTGTTGGTTTCATCTATGGTGATCCGGATCACCTTGTTGTCGCTCCCGGGAAAGATCATCCCGTCATCGGCAAGAGGGCTGAATCCGAGGACTTCTGCCGCATTGGTCCCGGCATTGTCTCCGGTGTTCCACAGTAGGGACAGTTGATTCAGCTCGGTTCCATTTTCCTGGATGCGGAAGCGCCGGTTGCCGGCATCATAGATTACCCGGTAATCGATGCCGTGTCCGGATGCTGCGGATTCGGTTTCCAGTGCGGTTTCCACGGCTGCCGCAAGGGTCGAAAGATCCGTATAGTTGCCGTTTGGTATGGCGGCATGAAGCCGGCCCCGGGAGATGCCGGATGAATTGAATTCTTCGAAATCAATGGCGTTGTTGGTATCGTCGATGGAAACAAGGACAACATCATTGTCACTGGAAAAGGATGTTGTCACCGGCGCTATATCATCATCCTGCGCGTAGAACGTGACGGTATCGCCGATGGTGATGGTGGGACCCGGTGCGGGCATGAGGGCGCTTCCGCCGATTCCCGAAACCTCGATCCGGACATTGTTGCCGGTTCCGGAACCGTTGTCGTCGGTGATTCCGTTTACCTGAAGGGCCGTGTTCTGCATGGTGAATTCGATCCGGTTTCCGTTCAGCGTGAAGGTGCCTTCCTGGCCAAAGGCATGGGATAACTGATCCCGGAGATCGGAAAGGATGGAGTCGGATGTGTCTCCAGCCGCAACCGTATGGGCGTAGTTCAGAGAATGGCCTGCGGTGGAAAAGCTGATCCCGATGGTATCTCCCGTATCCCAGTCCAATGCGGTCAGGTCTCCGCCGATACTGCCGGTTGTATTGCCGGAACTGTCAAATCCCAGGGTATTGGCAGCGCTTTTGGACGCATTGGGCCCGGTATTCCAGAGCAGGTAGAGCTCGTTCAATACCGGCGCACCGGTGTCTTCCTGAATGGTATATCGGGAACCATTGTAGGAAACCGCATAGTTGACGGTATTTCCCGAGCCTGCGGATATGGTTTCCATGGCGGTTTCAACGGCAGCGGCAAGCTCCTGTTCCGTGTAATTTCCGGAAGGAATAACCGCCTGCAGGGGGCCGGTGAGTCCTCCTCCCGTGTCTTCCATAAAATCGATGGTGTTATTGGTACTGTCGATGGCGATGGGCCGCAGGAAACCATCACTGCCGGGAAACGTTATGATATCGTCCGTATGGTCAAATCCCAGAATGGATGCCGCACTGATGTCGGAGTTGGTGCCGCTGTTCCAAAGCAGCCGAAGCTCTTCCAGGCGCGTATTATCGGCCTTGAATACAAATCGGCTGTTTTGTGCATCATAGGAAACAGCATAATCCACATTAAATCCATATTGGAGGGATTCCGTATCCATGGCGGTTTCAATGGCTGCGGCAAGGGTGTCCGGGTCGGAATAGTCGCCGCTGGGAATGGTGGCGCGAAGTTCGGATCCTGCACCCAGATAGATATCCACTTCCTGGAAATTGATCCGGTTGTTGGTATGGTCAATGGTGATATTGTTGATGGGGCTGAATGCCGTATCACCGGTTATCGGTGAGAAGCTTTGAAGGGCGGTAAATCCCATATCCGGTCCGATGCTGTATTTTCCGATATCGGCAATGATATCAAACTCTATATAGGCTCCGGCGCCGGGTGCCGGGTTGGCCAGCCGGATGGCGATATCCGGTTCCGAATCACCGGCAAGATCAAATTCGATTTTATCCGCCGTACCAGGCAGGCTGGCCGGCAGGGAATAGCCCGGGTCATGGGAAACCGACCATGAATTGTTTCCATTCCAGGTCAGTCTCAGGGGTTCTGTTCCCGGCGGATAGGGCGTGGAATGCAGCAGGGAATCGCTGTTCAGCACGGAGATGGTCACATCTCCGGGATCAATGCCTTCACCGCTGCTTATGCCTCTGACTTTGGGAATACCCTGTGCGTTCCGGGGATCCCATAACAGGGTAAGGTCGTAATATCCGGAATCGGAGCCGTCTTCCTGAATGGTGTATTGTCCGGTTTCGGAATCATAGTCTATGGTGTAGGTGACGCCAAACCCGTAATCGGAAGATGCCTGGTTCATGGCGCTTTGGGCGATATCGGCCAGTCCTTCAGCCGTGTATTTTCCATCCGGAATGATCGCCGTAAGGAGTCGTTCGCTGGGTACAATATCGATCTCCACATAATCGCCGGATGCGGATGCCGGAGTGGCCAGGCTGATTGTCACATCCGTTATGCCGTCATCGTTCAGGTCCAGCGTAAGGCCGTCGGCAGACCCGGGGATGGATGCCGGCAGATCGTAATCCGTGTTGTTGAATACATCCCAGTTCCCGTTTCCATCCCATCGGAACTGCAAGGGCTTTAACCCTTCCGGATTTGGTGTGGCAAACTGCAGTGAATCATGCTGATTCACCGTGACGGTGACGTCGGCAGCAGACAGGGTTCCTCCGGCGTTCACCAGACCGATTTCATATTGGTTTTCACCATAGCGGTTCTTTTCCATGAAGTCGATCCGGTTGTTTGAATGGTCGACATGGACAGAATTTTCCTGGAAAACAGCTGCGCCGTTTCTGCCGACCGGCAGGTTGGCCGTTGAATCGGATTTGATTTCAAACGGATTCTCATTCCCGCGATACAGAACCTTTGTGGGATTGTTTTCATCATCAAAATAAAACGGAGAGATATCCGTATCGATACCGGCAAAAATGGAACTGCCGTTGACCTTGGTGTTTGCCAGGGTCAGCATCTGGCGCAATACGCCGTCTATGATTTCGACGGCACCCTGCCGCTGTTCGGTATTGCTGGAGGCATTGACCAGTTGCAGGGCCATGTTTTTCACATAGAGGATCTGGTCATTCGCGTTTGAGAGGGCCGATTCTCCGCCGGTGAGCCAGGTTTTGCCGACATCGATGTTTTTTCCCAATTGTAAGATGTTGCCGATGGAGGATTTCAGATCCAGAACCTGGGTCAGCCCGATAGGGTCGTCGGAAAGATTGTTGATCTGCTTGCCGGTGCTGACGATTTCATTCAGATATTTCAGTCGCTCCGTCAGATCTCCCAGCCGAAGCTGCATGGTATTGTAAAGTGAAATATTGGGTACTCTCATATTGCTGCCGGCCTTTTTTTTCAATCATGTAAAATATAAAAAACCTCGTTTACGCGATATTTTGATTGCCGCCTAATAGGAGGTAATCAATGTATTCATCATCTCATCGGTAATGGAAAGCAGTTTTGCCGCAACCGAATACGCATGCTGGTATTGGATCATATTGATCATTTCCTCGTCCAGGGAAACAGCGGAAATGGCATCTCTCTGCTCTCCGATTTTGCTGACCATGGTCTCACTGTAGGATAAGGATCGCTTCAGACCCTGCGACTTTAATCCCATGGAACCGACCATGACATGGTAGTAATCTTCAACGGTGGTCGTCATAACTTTTGATTGCGGCTCTTCGCCGAGTTTGAATTCCCAGGTCATCATATCGGTTGCTGCATATTGAAGGTCTGCAATGGCAAGGGAATTTGCATTATCCCCGGCGTGAATCATGCCGGTTTCCGCATCAATAACCGATGCGGCAAGATATCGGGTCTGTGCTGCCAGCTCGTTGGTATCAATGCTCATGGCATCAAAGCCCGTGAAAAAGGTATTGATCCCCAGCGCGGCCGTCAGTCCGGAATCTTCGTCATTGCCGGCGGAAAAGGCAAAACCGTAATTTCCGTCCGCCTCGGAAATATCAAAGACAACGGAACCATTATCGGATATGGGAAGATCAACGTTCACAGTCAGGGCCCGGACGCCGTCCAGGTTGACAAAAAATCCGTTGTCCATGTCAACTCCATCGATGGGAGCCAGGGAAACCGTATATCCCGGATTGCCCAGGTTGGAAAATCCCCATCCGCCGGATGCCGCATAGGTCATGTTATCCCGTATGATTTCCATGCCGGTCCAGCCTCTGGTCAGAACATCGTAGTTGTTTACGGTAATGGAAAGGTTTTCTTCACTGAAACCGTCGGAACCGGTGTATCGGAAATCGGCCGGTTGAAATCCGTCGGTATCCGGGGCAAACCGGAGCTGATATTGATCGGTTACGCTGGCTTCCATCCCGACAGCCTGACGGTTGAACTGATCGGCAAATGAGGCGATTGTCCAGTGGAAGTCCGAGGGCAGTTCTACTGTGGGTGTCCCATTTCTGTCGGTCGAAATCGTAAACGTATCTCCCGCAAACATGCTGCCGGCGTCAAATTTTAATGTCATTCCGTCGACAAGCACGGTTACCGGCGTAAAGGCCGGGTCATTGCCTTCGATGGTAAATGATCCGTAGGTAATACTGTTGGTCCACTGTATTTCCACGTCATCCGAACCGATTTTGCCGGCGCCGGTGGTTTCCAGAACCTTGAATGTATAGGTATCGAGAATGCTGTTTGCCCGATCCAGCGTCCGGAGCTGCAAGGGTTCCGGTATGCTATCCGTATTGGTGTTCAATGAAAAGGTGTTGCCGGCAACCAGGGTTCCGCCGGTAATGTCAAAGGTCATGGAGCCCTCCACCAGATAGGTTCCCGCATCACCGATTTCAATAGAACCGTTTCTTCCGGTGTAAAAACCGTTGGAATCAAATTTTTTCCATGTGACTACGCCGCCTCCCGGATCGATCGTGTTGGATGTTGCCGTTCGATTCCGGCTGCTGAGGATCTCACCCGAAGAAACCGCAAGCTGTGCAAACGCCCCGCCGCCGCTGCGATCATCATTAAACTCGGTGATTTCAATGGGCGTGCCGTCTGATTTCAGAACACTTACATGGGAACCGTTCCGGACAATGGAGTAGATACTGGGCGGCAATCCTGCTGCAAGCAATCCTCCCTGCAGCGTGGAAGCGAATTCCGGATCCGTGTCATCGCCTGCTCCGACAAGAAAGTTGACATAATTGCCGTCCAGACGAAAGGCAATCAGATCGCCCGGATTGAAGTTCTGGAATCCCCCGTCTCCTCCGAATGTGATCATGGCATCGGCAGTGGCGGTATCCACTCCTGCGGCCATGTTGAACAATCCTCCTGCCGTACCTGCGATGTTGGACCGAATGGAATACCCGTCTTCCAGATTGATGGTGATCAGACCGGTTTTGACGGCACTGTCCACCCCTGCGCCGCCGCTCTCGGTCAACACCGCACCATCGAAAAGAATGCTGTCGGTTTCCGTAACGCTTGTAAATGTGGCGGCATCCGCGCCGTCAAGGGTAAAGGTGTCGGTCGCGAGCGGCAGCGCATTGGGTATGGAAATGTCAAAAGACCCGTCCACTCCGGATGTTTCGGTTCCGGCCGTAAAGGAAAAGTCGGATGCGGATTCCGCAAGGGACCTTATGGTTACGGCTGTTCCGGTGTTTTCCACCACCGCATTGGTCACATGGGTATCCAGTTCCCGGTAAAACGCCTGGGCAACGGCCGTCTGACTGGTGGTATCCACCCGCCGAAGATCGATGGTGACATTGTCCGTGCCGTTGATGGTCATGCTGACCGCATTATCCCCTGCATATTGCTCCCGATCGCCGATTCCGTTAAACAGGAGGGTATTGTCGCCATAAGCGGGATAGGGGCTTGTTCCTGCGCCCGGAGTGAGATCAAAGGCTTCGTCACTTCCCGGTCCGACCGAAACAGCCTGAAAGTCGACAAATCCGGCAGATGCGTCGCCGGTGATCTGAACGGTGGCGCCGACCTGAAGCGTGGTCACACCGATGGCGCCGAGTCCGGCTCCGGCAAGTGCGTTCTGGAGATCGAGTGCCAGGGAGTTCTGGTCGGTATCGTCGGTTATCACATAATTGACGGTTGCATTTCCCTGGGCGGTGGTAATGGAAAAGGTCAGGGTTTCCCCATTGGACAGATTGGTGAAATTGCCGGCCGTGATGACGGTATCCACCCCGAGGTTCTGGAAGTTGTCCAGCGTGGCAACGGGCAGATCCAGGACGTCAAAATGTTCAATTCCTATATTTTCACCGCTGCGGCTTGTGAACGTGATGACATTGTCGGACAGCAGCCGGCTGGAGTCGATGGACAGGTCCGGTGTTGAGCCGTTTAAGGCCAGGATGGAGGTGTTCAGTGCGTTTAAGAAGTTGTTTCGTGTCATGTCGCCTGTGGCGCCGACTTCAAAGGAAACCGCCTCGGAGCTACTTCCGGCAAAAAGCGTAAAGCTTACCTTGTCGTATGGATGTGCTGATGTGGCAGCCGGAGGGAGAATATTGGTGATGTCGATGGTTGCGGTATTTTGTGCGGCTGTTGCCGTTACACCGTCAAGACCGCTTAATGCTGCCGCAATGGACGCTGCGGAACGTTCGGCATCTCCTCCGTCCGCAACGGAGATTGTCCGGGTTCCGTCGGCACTGGAAATGGTCAGGGTCTGGGCTGCGATGGACCCGTTCAGGGCGGTTGAGACATCCGCGCCGGTTTGGACCACACCGATACCCGGGCCGTCTGTAATGGTAAAATTTGCGTTTGCATTGACGGTTCCGCTGTCGGTAACCGTGAATTCATAGGTAAAACGGTCTTCATCGGGATTCAATCCGGTCCAGTTGGAAATCGCTGCCGTGGAGAGTCCCATATCGATTTCCAGGTTGGTGTAAGTAGGCGTCAGCGTGCTGCTGTCCTGAATCCACATGGAAAAATCTTTGGAATAATCAATCTTGTTGCCATAACGCAGGGTGGACAGAAGACCGCTTTCACCGGTTGCATTGGTCCCGGTGACCGGCATGGAAAAATATTCCTCTCCCACTCCCTGGCTGTGCTGAAGGTTGACCGCCCAGATCAGTTCATGGGCCATGACATCCAGTTCGGTCTTGAACTTCGGAATGACTTCCTTCTGGATCACCAGCCAGCCTCCGATGGATCCTCCCGTGATCTGATCCGTAATGGTGATCATCCCCCCATTGGGTGTCTGATACTGAACTTCACTCCCTGATGACGTAAGGGCATAGGACTCCACCCCGTTCACCAGCGAATACCCGCTTCCGGTCGTTACGATCAGAGCCCCATTGGGTTGCTCAAAGGTTTTGATGCCAATGAGTTTTGACAGATCGGTCACCAGGGCATTCCGCTGATCCCGGAGGTCGTTTGCCGTATCGATGGCTTCACTTCTCACAATATCGGCATTGAGTTTTGCCAGATCGGCAGACAGACGGTTCACCTCCGGCAGAGCACTCAATACTTCCCTGCTCAAATCGCTTTCCATTTGTGTCAGGTCTTCATTCAGATTATGAATCCGGTCAGCTGCCAGCACGCCGGTTTCATAAACCAGTATTCGTTCCGAGGCACCGATGGGATTGTTGGAAAGGTCGTGCCATGAGTTCCAGAATTCGGACAGGATATTGCTGATGCTGGTATCGGAATTTTCACTGAAATTGGCCTCCAGGATCTGAATATAAGCTGCGCTTTCTTCATTGGCTGCCAGGTCTGATTTCAAATTGATGAGACGCTCTTCGATGAATTCGTTGTTCACCCGCTGAATGGTTTCAATTTCAACCCCGCTGCCCAGAAGATGTCCACCGAATTTGAGCGGATCGGTGGCGGATAATTGAATTTTCTGACGGCTGTAGGATGACGTGTTGACATTGGCAATATTGTGTCCGGCAACGGTCAGCCCGAATTGCTGGGCGTTCAGAGCCAGTTTTGCCGTATTGAGAACGGATGATAGACCGGACATGGCTATACCTCTTTATGCAGCAGGAGATTGTTTTTTTTCCCGCCATGGCAATAACGATGATGGTCATACAGGGGTTCCTGCTTGCCGGCATTGGTTATGATTCCAATCAGTTCATCAAGGATACCCAGATAATCCGTGATAAACTTTTTATTTTCTTCCAACAGGGCATGGACCCTGTTCTTGATCATGATCGTGGAAACATGGATTTTCCGGAGGGTCCGGCTCTGTTGTTTCGGCAGCAGGGAGAGGATCGCCGGCGTGTGAAATGTGGTTTCATTCATGTGGTGACCGATGCCGGCCTGATCTAACAAGATCAGGATATCCTGACGGATTTTGATGATTTGGGATGAAATTTTCTGCTTTTCCTCAGAACATCTCCACATGGCTTCCAGATCCGCGCTTTCAAGGATCTTTCGCTCCCGGGTAAACACTTCCGCCAGCTCTTCATAGCGTTCCAGTTTTTGATAATACAGGGTTTCCAGTTCATCATGGACTGATTTTTCCATGGCGGCGCTCCTTTATTTTACCTCTAGTGTTTATCGGCGTGTTGTTCGTTTTTCTGAAATGGATCTTTTTCGGCCGGTCCCGGATGAACGGACCCGGACAGCACGTTATGATCCGTTTCCGGCTGGATACGACTGCTCAGCTGCCGGTACAGCACCTCACCCAGGCCCATGCCGTTGCCATTTGAAAGTTCTTTAGAAATTTGAGTATAATACATGGATTCATAGAGATCCCGTCCCAGGCTTTTTCCAAACAGGTCATCTCCGGACAGGGTTTTCCGCATGGACTGAAACATGGCGTCCAGAAGGATGGCTTCAAAGTCGGCGCAAGCCTGTTTCAATTTGGACGCTTCCGAGGGCCTGCCGGTTCCGGTTACTGATTTTGGGCTGCGGGATGATTCTGTTTGGGGTTGAATTTTCATGGCTGATCCTTCCTCCTGTTTAAATGATGACCAGATCCGCCTGAAGCGCTCCGGAAGCTTTGATGCTCTGGAAAATGCTGATCAGGTCGCGCGGCGTAACCCCGATTGCGTTCAGGGCCCGGACAAGCTCTCCGATGGTGGCGGCTTCCGGAACCAGGATCACCTTGCTTTCATCTTCCTTGATCTCGATGCTGGTCTCTTTTAACGTAACGGTTTCACCCTGCGAAAGCGGCTGCGGCTGGGAAACCGATTCATGTTCCTTGATGGTAATGCTTAGATTTCCATGGGATACGGCAACCGTGGAGATTCGGACATTTTCTCCGATCACGATGGTTCCGGTTTTTTCATTCACCACAATTTTGGCAATGGTATCCGGCACCACTTCCAGATTTTCGATCCGGCCGATATAGGATGCCACATGTTTGGACATGTCTTGCGGGATGTTCAGTGCCAATGTGCCGGAGTCCATGGTAAACGCCAGTTTTTCGCCAAGGGACTGGTTGATGGTGTCAGCGATTCGAAGAGCGGTTGTGAAGTCCGGGTTGAACAGGGTGAATACCAGTTCTTTTTTTCCATTCAGCTGCATGGGAACCTCTTTTTCAATGCTTGCGCCACCGGCAACCCTTGCCGCCAGAAGATGATTTTTTGTGGCCCCTCCTCCGGCATCACCGATTCCCCCCAGGGCCAGCGCGCCCTGAGCCAGGGCATATACCTTGCCGTCCACGCCGCGAAGCGGTGTCAGCAGCAGGGTGCCTCCGGCAAGGCTTTTGGCGTCTCCCACCGAAGAAACCATGATGTCGATCCGGCTTCCGACCCTTGCAAAGGGAGGAAGCTGCGCCGTGACCATGACCGCAGCGACGTTTTTGACGTTCAGCTGATTTTTGGTGACATGGATACCCATCCGCTCCATCATGTTGGCCAGGGACTGAACCGTGAATTCCGACCCGGATTTATCACCGGTGCCGTTCAGGCCGACAATCAGTCCATAGCCGATCAGCTGGTTTTCCCGGACCCCCTTGATGGCAACCAGTTCCTTGATCCGGACAGCCGATGCTTCGGAAAAAAAACCCCAGAATAACAAAAAAATCATGGCCGTGAAGATGGATGGATAAATCCTTGTTCCTGTTGTTTGTTTCATTCAACCCCCTTGATGCTCACTGTCCCGGGCTAAAACGGCCAGACCTTATCCAGAATCCGGGTGCCCCATCCCGGGGCCTGTTTGTCGGCAAGTACGCCATTTCCGATGTATTCTATTTTGGCTTCCGCCAGAAAAGTCGATTTCACGCGGTTGTCCTGACCGATATCCTGGGGACGGATGATGCCGGACACCTTGATGGTCTGTGTTTCGTTATCCACGGTCATTTCCCGTTTTCCGTTGACGACAATGTTGCCGTTGGGAAGAACCTGGGTAACGATGGAGCCGACCGATGCCGTGAGCTGTCCGCTCCGGTCGCTGGCACCGGTGCCCTTCCATTCATTGGTCATGCCGGCTTTGAACAGCTGGCCGGATCCCAGGTTTTTATTGATATTGGCTGCCCCGGTCAGGCCGTCGATCTCATAGCCCAGGGTGGATTCACCGGTTGTTGAGGTATTGGCGTCCATTTTGGAGGAGGAATTTTCCACAATATCCACAATAACCGTATCCCCAATGCGCCGGGCCCGCTGGTCCATGAACAGCATTTCTCCGGAATCGGTCCATAGGGAGCCTTCGGACGGCGGGATGGACGCATAGAACTGGTTGAGCCGGTCCTGACCCTCGGGTGCGGGAATGACCCGGGGACCATTGTCCCCCATCAGGGCGGAACAGCCGTAGGGGATCAGCAGAGAAACAAAGAGTGCTGATTTCATGATGGATTTGATGGTTTTATAGTTCATGCTGTTTTCAGACTCCGTATATGGGGTATCGGTTTTCATGGGTTAAAAATTCACCGCCACGGTCGACGGATCCACCACCCTGCCCACAACAATCCGTTTGGAATGGATATTCTGTACCTTGATCTGTTCATCGAGATAACCATCATTCTGCGCCAGACCTTTTGCGGAAACAAGAAGGGCTCCTTTTCCGGCGACGATTTCCACCCGGTCTCCCTTGTAGATCGTTGGCGGTGTTTCCAGGGAACTGATCCGGAGAAAGGTCTCCGCCTGCACGCGCTGTTTGACT
>QZKS01000056.1 GCA_003599865.1 Desulfobacteraceae bacterium
TCAGAGGATCAGGGAACCACTCCGGAAGGTGAAAATTCATCCGATGCCGAAACAGGAAATGAGCAATCCGAAGTTCCGGAAAATGATCCGGCTCCGATTTCTTCCGCAGGAAAATATATTGCGGATCATACAATTGCCAAGGAGACGGTTCTGCGCAGCATTCCCGTAGAGGCGATCAACCGGGCCAGAAACAACCTGCACATCATGTATTGCGGAACATCCCACTCTTCCCAGACAACCGATGGCATGGATCACCTTCAGGATTATAAATCAGGAGATGACACGCTATTTGCCGTTACATTCAACGGCAATCCGGTCAGCGGAAGCCTGGATATTCACTATCGGCCCACCTCACCGGTCAATGTTTATTCCGCCGCCGATCTGAGCAACGATACGACGGATGCGGGCGGTCATACCGCGTATTATCGGCGGACCGTAGAATATCTGGATCATCCGGACCATCAGGATGTGAATGTGGTGATGTGGTCCTGGTGTTCCATTGAAGGACATAATGTGGAGATTTATCTGGATAATTTTTCGGAGTTGATCGAACTGTACAAGGCTGGCGGCGCCAAGGGCCGAACCCTGGAAAATCAGGTTACCTTTGTGTTCATGACCGGTTATGCCAGAGGCTCCGACGGTAATACGCCGGAACCGCCTTATATCCGGTCCCCGTATCAGAACCACAAAAGAATTGTGGATTTCTGCAAGGCCAACAGCTATTTTTGTCTGGACTACTGGTCTCACGACACCCACCAGTATGAAACAGACGAATTTTACCCCAATGCACAGGGAAACACCCCGACTCATCTCCTGGACTGGATGAATGATCATCCGGGAGACTGGTATGAATGCGATCCTGCCCATGCATCCGACTATGACCTTCTGGGAAACCGCAGGGCATATGCCGCCTGGTGGCTCTGGGCCAGAATCGCCGGATGGGACGGTAATTGATGTCTTGCATGGGAACGGAGAGTATTATAAAAGTGGACGGCATTACAAGGATATCCAATTTGGACATTCAGACGGAGTATAAAAGGAGCCGGATATGACGGATTACGATGCCGTGATTATCGGCGCAGGAAACGGGGGTCTTACCGCCGGTCTGACCCTGGCCAGGGCAGGGGTGAAAACCCTGATGCTGGAACGCCATAATATCCCCGGAGGGTGCGCCACCAGTTTTGTGCGGGGGCGGTTCGAGTTTGAAGTGGCCCTGCACCAGTTGAGCGGAATGGGTACGGAGAGCTTTCCCGGTCCGCTCCGCTCCATGCTGAAGGATCTGGACATGATGAAAGATCTTGCCTTTGTTCAGATGGAGAATCTTTACCGGGCGGTCTTGCCCGGTCAAATGGACATCACCCTCAAGGCAGACCGCGCAGAAGCCATCCAAGCGCTCAAGGCGAAATTTCCGCAGGAGACATCCGGAATAGACGGATTTTTTGATCTGGTCTGGGCGTTCTGCAACCAGTGGATTCATGTGGTCATCATGAAGGACCCGGAAGCGACCTCGGAAAAACATCCGGTGTATTTTCAATATGCCCTGAAAGACACCCAGTCGGTCCTGGATGAGTTTTTCAAAAATCCGCTGCTGAAGTCAGCCGTCGGCATTTACTGGTCATATATGGGCATGCCTCCCTCCCGGCTTCCCTTTGGTGATTTTGCCGTTATTTTCTGGGCCTATACGGAGTTCAAGCCCTTTCATATCAAGGGAGGATCACAGGCTCTGTCCAATGCCCTGCTGAACGCCTATATACAGGCCGGGGGTGATGTCCATTTCAACTGCGGGGTGAAAAAAATCATTGTAAAAGATAACCGGGTAACGGGTATTGTGACGGATCAGGGTGATGAGATTGCTACCGCCAATATTGTTTCCAATGCCGGAACCTATACGACCTATGTGGAACTGATCGACAGGGAACACATACCGGAAGAGAGTCGGCGAGAGCTTGGGGCCCGGACCGTCGGGACATCGGCGGTGACGATTTTTCTGGGAATGGACGCGGAACCGGAAGCTTTGGGAATCCGGGAAGCAACCAACTTCATAACGGAAACAACGGACAACGACCTGGCTTTTTCAACCTTCCGAACGTTGGACCCACCTATGGCCATGCTGTTTACCTGTTATGATGTGGATGATCCGGAATTTTCCCCCAAAGGGGCCTGTCAGGCTGCGATTGTTTCACTGGCCTATTCCGAGCCATGGCTTTCCATTCCCACCACCCGTTACCATGAAACCAAATACCGGTATGCACAGGACATGCTGAACACTTTGTATAAGGTGTTTCCGGATGTCCGGCATCATATTGAGGAGATCGATGTGGCCACTCCCCTGACGCACATGCGTTATCTGGGGCATCCGGGCGGAGCCATTTATGGATTTGAGCAATCAGCCAGGGATTCGGAGCTGTTTCTGGACGGCAGCTCTCCCATTGAAGGCCTGTATCATGCCGGCGCCTTTGCCGGAATGGGCGGGTTTCAGCCCACACTGATGTCCGGCCAGTCTGCCGCGAGGAAGTTGATCCGTCAATTGAAGTGACAAGGAAACATCATGAAGAAAAAAGTAAAACAGCAAATCAGCGGATTTTCCGAGATCGAACAGGAAATCCGGATTCTTCGGAAACAGGCACCGGACCGGTCTGTTGAGAAAGGGCAGGTGAGCCGGATCATCGAACGTCTTCATCCCCGGAAGCTGAATCTGGCCGTATCGGAAATCCGGGAGGAAACCGCGTCCGCCAAAACCTTCCGGCTGGTGTCCGGGGATCACTACCTGCCGCCGTTTCTGGCCGGGCAGTATATCAACCTGTTCCTGGATGTGAACGGGATCAGAACCAGCCGCCCTTACAGCATATCGTCCTCACCCGGCCAGACAGCCTATTACGACATCACGCTGCGCCGGGTTAAAAACGGCTTTTTTTCAAACTACCTGATGGATGAAGTCAAGACCGGAGACGGGTTTCAGAGCACTTCGCCGGCCGGATATTTTCATCACAATCCCTTGTTCCATGGCAAGGATCTGGTCTTTCTTGCCGGGGGAAGCGGCATCACCCCGTTCATGAGCATGATCCGGGAGGTGACGGATAAAGGCATGGACCGCCGGATTCACCTGATCTACGGATCGCAGCAGGAGGATGATATCATTTTCAGCCAGGAGCTGTCGGAACGAGCTTCCCGCCATGTGAACCTGTCCGTCACCCATGTGATCACGGCACCGTCTTCCTCCTATGCCGGGCATACCGGGTTTATCACGGGAGAAGTGATCCGGTCGGCGCTGGGGAATCAGGGCCTCACGGAAAAAATGTTCTATCTCTGCGGACCGGAGGCCATGTATGGGTTTGTTCTTTCGAACCTGGAAAAACTGGGCGTGCCCAAACGCCGCATCCGGATCGAGATTTTCGGCCCCCCTGCGGACATCACCGCTCATCCGGGCTGGCCGGAACAGATTACCAAAGCAGACCGTTTTCAGATCCGGCTGAAAAACGGCAGGGTTTTTGAAGCCGCAGCCGGAGAACCATTGATGAATTCCCTGGAAAGAAACAACATTACCCTTGAAACATCCTGCCGGTCCGGCGTGTGCAGCCTGTGCCGCACCAAACTACTTTCCGGAAAGGTTTTCCATCCAGCCGGGGCCCAGATCCGAAAATCGGATCGCAAATACGGATACATCCATCCGTGCATGGCCTATCCGCTGGAAGATCTGGAGCTGCTGATATAGAAATTTTTAAACAGATGAATCTCTCTTTCAACTGTTGCAGAATAGGCAACAGTTGACATTTCCCGCAAAAATACCCCTTGTTGATTTCTCGATCTTTCCATTGAAATGAATTTCTATTCCTTTTTTTTGAATCATTTGATACGAATGAGAATATGATCCTGAATTCAGTAGCGATATTAAAACGCAGTGTTGGAAAACAATGACATCCGAAACCTTGAAAAAACGGGAAGCCATAGTATGGTTAAAATTGATTGTATCCCAGTCTTTTTGTCCGGAATCGATTGAGGCAAAGTGTGGCATGGTATGATTCGCGATATCAAACATCTGCTGCAAAAGGGCGAAGGTCTTACGCTCGAATTCAAGGAAGCCCAAAGAGGCTTGCCGCGCAATCTGTTTGAAACCATCTGTGCGTTTCTGAACACCCAGGGTGGAACCATCCTGCTGGGAGTAACCGATGCAGGTACGGTGAAAGGTGTGGTCCCGGATCAGGTGGCGGCCCTGAAAACCGATCTGGTGAATCTGTCCAATAATCCCCAGAAAATCGATCCGGTGTTTGTGCTGTCTGTGCATGACATAACCTATCAAAAGAAATCCCTGATCGTCATTCAGGTGCCGGAAAGTTCTCAGGTTCATCGCTGCCATGGGAATATCTTTATCCGCCGGGAAGACGGTGATTTCCGGGTGGATCGGCCCGAACAGATTGCCGGGATCGTAAATCGCAAGACCAGCTATTTCTCCGAACAAAAGGTGTTGCCCTATGTTACCCTGGAGGATTTCCGGCCGGATCTGTTTGACCGGTCGGCCCGGCTGATGCGCGCCAATCATTCCAGTCATCCGTGGGTCGGGCTGGCGCCGGAAAAGTTGCTGATAAAAGCCGGGTTTTATAAAAAAGATTCTTTCACCAATCATGAAGGGTATACCCTGGCCGCGGTTCTGATGTTCGGCACGGATGAGGTGATTCAGGCCAATGTACCGGCCTACAAGTTTGATGCCCTGTTGCGGCGCAAGGATACGGAGCGCTATGATGACCGGCTGATGGTCCGCACCAACCTGATCGACGCTTATGACCAGCTCATGGGCTTTGTGGAAAAGCATCTCAATGACCCGTTTTATCTGGAAGGAGATATGCGTATTAGCCTGCGGGACAAGATCTTCCGGGAGTTGGTGGCCAACATCATCGCCCACCGGGAGTACACGGATGCCCGGCCGGCTACTATGGTCATTTACCGTAACCGGGTGGAGTTCAAGAATCCCAACATCCCCAACGGGACCGGTCCCATTGATCCAGCTGATTTTACCCCGTGTCCGAAAAATCCTACCATCTGCAAATTCATGATCCAGTTGGGCCGGTTTGATGAGCTGGGCTCCGGGGTGATGAATGTGAGCCGGTATCTGCCCTTGTATACCAAGGGGGCCAAACCATTGTTTGTCGAGGGGGATATGTTTTCTGTGAGTATTCCCGTGGATGGGGAGGAGGGGGCGGAACTCGGGCCGCAGGCCGAGTCAAGGCCTAAGTCGGGGCTAGAGTCGGGGCTAGAGTCGGGGCTAGAGTCGGGGCTAGAGTCGGGGCTAGAGTCAGCTGTGGATATTGCCATCGTAAAAAAGTTGAAAAAACCTTTGTCGCGCAGTGAAATTGCAAAAGAATTGGGGCATAAGATCGTATCCGGTGCGGAAAATCGAGCCATTTCGAGACTGCTGGATCAGGGGCTGATTGAATATACCATTCCGGAAAAGCCTCAAAGCCGATTGCAGAAGTATAAGCTGACTGAAAAGGGAAGGGTGTGGCTGCAAAAACATGGAAAGAAAATATGATTTTTTGGAGTCAGGTAGTGGGTATGTATCTCAATGAATTTTTACAGGATCTGTACAAGCGATCCGATTCGTGATAATGGCGTACACGTACTGGAATACAGATAAGTGAAATCATGAAAATCTATTTAAAACGAATCCAAAAGGAAATCCTGCCCTTTATCCTGATCGGCCTGCTCACCAAGCTGCTGTTCCTGTTTCAGGGCGATCTGCTGCGATGGAAATGGATGAAATCCTATTTTCGTTATGCGGATATTTCGCTGAGCCTGAAGCTGCGTTCGTTTCAGCTGTTCGGGGAGTATATTGCGCCGGTTACCATTGCCTACTGTCTGATATTTTTGTACCTTTCGGCAGCACTGCACCGGCTGATTATCGGCCGAACCGGGGAGGGGGGTTCGTTTTTTGTAAACAAGATTATCCTTCCCATTGAAGAGTTTGCGAGCCTGTTGTCCATCGCGACCCTGGGGTTGCTGATCGGAATTTCCCTCGGTTCGATTGTGAACGGTCCCGAAGCGGCGGTTTCGTTTCTGGTTTTTGGTCTGTACCCGGTTTTTTTTCTGCTGCTGCTGGCCATCGGGGTGGGGTTTGTGGTGGTGCAGAACAAGACCGTCTGCACCGGGTGGATGCAAGGTCATCTTCCCGGATTCATCTGTTCGCGGATGGACGGATTGTATCTTTTGGCACTGTTCTTTGTGACCATCACCTTTCATAACAAAATCGATGAACAGATCAGGATGATCGGCAAGTGGCTGCTGAGGCAGTTATAAGCGAGTTTGTTTCTGGAAATAAAATAACGCGCTATCCGGATATTGCCTCTGGATGCCGGATCAGGTCCATCATGACGGAACGAGAAGCCGAAGATATTATAGAAACAATTAAAATGCTATAGGGAGATTCAGCCTTATGCCCATCCCGGGAAACCTTTATACAACCGCCATGGCGGTCATGCCGCACAAAGATCCCCAGCGCGCTCTGGAAATGGCTCTGTCTCTGGATATTCCATTCTGGCCGCAGCTTCCCAACCTGAACTACTACGAAGACATGTATGTGCAGGCATCCGAGCACTTTCCGGGAATCGTGCTGGACATGGACAATCAGAAGCTCGGTTTTTCCATGGACAAGTTTATGGAAGAGTATGAAACGGCCATGGTCCATTTTGAGGAGCCGGCGTTTTTTGATATCAGCGAGCAATATTCCCAGGTTTACCATGCATTTCTGAAAATGGACCTGTCGGATCGTCCGGCCATCCGGGGGCAGCTGGAAGGCCCCATCAGCTTCGGCCTGAATGTCCTGGATCAGGATCAGCGGCCGATTCTGTTTGACGACAACATCCGGCCCCTGATGTTCGAGTTCATGGCCAAACGCATCAACGTGCAACTGGAAAGGTTGAAGGCAGTCAATCCCCATGCCTTCATGTTTGTGGATGAGCCGGGCTTGCAGTTTATTTTCAGTGCCCTGTCCGGTTATGACAGCGCCAGGGCAAGGGTAGACATGGAATCCTTTTTTGCCATGACCGAAAGACCGCGGGGGATTCATCTGTGCGGAAATCCAGACTGGGATTTTCTGCTGAACCTGGATCTGGATATTCTATCCATGGATATTTATCAGAACGGAGAGGTGTTCTCCTCCTATGCGCCGGCTATCAAGCGGTTTCTGGATCGCGGTGGCGTCCTTTCCTGGGGGATTGTTCCTACCAATGTGGAGCCGTTTCAAGCGGAAACCATAGACTCCCTGCACGCCAGACTGATCAGCCTGTGGGATTTTTTGGATCAGAAGGGGATTGACCGGGATTTCCTCCTCTCCCGCAGCCTGCTGTCTCCGGCTACCTGCTGCCTGGTAAATCCGGATCGTGAAAAAACAGTGGAAAAGGCATTCGGTGTTGTGACGGAATTGTCCAAACGCCTGCGCGCTGAATTCGGTCTCTAGTATTCCAGAAGAAGTCCTACCGGGCAGTGATCCGAACCCAAGACGTCATTTAAGATAAACGGCTCTTTGATCCACCCTTTGTCAATAATGTCCTGCGTGACAAAAAAATAGTCAATACGCCACCCGGCATTGGATTTCCGGGCACTGAATCGGTATGACCACCATGAGTACTGAACCTTGTCCGGATAAAAATGCCGGAAGGTGTCCACGTATCCCCGCTGAACCAGATCATCCAGTACTTCCCGTTCAATTTTCAGAAACCCCGAACTGTTCTCATTGGCCTTTGGATGCCGGAGATCGATTTCGTTGTGGGCGGTATTGAAATCACCGGTGATGATCAGACTTTTGCCGGCTTTTTTGAGCATATCCGCATAGGTGAAAAAGTCCTGATAAAAATCCAGTTTGTATTGGAGGCGGTCTTCACTCATTCCCCCGTTGGGGAAGTAGATATTGAACAGGAGAAAATCGTTGAAATCCAGTTCCAGGATACGGCCTTCATCATCATACCGGGGGATTCCGATTCCGGTTTTGACATTTAGGGGCTTGATCCGGGAGTAGGCAGCCACCCCGCTGTATCCCTTCTTGACCGTGGAATAGGACCAATAGGATTCATAGGGAGGAATGCTGATCATGTCTTCGGTCCTCTGACCTTCCTGAAGCTTGGTTTCCTGCAGAACCAGGATATCCGCATCAAGGTCTTTTACAATATCCAAAAAATTTTTCTGCATGACAGCCCGAAGGCCGTTGACATTCCAGGAGATGATTTTGATCTGTTTGGCAGCCAAGATTGTTTCCTTCTCAAGTATTTTCCGGTTTTTGTTTTTCACTTTATGATATCAAATATGCTGGACAATTGAAATCCATTAATCATCTCCGGCAAAGTCACGTTCAAGCTTATAAAACATCCGCATAATAATCATCCCCGGCAGCCAAATTGATCCAGCGTTTCTGGTGTTTTGTTTTGGCAAAGTTGATCAACAGGATATCCGATGAAAAACCGGCAAAGCGGTCCTGCCAGGTTTGGATCTCATGGTCGGAGTGCCGGGTATCGATCAGAATTCCGGAAAAATCGGACAGGCCGTCAAGATCGGATTTTGAAGGAAGAATGGATTGCTTCCACCAGAATACCTGCCGTTTCATCGCACCGGAAAAGAAAATGGTTTCATGGGAAGAAACCAGCGTAAAGATAACCGCCCGGTTGCCGGAGGTATCATACAGAAAGCGAAGGTCATTGTCCAGATAGTGGGGCCTTTTGATCCGTACAGCGGAGAGAAGTTCTTCTGTATGGACCGGGAAAGCCGGTTCCAGAAACACGATCTCAAAAGGAGTATGCGGGTTTTCACCGGAAACAATCCCAAGGATATGTTTTACATGCTCTTTATCGGAAACATCCGGTGTAATAAAAACCTGATATGGATGGGTCAGCCGGGCGGACAGGGTTACTATTTCCGGCAGGGCGCTTTCCGGCGTGATCAGGAGCTTGGAAATATATTCCCGGCCATGGATGGTCACCTGATGATGATGGACAGGTGATTCTGCGGAAACCGTCCGGAAAGATACATCCATATGGGGGTCCGGGAACAGGGAGATGTCGAAAATTTCTTCCGCATAATCAAAGGCGGACAGCATGTCCTCACGGGAAAATGCCGGGGTGCGCACAATCGAATACGGCGGACTGTCTTCAAAGGTCAGTTGCAGGGCCTGATGATTTTTCCGGAAATCGGTTCCGGGCAGCACGGACAGGGGAAAGACCATGATGTCATCGAACAGATCGTGTGCTGCAATAAAATCAACCGATTGTCTGAAGGTATCCAGGGTATCCCCCGGCAGCCCGACAATCAGATCGATCCGGGGAAGGATGCCCCTTTCCTTGAGAAGGGCGGTTCCGTTCAGAAAACGGGGAAGGTCTGTTTTCCGGTTCATGATCCTGAGCGCTTCGGGATTGGTGCTTTGCAGACCGATTTCAAACAGGGAAAAGCCGGCATGGGCAAAGAGGTCTGCTATGTGGTTGTCGATCTGTTCCGCCCTGGTTTCACCGGAAATGCAGATCGCTTTTTTCGTGTTGATGGCTCCGATTTTGCCAAGAAGGGACGGAAGATCCGGCCGTGAATTCAGAGACGGGTCCAGAATGCACAGCTCTTCAACCTGGTGACGCAAACCCCATTCTACAGCCTGGATCACCACATCTTCGGCAGCCCGTGCCGGCTGTTTCATGGATTTGTTGTAGTAGCAGAACCCGCAACGGAAAGGGCAGCCGCGCTGGGTTTCCAGATACATGAGGCGGTTGATGGAAGGGTCGAGAAGTCCTTCGACATAGGGGCTTTTGGCGGATTGGAAAATGTTTTCGGAAATCCCCTCTCCTTTTCCTTTGTTCCAGATCCGATCATCCTGAAGCAGTTGTCGGAATATGGATTCTCCTTCCCCATAGACCAGAAAGTCAGCGATGGAAAGTCCGTTCATGGTATTGTCCGGGGTCACTTCCGGACCGCCGAACACGATTTTCAGTTTACAGGCTGCCTTGATCCGACGGGCAATATGGATGGAACGTTCCACATTCCAGTTGAACAGGGTAAAGCCGACAATATCCGGTTTTTTCTCAACGAGAAGTCGGACCAGGGCGGAGTCCCCCAGGTAGGAGGCGGCAATTTCCGGAAGAATTTCCACCGACAGGTCCGGCATGCCATGGACAGCCTGTTTCAGGCATGCGGCAGCCATAGGGATATTGCCGGTTCTGCGGCCGAAATTCAGCTGGGGGATCGGCAGTTGCAGCAGGAGAATACGGGTCACGTGACGATTGGAATTGTGATGGCAAAGGCAATTCCCTCCCTGGGCGCACTGGTGCATTCGATCTGGCCGTTGAGCTTTTGCGTGACAAGGTTGTACACAATATGCATCCCAAGTCCGCTTCCCCCCTGAGCGCGTTTGGTGGTAAAAAAAGGATCGAAGATTTTTTTGACCATACCGGGGTTCATCCCAACACCGTTATCCGTGTAGTGAAGCAGCAGGTTGTCATGGTCAACCGAGACATGGATGATAATCCTTCCCTGTTCCACCCCCTCAAATCCATGAATCAGTGAATTCATGACCAGGTTGGTAAGAATCTGGGAAAAAACGCCGGGGTAGCTGTTGATTTTTAAGGATTCCGGACAGCTGATGGTAATGGTGTGTTGGGTTCTTTTATACTTGGGTTGCAGGCTGATCAGGATTTCATTCAGATACTGGCTCAGATCAAAAACGCGCTGTTCGTCACCGGACTGATCCACGGCAACCTGTTTGAAGCTGTTCAGGAGATCGGCAGCCTGCGTCAGGTTATTCAGCACCAGGCTTGCGGCTTCCCGGGCATTCCGGGTGTATTTTTCAAATTCGGACCGGCTCAATTGACCGGAGGTCATTCGGTCATAAAATTTTTGTGTGGTATCATTCAGGTAGGATGCCGACATCAGGCCGACACCCAGCGGTGTGCTGATCTCATGGGCCACACCGGCGACAAGATCGCCCAGGGCAGCCATTTTCTCTGACTGGACCAGCCTGCTTTGGGCTTTTCGGAGGGTTTTCAGGGATTCATTCAACGCCTTGTTGGTGTTCTGCAATTCTTCCTCTGCCTGTTTCCGTTCGGTAATATCCTTGACAAAGGCCTGGAATCCGATCGGTTCGTCGGCCTGGTTTTTTTTAAACAGTGCTTCCGAGGTGACTTCCACCCAGAGAGTCTTACCGGACGCATCCATAATTCTGACTTCATAGGGTGTGAGTGATTTGTCCCCGCGGATGGAGGCCTGCATTTTGTTTTTGATGATCGGGATATCGTCTTGGTGGGCCATGGGCATAAACGGTTTTCCTATCCAGTCCTCGATGGTATATCCGGTCAGCTTACGGCAGGCCTGATTGGCGTAAGTGAATTTTCCTTCCAGATCAACCGTGAACATTCCGATGGGGGCATTTTCGATAAACTCCCGATATCGGATCTCACTTTCCCGAAGGGCCTGCTCCGCCTTTATTCGGTTTTCAATCTCTTCGATCAGTTGCTTGTTGGTGGCGATCAGATCCTTGGTTCGTTCGATGACGCGCTTTTCCAGGTTTGCGTGGGCATTTTGCAATTGTTTTTCAATCTGTTTGCGGGCGGAAATATCCCTTGAAATCCCGAGCAGTCCGACCGGGATGCCGTTGCTGTCCCGGATCAGGGAGATGTTGGACTCTGCCCAGACAATGGAGCCGTTCCGGTGATAAAATTCCAGTTCGATGGTGGTGGGGACGGAATGGTCCAGTTCGCCCCGTTCTTCCTTGCAGGCATCCTCATAAAGCTTTCGTGCCGCTCTTTCCAGGGATTCGGGTGTCAGCTGCTTTTCCACCGGAAGCTTTATGTATTCTTCGGCAGTATAGTCGAGCCATCTGGATATGGAGGGGCTGATATAATAAGGTGTAAACAGAAAATCGGCCGTCCAGATCACATCCGTGATATTGTCGGCAAGCAGTCGATATCGATCTTCGCTTTCCTGTGAGACATATGCGGATTGGAAGTATCGGCGGCTTGCGTCTTCAACAGCCTTGAATTTCTGCAATAATTCGGTCTGTATGGTCTCAATATCCAATCAACCCCCTACAGGCGGCTTATGCCTTTTTGAAAAACCAAGGAACGGGAAATGATTGTAAATTATTGCAGAGCCTTGAATTGGTGTCAAGGCATTGTATCAGGATCAAAAACATTGTACATGTGGTTGCCGGGCCGGAAATGTGATACGGTTGAATCCGGGCCGGAATGATGATAACAGATCTGCGATCATGATATGGACAGGTGAAAGAATGGAATGTTCAGCACGTGCGGCAAGGGAAAACAGACATATACGGGAAGGAGAACGATTTTCCTTCCAATGCCATTCCGGGCTGCCGTGTTTTACGGCCTGCTGCCGGAAGGCGGACATGTATCTGTATCCGTATGATATTATCCGGTTGAAAAACAGGCTGGGGATAACCTCCGGGGAATTTTTGGAAAGGTACACTTTTACGGCCATCCGGGAGAATCCGTATTTCCCGAATGTCATGCTGAAGATGTCGGATCAGGATGACGGCGCCTGTTTCTTTTTATCCAAAGACGGATGCCGCGTGTATGAGGACCGTCCGTTTTCCTGCCGAGCCTATCCCATGGAGCGGGGTGTTTCCACCCTGGACCGCATGGGCAACCGGGATGTCCATCATTTTATTGCCGTTCATTCCTATTGCCGGGGACATAATACTATAAACGATTGGACCGTGAATGACTGGATTGACAATCAGGAGATTCAGCCGTTTATTGAGATGAACGATCCCTGGGCGGATCTGGACGGAATCTTTCGGACAAACCCATGGGGAGAGCAGGGTTTGAACGCCCGGTCATTCAAGATGGCGTTCATGGCCAGCTATAATATGGATACGTTCAAAGCGTTTATATTCAACAGCTCCTTTCTGGATCGCTTTTCCCTGTCTGAAAAAAGAATGGCGGAACTCCAAAACTCGGAAACGGAACTGCTGAGACTGGGATTTCAATGGATCACTTTTTTCCTGACCGGAAAAGGCCCATTGGGTGACCGGTCATGAAATATATTTTGGGGGGCAAAACAGGATGGTTCACATGAAAACAAGAATAACGGAGCTATTTGGAATCCAATATCCCATTATCCTTTCCGGAATGACCGGTGTCAGTACGCCTGAACTGGTGGCTTCGGTATCCAATGCCGGCGGACTCGGGATTCTGGCAACCGGAAATCTGAATACGGATGAGATCCGAAAAGCGGTGAAAACCGTGAAACAGTTAACCAATAAGCCGTTTGGCGCCAATATTCCCCTGTTGATTCCCGGGGCCGGCAAAAAGGCGGAGGTCCTGATTCAGGAACAGGTTCCGGTCGTGAATTATTCACTGGGAAAAGGGGACTGGCTGGTCAAAAAGGTTCATTCATACGGCGGAAAGGTTGTTGCAACGGTTGTGACCCACAAGCATGCAAAAGCAGCGGAAAGAGACGGTGCCGATGCGCTGATCGTCACCGGCCACGAAGCAGCCGCTCATGGCGGAGCGGTCACCTCCCTGGTATTGACCCCGAGTATTGCCAATGCGGTCGTGATTCCGGTCATTGCAGCCGGCGGTTTTGCGGACGGCAGCGGACTGGCGGCAGCCCTTGCCTTGAAAGCGGAAGGAATCGCCATGGGAACCCGTTTCATGAATACCCTGGAGAGCCCGGTCCATGAAAACATGAAAAGGCAGAGCATTGAAAGAAGCGTTCATGATACGGTCTATTCGGATCGGATCGACGGGCTTCCCTGCCGGGCGATGAAATCACCGGGAACGGAAAAACTGGTCAGAAGCCGGTTCGTGATATTCAGAGCGCTGGTCAATTCCCGTTACGCGGCAAAGGCCTATGGATTTCCCTGGCTCAAACTGACGGCAGGCATTTTGTTTGCCGGATACCGGAAAGCCATTACCCTGGCCCGGATGGCCAACGCTTTCAAGCCGATTCAACTGGCCATGTCCCATGGGGATTCGGATCAGGGCGTTCTCCTGCTCGGGCAGGTGACCGGCATGATCGAAGACACCCCTTCGGTTTCGGATTTAATCAACCGGATGGTCAAAGAAGCGTGTGATGCTTCCCGGAGCATTACCGAAAAGTTGGCGAGCGAAATTGAATTGATACCGTGATAAGATGATGAAAAATGGGAGGTGGATCAGACACCGCGCCATGAATCATTTTAAGACTGCGTCGTTCAAACTCGTGGATAAGGGCTCGTAATCAACAAACAGGATCAGGGAAGTTAATGAACGGCGACTCCGCTTTAAAATCATTCATTGCGCTACCGCCGGAAAATATCGTCATTCCTGATTTCTATCAACGATAAATACCCAGTTTTTAAGTGAGAGCTTTTTAGGGATATTTGATCTCCGATCTCAGGGGACGGTTTTCAAGGAAATCCAGATATCATATTCCTATCGCCGAAGAAAAAAGTGGCTTAACTGCGAGAACAGTTTTTTGGGGAAGGTTCATAGATTTTAGAAAAAATCACATGAAAATTAGTGAAATGGATGGTAAGAAGGGGGTAAGCTGTGAGCAACAACTGAATCTGAAATAAAAAAGTAGGTTACCATGATGATGTACTTTCCGCGGAACTGGGTAAAAAGGATGTCTGTTTGTATAATGATCAGCATGTTGTCCGCAGGATGCGGACAACCGCAAAGGGAATCGGGTTCTGTTACTAACATGCCGGATTCGTTTCATTTCATGGATATCGGTGCCAATACGGTCATCGATTCATCAATGCGCAATCAACTTATCAAAACGCTTGGATCCGAAGCGGTGAATAGAAAAAGCACCATCTATTTGGACTTGAAATACACAGGATTTCTGAAAAAAACATACCCGGATCTGGCTGAATTGGACCAAAAGCTGAACATTAACGATATGGTGCGTAAAGAATATCCGGCCACAAAGCTGACCTTCCGGCATACCAAAGAGACGGGCTCGCTGTTTGATTTTGTAGAACTTATTTATGACAACAACTCTGGATGCCCACTTTTGATCAAAATGGCCGTCAAAAAAGAAATTCCAAATTTAATCAATACGATAAAGGAAAAATACGGCCCCCCTCAAAAGATACCCATCGAGGACGGACGAGGATTTTCCCTGTCATGGCGAAAAGAATCGGATGTTTTTGTCATTGCGCGTTTTCCCGGTCTTTACAAGACGGAACTCCCCGAATATCGTATGATGATTGTTTATCGAAATCGGCTGGAACATTTATTATCCCAACAGGCAGCGGCAGAAAAGCAGCCAAAAGACCAGAGCGCGGATCATTTCTTTTAATGAATTCCCGAATGAAATTGAAATGACCGCATCCAAAAAATTACTTCGCAGCCATCTGCAATACCAATCCAAAAAGGCATCAGTATTCCTTGGACCGTTTTGTGGTTCTTATAATGAACCACACCTTTATAAGACTTCATGAGGTCTCGCATGGTGAACTCAACATAGTCGATTCGGCTGTTTTGGGCATTAATGTAAATCAGATATTGGTCATGTTGATCCAATTTTGCACAGAACCCTCAACAGTGTATACAATCCAGTATGGTATATTGTTTATCTCACGCATCCCCAGAAGTTTTTGTGTGGGGTGGCGCATCAGAGTCTGGCTCCACTCCAGGTAGCTTTGCAGGGGGCCCAGATATAGAGAACTGCCCGTACTCTCCGTATAGCGCTTTTCGGTTTTAACGTATTCATAACTTTGTCCGTCAAAACCGATGGTCTGTCCTTTTTTTTCACCGTTTAGAAAGGTATATTCAATACCCTGGTGATAGAGTGCAAGACGTGCCTGAAATTTTTGTTTATCCCGGTCAAGCGGTGTCATCCAACGAATCAGGGTTGAATTCCAGATGTCGGAGGCTGTCACGCGCATGATTGTGCCGCGCTGATAGCGGTTGAATGGATCAATCTGCTGCAATACTTCCTGCTGCAGTTGCTGAATGGATTTTTCTGATTGGAGGGGCGTCCATTCTTTCTGCCGGTCTTCTGAAATCAGGTTTGAGGTGGAACATCCGGTCAGAATCAGAAAGAGTAAAATTGCGCCATATCCAAGAATCAGTCGGAAACCGACATTCAAAGTGAAGGTTGTTATGTTCTGCTTCAAGAAGTGCAGCGGGTCATAATATGGATTAAAATTTTTATGGGGTATACCAAACATAAAATTCTTTCTCCACCCCCTTCGGAATTTTAAACATGATTCCGAAGTTTACGTTCCACCGGATGTGGATGTAAATAAATCTGCTCCCTGAGGTAGGCTTGATCATATTTTCTCACATAACGGTTGATCAATGTCAGCGGAACAATCAATGGAACCAGACTGTCCTTGTATCGGATGATGATTTCCAGAAATTCCTGCTTCTCATCCGGTGACAGATCCTTTTTATCAATTATACACAAAATAAATTCATGGCAACTCAATTCGCATTTGTCCCCCAGAAGGCAACCAGGCTGGTATAGGGCTGCCCGGCATTGCTCGTCGTCAGTACTGCCAGTTTCCGGCTGATGAAAAGTTCTTCTATTTTATTGCGAATTTTCGTGGTTCTTTCCATGGACAATTCAATCTCCTCTCTTCCTTTGAGCAACGGCCATATGGAGAGCAGTTCTAATATAGCGTTTCAAGAAGCTTTACCAGTTCTTTTTTGGACGATGGCGGTGTTGGATTCATGATGCCCTGCTTCTGCAGAACATTGATCAGCTTGGTGGGAATAATATTCTCATCACCCACAATTTCCATATGACCGGCATTAACCTCAACATTCACCAGCAAAGGGTCGATATCCACTTTGGTGAAATATTGCTCCTCCACAGTGAATATATAATCATTCTCAATACACTCGCCCGCCTCATTTTGATACAGGCAACTTTCCCGCTCATCTGTGACGATTTTCAGATAATAATCCACCGGATCAATCAGGGTCCCGGGTTGTTGGATAAAGTCGGATGAATGGTGAATTTCACTCCATTTATCGCCGGTAATCATCTGGCAAATGGGAATGCTAGCGCCTAAGGATAAAAAAAGGGCGACATTGGAGCCACAATATTTTGCGGCAGATATGCCCGCAAAGGGGGCAGAAATAGTAATCAGGTGCAGTTCAATATCTTGTTCCCATTGGGAGGCTTCTGTCCGTTCTCGAATCAACGCTTTACGGGCAACAAGGCCGCCCTGGCTATGGGCGATTACTGTTATTTTTGGATTGTTCATGTGTTCACGGAGTACTCGAATCGCCCGGATGAATTGGGCGGAACTGGTCATCATGCTGTCGCGGTCATTATAATTAAAACAAGCCGTTTGTTGCCCATGAAAAGCGAATACATTGGCAAGGGCCAGGAACTTGCCGGCAGACCCATTGCAGCCATGCACCAGGATAAGCATCGGTTCATCCGGATTGAACTGTAGTAGTTGATCCTGCGAATGGGAACAATTGCTAAGAAATGGTATGGTTATCTCCATTGTGCCTTCCGGAAGATTACCGGTTTGGATTTTTGGCAGGGTGGTGAGTGAAGGGGATAAAGAGCGACTACAAGCACTAATAAAAAATATCAACAACAGTTTGATAATCACTTTATACATGGCCTGATTCTCTCCTTAGATCCAGATGTCATTGGATAAGGTTTTGAAAAGTCTTCTTATCGAAATTTAAATTGGGCTGTCATTGGGTTGTGGTTTGGCGAGACTCATATCAAATATTTAATTAAATATCAAAAAGTATCATTTTCTGCCGATCTCATATATCCATCCACAGAGAAAGACAGGGGGGAAATCTCAGGAACCATTACAAGCTATCTCAAAATTATCTTTTGACCCAACATCTGCGTTGGTTCGATTTTTAAGTCTTCGGAATATTACAATATGCCTGTGGCTTACAAATCGAATCCGCCTTGATCTTGAAACAAAATCTTTATTTTTAGATAGCTTGTAATTTGGGAGGGTGGGCTATGTATCATTGACAGTTTTCATCGAAAAAAAAAGTAGTTGGGCTCAAAATTGAATTAAAAAAATCAAACCTGTGATTTACTCAAAAATAATTTTGGTTGTGCTTTTTAGGGGATTTCATTTCCCGAACTGCAATTTCTGGAAAAATTGTTTTTTTGATAATGCTTGGTGAACATAAGATTTTCATTTACGAAGTTTCTTTCATGAAGTTTCAGGAATATGGATATTTACTTTCTACAGCGCAATGAATGATTTTAAAGCGGAGTCGTTCACTGTCTGAGCTGGATAAGGGATTTATCCCTTATCCGCGAGTTTGAACGACGAAGTCTTAAAATTATTCATGGAGCGGGATCGAAGCCAAAGGGATACACAGGTTGCTTTCTATGCTCTCCGGCCGCTTTGACCGGTAATAACCGCTGAGCCGATCAGGTGGGCGATCCGCAAGGCTTCGGGAATATTGCCTTGAATAGAGATGCGTTTGAGGGCTTCGGATGTGATGTCGGAATCTTCTCCCATGACCTGAAAACAGAAGTTGTCCGCCTGATGAACAGGTCCTGCTTTTTCCAGCAGATCAAGGCGGTGCTGACAGTCATCAAAGTGCCTGAGCGCATTTCGGATGGCGGCAATGTCGGGCGGTTTTCTCATCACGGCAACACAGGGGCGGTCAAGCTGTCCGGCCAATAACGGGAGGTCGATGAGATTGAATCCGCCGAATGCCAGACCGTCGATCAGTACCATATGAACCTGTTCATGGAATTTGCTTCCGGAAACCATCCGGTAAAGGACATCGGTTGCATCATTGCCGTCTTTTCGAACCTTTCCCCACAGCATTCCTTCAAACCTGGTTCCGGCACAGACAGCACCTGCGATGTAAACGCGGCTGTTCCGGCGCCGGGCAAAGGGCGCGTCATCAAAGCCGATGACGCGAATCTGCAGGTTGCGGCTGATTAAGGTTTGCAATGACTTCATAATAACAGAAAGCAGTTGCCTATTTCATCAATCCCGGCAGAAAGGTTGCGATCTGCGGAAACGGGATCAGCAGAACCGTTGCCACCAGAAGTGCGATCAGGAGCGGTATCACCCCCTTGAAAATGGTTTGCAGGGGCACATCCCGGGCAACGGAATTCACGACATACACGTTGATTCCCACCGGCGGCGTGATGACGCCGATCTGGGTGACCAGAACGATCACAACCCCGAACCAAATGGGGTCATATCCCAGAGAATCGATCACCGGATAGAAAATGGGTACGGTGAGCATGATCAATGCCAGGGCATCGATAAAACATCCTCCGGCCAGATACACCAGGATGATCAGCCCCATGATGGCATAGGGAGGCAGGCTCAGTCCGGAAACCCAGTTTGCGATATCAAAAGGGATTCGGGTGATGGCCAGGAAGTGTCCGAAAACCGTTGCGCCTGCGACAATGACCAGAATCATGCAGGAGATTCTGGTTGTTTCCAGCAGGGATTGGACCAGCCCTGAAAAATCGATTTTCCGTCGGAGCATGGAGATGATAATTGTACCGAAGGCTCCCACTGCACCGGCTTCCGTGGGCGTAAACAGACCCAGAAACAGGCCGCCCATGACCATGATGAACAGCAGGATGGTTTCGATCAGGCCGTAGAGAGATTGTATTTTGTCCTTCAGGTCCGCAGCCGGACCGCGGGGTGCGAGTTCCGGTTGTACGGTTGTCCAGATCAGAATGGCAAGGATAAACAGAATCGTCAGCAGAATGCCCGGAAGGATGCCGGCCATGAAAAGCTTGCCGATGGACTGTTCCGTCATGATGCCGTAGATGATGAAGATCACGCTGGGCGGTATCAGAATACCCAGACTCCCCCCGGCTGCCACCACGCCGGTAGCCAGACTGTCCTTGTATCCGTATTTTTTCATTTCCGGAAGGGTAACGGAGGCCATGGTGGCGGCGGTGGCATTGGTTGATCCGCATATGGCCGAAAAACCGGCGCATGCGCCGATGGTCGCAATGGCAAGTCCGCCGGGCCAGTGTCCCATGAATTTATAGGCGGCATGAAAAAGCCGGCTGCTGATTCCGGCATGAAAGGCAACCTGTCCCATGAGGATGAACAGGGGAATAACCGTAAGGTTGTAAGATCCGAAAACATCAAACAGATCTTTGGCCAGCATGTTCAGTGCCGCATCAATACTGATGATATACCCGAATCCCGTAATGCCGATGATGGCCATGGCAAATCCAACCGGTGTCTCCAGAAAGATCAACACCATGAGTATCAGGATTCCGATAATTCCGATCAGGGTAGGTGTCATGTCAGGCCTCTTTGCTGCGGAACAGGTTGAAAAACTGGAAGATCAGCACAATACACAGAGATCCGCAGCCGATGGCCGTTCCCAGGATAAACGGATAGATCGGCATCTGAAGGGTGAGGGAAACCTCTCCGACCTGTTTTGAATCAAGGGCATCGTAAAGACAATACCAGAAGGCAAGGCCGAACAGCACTGCGCTGATAAAGGCATTGAAAGCGGAGACTGCCCGGCGCAGCTTCCGGGGAAATCGGCTCACAAAGAAATTAACCGCAATATGTCCTTGATCCAGAGAGGTCTTGGCCAGGGAAAGCGATACAAAAACAGCGCCCAGAAAACCGACCATTTCATAGGTTCCGGGAATGGGGAATCGAAACAGTCGCAAAATCACATCTGCACAGGTCAGCAGCATCATGGCGGCAACAGAGAGCGCTGCAATCCAGTTTAAGACCTGGGCAGATGTTGCGATTTTTTTCGGCAATTCGGAAAACATGGTGTTTCACTCCCCATCAAAGATCCGTCACTTCGGTGCGTTATTGTGCCGACTGAATCAGGGCCTGTAATTCCGTGACATATTGTTTGCCGGGAAGACCCTGCTTTTCCATATTGGCGATGTATTCATCAATCAGCGGATTGACGGCCTTTTTCCATTTCATATTCTCTTCTTTTGAGAGATCGATGACCGTATTGCCCAGTTCAAGGGTATATTCCCGGCCGTTGGAATCAACATCATTCCAGGTTTTGCCATGAACATCGATCCATTCGTTGCTCACATCGGTCATCACTTTTTGGAGTTCTTTGGGCAGGGCATTCCATTTGTCCAGGTTCATCACGACAAACATGGCCGTGGTGTATCCGACGGCAGCGCAATCGGTTGTATGCTTGATCACTTCCGCCTGTCTCCATCCCTTCAACACCTCCATGGGGCCGAAGGTTCCTTCCACCACGCCTTTTTGAAGGGATTCATAGGTGGAACCCTGGGGCATGGCAACGGCCACACCGCCCAGCGCCTCAACCACTTTTGCGCTGAGACCCGTGGACCGGATTTTCATTTTGTTCATATCCTCAAGTTTGCTGACCGGTTTCTGGGTATGCAGAAGGCCCGGGCCATGGGCATGAATGTACAGAACCTTTACATCTTCCAGCTCTTTGGGTTTGGTTTTTTGATAAAATTGATTCACGACTCTGGTGGCCACCATTCCGTCCGGATAGCCCATGGGCAAATCCACCGCTTCCATTACCGGAAATCGGCCCCTGGTGTAGGCAAAGCAGGACATGCCCAGATCGGAAATTCCCTTGACGACACCATCATAACACTGATTGGCATTGGTCAGGGTTCCCCCCGGGAAAACCGTGATTTTCACCTGGCCGTTGGTTCGTTTTTCAATCTCTTTGGCCCAGTCCATGCCGGCCTGGCACTGGCCATGGGAAGCAGGGAAAAAAATGCTGTAGTTCAGGTTGTATGTTTTTGCCTGTGCATGATCAAAGGCGGTGAATTGCAGGGCCAGAAACATCAATGCAGCGGAAAGCAGAGCTACTTTTTTCATAGAGTCTCCTTATCGTCCAGTGTTTGTAAGGTTTCGACGGCGATATTATTTACCATCTTCATCATCGTTTTATTTTCATCCGGGTGTATTCATCATGTATTGTCAACAGGATACTTGTATATTTTCTATCTCCCGAACCTGTCAAGGAATATTATTGAATGGCGGAATGAAAGTTCTAATTCCCTTGACAGGAATTTGCCATCCTGCAATATTCTGATCCAAACGACCGAATTCCAATATAATATATCAACCTTATTCAGGAGCATACCATGTCCATACCGCTTCGACCGATTCTTCCCAATCCGGGAAGATTGGTATCCAACGGACGATTTAATCTGGGAACGTTCAAAGAAGAGTTTACGGAAATCAATCCCCTGGATGCGGATATCGCCGGTTTTTTTCCCTATCCCCGTGCGTTCCGGAATTTCCGTTTGAAGGAGTGGCAGCATTTTGCACTGGTCAATGAAGACTATTATATCAGTCTGGCATTGTTTAATGCCAAAACAATGGCTTTGGCCCAGGTATGTCTGTATGACCGGCAATCCGGCAATATCCATTTTTATGAAAAAAAGACCCTTCCCAAAAACATCAGCCTGCCGGGGACGCTCTGGAACAGCCGTGCCTTCATTGACCGGAAAGGATTCAATGTGACGATTCACAATGAGCTGGCGGAAGGACGGCATACCATTCATTTCAAGATCGATGCCGTAAAAGCGCTGCCCCCCGTGGAAGGCAGCTTTACCTGTTTCGAAGATATGCGGGTGTCCGAACCGATTGTGGTGTGCCTTCCATTGAAAAAAAACCGGGCCATGTATTCTCATAAATTTGTATGCCCCATCGAGGGGGAATTGATCATCTCCGGAAAGCCGGTGATTTTTTCACGCAAGAACAGCTATGGTCTGGTGGATATCCATAAGGGGTATTATCCGTTTGTCATGAAATGGCATTGGGCGACCGCCGGGGGATTTGATTCCCATCACGGTCTTGTGGGGTTGAACCTGACGGACAACCAGGTCAGGGACCAGAATGCCTATAATGAAAATTGCGTCTGGCTGAACGGCAAGCTTCATCTTCTGCCGAAGGTTCGGTTTACCTTCCTGAAGGAGGATTTATACAAACCATGGCATATTCAGGATCAATATGGAATGGTTGATCTGACATTCACACCGGAAGTGATTCGCACGGTGGATATCAATGCGATTGTGGTAAAGACAAAATATCGTGGCCCGTTCGGATCATTTTCAGGCCATATCAAGCCGGCGGGCCAAGAAAATCTGTCGGTGGATCGTTTATTTGGAATGTGCGAGGATTTTTTCCTGCAAACATGAGGTCATGGCCGTTCTCGATCCGCTAAAGGAAAAGGAAATGGAAAATCATAATAGTCTGTCATGCTGGAATTGCAAAAAGACAATTGAACACGTGGGCATGAACTGCCCGCACTGCAATGTATTTATCGACAAGGAAATGATCGATCGTATTGCTGCCGGCGGGATAACGAAGATTTCTTCCGGCGGGCTGCAACCGGGCATTGTTTTTGACGAACGGTATGAAATCATCAAACCCCTTGGAAGAGGCGGAATGGGGGTTGTTTATAAAGCCCATGACAAATACATGGATCGGGATGTGGCATTGAAGCTGATTCCCAGCGAACTTTCCATGGATCCCAAGGCGGTTTCGGATTTAAAGCGGGAAACCGCACTTGCACTTGACCTGACCCATGAGCATATCGTACGGTTTTACAATCTGGATACATGGGAATCCTATACCTTTGTCACCATGGAATATGTCCAGTGCGGAACCCTTTCGCACCTCATGGTGGAAAAGGGCGGCAGCCTCTCTCTGAACGAAGCGCTTCCTCTTCTGACACAGATCGGACAGGCACTGGACTACGCCCATGGCAAAAATCCGCCGGTTGTCCATCTGGATTTAAAACCGTTGAATATTCTGCTGACCGTTGACGGATATGCCAAGATTACCGATTTTGGCCTGGCCAGGGTATTGCGGGATCTGGCGACACGCGTCTCTGCATGGGAGGCTGCCGGATCACTGGCATACATGGCACCGGAGCAGATCCGGGGCAAAGGGATCGGCACCTGGACGGATGTGTATGCGCTGGCAGCGGTTGCCTATGAGCTCTTATCCGGGCACCCTCCTTTTTATACAGGAGATTTGCGCTGGCAGATCATGCATGAAGAAGTGGATCCGATTCTGGATATGCCGGAACATGTCAACAGGGCGCTTCTCATTGGTCTTGCCAAGGAAAGCTCCCTGCGCCCCAAGACAGCCGGAGAGTTTGTAAAAATGATTTCCAATGAGATACCGGTTCCGGATATCTATGGGAAAACAGCATCCGTCAGCCAGGAGTTTTCCGGGGAAGCGGATGAAGAGACCGGGGAATCGTCCGTCTGGAAAGAGGAATGGTTTGAAAACTTCGTGGCTGACGAAGGAAAAAAACCTCCGGAATCTGCCGGGAAGCCTGTTTTCGTATTCGGCATTATTGCGTTTTTATGCCTGCTTGTGCTGGGACAGCTGGGCTGGATACTCTATTCGCAGAATTATATAAACGGCCGAATCGTGGACCGGTTGATCTCCGTTTTCAAGCCGGAGAAACAGGAACCCGGAACATCCGACAGGAAAATTCTTCCCGCGGACCATCCGCAATCCGTATCTGTTGCCGTAACGAAAGCAGAAAAGAATACGAGCTTCAAGATCCCTATACATGAGGAAAAGGCGGTGGATTCTCCGGCTGTCGGCGGATTGTCTTTGGCAACCACCCCGACTGGAGCGATGGTACAGATTGACGATCGCGAACAGCAGCTTTCTCCTGTTGTTGTCAGCGATCTGCCGGAAGGCTCCCATACCGTAAAGGTGTCAAAGCAAGGTTTTGCCCCATGGCAGGGAAAGGTGCTGGTTCAATCTTCACAGGTTCTGGAATTACAGATCGATCTTTCCCCCATGTCCGGATTCATTTCAATCGACAGCCTGCCGGCCGAAGCGGCTGTTTTTATCGGAGGAAATCCGGTCGGTATGACACCGCTTGTTCTGGATCAGGAGACGGCAGGAGAGCTGATCGTTGAACTGAAAAAGGAGGGATATGAAACATGGAAAAAAACCTTCGATATTCAACCCGGTAAAGAGATGGCCATTAATGCAACCCTGACACTCCTCCCCGGGAAGCTGCGTATCACCAGCAGTCCGAAATCGGCGGATGTCTATATTTCCGGAAATCCGGTCGGCAAGACACCGGTAGCGCTGGATAAGATCAGTGAGGAAAAGGTTATAGTGGAGGTCCGGAAGTCGTGTTATGATTCGGCAAAAAAGACGGTTGCCATCTCACCGGGCAAGGAAGCGGAAGCTGATTTTGTTTTGAAACCATCATGCGGGGATCTTGTTGTCAAAAGCCTGCCGGAGGGAGCAGAGTGGTTTTTAAACGGGGAGCGGAAGGGAAAAACGCCGGGAAAAGCAGGATCGCTGGAAAAAGGGGTGTACAAAATAAAAGTTGCAAAAGAGAAATATGCGGATTGGGAAGTGGATGTTACGGTCAGCCCGCAAAAAAACAAACCGGTCATTGCAACGCTGGACCCGATTGCTGAAATGGATGAGAATCTGTATATTGATCCGGTCACGGAAATGGAATTTGTATGGGTGGAAAAAGGCTGCTTTCAAATGGGAAGCATTCCGGAAGATCCGGATAGAAGTTCCGATGAAAGTCCGGTTCATGAGGTTTGCCTTGACGGATTCTGGATTGGGAAATATGAAGTGACCCAGCGGCAATGGGTGAAAATCATCGGAGAGAATCCCTCGTCATTTCAAAATGGGTTGGATTATCCGGTGGAAAATATATCCTGGAACGATACACAGATATTTCTTTCCAGGCTCAATGAACTGAACCAGGGCAAGGCGAGTTATCGCCTTGCCACGGAAGCGGAATGGGAATATGTCTGCCGGAGCGGCGGCAAGTCCGAGAAATATGCGGGAGGTGAAAATCCGGATCTGGTCTCCTGGTATAAAGACAACAGCATGGGAGCAACCCATCCTGTTGGAAAGAAAAAGCCAAACGGTCTGGGTGTGTTTGATATGAGCGGAAATGTCTTTGAGTGGGTTGAAGATGTTTACTTGGCAGATGCATATTTGCGGCACAAGCCATCCAATCCGACCTATAAGGGAGAAGGGTCTTACCGGGTATGCAGGGGCGGGAGCTGGCTTTTGGGAAGCAAAGAGAGCCGATCCGTCAATCGGAGCTATTATTTTACGACCAGTCGAAATTACAATCTTGGATTCCGGGTCGTCCGGAATCCATAATGTGAACCGGCTTCAATCATTGAATATGTTGAGGCGTTTTCTATGAATAAACATTGCTGAGCAGATTCTCCTACAATCAGAATAGAATTCTCTGGGCCGCAGAAACCAATCCCGGACTCATTCGATCCCGGAACGAGGATTATTATATTGCCCGTCCGGCTTTTGGCTTGTGGGTTCTGTGCGATGGTCTGGGCGGCCATGCAAAAGGTGCTTTGGCAAGCCGTGTTTGCGCGGAAACCATAGCGGGTCAAATCATTCGGGGAAAGCCGCTGGAACAGGCGATTCAGATTTCCCATGAAGCGGTGAGCCGGCTGGGACAGGGTGAGCCGGGTCATTCCGGCCGGCCATGCAGCACATTTGCCGCGCTGCTGATTGAAAAACGAAAGTGGACGGTTGCATGGGTCGGCGATACCCGTGTGTGGCTGTTTGAAAAAAAGAGAATCAGGCAGATTACAAAAGACCACACGGTTATCCGGAAATTGCTGGACTGGGACATCATCACGGAAGAGGAAGCAACGGTCCATCCGGACCGGCATAAAGTCACCAAGGCCGTCGGGATGGGAGATGAGCATCTTGCAATCGGTATGCGGAAAGGGAAATGGCATCCTGATCAGGTTTTTGTTCTCGGTACGGACGGAATGGCCTTTCGTGATGAACCGGACGTCTTGTCCAATATACTCTCCAATACCGTGAATCCGGATCAAATTGTCGATGAGCTGTCCCATGCCAGTTTAACAGCCGGCGGCAAGGATAATTTTACGATTGCCGTGGTGGGAAGATCCCTGAAAAACAGTTTTATCCGGAATGCGGTAATCAAGAGCCGGGAAATGTGGAATCGACAGTTGCAAATGAACGGTATTTTTCAGCCGGCCGGCTCGTAGCTATGTTATGCAGATCGGATTTATGGATTGAGGCGTGCAGTGTAAAGATGTGTGTTTATCAAAGCAGGGAAGAGATTCGGCGGTTTTTTCAGCAGCAGAATATAAAATACCTGGAGCGGACACGAATCGGGTGGGAGCCTCTCCTTACCATGAGGCTGGACACCACGCCATACTACCGTGAAAACATGGAACTGTTTCAGGAAATATCCTGCCGGTATCAGGAAGATATCGAGAAATGCAGGATGGCGCCCATATATATCAAACAGATTGATCAAAAGCTGGGTTACGGCGTTTTTGCAGCGGAAGACATACCAAAAGATGCTTTTATCGGGGAGTATACCGGTGTGGTTCAGGTTCCTGCCGTGAATGCCGGCAGAAAAATGAGGGAAGGAGGCTTTGAATCCGATTTTTCGTGGTATTATCTGGATCAGCCCGAGGGTGCGCCGGAGCTGGAGATCAATGGCAGGCTGGAAGGCAATGAAATGCGGTTTGTCAACCACAGCGACAATTTCAATGTGGATGTCGAGCACACACTTTTCCAGGGATACTGGATCATTTTTTTCAAGGCGGCAAGGGCCATTCCAAAAGATGAACAGCTGCTGATCAGTTATGGTGAACAATACTGGGGGGATCAATACAGGGAAATTCTGGACATCTGATGCAGATATCGAAATTGACTTTTTTTCCGATTGAGCTATCCGGGTTCCATGCGGGAGCCGGACAGCTCAATCAGGAGTAAAGCCACGTCATGGTTTACTGGGGAATAAAATCAGCACTCCTTGCTTCGATCATGGTGATGGCTTTTTCCGGGCAGGTAATCATGCAGAGTCCGCACCCTAGGCATTTTTCAGTCAGGACCTTCATGACGGAACCATTGGATGACGCGTCTGTTTCCTCGATGGCACCGAAGTAACACCGGTCCTGACAGGTTCCGCAGCCAATGCAGCTATCCGGGTCGATGCTTGCCTGAAACCGGCTTGGGTCACAAATTTTGATCCCTTCCGAGATGATCAGCGGCAGCGCCTGACAGCAGTCACCACAGCAGTTACAGATAAAATGGCCGACATGCGCCTTGTTCATGGTCACGTGGACAAGGCCTTTTTCTTCGCATTCCCGTAAAATTTTGAATGCTTCTTCTTTTGTGATCTCACGGCCCGATCCTCTGTCGATGGTATATTTTGCGGCATTATTGACCTGGAGACACACCTCAAGGGGCATGTCACACTTATGGGCGATGACACGGCAGGTACATTTGGTCAATGCCACCGTATCGGCCGATTCGATAATATTGTTGACGCTGTCCACATCCAGTACCTGCTGCTTTCCCGGATCAATGGATTCCTGAACCGGTATAACCCTGGTAAATGGTTTGGGGAAAAATTGTTCCGCCAGCCGGGCAAAGGCAGGCCACTCTTCTTCCATGAACCGCTGCCACAAATCATGATACTCTCTGGATGCTTCGGACCAGAGTATGGTGGCATCGTGAAACTGAATCATGTCCCGGCACATTTTATATCCGACCTCGCCGCCTTTGAATGACTTAAAGGCAAGCCCTTTTTGATAGAGTGTTTTGCAAAGGGTCGCAACCCGTTCAACCGGCTGATTGGTTTTTGCCGCCAGTTGCGCGGGTGTTCCGGGCATGGCCATGAGAAGTTCGGCCTCCTCCTGATCCGCGATCATTTCAAACAGTTTGGGGACGATTTTCGATCCGGTCAGCATGATCTTGTCGGTCATTTTTTCATAGATACTTTTGCTCATTTCACGCTCCTTGCCGTATTGAATTTTGTGTATCCAGCTACACGCTTATCATCTTGATATTGTTAAGGTTGGACCATACGATATCTTGGTTTTTTATACAAGTGTTTAAACAAAATATCCGGCACAAACTCGTCATTGACTTTATCAAAATTGCATAATAGAAGGATGATGCAAGGAGTGTAATTTTATGAAACACAATAAGATGACGGTAAAAATGGCTGAATTCTGTAAGAAGTCATGCCCGGTCTGCACCAGAGGCAGAGAAAAAGGAAAGGGCATTTTGTACCAGATGGTGAGACTGGAGGAAGATCTGTGTCCGGCATGCAGATCCTATCGTAAAGTATATGGAAAGTATGCCCATGAAAAATAGTGATGCGCATGTGGGTATCCAGCCTGGTATGATTGAAATTAACCTGATGATTATATAACGGAGTGTTTTGTCATGTCTTGCATTTATCCCATTGGAGGAGGCAAGGGGGGTATTGGAAAAAGTTTTATCGCAGCCAATCTGGGCGCCCTGCTCGCCAGGCAGGGAAACCGGGTCGTACTGGTTGACCTGGACCTTGGCGGAGCAAACCTTCACACCTTTACCGGGATTAGCAATATACCCGTCGGGATAGAATCCTTTTTAAATAAAAGTGCCAGAAACCTGGAGGATGTGGCTGTTCCCACGAATATCGATCATCTTTCCATTATCAGTTCCGTGAACTGTTCCATGGAAATCACGAATCTTTACGCTGCCCAGAAAATAAAAATTATCAATGCGCTGGCAAAGCTTCCCTATGATTATATCCTGCTGGATCTCGGGGCAGGGACGAATTATAATACACTTGATTTTTTCCTGTCTTCCTATGAAGGGATCATCACGCTGACTCCGGAGCCCACCTCGGTTGAAAATGCGTTTAAATTCATCAAGGCCTTGTATTTCAGGAAAGTGAAGCAGATCCTCGGCCAGAATGATTTTTCTTTTTATTCGAAACAGGTTGAAATGAATTCAAATGCCCTTGAGGTGACATCACAGGTGATCGATTCCGTACTGGAGCGTGATCCGGCAAAGGGAGAACGGCTGCTTCAGGAGCTTCGAAAGTTCAAGTTTAAATTCATCATCAACCAGTTCCGAAAAACAGTCGGCGCCAAGCTGGGAGAAAAAATCGAAAAGGTCTGTAATAAACATTTTTATTCCGAATTTACCTTTCTGGGTAATGTCTGCTACGATGAACGGGTTCATGACTCCATCTATTCAAGAACCATCTTTGTCAACAAATACTCATATACCGTCAGTGCGATTGATTTAAGCCATATTGTCAAAAATTTGCAGGGGAATATGGAGACCGCTGCACTGCGAACCATAGGGCACTATGAGTGATAATAAGAAAATGAATTATTACGAGATTCTGGAAATTCCGGTGAACGCATCTTTTTTTGAAATCCGGCATGCCTACAAGGAAGCTCTTTCCGTATATGGGGAAGACTCTTTGAGCACCTATTCCCTGTTTTCCGAAGGGGAGAGGGAAAATCTGCTCCGGAAAATTGAGGAAGCATTTCATACCTTGGTTGATGAGAAAAAACGATCCGAATACAATCATCATCTGGTTGAAAACGGAGTGATTGATCCAACGGAATTGTCCCGGGAGGAAAAGCAGAAATCCATACCGATTTTTCTGGCGCACAATTCGATCGATAAAAACATGTTTTTTAAAAAAGTGAAGAAAAAGGTCGAGGAGAGCAGTATCCGGGAGCTTACCCGGGAGATTATGGAAACAGCCCTGATCTCGGGTCAGGACCTGAAACGGCTGAGACAGGCAATTGGAATCGAACTGGATGATATCTTTGAGGTCGCCAGAATCAGCATATCGATTTTGAAGGCCATTGAAAACAATGAATTTCAAAATCTACCATCCCTGATTTATCTTCGAAATTTTTTAAAGTCCTATGCGGAAATCCTTCATCTTGATCCGGAAAAAGTAGCGGACAGCTATATCATTAACATTTCTCTTCTGCAAAAGTAGAAATGGGCCGTGATGAACAGAAAAAGAAAAACCATTGTTTGTTGTTATCTGCTGTTGTTCATGGGTTTATGGATCGGGTGCGCCCATGGCCCCGCAAGACACCACACCCTCGGGTATTACCGATATGCAACATCTGAATTTACAAAACGATCTTCTTTTTTGGTCAAACCGGTTGCACTGACAGCAGGGCTTGCAACAGACATGGTGCTGATGGTTGTGGATACAGCGGTGACACCGATTGCGGCATTCTTCGTTCCCGGTGAGCTCATTGCGGTCAGTTCGAATGAAGAAACCACCGGCCTGGCAAATCTTGTGATTCCCACATACCCGGTAACGCTGGCCAATATCGGTGCATTGGGAATGGGATCGGGAACCAAAGAAGAGTATGAATCGATCTTCGGCTATGAATCCTCATTGTTCCACGACACACTCCCGGACAACCCTCCTGAAAAACGGGATTCCCCATAAGTTGAAACCGGACCTTGCACCGGTAATCCGATTGATTTTTTTTTTTCGATATTGCCGCTTTTTTCCGGTTATGGGTTCAGGCTTTCAGAAAAAAGCGAGATCATTTTCAGGGCGAGGCCTTACAGTCTGTAAAAATTATTGACAGTGTTTTTCGCATCCTCTCGAATACCATAAAGTTATCCTGCTGATATAACAATTGATTCAGGATGGCCCTCTCTTGGCACCGGTATTGCTTTTTCCACAAATAAACTTGTCTTTTTCCCCAAAAGACAAATGGGATCGGAAACGAAATAAACATGGGGAACGGATTCTCTGCAGGAGGCGGTTATGACCACCAAAATCAGCAAACAGGTTATCAAACGGAAAAAAATTGTTTTCAGATTTGAATCACCCGATGCCGAAAGTGTATCTCTGGTCGGCAGTTTCAACAACTGGGACAAAACCAGACATCCCATGATTAAGAATGGCAATGGGGTATGGTCCAAAACCGTAACGCTGAACCAGGGGACCTACCAGTATAAATTCCTTGCAGGGGACAAATGGCTGCAGGATCCGGAAAATGAAAACGTGGTTTCCAATGAATTTGGAACCCAGAATAATATCATTGATGTGAAATGACCGGCTTTCATCTCAATGCAGGCTTCTGAAAAAATCTAAAAATCCGTAAGATAAGGAGTGCGTTTATCATGGCATCCAACTTCAGGGTATTTACGCATCGAAATGGAGAGAATGTACATATTAAACTCAGCGGCGGGTTTGACGGCGCATCCGCCAATGAACTGCTGTATATTTTAAGCCGCTATACCGGAAATACAGAGAAGATCTTTATCCATACAGACGGTCTTTCCTATGTCCACTCATTTGGAAGAGATGTTTTTCAATCAAAATGCCGCCTGCAGAAAGATCTGATTCCACATCTGGTTTTTACCGGACAAGCCGGAAGCGAAATGGTTTTATTGGGAAGTCGATATATCCCCTGAACATCAGAAGGCAAAGCACAAGAGACAACAAAACAACCGAAGCCAGGTTTGGGGACCCGGCTTTGGTTGTCGGACAGGATTGGTTGTTCACAAGGGGGCGGCTGCAGCGCATCTACCAGTTCACTAATTCCGCATCATATTTTATGGAAAGCGTAATTCTGGCGCGATAGGCAACCACTTTTCCGTTTTCAATTTTCATATCCAGTTTGGTTACTTCCGCGACTCTCATGTTGATCAGTGTGTTGCTTGCCGTTTCCACTGCATTGGCAGCCGCTTCTTCCCATGAATTTTTGCTTGTTCCGACTAGCTCGATGATTTTATAAACGCTATCGCCCATTCTTCCCCCTCATATCCATTTGATAATACCTTTCCGGCTGATTCATACCATTGATCCGAATCATCCGCTTATGTAACCGACTGTTGAAGAGAATTATCGGATATACGGATTTTTGTAAATAAAAAAATAATCCCGATAGGCCGGTCTGTTACCGGGCATGATGCATCCTCGCATTTTTCCATTTGTCATACTCCCATGAAACATGGAAATCAGCGAAAAAAAGCCCGCTCCTTTACAAGAAGCGGGCTTTTTCCGTTCAGTCAGATTGTGTGAACCAACTATACAGCCGAAAATCGTTGTTGGCTGTTATTTTGAAGATTCGTAGTATTTGATCAGAATTTCTGCAACTTCCGGCCGGGAGAATTCTTTCGGCGGTTTAATTCCCTGGCCGAGCATTTCACGAACTTTGGTACCGGAAAGAAGGACAAAGTCTTCTTTGGTGTGGTCGGTTACCCGGTTCATCATGACAACCTTACCCAGTTTCTTGGAGTAAGCGGTATGATCTGCCCGGTAAATATCAATCAGAAGATCCTTTTTGGAAATGTTGTCAAAAATGGTTTGCGCGTCAAAAGGACCATAATAGTCGCCGACGCCGGCATGGTCGCGGCCCACGATCAGGTGAGTACAACCGGCATTCTGACGGAAAACAGCGTGAAGAACGGCTTCTTTCGGACCGGCATACAGCATGTCGAATCCATATCCGGTTACCATGACGGTATTGGGTTCAAAATAGACATCAACCATTTTGCGGATACAAGCATCACGGACATCGGCCGGAATATCGCCTTTTTTCAGCTTTCCAAGCAGCATGTGAATCAGAATACCATCTAATTTTAAGTCAGTATAGGCCATGCGGCAGAGTTCTTCATGGGCCAGGTGCATCGGGTTACGGGTCTGGAAGGCAACCACTTTTTCCCAGCCGCGTTTTTTCATTTCTTCACGGATCTGTACAGCGGTTTTGAAGGTGCCGGCAAATTCTTTGTCAAAATAGGAATAGTTCAGAACCTGGATCGGACCGGAGATGACGGTTTTGCCTACGGTATTGAAGGTTTTTACGCCTACATGCTCCATGTCATCCGTTCCATATACGGATTTTGTAATGGTTTTCATCTGGTCATCGGTAAAGGTTTCGATGGCCTTAACGTCCTGAATGGCGATCACCGGATTACCGGCAACATTTGGATCTTTCAGGGCGATTCTTTTGGCGCCTTTGATTGCGGATGCATCTTCGACCATATTCAAAACCGGCGTCGGCCAGAACAGGCCGCTGGTGGTTTTCATGTTTTTTGCAACGCTCATGGCGTCGGCAACATTCATATAACCGGTAAGGGGGTTGAAATAGCCACCGCCCAGCATGACGGCATTTCCTGCGGCTGCTGAACTGATTAGAATTGATGGAAGGCCGGCCGCCTCTTTGATCAGGGCAGCACGTTTGGCGTCATCCGCTACATACAGCGGATTTAATTTGTCGGAACCATGGGGTTTAATCATAATTTTCTCCTTTTGTGCATTTCTTTTGAAACGTTCTTTTCTTTAGTCTTTTAAAGGGAACTCCCTTCCCAAATATCATCTCATGGATAACTTCATCCTGCCCGGGAATTGGCATAGCAACGGTTTCTGCTGCGGGGCAAATCAATGTCACAACGCAAACAGAGCCAAGATACGCTTTACTTAAAAGAGTGATTAATATCAATTGTTTTTTTTAATGTCAAGATGATATTGAAGATTATACCGGGTGTTTTTTGATGCCTGATTTTTGACAGGAAACCAATGGGCGGGAACGGTTTTCGATTGTATATTCGGTTTGACCCGTTATTATTTTTGCTGGTATAGTCGTTACGGGAAAACACTCTCCCGAAGCGACATCTGTATATCAAATTCCGGAATTATTTTATTTTTAGAGGTGTGTAAATGGATTGTATGTAGAAGCGTGTTATGAAGTGGAATGAAAACAGGAATTCAGGAAGGAGATTGACTTCATGCAACAAGCAGAGAGAAAGTTCCATCTGAAGGAATTCAAATCCATCAGCCATGCCATTTCAACTTACGAAGATCTGGATCTGCTGATTAAACATCTTGCAGAAGGAACCACAAGAGCCTTTAACGCCAAAGGTTGCTGCATCATGCTCCTGGATGAGAGGGAGAAGCAGCTTTTTACGGTAAGCAGCTATGGAATCAGTGATGAATATCTTCAAAAAGGCCCTTTGTTTGTGGATGATCAATACTCGGCGATGGTTACCGGAAAACCGGTTTTTATTCCGGATATGCAGAAAGAAAAGAATATCCAGTATCCTGACGCTGCCAAGGCCGAAGGGATTGTTTCCATGCTGTCCGTACCCATAAAATTCCGGAATGTCATATTGGGTGTTATTCGGATATATATGGGAGAATCCAGAAACATACATGAAGAGGATATCGATTCTCTGCGCGTTATCGGGGTTAACCTAGGGCTGGTGATTGAGATTAACGGTCTCAACAATTTTCTGGAAAAGGTCAAGATTGCCATGGAATCTCTTCCACTGCGAATGACTCAGGAGTAATGGATGGCAGAAAGGGTCTTTACAGACACATCCGATATCTTTGCGATTGATTATGGAGATGTCGTCCAGATTGGCGATAAACGATATCTTGTCAAGGGGCACGAACGGGAAGAACGGTTTGGCCTGGATGAACCCAAATTCTGGGTAAAAAAGGTCATTGATCTGAGTACCGGAGAAAGAAAAATTATCAAATTATCTTTCTTTGAAACATTTGAAACCAATATTGGAGAAATCAAAATACAATGTTTCCGGCATCCTGAAAAAGAGGGGGCCGTACTGGATCTGGTGAAAGGTCATCCCCACTTCATGCAGGGAACCCATTATCATGATGAAAAGGGGAACAATGTAAGGGTCCTTGATATTGTCCAGGGGAGAAATCTGTTTGTGCATATCAGTCTGCTTGAAATGGAGCATGAGCAATATTTCCATGAACAGCTGCCCGGCATTCTGAAGAAACTCATTCCAGCTTTTCAGGCCCTGCATTATTTGCATCAGAACGGATTCAAGCACGGTGATGTCAGAAATGATCATGTCATCATTGAGCAAGGTACGGGAAATTATGTCTGGATCGATTATGACTATGACTATGAGCTGGTGGAAAATCCATTCAGTCTGGATATCATGGGCGTTGGGAACATTTTGCTGTATACGATTGGAAAAGGTTTCCATAACCTGAAACAGAAGGACAAGGGTGAACTGATCTATAAAAAACTGCTGGGAAATACAAAACCTGAGGATTTTTCGATTCTTCATAAGTGGCGGTTCATGAATCTGAAAAAACTGTATCCCTATATACCGGTTACTGTAAATGACATTTTGTCGCATTTTACGGCGGGTGCTGAAATTTTTTATGAGTCTGTCACGGAGATCATTGATGATTTGAATGAATGTATCCATGCACAATGATGATCATAACATGGGGGCCATTTTGGAAACGAAAGAAAAAAAAGTACTCGTGGCGCTTAATGATTCAATGAGTTCAAAAGCGGTGATTGAGTTTATCATCCGGATGCCGTTATGCCCGGAAGAGTGGCATATTTATTTGTTGCATATTCTGCGAAAATCATCTGCCAGTGAAGAACTGATGGGCAGAAAATTTACTGCGGAACAACCGGAGCGGATGGTTGAAATGCTCCGGAAAGCGAAAATGAATCTGATTCGGAATGGTTTTCGTGAAGATAGAGTGAGTGTTCAGATGGCTGAGCACGAATATCCCACGGTTACGGACGGTATCATCGATCAGCATCAAAAATATCATTACGACTTGGTGGTGATCGGACGGAAGAGCATGTCCAAAGCAGAGGAGTTTGTCATGGGAGATATCAGTATCAAATTGATCCGGCTTTTAAAAGGAACAGCAGTTCTGGTGGTAACATCCTGAGGTTGATGGTGGCGGGGTTGGGCGGTTTTTAACGGACTTTATGCGTATGACGGAGGATCGGGAATGATGGGTTTTTCATGGGCGACACTGCTTTGCATTCTGTTAATGAGTCTCTATACCATTGCCTCCAAAAAGATCGAAAAACTTCCGCGTATTCCCTTTGCCCTGTTCATCACTTTTTTTGTATTGCAGTTTGCCATTCAAATTCTGGAAGGGCATGAATGGAGCCGACCGTGGATGAGGTATGCAGCGATCGCGTCCGATATTGTTCTATCATGGGCGGTGGCGAGATTTGTTTTTTGGTTTGTCATTGAATTTCTCGCGAAAATTAAAAATAATGATGACGTTCTACCAAAAATCACGCGGGATTTTATCCTGTTTGTGACATTTGTTATTTTGTTTTTTGTGGTTCTTCGTGTCCGAAGCGATATCAATCTGGCCAGCCTGTTGACGACGTCGGCGCTCCTGACCGTTGTCATCGGTCTTGCTGCCCAGGCAACCCTCAGCAACCTGTTTTCCGGTCTGATCATTCAGGCAGAGAGGCCCTTTGCCATCGGTGATTGGATTCAGTTTGAAGGATATGAAGGCACGGTAATCGGGATATCCTGGAAATCAACACAGGTGCTGACCAGGGAAAAAATACTGGTGTATATTCCCAATTCTGTTCTGGCATCCAGCACGTTCAGCAATTTTTCCAGACCCAACCGCAAGAAAATCGCCAGTCAGTCGATTGGCCTGGACTACAGTGTGCCTCCGAACAGGGCGATAAAAATCATTACCCAGGTTCTGGACCAGAACCCCAAGGTATTGAAACAGCCGAAGCCCGCTGTCCGGGTTGCGGAATTCTCCGATTTTTCCATTCAATATGAAATCCGCTACTGGCATAACAACTATGCATTGGAACCGCAGTTGAAAGGGGAGATCAACAATCAGCTCTGGTATGCTCTCCAAAGAAATCACATTCGCATTCCATTTCCGGTTCGTGACGTTCAGCATGCTCATATTGAGCGGAAATACCATAAAGAAAATCAAAATAAGATGGCCGGAGAAATTCAGACCATGTTCGAAGGCGTCCCCATTCTGTCACCGCTTTCCGATTCGGAACGGGCGGACCTGGCCCGGAAGGTACACATGGAAATGTATGGAGCAGGTGAGCTGGTTGTACAGGAAGGAGAAGAAGGTGATTCCATGTATATCGTACGTTCCGGTTCCTGTGAGGCGATTCTCGGCGGACACCGGCATCAGGCCAAGATCGTATCGACCTTTAACAAAGGAGATTTTTTCGGGGAAATCAGTCTATTGACCGGTGAAAAACGAACGGCAACCATACGGACGATTGAGGATACGACCCTGATTGTGGTGGATAAAAATGCGTTTTCCACGTTGATCAACGCCAATGCGATGATTTCGGAGCAGATCGGAAAAGTGGTCGTTCAACGGAAAATGGAGGATGAAATGAATTTTGAAGCCTCCATTGACATGAGTACGGATTCCCAGAAGCTGATCCGAAAGATCAAGCTGTTTTTCGGCATATAAAGGCATATGCGGAAACAGACTGTTTTCGCGGTCCGGCATACGATCGGAATGCGTCCATAAAAAAACGCGGGAAGACGGAACGTCCTTCCCGCGTTTTTTTATGGATAGTAATGCAGCGTTTTACGATTAAGCGGTTGCTGCTTTTTTGTCTCTTTCCGCCCATTCATCATAAGCAAGCGCTACAGTTCTGTATACCAGATGCGCCAGCTTGGAGAAGGGCAGGAATGCGAACAGGTTGAATACAAAGATCAGGTGGATGAAATACAGTGCATATGACAGAAATGCTGCATCCGCCAGACGGGTCATCTCCGTGAGCATGCCGGTCACGCCAAGGCCGAGAACCAGACCCAGGAGGTACCAGTCCTTGTAGGTGCTGACCTGATCGGTTTTGGCCTTTCGTTCCTTGATCATTAACAGGGCACCGATCACCAGAGCAACGCCGCCGATGTTGGCAAGCCATTTTACCGGATTCAACTGGGAATAGGGTCCGTGGATCTGGAAAACATAGAGAACCACAAAGAATATGTTGGTAACGATAAACAGTGCGATGAACGCAAACAATACCATCATATGGGACGTGGATCGTTCCCGGTTTTCATTACAGTCTGAAAACTTGTTATGCTTCAGGATGTTCGGAATCACGGTAATGAGGGCCTGAACAAAACCGGATAGATCAATGGTTTCTTTCTTGGTCTTGCCGGTGAGCAGCGCGTTGGCATGAATATCCGTGATAAATCGTTTCAGGCCGAGCGCAAAAACAGCCACAACAAAACCCGCCAGCGGCACAAAAATGAGGTCCACCAGCCATGTGGAAAAGAAATGGCTGTGGACGATCTCGTCTCCACCCGGCGAAAAATCAAGTAAACCGGTCAGCAATCCCAGCACAATAAAAATGACTGTGGGGATCAAAAACAGGATGGGCAGTTTTTTGGGATCATTGACCAGATCACCCATGAATTTGGGAGAAGCATATTCCCGAATGGCATAGGCTCGAATTGCGGCAATCACGTCTCCGGGTTTTGCATCCCGCGGACATAGTGTAGAGCAATCCCCGCACTGATGGCACAGCCAGATATCATGGTTTGCCACCAGCCGATCTTTCAGGCCCCAGGAAGCGGCAATCATCTCTTTTCGCGGAAATGGTTTATTGTCCGGGGAGATGGTACATGCCACTGAACATGTTGCACATTGGTAACACTTTTTGAGGCTCTCGCCCCCCTGACTCATAATTTGCTTAATGAAATTTGAATCAGGCTCAATCAAATATTGACCAGCCATAATAATACCTCCTATTCATGGCATTAATAGCGTAAAAGCAATTCCAGCCTGAAAGCAGACCGGACTAGAAACCCTTGAAGGGATTCGGGCCAAGTGCTTCGACTTCTTCCACAAATTTATTAATGATTTCCGGAATTTTGTCATATTCGTCAATAGCAACCTGGAACTGGGTAACCCTTTCCTCTTCCAGTGCAAGACTGGCCAGGGCGTCACCGATTTTTTTCATTCGGATATCAGCCAGTTCGCTGCCTTTGACAAAGTGACACTGGTAGTCATCACCATGTTTGCACCCCAGAAGGAAAACACCGTCCATTCCCTGTGCCAGCGCGTCCTTGATCCAGATCACATTCACGGACCCCAGACATCGCACCGGAATCAGCCGGACATCTGCAGAAAATGAAAGCTTGTTCATGCCTGCAATGTCGATTGCCGGATAGGCGTCGTTTTCGCACACCAGGCCGAGAATCCGGAAAGGCGGTTCATCATAGTCATCTTCAGACGGCACACGAATGGCTTTGACCTGTGAACCGATACTGTCGATGTTATAATCCGCAAAACCGATAATTCTTTCCGGGCAGGCACCCATGCAGGTACCACATCGACGACACCGGCTCGGATTCGGTTTGGGTGTTCCTTTTTCATCATCATCCAATGCACCAAACGGACATTCCTCTGTGCAGCGCTTGCACTGGGTACATCTCTGAAAAAAGAAATCCGGGAAGGTCATATCTCCGGATCTTGGATGTACGGAAACACCCCGACTGGAGGACTCAATACACTGGATCGCTTTGAGAGCTGCGCCGGCGGCGTCTTCCATGGATTCTTCCATGGTCATGCTTCGACGAACACAACCCGCAGCATAAATACCGGTACGCTGGGTCTCATACGGGAAGCAGATGAAGTTGGAATCCGCATATTGATCAAACAGCGCATTATCACGGAATCCGGGTCCCTGACGATAGGCAAGATTGACAACCGGGTCGAATTTGGTTTCCGGCACCATGCCTGCAGCCAGAACCACCATATCAGCCTTGATCTGAATTTTTTCTCCCAGAAGGGTATTGTCGGCTTCAACGATCAGCCCGCCGCCATTTTTGGAAACACTTGCAATGGTTCCCTTGGTCAGAAAAATTCCTTCATCCTGTTGAACGGCTTTGTAAAAATTCTCCTGAAGTCCGGGCGTTCTCATATGCTGGTAGATGACATAGGCTTTTCCATCGGCGTAATCTTCTCTCACATATTTGGCCTGTTTCAAGGATACCAGACTGGTAACTGCGCCGCAGTAATTGAAATCGGAATCATCGTCTTTGCCCGGGCTCTGTATAAAGACAACATTTTTCGCTTCCTTGCCGTCGGACGGACGTTTGATTTTTCCTTTTGCCGCAATTTCTTCAAACTGGGAGTTGGTTACTACATCCGGAATTGTGCCGACACCCAGATGTGCATAGGCATCCCCTTCAATGTTATCGGGACGCCAGCCGGCAGCCAGGATTACCGCTCCGAATTTTTCTCCGTTCGGATCAAATTGAAGGATATCTGTTTTACCGACATTGTATTCCTTGTAAAGTTCGACGAGCTTATCTTTCTCATATTCCTTCCCGTTTTCATCAACTTTCATCTCTGCCGGGAGCGGAAACGGTACGTCGAATTCAATTTTTTCACCCGGTTTTTTCAAGGTAACATTGAAATTTCCAGGTTCGCCTGCAATACGGGCGACAAGCGTATTGGTTTTAACGGTAATTTTGGGCTCCGCTTCCACTGCCCGGATTTTATCGCCGACAACAGGAGAAATCAGGTTTTGAAAAGGTGCGTCAACCGGCAGCTGTTTGCGTACTTTTTTCGCATAACCGCCAAGGGTGGATTCTTTTTCAACGATAGTGACTTCATAACCTGCTGCTGCCGCATCAAGGGCGGAAGACATTCCGGTAATACCGCCACCGATTACCAGTATTTTTCTGGTAAAGGAGTCCAGCTTGTAAGCTTCCGGCAGTTTGACCTTTTCTACCCGGGCCATTCCCATTTTGATGTAATCTTCGGCGAGCATCTGAACGCGGTCACAATGCTCGGAACTGCCTTTTTGGTCTTCCGTCAGGGCGGGATATACGGAACGCGGATGGGACCAGACAACCTGTTCTCTCAGGTTTACCCGCTCAACAATGCAGCCGTCAAACTTGAAAACGTCAAAGTTGACCCGGCGTGAGCAGGCCCCAATCACCATTGTGTTGATTCCCTTTTCTTTCATGTCCTTCTTGATCAGATCAATTCCTTCTTTGCCGCACAGGAACGGATGAGTCTGGACCGGCAGACCTTCTTCCTCCGGTACACCGCACAAGTCTTTTATATCCAGTGCATCACCGATTCCACAGCCTGTGCAGATATATACACCATATTTTTTATCCATGGTTAACCTCCTACCTCTTCACCAGGGTTTGAATCGCTTTAAGAGCCATACCGGTTGCATTCTGGTTGGATGAGACTACATCTGCCGGCTTGTTGGCGCAGCCTGCCGCAAACATGCCGCCTTTTGAGAAGTCATTCAGAATAAACCCATCTTCCGTGTATTTCAGATCCGCCGGAAGTTTTGAATTTGCTGCACTCGGTTGCATACCGGTTGCCAGAACCACCATATCAACTGTTTGTTTGACCTTATCCCCGGTAACTGCATTTTCAGCAACAACGGTAATATTTCCGGTTCCTGCTTCCTCATTAACCTCGGCAACCTTGCCTTTGATCAAGAAGATATTCCGATCTTCCTTGATCTTTTTGTAAAATTTTTCATAACGGTTGCCCGGTGTTCTCAGGTCAATGTAGAAGATATAGATTTTTGCATCCGGATATCGTTCGCGCACATAGGTGGCCTGCTTGAGGGAGGCCATGCAGCAAATATACGAGCAATATGGCAGATGGTTTTCATCTCTTGATCCGGCACATTGCACAAAAGCGATGCTTTCCGGTTCCTTGTTGTCCGAAGGTCTCAGAATTTTACCTTTTGTCGGTCCATTTGTTGCCGCCAGACGTTCCATCATCATGTTGGTGATGATGTTCTGATACTGACCGAATCCCAGGTTGTCAATGCGCGTTGCATCGTATGGTTCCCAGCCTGTCGCCCAGATCACGGAACCCACTTTCAATGTCAGTGATTTGGGCTCCATATTGAAGTCTATGGCGTCATACTTACAGGCTTCCTGACACCTTTGGGCATCTTCAGTCCCCTTGATCTGGGAAGAAATTGTGTATCGTGTCGGAAAAGCCATGTTGTGCGGCAGGTAAGCCGCTTTGATTCTATCCATTCCAAAATTGAATTCATTTGCAATTTCAGCCTGGCAAGCTTCGGCACATGCACCGCAGGCAGTGCAGTTTTCATTTACAAAGCGTGGATTTAATTTAATGGTAACATCATAGTTACCCGGTGTCCCGGATACCTTTTCTACCTCGGCGAGTGTAAAAACCTTTACCTTCGGGTTGTCCTTGATTCGTCGGAAATTGATTTCAAGGCCGCAGGAAGGCGGACACAGCTTCGGAAAATACTGATTCAACTGTGAAACCCTTCCCCCAAGATATGGATTTTTTTCGACCAGGAATACTTCGTATCCGACTTCGGCAGCTTCGAGGGTCGCCGTAAGCCCACTGATCCCTCCTCCGACTACCAAAATGCTTCCGCTAGCAGGGGCGGCGTTGTCTGTTGTCATGCTATCCCTCCGTGCATAAAATGTTCAATTCGTCAAAAAAATTGTGTTTAACTGTATTGTGTATTCTCTGGAAGTCTTTCGTCGGGCGATATCCTTTGGGCAGATGTGGCAAAATCCATAAGAATTTTATAAAACCAAGAACAAGATAAAACTCTTAGGCATTCCACCACGATAGTGACTTTGCCTTGGATACCGCCTCGGATCGGATGACAATCCAAAAAGTTTCAGTAGTTAATAAAAACCTCCAGGAGCCCGAAGGCGCCTGGAGGTGTATACGTCATTGACGATTCATGTTCGCCATCAGATTACTATGCATTAAGAAATGATTTTTACATAGTCAACTTTCTTCAGACTCCACTTGTTGGCGGCTTTGTCGTATGAAGAGTTGGTAAACGCGAACCAGTTTTCATCATCCTGTCCCGGATAATCAGCCTGATAGTAGAATCCCGGATAACGGGTTTCTTTTCTGAACTGGATGTGACGGAGATGAGCTTCTACTGTGTAAATACGATGGTAGATTTCCCATGCTCTCATCAGCTCGTGCAGGTCTCCGGCAGCCAGTTTTTCACAATCTTCACGCATGGTCTCCAGAAGATCAATTACAATTTCCAGGGATTTGCTTGAAGTCTGGTAGTATGTGGCAGTACCGGCACCATACTCATGGGTGGCTTTCATCAGGCGAAGAGCCATTCCGGACGGTTTAACATAAGCCGGATTGATGTCCTGAGCAGTTGTATAGTTGCAATTTGCAAGATAGGTTCGAACCGGTTTGTAAACCAGGTCAACCAGTTGTTCTTTGGTTTCTTTGATGGTCGGTTTGAAACCGGCATGATCACGAACAAATTTGACCATTTCTTTTGCAGCAATACGACCTTCAGCATGAGAACCGGAGGAGAACTTATGGCCGGAACAGGCCACACCGTCACCAGAGGTGAACAGACCAACAACGGTGGTCATACGGTTGTAAACTTTTCCGGCATCACCCCATTTGTAATGATTCGGAACCCAGTCTTCATCCGGACCGGATGTCCAGATACCGCAGCAGCCGGAGTGAGAACCCAACAGGTACGGTTCGGTCGGCATAATTTCGGAATTTTTCTTTTCCGGTTCGCAGTTCTGTGCACACCAAAGGTTTGCCTGTCCGCAGGTCATGTCAAGGAAGTCTTCCCATGCTTCGGACTCAAGATGTTTCAACTCTTTTTTGTCCATGGTCTTGCCAAGGGCAGCCAGGGCGGAAACAGTGTCCATAATGATCGGGCCGCGGCCTTCTTTCATTTCGAACAGCATCAGGTGGTTACGGAGGCAGGTCGGGGTGATTGCCGCTGTTCCGTAAGGAGCGTATTTCTGCAGCTCTGCTTTTGCAGCGTCGCTGGCACCAAAGTTCTCACCAAGACCGTTTTGCAGTTTGGCTTTGAACAGCAGGAACCATGCACCTACCGGGCCGTAACCATCTTTGAAACGAGCCGGGGTGAAACGGTTTTCCATCATGGAGAGTTCTGCACCAGCGCGCAGAGCCATGGTGTAGGTGGAGCCGGCATTCCATACCGGGTACCATGCACGTCCTTTTCCTTCACCAACTGAACGGGGCTGATAAATATTGACAGCACCACCACATGCAACCATCATGGTTTTGCATTTGATGATGTATACTTTGTTTTCACGCACGGAAAAACCGACGGCGCCGGCAATCTGTTTCGGGTTATTGGCGTCGTTCAGAAGCTCAACGATGAAGCAACGTTCAATAATATTTTCTTCGCCAAGAGCCAGTTTGGCAGCTTCTGCAACGATTCTTTTGTAGGACTCACCATTGATCATGATCTGCCATTTACCGGTACGAACCGGTTTGGCGCCGGATTTCAGGGTTCCCATCTTCTGGCCTTTTTTTCCATCCAGGTTCTTCCCATCTTCGGTTTTTTTCCAGATCGGGAGTCCCCATTCTTCGAACAGATGAACAGAATCGTCAACGTGACGGCCAAGGTCGAAAATCAGGTCTTCACGAACAATACCCATCAGGTCGTTACGTACCATGCGAACATAATCGTCCGGTGTGTTGTCGCCGACATAGGTATTGATAGCGGACAGACCCTGCGCTACAGCGCCACTTCTTTCCATGGCGGCTTTGTCGCAGAGTAAAATTTTGGTATCTGCGGAAGCCCATTTTTTGACTTCAAAAGCGGTACCGCAAGCGGCCATACCGCCACCGACGATCAGGATATCCACTTCGCGCTCTTCAACTGCCGGATCTTTTACGGCTTTGATTTCACCCAAAGGTCTATTTGGTAATGCCATGTTATATCCTCCTTCAATAGATGTAATTTCATCATTTAATCAGTTTTCGCATCAAGTTGTAAAGATGACTTCCCGCCGGTTATTTTCCCTGCGGTCTGATCAGTTTCATTCCATCAGCTTCTTCCGTGGAGAGCAGTCCGGAATCAAGATCTTTACCCTTGAGACCCTTATACGCATTTGCAGCGCCTTCAGGAGTGGTTCGAATGGGGAACTTAAAGCGTTTTACAAGGCCGTTTCGGAACTTGCAGGTCCACATAACGTCTTCGGTACCCATCATCGGCATAATGCTGCTTCCCAACGGCACGAAGTCTGAGTATCCTCTGACTTCAATTGCCTGTGTGGGGCAGATTTTAACACAAGAAAAGCATTCCCAGCACTGATCCGGCTCTTGATTGTAAGCCTTCATTGCATTGGGATCCAGAACCATCAGATCATTGGGGCAAATATACATACATGCTGTTTTATCCCCGCCTTTGCATCCGTCACATTTCTCAGTAATTACAAAGCTTGGCATTGATATACCTCCTAAGTATTGCGTTGTAATGATTATCACTTCAACATTAATCGATTAACTTCATTAAAACTTTATGATTTTTGCACCCCCCTTCATAACAGTGACCCGAAAAAGTTCATTTCCGGATTTGATTTTGATTATTCTATTAAAGATTTTATCATATAAGACATTTAAAAATGCAGTGAATCCGTTTGTATCGCCGGGTACGAAAGGACCGCATAACCTGTTGATTGATTAAACGATTCTTTGGACCATGAATTATCATAACTTCCTAAAACAAAGCGTTAAATTACCATCCGAAAAAATGCTTGTCAAGAACTTTTGAGCAGCGATACGCCACAGATGATAAGCCATTTCAAAAAGTCCAATTGAATTCCAATATGTAGTAATAAAGGAGTTTATATTCACTATATATGGTGGCGTTTGGGTTCAGCTATGGATTTTTTCCGGGTTCAATGATAACGGATAGAAGGTGATCGGTCAGAGATGGTTACATTTTACGGAACGATACCGGAATAAAAGAGAATACACAACGGTGAAGGAAAAAGAATGAATGCGGAAATGACCCCAATCGATATGGATGAACCCTTTCAATTTTCATGTAGTAAAAGAGTTCCTTGTTTTAATGAGTGCTGCAGGGATCTGAATCAGTTTCTGACGCCGTATGATATTTTGCGACTGAAAACCGGTTTGGGAATGAAATCAACGGATTTTTTAAAGGAGTATACCTTGCAGCATACCGGTCCGGGATCGGGTCTTCCGGTCGTAACGCTGAAACCGGCGAATCAGAAAGATCTGGTTTGTCCTTTTGTTACCGATGACGGCTGCCGTGTTTATCCGGACAGGCCGGGATCATGCCGTATGTACCCCCTTGCCCGGATGATTTCCCGATCCAGAGAAACCGGAAAGGTGACGGAACACTGGGCGCTGATTCGGGAACCACATTGTCAGGGATTTCAGCAAAACATCAGGATGACGGTCCGGGAGTGGATTCAAACACAAAAACTGCTCGAATATAATGAGATGAACGACCGGCTGATGGAAATTATCAGCTTGAAAAATCAACGGAAACCAGGACCTCTGGATGTAAGGTCAAGGCACCTCTTTCATATGGTATGCTATGACCTGGATAATTTTAAGAGTCATATATTTGAAAAGGGAATTCTCAATGGATTGAATATGGATTCAAACCAGATGGAATCTTTACAGGATGATACCACTTTGCTCAAATTCGGTTTAACCTGGTTGAAGGAGGCACTGTTTTAGGAGGGCGTTTTTCATGGCGGAAGAGAAAAGGGTGGCTCTGGTATTGGGTGCAATCAAAGGTATCGGCAGGGAGATCGGACTGGCCCTTGCCAAAAAGGGGATGCGGGTTGTTCTGACATATCATGACTGGGAAGACAGCCTGGAAGAGATGAAAGCGGCTTTCCAGTCTGTTGGTGAAGAACATCTCATTATAAAGGTCAATCTGTTGGACGTGGAAACGATTCCCGGTCTAGTGGAGAAGGCGATCAGCCGTTTCGGCAGACTGGATATTCTGATCAACAACATTGAAAGGGGCGGATGGCCGGTTGTCCACGGTCCGTATTGTCAAGACCAGTGGGATCTTGAATTTTCCACCACGCTTCGGGCGAAACAGTGGGTTTTTGAGTCTGCCTTTCCGCATCTGAAAGAATCCGGCAACGGAGTGGTGATCAATTTCTCATCGATTGCCGGAATTATCGGAAGGTCCGGACCTGCCAGCCTGATTTTCAATGAAGGATATTCGGCTGCGAATCGGGGGATTTCCCTGCTGACCGAAACCTGGGCAAGACTTGGCGCTCCGGAAGTCCGGGTCAATGAAATCATGCTTGGAATCATGGAAACACGGCATGGAGAAAATACTAGAGGATGGGGGCTTTTGACGGATGATCAGAAAAAAGCGATTCTGGACCATACCCTGCTGGGCCGAACCGGAAAAATGGAGGATATCATCAAAGCTGTTTTGTTCATGATCGATGATGCTCCTTTTATGACCGGTGCGGTGCTTCGCCTTGATGGAGGGTATGTGCCGGGTGGGGAAAAAGTGCTGCCCATGCCGAAGGGGGTTGTCTGAGAGCGATAACAGATCAAGGTTCATTCCGCCGCTCCGGATGATGGTTTTTTGATCTGATTATTATTGGTCAAGGTTGATAATGGTTGACTGACTGTCATGCCGGCGGGTTTCCGTATGCCGGATGTTCTGGATTTTATTAACACACTCCGATATTCTCATTCCCGCATTTTTGATGTTTTTAAGATATTTTGTCAGGGTTTCCGGGGTTTCCGTGGAGAGCTCCAGGAGTTCAATATTGCCTAACAGGATCATCAGCGGCTGGTTCAATTCATGGGCGGTTGCGCCGGCCATCTGAAGTAATACTTTCAGCTTTTCTTCCTGAATGACCGCCTGCTGCTGCTCTTTAATCTTTTTGTTTGCGCGCTTCAGATTGGATATGGTTTTTTTCAACCGGTCACTGGTTTTTTTCAGGGACTCCCGCTGTCGAAACAATTCCAGGAAAACATTGACCTTGCTTTTGATAATCTGCGTATCAAGGGGTTTGAACAGATAGTCAACAGCTCCTTTTTCATACCCTTTGAAAATGTGTTTTTCCTCTTTGCTGATGGCGGTGACAAATAGAACGGGCAGATGCTTTGTTTTTTCGTTTTTACGCATGATTTCAGCCGTTTCATATCCATCCATTTCCGGCATCTGAACATCCAGCAGGACCAGTGCAAAATGATAATCAAACATCAGGGAAAGCGCTTCGTTTCCGGAATGCGCCTTGATAATGTTCAGATCCGGAGATTCCAGAATGGCTTCAAGCGCCACAAGGTTTTCTTCAATGTCATCGACGATCAGGATATTGGTTTTTTGCGGGTCGTTCATTTTACGATTTTTCCTCGGTTTATGGCTCGTTACGTACCGGCAGAGGTATAAAATATCAGGCAAGGAACAGTTCCAGAATATCCTTTTCCTGTTCTTTGCCGGCGATCAATTCCTCCCTGTACCGGGTCAGCATTTTTAGGTTGAAGTCAAGGCCGCTCAATTTGCCGGTGTGAATGATGTTTGAAAATTCATTTTCCATGTCCTTGCTGTCGGATTTATTTTCAGGGAACGGGATCATGTGTGAGAGGCGATTTGCAGTATGGACAATGACTGGAAACAGTCGGTCTCCAGGAGCCTTTTCCGGTTGATGATGAAAACCAACCGCCTTGACCAGGTTTTCCGGAAACATCCACCGGGTGAGCAGGCTTGAACCGATCCGGTCATGGCCGGCTCCGATGATTTTTGTTTCGGCATCTATGGTATGCAAGGAGCGGGGATCGGACTGTCTAATGATCATACGGAAGTCATCAGGCATTGCCATCAGAATGACAAGCTTTCCAATATCATGAATCAGGCCGGCAACGAAAAAATCATTACTTTCTTCTGAAAGGTCATGGGAAATAATTTTTGCGGCAAGTCCGCATAAAAAAGAGTGTTCCCAAAATTTGCGAATCGGAAAGAGGCTGTCCGGCCGGATGTTTTTAAAACTGTTGAATACGGCTTTGGACAGGACGATATTCTGGATTTCGGAAAATCCGAGCACCATCAGTGCCTGCTTCAGGGAGCTTACTTTTCTCATCCGGCCGAAAAAGGCGGAGTTGGAAATTTTCAGAATGGCCGTATGGAGTGCCAGATCCGGACTGATGGCACGGATCAGTTCTTCCACGGTGCTTTTGGGGTCAGCCGTGATCTTCAGAACATGATTCACGACAGAAGGAAGTGACGGGAAAGACTTTATTTTGGCCGAAAGCACGGCGATTTTTGGATTTTCCGATTCTTTCATGGATTGTATCAGGGATAAACGGGAAACAGGGAAAAGATGGTGCTTTGATTTAGAGCCAGTATAAGCCAATGGCAACTGTGTGTCAATCATTTCATTTCAGAGTCGGGCCACATTCTATTTGCCTTCCGGTCTTATTTTTGATATATTTTCTGTAATCAATGTGTTACCAGACTCAGCCGGCTGATCTGACGTTTCCCCAACAAACACCATGATTTCATTTTTTAAAATACACGAAAGCAAGTCATCGTTATGCAATAATCTATCTCAGCTCCAAACCGGTTTTCCTGAAAAATGACAGTCTTTTCGGAATGGGAAACGCAGAAAGATCCAAATGAGGATTAACCATGAACATTCATTCCTATCCACCGATTTTACTGGTTGAAGACAGTCCGGAAGATTTTCATGCAGCCATGCGTGCTTTTCAAAAAGCAGGGCTTGCCAATCCGATTATCCGCTGTGAAGACGGCGATGAAGCGCTGGAATATCTGTTTTGCCGAGGCCGGTTTGCACCGCCGGCAGACGCACCGCTTCCGGGCATCATTCTGCTCGACCTGAATCTTCCCGGGACAGACGGGCATGAGGTACTGGAAGCAGTAAAAAAGAACGGCCGACTGAAAAAAATTCCGGTGATTGTGCTGACGACATCCTGTGAAAAAATGGATATTGATCGATGCTTTTCGGAAGGTGCCAGCAGCTATATCTGCAAGCCGGTTGATCTGGGCGGGTTGATGAATGCCGTTCAAAGATTGAAAGAATACTGGTTTGAGATCGCCGTTTTTTCAAAGGAGTAGGGAGGGATGGACGATATGCAATACCGTTTGCTGATCATTGACGATAATCCGGAAGATCGCCTGCTGTATCGGCGTTTGCTCAAAGGGATCACCGGGCGGCGATTCGGATTTGTAGAAGCCGATACAGCAACCGAAGGCCTTGATTTTCTTCACGGAGAAACAATCGACTGTGTTTTGCTGGATTACAACCTGCCGGATATGGATGGTATTGAGCTGCTGTCGGAACTCAGAAAAGATCAAAGGTTTGCCGACCTTCCCATTGTATTTCTGACCGGTCAGGGAAATGAAGCCATCGCTGTAAATGCCATGAAAAGCGGCGCAACCGAATATCTGGTGAAGAGTGTGATTACCCAGGATCTTCTATCCCGGGCCATTGCCTATGCCATTGATAAAAAAGCCAATGAAAAGGCGTTGAAACAAAAAACAGAGGAGCTCCAAAAGAGTTTTGCAGAACTAGAGAAGGCCAACCGCCAAATTATTGAACAGCAAAAAGCGATCGTGGAAGAAGAGCGTCTGAAGGTTCTGCTGCAAATGGCCGGAGCAACCGCCCATGAACTCAACCAGCCGCTGATGGTTCTTCTGGGAAACATTCAGCTTCTGGAAATGGACCAGCATGAACCCGATAAAATGATGAAGTATGTTAAAAAAATTGAAAACGCCGGACAGCGTATTGCCGATATTGTGAAAAAAATACAAACCCTCCGTCACCATGAAGTCAAGAATTATCCCGGAGAGGCGAGCATCGTGAAGATTGATCAGAACATCACCCTTCTTTCCATTGAAGATATGGATGATGATTACAACAAGCTGAAAAGTGTTCTCAGCAGCTTTGAACCGTCCCGGCTGTTGCGTGCCAAAACCTTTGGCCAGGCCTTTGGATTGATTCAAAAAGAACAGATCGACCTGATTCTGCTCGATTATCAATTGCCTTCGGGAAACGGGATTGAATTTTTATTGGAAATGGATGTCAGAAATATCGAGATTCCGGTTGTGGTCATTACCGGCCAGGGTGATGAAATGATTGCCTCCCGGGTCATCCAGGCCGGGGCGTATGATTATCTTCCCAAATCCAAATTAAGTGCAAAACCGTTATCACGGATTATCTCCAATGCGTTGGAAAAATTCAAGCTCAAACAGGAAGTGAAGCAGGCAGTCAATAAAATGGCGAAGATGTCTGTCATCGATGAACTGACAGGTCTGAACAACCGGCGGTATCTGATGGAAGCGCTGGTGCGCGAGACAAGCCGTGCGGAACGTTATCATACGGATCTTACGGTTTGTATTCTGGATCTGGATCATTTTAAGGAAATCAATGATGCTCATGGTCATCCGGCAGGAGACAAGATGTTGAAATTCATAGCGGCGCTATTGAAAAGAACGGTTCGCAGAAATGATATTGCCTGCCGGTATGGCGGTGAAGAGTTTGCCGTGCTTTTTCCGGACACATCCATGGATGATGCCATACAGATATGTGAACGATTCAGAGCTCAGGTGGAAAACAGTTCAATATCCCATAACCATTTGGAAATCAGTGTAACGGTCAGCATTGGCCTGGCAAAATTTTCACCACTGAAAAAAGATTCCATGGAGAGCATTATCAATCTTGCCGACCAGGCAATGTATGAAGCCAAATCAAATGGCCGAAACCGCATTATATCAAAATCATGAAATGATGGATACAATGCCCACCTTGCCCGGCATTGTAAAAAGCGAGTCATTCGATGTCATTGGAAAAGATCGCACAAATCATTATGGAAAATGAAGACTGGCTCATTCACCGGATCCTGCATTATTCCAAAGCAAACGATTATACAAAATATACTTCCACGCTGGCAGAGGCTTGGCGATTATCGATTTCCGGTCTTTCCGATTCGCTTGTACAGGGAGTGAATCATTATAGATGTATACCGGAGCTGAATCCGGAAGACGATTTCCGGAATGATCCGCTTACCCATTTCGGGATTGTGGAAGCCGGACGCCATCGTGAGCGCGGTGTCAGCCTTTCCATGTTTCTGGGGTTGATGAAGTATTATCGCCAGAGCTATGTTGATCTGATTCGGGAAAAGAAAGATGAAATCCGGGATGTTGAATTGGCCAGGCTGTTTATCGACAGAAGCTTTGATCGAATTGAAATCGCATTCTGCCAGGAATGGTGCGGCACGGATTTGAATCATCAGGTTGTGGAACTTCAGTCAGCCAACCGTCTGATGACCAATGAAAAAAACGCGTATTTGACTGTTTTTGAGAGTCTTTCCGATCCGGTGATCATTCTGAACAAAGAACAGGAGATCGTGAATGTGAACCATGCAGCCATGTCCCTGATCGATTCCGCCGGTTTGCCGGGCGCAATGTATTACAAGCCGGAGGACAACCGGTTTTTTGATAACGGGGGTCCGGATAAGCAGCAGGGCATGACATGTAATCGGGTCATCGGATGCCCGCTGAAGGATGTATTTCCATGGTTGCAGCAAATTATCTTTGCGTTTTCAAGAAGCAATCGTCAGGAAGGTTTTCTGGAATGCAGTGCCGTGATTCGCAACGAAAAACGGTTTTTCGAGGTTAACTCGGCAGAAATGCTTGATATATCAGAAAAATATAACGCAACCATTCTTTCCCTTCGGGAAATTACCCAAAGAGTGATCATCAAAGAGGCTTTGCGGGAAAGTGAGCAGCGATATAAAAGCCTGTTCCACAACAATCACGCCGTAATGCTGCTGATTGATCCGGAAAACGGTCAAATCATGGATGCGAACCCGGCAGCTGAAAAATATTATCAATATGATCAAGATACCCTGCTGAAAATGAAAATATTCGAAATCAACATCATGTCTCCGGAGGTGCTGGCTGTTGAAATCAATCATGCCAGAGAAGAAAAACGCAACCGGTTTTATTTTCAGCATCGACTGGGAAACGGGGAGATCCGTGATGTGGAGGTTTTCAGCGGACCGATCATCGTCGCTGATCAACAACTTCTCTATTCCATCATTCATGATATAACGGATCGTAAGCAAGCGGAAGAAGCTTTTCGGAAGAGCAACCAGGAGTTGGATGATTTTGCCTATATCGCCTCTCATGACTTGCGGGAGCCGCTCAGGGGGATTTCCAATTATGCAACTTTTTTAATGGAAGATTATGGTGACCAAATCGATGTGGAAGGAAAAAGCAAACTGGAGACCCTCCAGCGGCTTTGCAAACGGGAAGAAGATCTTATCCAGTCCCTTTTGAACTATTCCCGGGTCGGCCGGACCGATTTAAAATTCATCCCGCTGGATTTGAATGTTCTGCTGGAAGAGGTCCGGGAAACGATTGAATCCTCCTATCCTGACCAGACCATCCGGATCTCTGTCCCCCATACACTTCCAACCATCCTGTGCGATGCCGTTCGTATCGGGGAAGTGTTTTTCAATCTGATTTCCAATGCCGTCAAATACAACGACAACACGGAGAAACAGATTGAAATCGGATGTGTAAACGGTCCGGCGGATATCCATCCACCGGACAATCTGTCTGAAACCATCAGTTATCCGGTCTACTATGTCCGGGATAACGGCATTGGTATCCCGAAAAGGCACCAGGAAAAAATTTTTATGATTTTCAAAAGACTCCACGGAAGGGATAAATACGGGGGCGGAACCGGTGCGGGATTGACCATTGTCAAAAAAATCATCGAGCGGCACGGGGGTGTGATCTGGCTTGATTCAAAAGTGGGAACAGGAACAACCCTCTACTTTACCCTTCCTTCTGAAAATTCATGACGGATTGTCGGCTGTTTTTTCATTGACCATCGTGACGGTTTTTAATAACCAGAAAAGATAAAGTTGATTCATTGGCTCCCAATGCAAAATCATTGCATAAAATCTTGTATTTCTGAATGATATGATGATATCTGTACGAAAACGGTAATACAGGAAAAGGAAAAAACATGCAGAACATCAAAAAATGGATACTCATTCTGAGCGGCCTGATCATTGTCGGCGGTATTTTTTACCTGGTTTTCAGCTTTCGGTTTCTTGATTTTTTTGTAGACCGGTGGTGGTACAAATCCCTAGGGTATGAGTTTTACTTCTGGCAGCGATTTCTCTATAAATATCTGACATCCGGCGGAATCACCACGCTGTTTTTCGGCATCTTTTTTTTCAATTTCTGGATTGCTTCCCGATTCCTTGGGCATGCATCATCATCCAACACAAACCAGAAATCCTATCGCAAGCTTTTAGAGATGTTTCGTTCCGGGTCCATGAAAATCTATTTCCCGCTTTCCATTATCCTGGCTGTTCCGATTGCCCTGCCGTTTTATAGGGAATGGGAAAAGGGTTTATTATTTCTGCTCGGACAGCCCGCTGGTGCACAGGATCCGGTTTTCGGCCACGATATCGGTTTTTATCTTTTTTCCTTTCCTTTTTTCAAGCTCATTCAGAATGAGCTGTTATTGATTTCCCTGCTTCTGTTTATCAGTATTGCCCTGCTGTACTGGATTGAGAAACGGATTCTGGCCGGGAAAGAACAAGGGTTTCCGGCAGGAGCGAAAATCCATGTCATCCTGCTGTTGATTTTTGCAGTTGCCATACAGGTCTGGGGATTTATACTGCAGGGGTACTCCCTTCTCTATACCACCTCTCATCAACCGAATTTTTTTGGTCCGGGATTTTCCGAGATGTGGATAATCCTTCCCCTGATCGTCGCTTCGACGATCTTTTTTATCGCCACCGCCGTATCGGTTATCTATTATATGGCAAAAGGCAGAGGCCTTTCGAAAATATTGATTTTCGGCGTTCTGCTTCTGCTGTCACTGCTTGGCAGCACTTCTGATCTGCTGCCAAGGCTGGTGGAGGAAAACCTGATCGAGGCAAATGCCGTTGCCTATGAAAAACCGTATATCGCAAATAATATCAAGGCCACTCTGGCGGCTTATGATTTAAACCGGATCACCAAGACCCGGTATGACATTGAACAGACGTTTCATATCATAGACACGGCAGGTGTCCGGGAAATCCTTCGGAATATTCCTGTCTGGGACAGCACCCTTCTGGATGATGTATACAAGCAGATTCAGGGGATCAAGCCCTATTACAATTTTCATAGTGTGGATGTGGGACGGTATAATGTTTTCGGCCGATATCAGCAGGTATATCTGGCGCCACGGGAGCTGGATCTTGGAAATCTTCCGGAATCCGCCAGAACATGGCAGAGCAGGCATCTGCAATATACCCATGGATACGGTATCGTGATGACCCCTGCAGCGCAGGGAGGGGATGAATCCATGACCTGGTTTCTCCGGGACATGCCTGTCCGCTCAGAATACGGCATGCAGGTTGTTAATCCGGGTATTTATTATGGACTGGGTCATTACGACTATGCCATTGTACCCAACGAAGAGGGAGAGATCGATCATCCCAATGATGTATCCAATGCACTGGTAAACTATCAGGGAAGGGGCGGCATACCGCTTTCATCCATATTCCGGAAATTGTTGTTTGGCGCCTATTTCCAGGATCGGAATATCGTGAGCACAACAAAAACAATGGAAAAAAGCCGGATTCTGTTTCACCGGAATATCCGGGAATCGATCAACATGCTGACGCCTTTTTTTCATCTGGACGATGATCCCTATATTGTCACCACATCCAAAGGTCTTTTCTGGATTCAGGATGCTTATACCATCTCCAGACTTTATCCCAATGCACAGCCGTTTAAAGGAGAGTTCAATTACATTCGAAACTCGGTCAAAATTGTTGTGGATGCTTATCATGGCTCAATCGATTATTACATTGCCGACAAAAATGATCCGATCATTCTGACATATGACAGGATATATCCGAATCTGCTGAAACCGCTGGATAAGATGGATGCGGAACTGCGACAGCATATTCGGTATCCCAGGGATCTGTTTGAATGTCAGATAGCGATGTATGCGGATTATCATCAGCAGGATCCGGAGATGTTTTATCTTCATGAGGATTCCTGGGAAATGCCAAAACATTCCTTTCAGAATCAATCCGTTCCCATGGAACCATACTATCTGACGTTGAATCTGCTGAATCCGGAAAGGCCGGAGTTTCTTCTGTTGAGCCCTTTAAGTCCGATCCGAAGAAGCAATTTAAGTGCACTGGCGATTGCGGGTTGTGACGGTGATCATTACGGCAGGATTTCGGTCTATCAATTTCCAAAGGGAATTCAGGTGTACGGTCCTTCCCAGATCAACACCTTAATCGACCAGGATACGGACATTTCTCAGCAGCTTACACTTTGGAGTCAGGTCGGTTCCGAAGTGATTCGCGGCCGGATGATTATCCTGCCGATTGGAAACATGGTTTTGTATATTCAACCGGTATATCTGAGTTCTTCCACGCGCCTGAAGATACCGGAATTAAAACGGTTGATTGTCAGTCAGGGGGAGGTCGTTGCCATGGCGGCATCCCTGGAGGAGGCCATCGAGATTCTGGAAGGGAAGCTTGAAAAAAGGATTGAACGGCAAAAAAGTCGGTTCCCGACCGCTTCCGATAAGGCATCTGCAAAAATGGGCACTCAAGAGCCGGCAAAGAACCAAGCGGAAAAAAAGCAAAACGACGACCCGGACCCGGATGTTTCGGACCCGGAACAAATGGAGGAAATGAACACCGATCCTTTTGCTGAAGATCAGGAGCCGGATGCCGGGCCCTCCGATAGGCCGGAAGTTTTATCGGATACGCCCTATGGGCCGGATAAAATGGACAGTATATAACGATCTATCCGCTTGTGGGCCCGCTGCTTGTGGGGATGGACAGCCGAGATTATAGCCCTGCGGCCAACGTCCCCAGTACGGAGATGCTGAGAATCACCACCATAAATATACATTCCAATAAACAGTCGAGTATTCTGGATATCATTTTTCCCTCCGTTTTTTATTGAATCATTTGCTTTTCCATATGATTTCCATGTCTGATCTTAGGGTCCGTCGATATTGTTGTTGAAAAAGTCCTGGGCCTCTTCCACGGAATCAAACAAGATCCAGTCGCGGCTTAAGGTGTTTCCGGTTCCTTTTTTAATTCTGACAACCATGGTGTTCCCATGATACTCAAAATATTCATGATGATGCTGAACAAAGATGTGCTTTGTCATGTTTTGCCTCCTATGATTCAAAAAGGTTGAGATCGGCCTCGTTGCAAAATGGCGACAACGCTGTTTATTGAAATTAATAAAAATACATTTAAATAAACATTAAGGGCATAAAAAAAGGCGGCTCCACGGCATGCCGCCTTTTACCGAAATTCTCTGCATACCCAAATCACTTTCCCGATGATACGAATCGTATCCATTTCTTCATGCTGTAGAAAAATGGGCGCATAATCCTTGTTGTCACTGATCAGGACCAGTTTGTTGGGATGCTTTTCCACCCGCTTTACCATAATGGTGTCATCGATTCCAATGGCATACAAGGCCCCGGCCAGAACATCCTTCTGGGATTCATCAATCAGTACGGTGTCGCCGTCTTTTAGCTCGGGAGTCATGCTGTTGCCAAAAATATCCATCAGCACCATATGATCTGAATTCCCTTTGTGGAGAAGCCACTCGGTTTGAAAGGAATAGTATCCTTCAATTTCAGAGCCGACCTCAAAGGAGCCGCCCCCTGCACATAATCTGGCTTTCACCTTGGGAATGCCTTTGAATGCATATTCCTGGGAAGCGGCCGGCTTTAAATAAGCCGGCCCTTTACCGGTTTCCAGCCAATCCGGATTGAGCCCGAACAGCCGATACAGATCCAGGAGCCATTTTGCCGGAAAATCATTCTTGTTTTTCGCCTGGGTGATGGCAGACCGATTGATATCCAGTGCAGCGGCCAGTTCATTCTGGGAATGGATTCCGGTTGCAGAGTAGACCCTTTGGAGAAAAGATTCGAATTTTGATGTGGGCATCAAGAGTCCTTTAATCCGGTAATAATGGTTGCTTTACTATCTTGTTAAGTTACATAAACAAAAAAAATGAAAATTGCAACACATTTTTTACAAAAAATCGATTGTTCCGTCAAAAAAAGATTTTTCACGGTTCGATCATCTTGGGTGGTATTGTCCTGAATTTCTTGCTATGATCACGACTATCGCATGAGGATTCTGAAACATAAGGAACGTATATCATGATTTTACGAGAAATTGTCAATCGAAGCATTGGGTTAGCCATACACGAAATGCGGTGTGATCAGGATGACTATTATGAAGTCGTTGTGCTGAACAGCGAAATCGAACGTTGGGAAAAAATCCTGACCGCAATTTTGGGTCTGCCACGAAAGCCGAAGGGTGTAAAACCCAGCGAGGATGACTTGAAACTGACACGGGGGTCTGGTGGAATCCGTGTGAATCAGACCCTGTTTGAAAGGTCTTTCGGGGATTATACCATTATTGTAAAATTCTGGCCTTGGGATGACAATGAGCATACCACCATTAAAATGGCGCATCTCTCCTGAATGGAAGAACCTCCCATATCCGTTTGCAGTTTCAACCGTTTCTGATTAATCGCTTATCCCCGGTTCCCATATATAGCAGAATCGATTCTGCAAAAGCGGCATCATTTCCCGGGGAAGACCAAGATCGATCAATGACAATGGCCTTGTGCCGAGCTGTGTTGTGGCGGTATTATAAAGGTTGTCGTCCGGTTGTTCGACCCTCCGATAGGTGATGATTTTTGCATCTTCCAGAAGGTTTGTCATCTTTTTCGATTGCTCAATGGCATCGTTCAGATAACCGACTTCATCGATCAGACCGATCTGAAATGCGTCATCGGCCAGAAAAACCCGGGCAGTAGATACTTCTTCAAGCGCTTCGGGTGAAAGGTTTCGATGCTTTTTGACCAGGGCAATGAAGCGGTTGTTCAGGCCATCAATCAAACCCTGAAATATTTTGATTTCTTCCCGTGTCGGTTCCCGGAAGGGAGATCCCATATCCTTGTGCTTGCCGGATTTGCTCACATCCCTTTTCACCCCGATCTTTTCCATCAAACCATAAGCCTGCCAACGGGGAAACAGAACACCCACAGAACCGGTGACGGTTGTCGGATGCGCAACAATATAATCAGCGGGAAGTGAAATGTAATAACCGCCGGATGCGGCAAGGTCCATCATCACGGCGACAATTTTAATGCTTGTTTTTTCCTTGAATCGCATCAGTTCATGATAGATGATGTCGCTTGCCGTGACGGTTCCTCCCGGAGAGTCTATTTTTAATATCAACGCCTTGATATTCGTATCCGCCTCGGCTTTCCGGAGCTGGGAAACGATTTCCTGGAGCATGCTGGGGCCGGATAAAATAAAGCCCTCTTTTCGTTCATCCCAGATAATGCCTTTTACCTGAATCACCAGAATTTTTTGTTTCCCGTCTCCTTCCAGCGTAAATTCCTGCAAGGGTTCCGTACCGAATGCAAACAGGTTGATTTTTGGCGTAGCGCATCCGGAGATGGAAAGGACGAGCAACAGAAGAATGATCGGAAAAATCGCTTTTGGGGGGATGGAATCATTCATTTTATCTCCTCTTCGTCCGTATCCCGGCAAGTAAATTCATCGTCAATGGGAAGCATGGTTTCATTCCCTGTTTTCAGTTGATAGTCGGTTTGGTCATCCTTGTCTATTGTTTTATCTGATGCAGGCAGAAGGATCGTAAAAATGGCACCCCGATTCGGTTCACTGTAAACATCAATATAGCCATAATGATTTTTGATGATACCGTAAGCGGACGAAAGGCCAAGGCCGGTTCCCTTTCCCTGCTCCTTGGTGGTGAAAAACGGGTCAAAAATTTTGGATCTGGTGTCCTTGTCCATTCCGAAACCCGTATCCCGAACCGTTATGGAGACAAAATTTCCCGGAGTTCCGAGGTGTTGTTTTGCTTCCGTTTCCGAAATCATGGTGTTTCGGGTATCCAGATAGATCTCTCCACCTTCCGGCATGGCATCGGTGGAGTTGATGAGCAGATTCAGAATCACCTGTTCCAGTTGCGTGCGATCCCCTTCGATTGTCCAGATGTCTTGCTGGAACCGGGTGTGGATTTGATTGTTTTTACAGGTCCGGCCAAACATTTCCAGTGTGTCCTGTATCAGGCGGTTCATATTGATCGGCACAACTTTATATTTTCCGCCTCGTGCAAATCCCAGAAGCTGTCCGGCAAGATTGGCGCCGCGATGTACGATTTTTTCAATGGTAACGGCTTTTTGATAAGAAGGGCTATCCACGGGAAGCAATTTTTTCAACAAACCGGCATTGCCCAGTATGCCTCCCAGAAGATTGTTGAAATCATGGGCAACACCTCCTGCCAGGGTTCCAATGGCTTCCATTTTTTGCAGCTGGATCAGCCGCTCTTCATTTTCCCGTATGGCGGTCTCTGTCCTTTTCCGTTCCGTGATATCACGGAATTCCGTAACCCTGACCCTTCGGCCATGATAGGGAATCTCTTTTCCCTGGATTTCCAGAGGATAGGTTGATCCATCCTTTCGGATACCCACTGCATCATAGGGTTTTTCATATCCGGATATGATTTTTTTCATAACCATATCGCGGGTGGATTCATCGATGAGTAAGAGGCCGTTCATGCCGATCAGTTCATCGTGGGAATATCCGGTCAGTTTGGAAAGCCCCTGGTTTGCATCCAGGATCAACCCTTTTTCATGGATGCCGATACCCCCAAAGGATGCCTCCTGCAGGGTTCGAAACCGCTCTTCACTTTCCCGCAGGGTGTCTTCCGCTTTTTTACGTTCAACGGCAGTGGCAACATAATGGGAGACCGAGTGGAGGAGGTTGATGTCGGTTTCTCCATACTGGTTCGGGTCAGTGTAGCTTTGTGCAGCCATTACGCCGATGACCTCATTACGAACCTTGAGCGGTATTCCGATCCAGATTTCCGGAGGCTGAAAAGAGAGAGGTTTATCCTGGTTTTGAAATGTTTGTGAAAAGTCGTCTCTGGTGAGCATGAGAGATCGGCCGGATTTGACGATATCCTTAATGAGCAGTTCAATCTGCTCCACATTCTGCGGCGGCTCAACCGTGTTTTCCCGGGCAGGGGAATGGTATGGAAAAGAAACCGTTTTTTGGGCGGGATCCACCAGGGCAATATAAAAGCCGGGGACATGGATAATCCTGCTCAGTGCCAGATGGATCATATCACAGAGCTGGTTCAGGTCAAATGCAGTATTGAGGGCATTGGTTATCCGGAAGAGAACCTGGTTGATTTTTTGAGACCGGTTCAATTCAAGAATTTTTTTCTTGAGCAATTCGTTTTCCTGTTTCAGGTTATGGAATTGCTCAAGAAGGGGTTTTTCATGTGTTTTCATACTATGATGAAATATGATCCAGCAGGATGAGAAGCATTCGCCGGATGGGTTCGGCTGCGCCCCAGAGCAGCTGGTCTCCCACAGTAAAAAGAGTCAGATACTCTCTTCCCAGATTCATCTTGCGAATCCTGCCCACCGGCACGGTCAGTGTGCCGGTAACATGTGCCGGAGACAGATATTTCAGGGTATCTTCCTTTGTATTGGGAATGACCTTCACCCATTCATTGGACTCGGAAATCAATCCCCTGATTTCATCCACCGGAACATCCTTGGTCAATTTGATGGTGAGGGCCTGGGAATGGCAGCGCATGGCGCCGATCCGGACGCATATTCCGTCGATTGGAATCATGGATTTGGTCTGGAGAATTTTATTGGTTTCCGCAGATCCTTTCCACTCTTCCCGGGTCTGGCCGTTTTCCATGGGGGAATCAATCCAGGGAATGACGCTGCCGGCAAGAGGCGCCCCAAAGTGCTGAACCGGAAAACGCTCATGATTCATGGTCTGGAGAACCCTTCGGTCCAGATCGGCAATATCGGATTCCGGATCTTTCAGATATTCTTCCGAAGCCCTGCCGATCATATCCATCTGGGATACAAGCTCGCGCATGTTTTTCGCCCCGGCACCGGATGCTGCCTGATAGGTCATGGAGGTCATCCATTCAATCAGATTTTTTTGAAACAGGACGCCAATCCCCATCAGCATCAGGCTAACCGTGCAGTTGCCTCCGATAAAATCTTTTTTCCCGTCGGCAAGCGCCTGATCGATGACCGTTCTGTTGACGGGATCCAGGATGATCACACTGCCGGCTTCCATGCGGAGCGCCGATGCCGCATCGAGCCAGTATCCGTTCCATCCGGATTTTCGAAGCAGGGGATACATTTTTTTAGTATAATCACTTCCCTGGCAGGTCACAATGATATCCATTGTTTTCAGCATTGCCGGATCAAAGGCATCTTTCAGGGGCGGGATTTTCATTCCGATGTCCGGCCCGGCTTGCCCGATCTGGGATGTGGTGGCAAAAACAGGTTCAAAACCGGAAAAATCTTTTTCTGCCAGCATTCTTTCCATCAACACCGAACCAACCATACCTCGCCATCCGATAAAACCGACTTTCATCATGACACATCCTTTTCTGCTTGCGTTATTTGTTTCTTTTCAGGTGGGGGTTCTTATTTTTTTTTCGGAAGTATAAGAAATTGAATGTTTTATGTCAAATACAAAAGCTTTTAAGGAAAGGGTGTCCAGCAGAATGCTTTGCATATCAGTAGAGACAGGGCGGGGGTCATCTATGGTGCTGCTTATGATATCAAATGGTTATTGAATTAGGATTGACATTTGCTTTCCTGTATAATAAGCAGTTATCAACTGCCGAAAAATTGCCTGAAATCAACCCATCAATCAGAAAATCCGATCCATACCATATGACCGAACAGCTGTAAAATTCAGTTAACTATTTGATTATACATCTGTTGGTAAACAATAACCATCAAACAATCTATGGAAAGGGGGGGAAATGATCAAGCGCGTATTGATATACCTGCTGGTGATTGTCAGTATGGCCTTATGGGGACAGCATCCGGCAGCGGCCGCCAATCTGGCGGACATTGAAACACCCTTGCCGGCTGAGGAAGTGGATTTTACGCCGGTGGAGGTGTTTGTCAGCCTGGAGCCGGGTGCAAATCCGGACACTTTCCGGGCCTGGCTGAACGGCAAAGAAATCAGCTCAAAATTCGAATCCGTCGACAACGGCAAAAAAGCCCTGCTGGGTCCGGAGGATGGACTGCGGATTTTGGAGGAAGATGAATCCGGGTCAATCTATGGAAAAGGGCTCAACCTTCTCAGCACCCTGGTAAAGGGTTCGTCCTGGTGGGCGGATCTGGATTTCCGGATGTTTTTTGTGGAAACCGGAACGGTTCAGACCGAGAGGGATGATAAAGGCGTATGGTTTATTTCCGGATCGGACCGCGTCAGCCTCTACTATATCTTTGAAGCCATGGGATATGCGGTTGCTTCCGACCGGTTGTGGCAGATGGAGACCTACCGGCGCCAGGGACTGGGGACTCTTTCCGAGATTTTTGGAAACAGTCAGTTGCCTACGGATATCTTTATCCGCACCATCCGGTACTCAGACGAAGAGCTGACACAGGGGTTCGAGGATCTGGATCCGGACGTCCAAAAGGTAGTCAAGGGGTATGTTGCGGGCATCAACCGGCGCATCGTCGAGATTGAAAACGATCCTTCCCTGCTGCCCTTCGAGTTTGCCGCTCTTGGATTCCAGCCGGCCAAGTGGACCCATGAGCATGTGTTGGCATGGATTTCCATGCTGCTGCGGAATTTTGACCCCGAAGCCATGGATACCGGGCAGATGGACAATGCCGCCCTGTATCAGGACCTGGCTGTTCGGTTTGGCGCCTGGGCTCCGGCAATGTTTCAGGATCTGCGCTGGACCAATGATCCGGCTGCCCAGACCTATATTGTGAATGTTCCGGAGGCAGCCACTGCCCCGGCTCCGGAACCGGTCGAAGACACCCATGATTTCGGCCCGCTGGCGCAGAAGATGAAAGACCGCTTCCTGGAGTTCAAGGAACGTCTGGATAAAATAAAGGCCCATGTCAAAATGGGGAGCTATGCCTGGGTGGTATCCGGGGACAAAACCGCATCCGGCAATCCCATCATTTACTCCGGACCGCAGATGGGTTTTTCCGCACCGGCCATTGTTGCGGAAGGGTCTATCCAGGCGGGCGGCATGAACATCTCCGGCATGACCGTGCCCGGTATTCCCGGAATCATCATCGGCCGGACCCCGCATCATGCCTGGTCCATGCAGGTGGGCCATTCCCACACAACAGACTATTACCTGGAGGATATCAGTTCCATCTTCCTCCACCGGTATGAAACCATCCATGTGGCTGGGGGGAGTGATGTCGTCATTCCGGTATTCCGGACCGCTCACGGCCCGGTGGTCAATCCCATGCCGTTTAATCCGGCAACCTATGTGCCCAGTCCGGCAAACCCCATTGTTGCATGGAAATATGCCCATTGGGGGTATGAATTTGAGACCATCAGCGGTTTTCTGGGACTTGCCAAAGCGGAAAGCATGGATGAATTCGGTGCAGCAATTGAAGATGTGGGCGTCAGCCAGCATTTCTGCTATGCAGACCGGGACGGCAATATTGCCTACTGGATGTCGGGACGGGATCCGGTTCGTCCGACGGGTGAATGGCGGCTGCCCCAGGGTGCTGTAGGATTACCGCTGGAATGGGATGCAGACGTACTGATTCAGCGCGCTACCGACCGGAACGCATCCCGGGGTTATTACGGCGGATGGAACAACAAGACCCATCCGGGATATGACAGCGGTTTTAACGGAACCAATACGGCTTATGGGCCATTTCACAGAAGCCATGTCATCTATGATTATTTTGATGAAACAGCCGGTAATTTGAGTTTTGAGGATGTCCGTGATCTGGCATTGCAGATTGCGACCACGGATTCATTCGGCGGCGGCGGCAATCCGTGGAAATTTGTGGCCGACGATTTCACCAATGCGGTCATGAATGCAGATCCGACAGATGAACAGATTGCAGCTCTTGATATGCTGGCGGAATGGGACGGCCATTTTGTGGCCGGCGGACCTTCCCAGTGGGCCTTTGGAATGGATCGGGCCGATGCCTGGATATTAATGGATGCATGGATTCGTAAGGTCATCGATATGACATTTGAGGATGAACTGGGAAACAGCCAGAGCGACCGGTTGCTGTTTAATGTTCTTCTTCATGGCCTGGCCGGTTCCGAATCCGGCATTGTCAATTATTATGACTGGTTCCGGAATGCCGATTCCAGTGCTCCGCAGACCGCGGATGCGATCATTGTCGCAGCACTGAATGAGGTGCTGACGGATTTGGGCCCGCAGCCATGGGGAGAAAATGCCAGGGGCCTGATTCCGTTCAAGCACACCTTGCTCGGAACCCTGCACGCCATACCTTTTTCCTCCCGGTCGACCTATGCTCACTGCGTGGAATACGGGGAAAACGGACCGGTGCGCATCGAAAGCATGTTCCCGCTGGGAGAATCCGGGAATATCCTTATGCAGGGCGGCATGCCGGTATGGGATCCCCATTTTTTCAGCATGACCGATGTGTATGACAGCTTTGCCCATCGGCCGTTCCCGCTGTTTGACAACTAAAATAGATCTTGCATTGCAACGGCCGCCCCGTCTGTTTTCAGGCGGGGCGGTTTTTTCCCAACCATCGGCAATCCCATTCTACACAACGGCGTATCGGGTTGACACATCCAAGGCATTTGGATATAAATCCAGTTACAAATAAAATGGAACCGATTTTCCTTCCTTTCAAAAAAACGGCATTGTGAAAACAACATTGATCCAATTTTTAATAAAGCTGATGTGTCAAGTCTTTATGGTGTTATTGCCGGCGGGCTATGCAGCAGCTTCAACGGCAGCCGTGAGCGTTTCCATCATACCGGTTTCCGGGGATGTTGATCCGGGGATGGCGGCGTTTATCGAGCGGGCACTGAAAGACACGGCATCATCGGATATCATTATTTTTGAGATGGATACATTCGGCGGCAGGGTGGATTCGGCCCTGAAGATTGTGGATACGATCTCGGATGTTACCGGCCGAAAAACAATCGCCTATGTTTCCAACAAGGCCATTTCAGCTGGGGCCCTGATCGCCCTTTCCTGCAATGAGCTGGTGATGAAGCAGCATACCACCATCGGTGATTGCGCACCGATTTCGTTTTCAAGCGAAGGCCCTCAAATGATGGGGGAGAAGTTTCAGTCTCCGCTGCGGGCCAAATTCAGGGCCCTTGCCCGGAAGAACAATTATCCCCAGGCGCTTTCCGAGGCCATGGTCACGCCGGATATGGAAGTACTGGAGGTGATCACCCCGACCGGGAAGGTTTACATGGATTCGGTTGCGTATCCGGATCTGCCGGAGGAGGAAAAAAAGAAGATCTTGTCCAAACGGATCGTTGTGAAAAAAGGAGAGCTTCTGACCATGGATGATGCCGAAGCCCTGCAGCTGGGATTTTCCCGGATGAGTGTATCGGATCTGGATGAGCTTACGGAAAAGCTCGGCATATCCGCTTCTGCGGTCACGCGGATCGAGCAGAAATGGTCGGAAATCCTGTCCCGGTTTATTCATTCCATTGCACCGATTCTGCTGATGGTGGGACTTGGGACATTGTATATTGAACTCAAGGCGCCGGGTTTCGGTCTGCCGGGAATGATCGGTATTGTCTGCCTGTCCCTTGTTTTTTTTAACCAGTATATTGTGGGACTGGCGGATTATACGGAGCTGATTGTTATTGCGCTCGGTTTTGTTCTTCTGGGATTTGAGATGTTTGTCATTCCCGGGTTCGGGATTGCCGGGATCGCGGGATTCATTTGCCTTGCCGTGGGCATGGTGCTGGCGTTTCAGGATTTTATGATACCGGATCCGAAACTGCCCTGGCAGGGAGAACTGCTGCTGAAAAATGTGATTCAGGTTCTGGGGTCGCTGGTAACGGCTTTTCTGTTTTCCCTGCTGTTTTTACGGTATGGGTTTCCAAAACTGTCAAAAGTAATCCCGGGACCCTATTTGAGTTCAACCTTGACCGGTTCCCATGCGGATTCCATGGAAGTCATCGGTATAAAGCCCGGTGATACCGGAATTGCCGGAACAGCCTTGCGGCCTTCGGGCAAGGCCGAAATCGGCAGGCGGACCGTGGATGTGATAGCCGATGGGGAATTCATTGACAAGGGAACAGCCATCAAAGTTTCGGAGATCAAGGGCAACCGGATTATCGTTATCAGGGATTCATACCATGAATAGCAACCTGTTCATGCCCTTGATTCTTCAGATCGCCGGAGTGATGGTCATTATTGCGGAAATCATCATTCCATCCGGCGGGATTCTTTCCATGATCGCAGCCGGCCTGATCGGGTATTCGCTGTATTATGTGTTTTCAGAGCTTTCCGCGGTTGCCGGATATTTATTTGTACTTGCCGATGCCGTCCTTCTTCCCCTTCTTGTTTTTGCCGGACTGAAATTGCTTGCAAGGTCACCGCTTACCCTTCGCCGCACATTGTCCAGCAAGGAAGGCGTAACATCGCAGTCGCCGGAACTGGAAAATCTGCTCGGCAGAAAAGGTGTTGCAATGACCGATCTGCGTCCATCCGGTAAGGCGCTTATTGCCGGAAAGAAGGTGGATGTCGCAAGCCGGGGGGACTATATCCGCAAGGGTGAACAGGTTGTTGTTGTTATTGTTTCGGGAAATCAGGTTATTGTGGAAAAAAATAGGGAATGAAAAGTTGTTTGGAATAAAAAGGGGAGATCAAGATGAATAATTTTACAACCTTGTTGATGATTCTGTTTTTTATTGCGTCCTTGGTATTGCTGCTTTTTGTCGCCAAATCCCTGTCTCTTTGGGTGCAGGCACTGGTATCCGGTGCGCGGGTGGGATTGTTCAACATTGTGTTCATGCGTTTCCGGAAAGTGCCGCCCAAACTGATTGTCGAGTCGAAAATTATGGCGGTGAAAGCCGGTCTGGATGAAATCAGTACGGATGATCTCGAATCCCATTTTCTGGCGGGCGGGAATGTATCCAGGGTCGTTCAGGCCCTGATTGCCGCGGACAAGGCCAAGATTGAACTGTCGTTTAACCGGGCCGTAGCCATCGACCTGGCAGGAAGGGACGTGCTGGAGGCGGTTCGGATGAGTGTCAATCCGAAAGTGATCGAGACACCGCTTGTGGCTGCCATGGCCAAGGACGGGATCCAGTTGAAAGCCCTTTGCCGGGTAACGGTCCGGGCCAATATTGACCGGCTGGTCGGCGGTGCCGGAGAAGAAACCATTCTGGCCCGGGTCGGAGAAGGGATCGTTACGACCATCGGGTCTGCGGAAACCCATAAACAGGTCTTGGAAAATCCGGATACGATTTCCACAAAAGTATTGGAAAAAGGCCTGGATTCGGGCACGGCCTATGAAATTCTGTCCATTGATATCGCGGATGTGGATGTGGGAAAGAATATCGGCGCAGAGCTGGAAACGGACCGGGCAGAGGCGGATAAGAAAATCGCCCAGGCCAAGGCAGAGGAGAGGCGTGCCATGGCCTTTGCAAGGGAGCAGGAGATGAAGGCGCAGGTTCAGGAAATGCGGGCAAAGGTCGTAGAGGCGGAATCAATGGTCCCTCTGGCTATGGCGGAAGCATTCCGGAGCGGCAATCTCGGCATCATGGATTACTACAGGATGAAAAATATCGAGGCCGACACCCACATGAGGGAAAAGATCGGCAAACCGGATAAGGATCCGACAACCGGCAGATAACGGGGGTTATTCCATGGAATTCAAAGATTTTTTCCCATTCATTGTTCTGGCGGTCTATATCCTGTCGTTGTTTGGGAAAAAAAGAAAAGCGGAAAAAGATGCCCCTGTTCAGAAGAAATCATCTTTGAAATCGATCATCCAAACCATTGCAGAGCGGCTTAAGGAACATGCGGAAACCCTAAAAAGAGATCAGGAACGTCAGCGCAGGCAGACTCCGGATGAGCGATCACAGCCGGAAATGACGGTCGGCATGACTGCGGGAAACGAAAAGAAAAGGAGCGCGGTTTTTCCGGCAACTGATCGTAAGACAGGCACTGCGGAAGAAGTTCTGCCGGATCATCCGGTTCCGGAAAACGATCCGAAGACAGTGTTGACGGATTCAACCGGGCTGACTTCCGTATCCTTGCAGGAGCTTCGAAAAGCCGTGGTCTGGTCTGAAATCCTGGGATCACCGGTAGCATTGAGAGAGAATCACCGCAAATTTCCGTGGGATGCTTAGAATGATCATCATCCCATGGCTTGGGCGGAGTCATAAACCCGGCTTCCTTCTTCTTCTTTTATGTATCCTTTCATGCGCACACCAGGATGAAAGCTCTGCCAACAGGCTGATGCTTCAGGCCAACATGGCGGCATTTGACCGGCAATATGAAGAGGCCCTGGATCTCCTGCAGGCAGCGACGAAAAATGATCCGGAATTCGCTCCTGCATGGCTGAGCAAGGGAATGGTATATCGCCGTCTGCAAAATGATCCGCTTGCCGCAAAGTGTTATGAGGTGGCACAGCTTCTGTATCGGAAAAAGCATATGGCGGCGCCGGATAATCTTGATTACATCAAGGGATATGCAGAGGCACTGTCTTTGCTGGGCCGGAAAGAGGAGGCCTTGAACCTTCTGGATACGGCGATTGCCCGTTTTCCCCGGGAGAGATCCCTCCTTTCCTTTAAGGAGGTGATCAAACGGCCCCATCCATTGGGATTCGATGAACCTGTCGGCACCGGGCAATGACCATGATCAGTACATTTCAAATTTCACCAGCCTGCCGTCAAGACCTCCGGTTTTGATCGGCTTTTTCCACGACGCTTTCAGACCGATTTTCTTAATGAATTCCCGATCTCCGAAATAAATATAAGCGGTTGAGCCTTTGCACCGTTGTTTGAGAAAATCACCCAGACTCTTGTACAGGTCATCCAGATTCATATTTTTGCCCATGCGGATGCCGTATGGCGGATTGGTCACGATCATCCGGTTTTCCATGACAGGGATTTCCCGGAAATCGATTTTTTCAACAACTACCTGATTTCCATGGGGGAGCCCCATTAAATTGATTTTCGATGCGCGCACGGCATGCCCGGAAATATCGCTTCCGTATATCAGGCCGCGGGGCAGGGGGCGGATCCTGTCATCTTCCTGTTTTTTGGTCTGAAGCCACAACGACCGGTTAAAATCAGGAAGGGATTCAAAGCCGAATTTTCTGCGGAGAAATCCGGGCGGAATATGGCTGTATTTCATCAGGGCTTCGCAGAGCAGGGTTCCGGAACCACACATGGGATCAATCAGCGGTGTTGTTCCGTCCCACTGGGTATGCCGGATAATGGCTGCCGCAATGGTTTCCTGCATGGGAGCGGTTACTGCTTCCTCCCGGTATCCTCTTTTGTGGAGGGGGCCCCCGGAAGTGTCCAGGCCGATATCGGCAAGGTTATGCCGGATATGCAGGTTCAACTGGAGATCCGGGTTGAGGGTATCCACATTCGGGCGGGTTCCGGTTTTTTCCCTGAAATAATCGACGATGGCATCTTTGAGGCGAAGGGCCGCATACTTGGAATGGGTGATATGACTGTCCGAGACATTTGCGGAAACGGCAAATGTGGTTTCCGGTGTAAAGAAATCCTCCCACCGGACGGTTTTTCCCTCCTGATACAGGCGGTCCGAATCCTTGCACTCAAAGGAGATCAGCGGTGCCACAATCCGGGAAATGACCCTTGTGGCATAATGGATGCGGTACAAGGCGGCCTGATCGGCCTGGAAATGAATTCCGCGGAATCCCGCCGTGATGTTTCCGGCTCCAAGGCGTTCAAGCTCTTCCACTGCCAGGTCTTTGATCTCGTCGGAAATCTGTGCAAAATACGTGGAGTCGGTCTGATACCGGTATCGTGTAATCTCTTGTTTACTTTTTCGAATGGTTTTCATATTCTTTCATTATCACGGTTTGGTCCTGTCTGAAAAGAAATCATTCATGAAAGGGGTTCGGCGATGTTTGTAAAAGAACTGTTTGCAGGCCTTGCGATCTACAAAAAAGCCCATCGGATGATTGCCGAACAAAAACTGTGGCCGTGGATCATGCTGCCCGGCGTGATGAGTCTGGGTTACCTTCTGTTCCTGGCCATACTGGGAATGACAATTCTTCCCGGGTTTTCCGCTTATATCAATCAGAACTGGATTCCCGGTTTCATGAGCGGCCAGGCAACCTATACCATGGTTTCGATCCTGATGTGGCTCTTTCTTGTTATTATCGGTTACCTGTCCTATCAGCAGGTGGTTCTGATCTGTTTTTCACCCATACTGGGATTTTTGTCGGAGATGGTGGAAACCAGGATGCATGATCTTACTCCTCCCCGGTTCACGTTTCAGGATTTTTTCCAGGATATCCTTCGAGGACTGGCCATCAATATGCGGAATTTCGGCTGGATGCTGTTTCTTACGGCAATGGCGTGGCTGTTCGGGCTGGTTCCGCTGGTCGGCACGATGGTTTCACCGGTTTTGATTCTTCTCGTTCAGTCCTACTACAGCGGTTTCGGCCTTGTCGACTATACCCTGGAACGGAAACGGTTTTCGGTTGGCGGCAGCATTGCATTCGTTCACCATCACAGAGCCAGGGTAACCGGGGTCGGTATGGGTTTTATCTGTATGCTGCTGATACCGCTGATCGGGTGGTTTTTTGCTCCCGGGTATGGAACGGTTGCGGCAACCCTTTCCGCATTGGAAAAAATTCATGATCCGGATGCCGGGATCAATCCATCCTGACCATTCTCAGGGAACGTTATGGCCGATGAGCTGAAAATTGATCGGATTGAAAAAATCCTACCTGATGTTCCAAAGATCAATCCGGTTGCAAAAAGAAAAAAAAAGGATAAAAACCGGCGGGATGAGGCTGGCCGGCATTTTCAGGAGCTGGCCCGGAAGGCGGAGCAGGCGCATTCCATCCTGTCTGAAAAAAATTCTCCTTACCGGTTTTGCGTGTATCAAGCGGAGGGAGAGGTTTTAATCGATATCGCGATTGTCGATGCTGACGGCAAGATCAAAAAAATTTTTAAACGAAACATTACCAATGACGAGTTCCAGTCCTGGATTCAATGGATTGAATCGGAAACCGGAATGATTTTGGACAAGGAGGCATGAGATTCCGGCGGAATGCCTTTTCCCAGCCGTGAAACATCATTGTGTTATCAAGGAATAGTTGATAAACCGGAAAAATCAAAATGAGAAATCCGGCACCGGCTGTAATGATAATTTCTGACAAGGAGTAAAGGATGTTAAGCGAACATGAAAAGCTTGATACGCTGGCGCATCTGGGTATTGAATTGAATCGGGTTCAGGACCTGGATATCCTCATGGAAAAAATCCTTTCCGAAGCAAGACGATTTGTGAACGCCGATGCAGGATCGATCTATTTAATGGAGAATGACCGCCTTCATTTTTCCTATACCCAGAATGCAACACTGGAGCAAAGAATCCGGAAAGGTGAAAAACTGATTTTCGCCACCTTTTCCATTCCGATTGATCAAACCAGCATTGCAGGATATGTGGCTGCAACCGGAAAAGCATTAAATATTGCGGATGTGTATAAAATTGATTCGTCAAAGCCGTATCGGTTCAGCCGGAAATTTGATGTGGCATCCCGGTATACCACCTGTTCCGTTTTGACCCTTCCGTTGAAGACCGGCAGGGGGGAGATTCTCGGGGTTCTTCAGATCATCAATGCAAAGGATGAAAACAATCAGTTTATTCCCTTTTCCGAAAAGGATCTGGGAGTCATGACCCATTTTGCCAGTATTGCATCGGTTGCCATCAAGCGCGCAAGGCTTACCCGGGCAATCATTCTCCGGATGATCCGCATGGCGGAAATGCGTGATCCCAAAGAAACAGGGTCCCATGTCAACCGTGTGGCCGGTTATTCCGTGGAAATTTATGAAAGGTGGGCGGACCTGCATGATCTTTCGCCGGATGTGATCAGCAACAACAAAGACGTGCTCCGCATGGCGGCCATGCTTCATGATGTGGGGAAAATCGCTATTTCGGATGTGATCCTGAAAAAGCCCGGCCGGTTTACCAGAGAGGAATATGAGACGATGAAAGCGCATACCCTGTTTGGTGCACAGCTGTTCCAGGACAACCAGTCGGAGTTTGATGAGGCATCTGCCCAGGTTGCCTTGAATCATCATGAATGGTGGAATGGTGAGGGG
>QZKS01000074.1 GCA_003599865.1 Desulfobacteraceae bacterium
TTAAGAATACTGAAGGAGATTCAATATTGATTAAGAAAACCATTCGATATCGCTTTGGTGAAAAGCTGCGGAGCATCCGGGAGCGGAAGGGGCTTACCTTAAAGGAAGTTTCCGAGATGGTCTCGGTGAGTGAGAGCCTGATATCCCAGATTGAGCGGAACAAGGTTTCCCCATCCATGGATACCCTTCTGGCAATTGCCGACTCACTGGGTATTGATTTTGAGTTTCTTTTCAAGGATTATAAACGGAACCGGCAGGTCGAGATTGTCAGGGCCGGGGAAGGGGACTGCATTGTCCAGCCCGGAGTAACCTTTCACCAGCTCTCCATGATGACGGAACCGGATGCGGAGCATTCCATCGAGGCGTTCCTGCTGGAGGTTTCCCCCGGCAGCGAAAAGGGGGACCTGGTTTACGGTCATGCTGGCAAGGAACTGGGGATTCTGCTGGAGGGCGAGGGAGAGCTTGTTTATGGAACAAGCGTTTACCAGCTCCATGCCGGAGACAGCATTTCCTTTTCATCGGACAATCCGCATATCCTGAGAAACATGGGAAAGAAAACACTGAAAGCGATCTGGATCATCTCGCCGCCGCGGAAGCTTTTTTTAAAACAGGGCGGATAATTTTCAATCACAGTCAATGAGGAACGATCATGGGAAAAACAATTGCGGAAAAAATATTTGACGCGCATCATGTGGACAATCCTTCAGGCGATATCCATGTGATCGGACTGGATGCGGTTTTTTGTCATGAGATCACAACACCGGCAGCCATCAACGATCTGGTCGGCCGGGGCAAGGACCGGGTATTTGATCCTTCCAAGATCAAGGCGGTGATCGATCATGTGACCCCGGCAAAGGATACGCAGACCGCCATACAGGGAAAGACCCTCAGGGACTGGGCCAGGCGGCACGGGATTGCGGATTTTTTTGATGTGGGCAGAAACGGCGTGTGTCATGCCATTTTTCCGGAAAAGGGGTTTGTCCGTCCGGGCTATACGATCATTATGGGGGATTCCCATACCTGCACCCACGGCGCGTTCGGCGCGTTTGCCGCCGGTGTGGGCACAACCGATCTGGAGGTCGGCATCTTAAAAGGGGTGTGCGCGTTTCAGTATCCCAGAAGCATGAAAATCGAAGTGAACGGGACTTTGCCCAGCGGGGTTTTTGCCAAGGATGTGATCCTGTCCGTTATCGGGAAAATCGGTGTCAACGGCGCCACCAACAAGGTGATTGAGTTTGCCGGGTCCACCGTGGATGCCATGTCCATGGAAGCCCGCATGACCATCTGCAACATGGCCATCGAGGCCGGGGCCACCAGCGGCATCTGCCGGCCGGACATGACGACCGTGGACTATCTCTGGGAGTTCATCCAGGATGAGTTTCCGACAAAGGAATCCGCCCTGGAAGCCTATTCCGTGTATCTGCCGGATAAGGATGCGGATTATGATCAAGTGATATCGATCCGGGCCGAATCCCTGGAACCCATGGTTACCTTCGGGTTCAAACCGGATCAGGTGAAGACGGTCCGGGAAATGGAAGGGGAGAAGGTTGACCAGGTGTATATCGGCTCCTGCACCAACGGCCGGATCGAAGACCTGCGGGTTGCCGCAAGGGAGCTTGAAGGAAAGCGAATCAAGGATTCGGTTCGCGGGGTGGTGTCACCGGCAACGCCCGGGATTTATCAAAAGGCCCTCGAAGAGGGGATCATCAAAATTTTCATGGATGCGGGTTTCTGCGTCACCAATCCCACCTGCGGCGCGTGTCTGGGGATGAGCAACGGCGTGCTGGCTCCGGGCGAGGTCTGCGCGTCCACAACCAACCGGAATTTTAACGGCCGCATGGGCAAGGGCGGGATGGTTCATCTCATGAGTCCGGCCACTGCTGCGGCTACTGCCGTAAACGGCTGCATTACCAATTCCGGACAATATTCCCATGGAAAATAAAAGCAAAGGAGGCGCGCAATGAAAAATTTCAACGGAAAAGTACTTTTTCTGGACCGGTCCGATATCAATACCGATGAGATCATACCGGCAAAATATTTAACGGAAATCTCCAAAGAGGCCCTGAAACCCAATCTGCTGGAGGATCTGAAACTGGACGGGTTTTCTCCGTCAAAAGATATCGCGGGCAAACGCGTGGTGATCACCCGGGCCAATTTCGGATGCGGGTCCTCACGGGAGCATGCGCCATGGGCTTTTGAGGTCAATGACATCAACCTGATCATTGCCGAAAGTTATGCCCGGATCTTTAGACAGAACATGTTCAACTGCGGAATGATGGCCGTTGAACTGCCCGGGGAAACCATCGAGCATCTTTTTCAGACCTATCAGGGAAAGGATGTGACGGTTGAAACCGATCTGGACAACAACCGGTTTACCATCCGGTCCGGCGATCGGACCGAGGAAATACCGTTTTCCATCTCCGAATACGACCGCTCCCTGGTAATGGCCGGCGGGTGGGTGGATTTTGCCGATTCACATTATTAGGCTTTTGATCATATCAAATTTTTCTTACGGGCTTTTGAGACGATGACAATCGAATACAGGATCTGAAACAGCAGGAAGGGGATGAAGACAAAAACCCGGTTGCTGCCGTAGATGTTGATCATGACATAAGCGCCGATGCCCTGGGCAATGCATTGTCCGAAATGAAAGCAGCTTACCTGGACATGACTGTATCCCAGCTGGTTGAAAAGCTGATACAGATGGGTGCGATGGGCGGAAAACACATTTTCACGCTTCAGCAGGCGCCGGACAAAGGTAAAGGAAGTGTCATAGATAAAGTTGAACAGCAAGAGGGGCATCACAAACAAAGAGGTGTGGGAATGATCATAGAGAGCGGCGATGATTCCCAGTGTTGAAAAGACAAATCCCAGAAAGGCGCTTCCCACATCTCCCATGAACAGTCTGGGAACGGGAAAATTGAACACCAGAAACCCCAGGGCTCCGGCAATAATCGTATAACAGATGATGTAAACAAAGGTGCTGCCCTGGCTGTAGCTCAGCACACAGAAAAACAGGCCGTTGATGACGGCCGGTCCTGCCGCCATTCCATTCAGGCCGTCCATGAAATTATAGGCGTTGGTCAGGCCGATGATCCAGAGAAAGGTCAGAAAATACCCGAAAAGCCCGAGTTGAACCTGCCCGACCCAGGGTAGCGCGATCTCCCGGATGACAATCCCGGATGCGATTACGACACCTGCGGCAATGATATGGGATACCAGTTTGAAAAAAAAGGATTTGTCGGCTATATCGTCGTAAAAGGATATGACTGCGATAAAAAGGGCGGAAAACAGAAAACCGAAAAAATATTCATCACGGATCAGGGTGGCATCGCCGAACAGGTAGATGGAAATGACGCCGCATAGAAATGTGATGACAATCACAATACCGCCGGATTTCGGGACCGGGGTGTCATGAGAGGAGCGATCATTCGGAATATCCATGATCTGAACCCGCTTTGCCATAAAATAGCATACGATGCAGGAAAGGGTAAACAGGCCTGCGGCAAACAGGATGTGTGTGAGAAAAGCAATTCTTGTCATGGAATGAATATCAGGTTTTGAGGCATCTCAGTTTTGCCAGATCCTCCGCATAGCCGTAAAGGTGAAGCCCCTTGCTTTCGACAATCATCTCGCCGTCTTCAACGCCGATCTGCCCGGCCATATACTCTTTCAGGTTCTGGATGCCGGCCAGATTTGCCGGAAGCCCTCCCCACAGATCCCAGGATCGGAAATAGACGAAAAAATGGAGTTTGTTGTCCTGAATCCGGGTATCGATGGAGCGCAGACAGGGCGGGTCCAGAAGGGTCAGGTCCGAGGGATGGGCGATCTGAAGAACCATCTGGTTATTGCGCTTGCCGTATTTTCTATAGGTATCGATGATCCATTCAATCTGGTTCAGGAAGAGCCGGCCGTTTTCTTCAAAAATGATTTTTCCGTCGATCTCTTTCCGGTCGATAATTTCAGCGTTGTTTTCGTCCCACCAGATCCGTTTGTCGCCGGTGATGGGAACCCGTACCAGCCTTTCGCCATAGGTATAGGATTCTCCCGGCTCCTTGTGGCCGGTCATCAGGTATTCGATATAGGACCGGTCGTATCCTTCCCCGCCGTATATATAGGCCTCCTCCACCGGATTCGGGATGCCGCAGGACGGGGGAATGTCCGGAATCAGGGGCTGTGTGCCGGGATATTTGACATGTCCCAGGAAATAGTCATATTCCAGCCTCGTCTGTCCGGCATATGATCCCCGGTCGATCATGAATTTTTTGCCTTTTTCCAGAATATCATGAACTGCCTGAAACCACAGATCCGGCAGATCTCTTGCTTCGATTTTGTGAATCATCATATCTATTCATATCCTTAGCTCAATGACTGCCGACGTAAATTCATCAGCGCAAAAACCATAGCGCAAGGCAGGATGTTTGTCAAAGGTCATCCATATCATACACCCGTTGTCTGGATCGGGCGGCCGCAATCAGCACATCCACATGGACATCAATATAATCGATGATTCTTGCCTTTTTTTTGCCCGGGGCGGCGCGCATTACCCTTCCGATATATTGCAGCAATCTTCCGCTGAATTTGATGGGGGTGGCCAGAAACAGGGTCGACAGCTCCTTGCAGTCAAAGCCTTCACCGATCAGCTGGCCGGTGGCAATCAATATCCTGATTTCTCCGCGGTTGAGCTGCTCCAGCACCTCCTTCCGTTTGCGGACCGGCATATCACCGGTCAATACCGCAGCCTCTGTTTTAAACCGGTACCGCAAAATGGCCTGCAGGTTTTCACAGTGGGCCCTGCGGTCGGACAGGACCAGGCATGCCCCATGTAACGATTTTATTTCATTTGCGATATCCGAAGCAATCAGCAGGTTTCTTTCCTTGTCTCCGGCAAGCTCGGAGAGCATTTTGCTGTATTGGGTCACCGGATCAAAATGGGGTTTGAAAGCGGTTTCCCGAAGAACAACATCGGCGGAAAGGATATGCCCTTCACGGATCAGATTTTCTTTGGGGATCTGATGATGCAGGTCTCCCAGGTGCAGGAAAATAAGCTCGGAAAGCTGATCCCTGCGATAGGGGGTTGCCGTCAGTCCCAGCATGTATCGGGAATGAAAATCCGTTACTGCGTCGGTAAAGGTGCGGCTCGGGCACCGGTGGCATTCATCCACAATCAGATAACCGATATGCCGGGAGACATCCGGCGCGCATTTGTAAAGGGATTGCACCATGGCTACGGTGACCTTTTCTCCGATCGTCATTTTCCCGCTTCCGATCCATCCGATCTCCCCGGAAGGGATGCCGAGAAACGTGGTGATCCGGTCCATCCACTGGAAGGCAAGTTCCCTGGTGTGGACGACAATCAGGGCCGGCTGTCGTCTTTGTGCAATCATATAAAGCGCGATGACGGTTTTGCCGGATCCGGTGGGAGCGGCAAGGACCCCGAACTCATGGGAGAGCATGACTTCGGCCGCCTTGGCCTGAAAGGATTTCAGGTTTCCGGAAAACAAAAATGAAGCGTCCGGAAAGGATTGTCTGTTATCCTCGATCTGATAGGGAATTTCCTGAGACCGGCATTGATGGATGAGAAGGCGGATATAGCCGCGGGGGATGGACAGCCCGTCTTTTCCAATTTTATCGAAAAATTTCAATTCTTTCGGGGTATTCCGATTCCAGCGTCCCATCCTTTTGTTTTCCAGCCATTTGGGGTTGAGGATTTTCAATTGTTCCGTCAGAAACGCATACAGGTTATCAGGAATATTAGACAACCGCAGGGTATTGGAAATAATGATTTTCAATCCGGTTTTTTCCCTTGTCCGCTTGTAGCCGTGGCCTGCTGTCCATATGATATTGCCGGTTGAAATCCGGTCAAAGTATAGTAGGGAATACCATCGCGGGTGTCAAAGGTTATTCGGATTTCCGGACAGGTTATCCCCCATGTTTTATCCTGAAGTTCTGGGAAATTGGCTATTGAAGATGATAGGGAACTGTAATATGGTTGGACGACGCAAATGATGCAAAAAGACATGTCCAGGTATCCAATTCGGTTAGTTTATAAAGGCGATCATTCATGAGCAAGATATTATTAGTTGACGTTGACCCGGCAACCTTGAATACATTTTCAGAAGCCTTGAAGACCCAGTCCACGGATATTCAGATCCTGACGGCCGGGGACGTAAGGGAAGTTCCGAATATCATTGCCGGCGATAAGGTAAACATAATCATTATCGATCTGAAAATGCCGGATAATGATGACCTGCAAATCCTGGCCAATATCTGTTATAACTTTTCGAATATTCCTGTGATTGTAATGACTGCCTTCGGCACGCCGGAAATCGAGCTGAAAATCAAAGCGCTGTACACATGCCAGTATTATGAAAAGCCGGTGGACATGAACGCCCTGGCCGAAAAGATCTTTGAGGATCTGGGCGTAGGGGTCGGTGGACAGATTCACGGGATTGCGCTTTCATCCTTTCTTCAGATGTCGGAGATGGAAAAAACCACATGCCGCCTGAAAATCAGGTCAGAGGAAGGAGAGGGGTATCTGTATCTTCAGAAAGGGGAGCTCATTGCTGCTGAAACAGGCCTTCTGAACAGCGAGGAAGCTGCTTTCGAAATCATCAGCTGGGAAAACGCCGTCATCGAGATCGAGAAATCAGGGCATAAAAAAAAGAGAGAAATCAAGATGCCCCTGATGAACATTTTAATGGAAGGCCTTAAGATCAAAGATGAGAGAGACGCGGCAGAGAAGGAGAAGCAAGCCCGGAAAGCCGAAACTACGCTGGAAAGAAAACAGGGTGTCAAAAAAACGGATGTTCCCGGCAAGGCCGATGGAGAAGAAAGTGTTTCCGGCCGTCCCGCTGCACCGCCGGAAGATGCCGGCGAACAAAAGACCGGGGACATGGGGCGGCAAAGGGCGGATCGCGGCACAAAGAAGCTGAAGAGGAAACGACTGGTTTCTGTTTTTCTGTGGCTTTTCCTGTCTATCGCTCTTGCAGTGGGTGGGGGAGTCCTCTGGATTGAGGTGATTCAGCCCAGGCTGCTGGAAAACGAATTCCAAAAGGTTCTGGCGGAAGCGGAAAGCATGCCTTCCCTGGAGGAGAAGGAGAGTCTGCTTCAGGAATATATCGATACCCACAATAAAAGCAAGCACACGATTGAAGCCAATCGAAAAATCAAGGAGATATTCCACCAGATCCAGGAACGGGATTATGAAAATGCCGTAAATCAGGTGGCCGGCCTTCCGATTGATCAGGATTTCAAGGAAAAGGCAAACAAAATTTACAAGGCTTACCGGGATCGGTTTTCGAATGGGATCAGGGTCAACGATATCCGGAAAAAAATGGAAGAGATTCCGCTGCTGGTAGATGAAAATGATTATCAGGAACTGAAGCGGATTGATCCCCATGATTATGAAAAGAGAATCACCGCCTATCAGACATATCTGAACGAGCACAAAGAGGGAACGTACCGGGACGAGGTTCAAAAACTGATTTCCGATATCAGCGATACCTATTATGAGTATGTGAAAAAAGAAATATCCGTATGCAATCGGGAGCAGGATTGGGACCGGTGCATTCAGCTCTGCGACAAGTATATTGCCGGCTATCAGAAAGGCAGACAGCTTTCCGAAATCAGGGGATTGAGAGACCGGATGAATACCGCAGCGGTCATGGAAAGTCTCCGGCAGAACGCTGCGGAGAAAGATGGCGACCACCAGGAGATTAAGAAAATTTACCAGGATTATTTAACCGCAAATCCCGATACATCCGCCAAAAATGAAATACAACGCGAATTGACGCTGATCAATAAAAAAATTCGTGAAAAAAAAGCCTGGGAAGACATCGCAAAAATCAGCAAAAATAAACAGATCGATCTGTTTGAAAGAATCCGGAAGCTTGAAAAATACATGGCTCAAAAACCGGAAGCGATCTATCTGAAGGGCGCAGGTGTTTTAATGAATCGGCTGGAAAAGGAGAAGGAAGAACTGAGCCGTCTCCGGCAGATTGCAGAAGAGCAGAAACGATTGGAGCGGGAGCGTATTGCTGCTGCAAAAAAAGAAAAGGAAAGACTTCAGAAGGAAAAGCGCAAGATCGGTTCTGTTTTGAGCCAATCCAACGGTCGGTTTATTGTCAATATTGACGGAACCGTATCCGACCGGCAAACCGGTTTAATGTGGTATATTCTGGATTCTCATATCGAGCTGCAGGAGTGCCTTGATCATGATGCCGCGGAAAAATATGTGAAGAACCTGGAGGTCGGGGGATATAAAGACTGGCGCCTTCCTACTGCAAATGATTTGATGGTGGTGATGAATACTGCCAATTCCTTTCCCAGGAGCGGGGCAAAATGGTACTGGACCTCTGAGCTGTTCTGGAAAGGATTTTACGAGTTTGGATATACGGTTGTGAACCGGAGCGGCGACACCTGGACAAAAGATGAAGCGGAACTGATGCAATGCGGTGCGGTCCGGGCCGTTCGGCAATAGAAAACCGCCTGTATTTCTTTTTATGCTTTTCTGTTCCGGAGATGATGTCTTTTTGTTATAAACAAAAAGTTTGAATTCTGATGATAAACGGGAAAATATGGAGGTTCTTACATGTGCCGCACCAAAGCTGCTCTTCTTCTGTTTGTGTCCACCCTTTTTCTGCTGACAGGGTGCGCGTCCGATGAAGATAAGAAAAAATCACATCTGGAAAAAGGGGATTCCTATTTCGCAAACAAAGAATACCGAAGCGCCAGGATCGAATACAAAAACGCCATACAGATCGATCCGGCATATGTCGAGGCCTACCGGAAACTGGGAGAAACCAATTTAAAACTGGGAGATCCCCGCGAAGCACTGAATGCCTATTCCAGGGTAGCGGAGCTTGATCCGGACAATATGGATGCCCAGTTCAAGCTGGCCACATTCTATCTGCTGGGAAGAAAAGACAAGGAAGCAAGGGAAAAGGTTGACGTGATCCTGGCCAAAGAACCGGAAAATACCAAGGCGCTTTTCCTTCTGGCCAGTATGTTGACCATTGATAAAAAAATCAAAGAAGCCGAAGACATCTACCGCAAAATCATTCAGATCGAGAAGAATAACATACGCGCTTCCATCGGCCTTTCCCGTATATTGTTATTGCAGACAAGGATCGATGAAGCCGAAGCGGTTCTGCAGAATGCCATCGAGGCCGATCCCAAGTCCATTCAGGCCCAAATGGCGATGTTCAACTTTTTGGTAATCGTCAACCGGCATGACAAGGCCGAGTCGGCCCTATTGAAAACCATTGAAGAAAATCCCGGCGAATCGGATTTGCAGATTGCGCTGGGGGATTTTTATCTGCGGAAAAATGACCGGCAAAAAGCGGAATCCGCTTATCTCAAGGCCATTGAAATCGACCCTTCCGATGTGAAACCATACATGATGGCAGCCGGTTTCTATGGTATGGCAGGCGACAGGGAAAAGGCGGTTGCAAATTATACCAAAGCCCTGGAAATCCAGCCGGAGAATATCAGGGTCATGGAAAAAATGGCGGAATTTTATGTCAGCGTGAAGGAGTTGGATCAAGCAGAGAAATATATCGACCGGATTCTTGAGAAACAAACCAACTATCCATCCGCGAGAATGATGAAAGGGGAGATTACATTTTTAAAACAGGACTATGCCGGAGCGATCAGGATATTTGACGAGCTGATCCGGGAAAATCCCAGATCGGAAACGGCACATTATTTTAAAGGGATATCGCATTATAAAAAAAATGAAATCCGGCCGGCCAAAGAGTCCCTGCAAAAAGCAATCGAACTGCAACCGGATTTCATCAAGGCCAGGCTAGTCCTTGCCTCCATCCTGCTGCAGGAGGATGCATTGGATCTTGCCCGGATCGAGTGTGAAGCGGTTTTATCAAAAGATCCTGACAATTATCAGGCAAATCTTCTTTCCGGCAATATCCTGGCTGCCCAGGGCAAGCCGGATGAAGCGACTGAAATATACAGCCGGCTGATCCAAAATGCACCGGATGTTCCGGAAGCCTATTTCCGGCTGGGCCGGCTGCAGCGTTCCCGGAAACAGGATGATGCGGCTCTTGAAAATTTTAACAAGGCATTGGCCATCAATCCCATGCTGATGGAGGTGTTCAGCAGCAAGGTGTCTGTTTATGCAAGCCGGAAACAATTTGATAAAGCGATTCAGGCCTGTGACGAACAGATGAACATCGTCGGGAACCAGCCGGATCTTCTGGCCGGAATTCATTATCTGAAGGGGAATATTTATTTTTCTCAGAACAGGAAGCCGGAAGCGGTTCAGGAATTTGAGCTCACGCTGCAGACAGATCCGGATTTTCTCAAGGCGTATTATGCGCTGGCCCAGGTTTACCTGAAGGACAAGGAAGAGGAAAAGGCCATCCGGCAGTATCAGAAGATTCTGGAAAAAGATCCCCGGCAGGCAGGACCGCATATGCTCCTGGGGATATTGTTTGAGGCGCAGCGAAAATATGAACTTTCGGAAACACATTATCGAAAGGCCCTTGAAATTCAACCGGATTTTTCTCCGGCAGCCAACAACCTCGCCTACCTTCTGGCCATGCAGGACCGGGAAATTGATGTCGCATTGGGGCTTGCCCAGAAAGCCAAAGAAAAGCAGCCGGACAACCCTGCGATCATGGATACGCTGGGATGGATCTATTATAAAAAAGGTCTGTACGATGCAGCCATCCGGGAATTGAAAAGCAGCGCCGAAAAGCTTCCGGAGAACGCATCTGTTCGATATCACCTTGGACTTGCCTATCATCAAAAAGGTGAACATGCTCTTGCCGGAAAGGAGCTGACGGAAGCATTGCGCATCAGTGATGACTTTGACGGGGCGGATGAGGCAAGGAAGATTCTGTCGGAACCATAACCGACCTTCATATTGACAACCTTTCCATTGCATGGACAGGAAAAAACAGCGGCAAAAGACCGATTGATTTCTAAAAACAGGCAGCGCTTTCCGATATGAGACTTCCATTATTCAAGGTTTTTTTCCTGTGTGTCGTGCTTCCCCCTTTTTTGTACATTTTTTCCATCCAGTATCTGGAAAAAATGTTCAATCGTGTATGCCTGGAAGAAATCAAGGATGTCTACATCGGGGATTCACGCCTGCTGTTTGACGGTAGCGTGAGTGTCAAGGATGCCGTCAATCAGAATATTACCCGCTATCTTCGTGAACAATGGCTGGTGAAGATGGGGCTGAAGCTGGAGGTGATCGTCACAACCCGGAAGGGGACGATTATCTACCCCGCCATTTTTGAAGATCCCGCAGCGGCGGTTTCGCCATCCGATCCGATGCAGATCGCTGCAGAAAACTATAATCTGCTGAACGATGGCCTGGTTGTCCATAGCGACAGTGAGATTTTATATTACAAACCGATTTCGATTGTTATCCTCTTTTTGTATATTGGCAGCTCACTGGTTTTTATGGCCGTTTCTTCCATGAGGAGCTTCCGGAAGTCGAAGATGGAAGAGATGGAAAAACTCGGGATAATTAACCGGCTCATTGAACGGGAAAAACGCTCTCTGGAGATTTTAAAGACCCTCGGGAAAAAAAGAAATGAGCTGAACATCCGGTATGACGAAATCAAAGATGAACTGGAAAAGGAAAAGCTTCAGGCCAGCAAAACGGAAGATGGAATGCTGGAGGAGATCATCAGCCTCGAGGAAGAACTGAATCGAAATGTCGGAATGCAGCAGGAACAGCAGCAGGAAATTGACAGGCTGAAAGCAGAGATCGAGCGGTTTGAAAAAAACGGCCGGAAGGGAAAACAGAAAAACAAGAAGGGCGTCGATTCCACCGGAAGAAGGTTTAAGGCGCTTTATAAAAATGTTGTCATTAATAAAAAGGCTCTGGACGGATTTGTATCTCTTCCCGAAGACATGAAGATCAAATGCGAGGAAGTGATTCATCAGCTCAATGAGAATCCGGAACAGATTCATATTAAAAGAAAGGTATTCAGCAAGAAAAGCAATGAGACCGTTCTTGAAATTCTCTTTGCTTATAAAGGCCGTCTGTATTTCAGGCGTTTGAGCGATCAGCGGGTGGAGATCCTGACCATCGGCACCAAGAACACCCAGCTCAAGGATCTGGAGTTTATCGACAGCCTGTAGAGAGGTTTACAGCAAGCATTATTCGTCCGGAAACAACGCAAAATGAAATACCACAAGGAATATGGGAGTATGTCGCAGAAAAACATAAATATTCTGATTGCATGCTGCGGTATCATGGTTCTGCTGTTTTTTGACGGCTCGCAGGTGTCGGACTGGAACGAAGGGCGGCTGCTGGAACTCCACAGCACGGCACGCTTATGCCGGACCCGGCTTGAAAACGCTGTTTCCTCCCGCCTGAATGCCGTGAGTGCGGTCGCTTCCTTATTTATCCTGCACCCGCAAACAACATCCGAGGAATTCTCTCATTTTGCAGCGCTGCTGATCCGGTCCACCCCATCTGTTCGTGCGCTGCAATATGCCGATTCTCAGACCCGTGTAACCTATATATATCCTGTTAAAGGAAATGAGGCCGTCGTCGAAAAACCGCTGCACCTTCTTGCCGATCCGGAAAGAGGTCCCTTTGTTAAAAAGGCAATTGCGCAAAAAGATTTTTCCATCCAGGGCCCATTCAACCTCCTTCAGGGAGGATTGGGGATTGTCGTAAGAACGCCGATATTCAGACAGGAAGAATTTTTCGGTCTGGCGATCGGCGTTTATGATGTCCCCGCCCTTCTGGAAGAAGCATTTTCCGGAATGGACCTGAACCGTTTTGTGGTTCGGCTGTCGGACGGCAATGGAAACGTGTTCTGGGGGCCTGAATCCGTCTCGGAAGATTTTTTTGAGCTGCCGGTTGCCGTGGCAGACGCTGAATGGAATATGGGATTCCGCTGGAATGAATCCCATTCCGGCCCCCCGGTTTTTTACCGGCTGCTGATCTGGTTTCTGGGAGGCGGTTTTCTGTTGTCTTCCTTATGGCTGTTGCAGGTATTCCGGGAAAAAACGGAAAATCTTCAGCGGCGTGTGGCGGAACGAACTTCCGACCTGACGGACACCAACCGGAAACTTGTTGAATCGATTGTCCGAAATAAAGCAGCAGAGGAATTGCTGAGGGAGAGCGAGAAGAAGTACAGGCTGCTTGCGGAACATGCCAATGATATTATCTGGACACTCAGCCTGGACCTGAAGTTTACCTATATCAGTCCTTCCATATTCCGGATTCGGGGTTATACGCCGGAAGAAGGAATGCGCCAGATGCTGGAAGAGATCATCACCCCGGATTCCCTGCAATATGCCATTGCGACGTATACGGCGGTAATGGAAAAAGAGGCACAGGGGGAAAGATTGCTGGAGCCGACCGTATTGGAGCTGGAACATTTCTGTAAGAATGGGAAATCGATCTGGATGGAAGTCAGTATGTCTTTTCTGCGGGACCAGGATGGCGCGCCGACCGGAATTATCGGCGTCAGCCGGGATATCTCCGACCGGAAACAGGCGGAAAAGGCGCTGAAGGAGAGTGAGAGAATGTACAGGCTGATCGCCGAGAACATCAATGATGTGATCTGGACGACGGACCTGTCTTTCCAAACGACGTATATCAGCCCTTCCATTGAAAGATTGCGGGGATATACTCCGGAGGAGGTTATGAGGCAGACGCTTTCTGAAATTTTAACGCCCGCTTCCGTGGAACTGGCTGCAAGGGTGTTTTCAGCAGAACTTGCGCTGGAACAAAAAGGCGAGAGGAAAAACCAGAACACGATCCTGGATCTGGAATTTTTATGCAAAGACGGGTCGACCGTACTCCTGGAAAACAGCATTTCACCGTTGCGGGATGAAACAGGAATCATAATCGGCCTGTTCGGCATCAGCCGTGACATCACGGAACAGAGAAGGATTGAAGCGCAGTTGCTGCGGTCGGAGAAGCTGGCCTCATTGGGGGACATGGTCGCCGGGGTTTCTCATGAAATCAGCACGCCATTGGGGGCGAGCCTGCTTTCGGCATCCTATTTGCGGGATACCAGCGACGAATTTACCGATATGCTATGGACCGGAAAGCTTCAGATGTCGGATGTGAAAAAATATTCCGAGAAGGTTGAGAAAACTTCCGCCATGATTGTGTCCAATCTGGAACGGGCCTCCGAATTGCTGAACAGTTTTAAAAATGTCGCGGTGGATCAGCTCGTCAAAGAAAAAAGAGAGTTCAACATCCGGCAGAACATGGAGGAAACCCTAAGCAGTCTGCAACCGAAATTCAAGCACACATCCTATAAGATCATTCTGGAATGTCCGGATGATCTGGTCATCAGGCATTATCCGGGGACGTTTTCTCAAATCACCACCAATCTGGTGATGAATTCGCTGATCCATGGCCTGGAAGGGATCGAAAAAGGGGAGATCCGGATTACGATTGAGAAACAGGGCGATGCCCTCCTGCTCGTTTTTCGGGATTCGGGACAGGGCATGAATGAGACGGTTCTGAAAAAAATGTATGATCCTTTTTTTACCACCAAACGCAATCGCGGAGGAACAGGCCTTGGGTTGCATATCGTCCACAATCTTGTCTGTCGGACGTTAATGGGCCGGATCACATGTATCAGCGCTCCGGGAAAAGGAACGGAGTTCCGCATTAAAATACCCTGTCACGATGCGTCCTGAGCTTTGAACAAATATCAACAACCGTAAATTCAAAGGGAAATTGCACCATGCTGCTGAATCATCTTTTTAATCCCATCCAAATCGGGAATATGACCGTGAAAAACAGACTGCTGATGTCTGCCATGAGCATCAACTTCGGCGTGGATGAAAACTGTCTGGTTACGGACCAGTTATGCGAATATTTTGTCGAGCGGGCCAGGGGCGGTGTCGGCATGATGCTCGTGGGCGGCGGGAGCGTTCATCCCGGCGGGCAGGAGCTTCCGGATCTTCCGCAGATGTATAATGATGACTGCATTCCTTCCCTGAAAAAAATGGTGATGAAGATCAAGCCGTATGATACCCGTTTTGGTGTGCAGCTTATGCACGGAGGCCGCCAGTCCTATCTTCCGGAGAAAGTGGCGCCATCCGCCATCCCCGCACCCGCGGTTGTCAAAGGTGCGGTACGGGCACTGGAAATTTATGAGATTGAAAATCTGGTTTCCTGTTTCGGGGATTCGGCAAGACGCTGCCGGGATGCGGGTTTTGATTTTATCGAGATTCACGGCGCGCACGGATATCTCATCAACCAGTTTCTGGCGCCCAATTCCAATATCCGGACCGATGAGTACGGTGGTTCTTTTGAAAACCGGACACGATTTCTGCTTGAGATCATACAAGACATTCGGGAAAAAGCCGGAGCTGATTTTCCTGTCGGCATCCGGATCAACGGAAACGACTACATTGAAAACGGATGGGACCTGCCAAGTGCGGTCCGGCTGGCCCCGAAGCTGGAGCAGGCCGGAGTGGCATACATTCATGTTTCCGGCGGTGTATACGGTTCCACGGAGCTGACCATTCCCTCCATGTACACCCCTCAGGGATGCTTTGTGCACCTTGCCGAAGAGGTAAAAAAACATGTCGGCATTCCGGTTGTCACGGTCGGCAGAATCAAGGACCCGCATCATGCCGACGATATTATCAGGCAGGGCAAGGCTGATATCGTATCCCTGGGAAGATCGCTGCTGGCAGACCCGCAGTATCCGGAAAAAGCCCGGCAGGGCCGTTTTTCCGAGATCCGTCCCTGCATCGGATGCTGTCTGGGATGCATCCATGCGGTTCTGGCCAAAGAGCCGGGCTCCTGCGTGGTCAATCCGGATGTGGGCAGGGAGTATAAGATCCGGGATGAACAAAAACCGGCTGCAATGAAAAAAGTGATCATTGCCGGTGCCGGACCTGCCGGACTGGCTGCGGCCCGTCTTTTCAGGCTTCAGGGACATCGGGTTGTGGTATGCGAAAAGAAATCCGAACCGGGCGGATTGCTGGCGCTTGCGGCAAGGGCGCCCGGCCGCGGTGAGCTCGGGGATATCCTGCGGTTTTTCCGGGAGGAGATCCGCCGTCTCGATATTGAGATCCGGTATGACACCGAACTGGACCTGGCGCTGATCCGGGAGATCCGGCCGGACATGGTTGTGATGGCCACCGGCTCCATGCCTGAGATGCCCATGGTCAAAGGACTTTTTCAAACCCATATGGAACTGGTCACCTGTGTGGATATTATGGAGGGCAGGGCGGCTACCGGCAAAAAAGTGATTGTCCTGGGCGGCGGAATGACCGGGCTGATCACCGCGGATTTTCTGGCAACCCAGGGCAGTGAAGTCGTGGTGCTGAACCGGAAGAAAAGCTTTGCCGAAGAGATGGCCGGCAATGACCGGTTTTACCTGCGGGAAAGACTGAAGGCCGGAAAGGTTACATTGTTTAAAAACGTCCGGATCAAAACATTTACCCAAAACGGCGTGATTTTCACAGTCGACCGGGAAGATGTGGAGCTAAAGGATTACCATATGGTGGTCATATCGGAAAAGCATGACCCCATCCGGGAAGCCGTAAAACCGGTAAAAGAGGCGGGTGTTCCATTTCATTTTATCGGAGACGCCAAAACCCCCCGCCATCTGATGTACTGCATCAGCGAGGCGGAAGAACTCGCACGTTCCGGCTGATCATCTGATTCGCACTCAAAGGAGGTAAAATGAAACTGAAATACTGGATACCATTTTTGTTTTTCATCATTCCAACCCCTGTCATTACCTATTTTATGTGGGCTTCCCACATTTGGGCGCCGTATCCCAGGGAAGAAATGATCAGCATTATCGGTTTGTGTGTCATGTGGTTTTTTACGGGTGTCACGTATCTGAACGGAATCAGAGCGGTTATGAAAGACCGGAAAGCCTGAGTTTTTAATTCCGTTGCGGGAACTCCTTGATAAAGCGGAGCCAGGCCTCTTCAATCGGGGTATCAACCGCAGCCCTGCCCTGGCAAACCTCGACGAAATGACTTTGCTGCTTGTCTATGGGGGCAATACGTCCATCTGCCAGGGCCTTGAGCCAGTGACCGACATACCGAATACAGTGGGCACCGATGGGAGGATAATCGGGGGCGAGCGCCACATCATAACCGCCTTTGAGCAGCTCGGTCATATGGTCATCCGGAAAGGGTGCCTTGACTTTTTCCACGATATCGAGCAAACGGCTTATCGCTTCCGGGTCTTCGAGGATGCCGGTATGGGTTGTGTTGAAACCGAATTGTCCGGTTGACTCATCCTGAGACTCCTTACACAACTGGCTTGACAGAGGGACAACCCCGTCGCTGTTTTCTCCCAGTTTTATCGACTGCTGGTTGGCGTAAGCATAGAAAAGATGATACTCCAGCTTCGGGGGCAGGGATTGTCTACGAAGGTTGGCCATGAATTCGCTGCGGGGGTTGACATCCCGCCAGGAAGGAATGATCACCGGGCCTTGATCAGCCATAGCTGCCGCCGGATGTCCACCCATGGGGCTGGCCAGCGAGACAAAACAAGCGACCTGATTTTCTCCTGCTTCGCCCTGCAACCGGTTCAAGGCTTCCCGTACCACCAGCCCGCCCATGCTGTGGGCGACGATGACCATCGGCATCTCCCCTATGAAAAAAGTTTTCCCGGAGAGAAAGATTCGGTGGAACATCTCTCCCAACTGTTTGAGATCGTTGCCGGAAGGATAATGAAAGAAAAAGGGGCGATAACGCCGACGATCCAGATGCCGGATGATATGGGCAAAGTCCCGTGCGCTTCCGTCAATCCCGTGGACAAAAACCACCGGCACCTTGTAACCCACATCCTCTTCCAGCGCATAAAACATCATTGGCGCTTCTTCAAGAAAGGCCGCCGGCTCGTACATGCCGAGGGAGGCCATACGTTGCGAGAAGATCTCGTCGTCGAGGCTGCGGATCGAACCCTTGGGATAAAACAGCGAATCTATCAAGTTTTCGCGATGTTTCACCTCCAGGTGCAGTGATCTCCCCACGGGTTGAACCCTCTGACTGAACAACTCGATATCAAACTCTCCAACCACCTTTTCCGGCCAATGAGCCGGATCAAGGGTCAGGAATCTGCTTCCAACCGTCTCTTCAATATCATAAAAGCCGTCCCGGTTTTGATCGCTGACCACCAGTAAAAGGTAATCGCCGGCAGGAAGATTCAGGCCATAAAAGGCATTACTCTTTACAAAATGGCTGACATCGACCACTTCAACCTGCGAGTGCCTGTCGTATACGGCAATCACGGCAATGGCCTCTTCGTTCAGGTTCGAACCGCTGCCGATCTTGCCGAAGACAAAGTAGTTCTCGGCCTGCAGCATGTGTTTGTATAATCTCTGTCTCGGCTCACGACGGTAGCGATCGGCCAGATAGGCTTGTTTGAAAGCACTGTCCACATAAGAGCATCCGATGACACCGAAGAGTGCAACCATTACCAGGGCCGCACCGGTAAAGACTTTGGTTAGATTGGAAAAAATACACATCAGCGTATACAAGATCATCAATTATGGTGTTTTGCCGACCAGCCTCTCTTTGACAACATTACCGAAATTCTGAAGAGTTCGGGCTGCAAAGGGCGTTTCCGACACCCTGTTCAGAAGCTCCGGAACATTTTGCCCCGCTGCTTCGAGTTCGTCTTTCTGTTCCCGGATATACGACCGCATGATGTCCATGCTGTACTCCGGATGAAACTGGACTCCCCAGGCCCGGTCGCCAAGGCGGAAAGCATGATTGGGCTCATAGTGATTGGCTGCCAGACGGATCGCTCCTGCTGGCAGCCGCAACACTGTCTGCTCATGGGTGACATGGACAAGAAATGATTGTGGAAGCGACTGAAAAACAGGATCATTAACGCAATCCGGAAGCAATTGAACCTCTACGGTTCCGATCTCCTCACCGCGGGGGTGGAAGCCGACCTGACCGCCTGCGGCTTGCGCCAGCAGTTGATGTCCATAGCAGATGCCAAAGAGCGGAGTGTCCGTATGGAGCAGAGACAATATCCATTCTTCCAGCCTGACACTCCACGGCAGATTGTCCGTCACCATCGAATGTGACCCGGTAATCACTGCACCCGCGCACTCCTTTACAGAAGGGAGATCCGCTCCATTTTCAGTATCCACAATATCGATTTCCAGATCCGTTCTCCCGAGTGTCGCCGCCGTCCACCGGTCAAAGTCGCCGAACTGTTTTGCCGTTCCCGGGAATGTGGTTCCTGCTTTAATGATGTATAGTTTCTTCATCTTCATTATCTTTTCAACATTTTTTTCAACGAAAAAATCAGCCGGACTTTATTCCGTTTCTTTTCTCTTCTCTGAAACTTGCCTGTTAACCATAATCTCCTGCAGGACATGCGGTCGACCAAGTCAATAAGGTGATATCATAAAGATAAGGGGCTATAAAGCTGATTCTGCGATCCAGAATAGTATCGACAGGAAAAATGGTCTTTTTCATTGAAAAAAGTTTGCTGCCGCCTTTTTTTCTTTGAAGAACTCATCCACTCGTTTTTATGGGATACTGTTTTCGCATCTTTTGAAAAGCGTTGTTTTATCAAACGCCACCTGATGGAAAAATCAAATCGTGGTTCCGGTAACGTCCGGATTGATCCTTCCCCCAAAAAAAAAGGAACGTCTTATCCTCCATTTCACCATCGTGTTAACCTTGACATGAAGTGATAACCCATGTAAATACAAGCCACTCCAAATAAGGATTTAAAATTAAAATCAAGACGGATTCGGCGGTTTCAGAACCGTTGACTTAAACCGGGGATGCAATGCACCGATCGATCAGTTTACTGCTTCTTACCATTTTATTGACAGCATCCTGCCTGGTGTTATGGAGAAGCCTGACCGAAGGGCATAATTGGGGTGGGGATTTCGCGGGATTCATCATGCAGGCCCAGAGTATCATTGACGGAAATCCTATTGAATTTATTGATAAAAACAGATTTACGATCGAGAATTCCTCACGTCCGGTCGGACCGGTGGCCTATCCGTGGGGTTACCCGATGCTGCTGGCCCCCTTTTACGCATATTTCGGATTCAGCATACCGGCATTGAAAAGCCTGAACAATATCTGCTATCTGTTTTTTCTCCTTGCACTCTGGTCAGGATGCCGTACAACTCTGTCCGCCGGATGGCGCCTGATCCTGGTCGGTCTTTTTGCCATCCATCCCTATTTTATGAACTTTTTAAATTCTATCGGGTCCGATATCCCATTCCTGCTTTTTTCCACGATCACGATTTTTATTATCGGAAGAATCGTCATCCAGAAAGAAACCCTTGTTTCGCAACTGCTAGACCACCTACTGATGGGTCTTCTGATCGCAATCTCGTTTTTTATTCGAACCCAGGGAGTGTTACTCCTTGCAACCCTTATGGCAACGCAATCCGTAATGATGATCCGCCCGATTATCAACCGGGAGAAAACAGCCGCAACGCTGTTGCGGGAATCATGGAACAATCTCCGGCCCTTTTCCATGAAGAGCCTGATCCGCTTTCTCCCGGCGATATCACCCTATTTCTTATTTTTCCTGCTTGTTTTTATCTGGAACGCTTTTCTGCCGGAAGGGGGTGCTTCACATGTTAAGGAGATCAAACAGATATCATTTGCAATAATAAAGCATAACCTGTTGTTCTATATAAAAATCCCATCAGAATTTTTTTCCGGTTTCTACAATAGAATAGCGCTGATTATGCACGGGGCTGGTCTGCCCTTGTTTTTTTTCGGAATGCTGAAACGCCGCAACACTGATTTTCACATGATCATCTTTGGCGCACTATACATGGCGCATCTGATTGTCTGGCCGTATACGCAGGGGTTTCGGTATGTGCTGCCGGTAATTCCATTTTATGTATACTTTGTTCTGGCCGGCGTCGCATCAATCAGTGATAGCCGAGACCGGTTGTTACATGCATCCTGGAAGATCGGAAGTGCGTGTATGATCATTCTTATCCTACTTTTGTCCTGGAAAGCATCCTTTAAAAATCTATCCATAGCCGGGAGTAATCAGGGAATCAAAGAAATGGGCCCGTATTTTCCAACCGCGCAAAATCTTTTCGCATTCATCAAAGACCGGACGGATAAAGACGACATTATTATTTTCTTTAAACCCAGAGTGTTGAGGCTGTATACAAACCGTCCCTCCATCATGATTGAACAGAAGGACCTGGTTAAAAGGGGGGACTTCCTCTGTATCCAGAACTTTTATGACGGCTATAATCAAATTGATAAAACCGATATTGATTCTCTGCTCGCAAGCGACTTGATTCAAATGCTCTATCAAAACAGCGACTTTCAATTTTACAAGGTCCGTAAACCATTGCGTTGATTGAGAAACGAATTTCCCATAATCTGTGAAATATATTTTATTATTTCAGGCGATTTGAATGCGATGATGACCAAAAGTTTCCCACAAAAAATTTAACATTATGATTTTAAAACAATTATTTCCATTCATTAAAATGGTATAAAATTTGCTGTAGGTGCCGATTGGTATTTGCATTACAAGTTGAATAGTCAACAAACCAATATAATAATGGTGAGTGCCATGCAGAGCAAACAGCTTGACCTGACGGTATCCATAGTCATACCGGTTCATAATGGAGGCACAAAGTTTGAAAGATGCCTCCGGAGCCTGACGGCCTTACAGCCCCCCCCCCATGAGATTATCGTGGTCGCGGACGGGCCTTCGGACGGGTCATGGAAACAGGCGGAAAAATACGGCTTGAAAATAATCCCGCTATCTGTTTCAAGCGGTCCTGCCCGTGCGCGCAATATCGGCGCACAACATGCCGTGGGGGATCTGCTCTTTTTTACGGATGCCGATGTCACTATCTCCAGTCATATCATCGGACAAATTCAAGAGGCCTTTCGCAATTATCCGGAACCGGATGCCCTGATCGGCTCCTATGACGACGCCCCCTTTGAATCCAACTTTCTCTCCCAATACAAGAACCTGCTTCATCATTATGTACACCAAACCTCCCGTGAGCAAGCTTCCACTTTCTGGGGCGCCTGCGGCGTTATCCGGCGGGACGTTTTTACCCGGATAAACGGATTCAATGAAAAATATCGCAATCCATCCATTGAAGATATCGATCTGGGATACCGGCTTAAAAAAGCAGGCTATACCATTCAACTGGCAAAACACATCCAGATCAAACACCTGAAACACTGGGGTATCTATTCCCTTTTAAAAGCCGATATTTTTTACCGGGCCCTTCCCTGGACCGAACTGATCCTGAACGAGGGCAATATCATGAATGATTTAAACCTGACCTTTTCCAGCCGGTTCAGTGTCGTGGCGGTTTTTATGATGATACTGTCCCTGCTCGGATCATTCCTCACCTCTTGTTTCATGATTCCGGCATTGTTGATGATGCTTCTGCTGACGGTATTGAACCGTGGTCTGTATCAATTTTTTTATTATAAACGCGGCGTTCGTTTTATGCTGCAAACAATCCCGTGGCACTGGTTATACTTTGTTTACAGCGGCCTTTCCTTTGCAGCGGGTCAAATGATATTTTGGCTCAAAACAATTAAGACAAAATATCAGGTATCCTATGAGCGATAAACATATACTCACCCTGGGGGCAGGTCCGGCCGGTCTGGCTGCCGCCCATGAGCTTCTGCATCAGAACATCCGGCCCATTGTATTTGAGCAGACCGACAAGGTTGGGGGTATCGCCCGCACGGAGACGTATAAGAACTATTTTTTTGATATCGGCGGTCATCGTTTTTTTACCAAAAACGACCGTGTGAACAAACTCTGGCAGGAAATGATGGGCCCGGACTTCCTGAAGGTCGGCCGTATGTCCCGCATCTACTACAAAGGCCGCCTTTTCAAATACCCGCTCAGCATACCAAATACATTGCTCAACCTCGGCATTTTCGAAAGCGCCTTGATGATGCTGAGCTATCTGTATTCACAGATTCGACCGTATCCGGAAGAAGACACTTTTGATCAGTGGATTACCAACCGATTCGGAAGACGGCTGTATGAAACCTTCTTTAAAACCTATACGGAAAAGGTGTGGGGGATTTCCTGCAATGAAATTCAGGCCGAATGGGCGGCCCAGCGCATCAAAGGGCTTTCTCTGATCGCGGCAGTGGGCAATGCGCTTCTGGGTATAAAAAAATCCAAAAGCCTGATTGATGAATTCTACTACCCGGTCTGGGGGCCGGGAATGATGTGGCAGCGGTTTCAGGAAACCATTGAAAAAAAGGGAGGCGAAGTCCACCTAAACACCAAGGCCGTCGGATTGAATCATAAAAAAGGGCGCATCGTCAGTGTTGCCTACCGGAACGGGAAAGAGGCCGGGGAGATGCCGGTGGATCATCTGATTTCCAGCATTCCCATCACCAAGCTGATCTCCCTGATGAATCCCGAACCGCCTGCGAACGTGCTGAACGCCGCCCGCAACCTTTCCTATAGAGCCTTTATCATTGTCATGCTGATCATTGACCAGAAGCACCTGTTCTCCGACCAGTGGATCTATATTCACAATCCGGATGTCAAGGTCGGCCGAATCCAGAATTTTAAAAACTGGAGTGCCGCAATGGTTCCGGACCATTCCAAAAGCAGCATCGGCATGGAATACTTCTGCACGGAGGGTGATGAAATCTGGACCATGCCGGACAGGGAGTTAATTGCCATCGCCTCCCGGGAACTGGCCGTGCTGGGCCTGTCGGACGAAAGTAAGGTGTTGGACAGCTATGTGGTAAGGCAGCCGGGTGCTTATCCGGTTTACGATTCCCATTACCGGGATCACCTGGCGGTAATAAAAGACTATCTTTCCGGGTTCACCAATCTTCAAACCATCGGCCGCAGCGGGATGCACCGCTACAACAACATGGACCAGTCCATGCATGTGGGCATACTCGCGGCACAGAATATTCTTGGTGCGGATCACAACCTGTGGGAGACCAATGAAGAGCAGGAATACCTGGAAGAGCAGGAATTTACCGATGCCACGACCGATTCCGGGAAAGCTTTGGCCGATACCCTGTCCCGGATGGACAAGCTTGCCATGGCCACGGCGGTGGGATCGCTGACCGGCATTATCCTGTTTCTGGCAACCATCTGGATCCTCCTCCGGGGAGACGGTCCGGCAATCCAGAAAATGATGTTGTTAAACCAGTATTTCATGGGTTATACGGTTTCCATCGGCGGCGCTTTCCAGATTCTGTTTTATGGATTTCTGTGCGGTTTTATGTCCGGCTGGCTGTTTGCCTATACGCGCAATCTATTTCTGGCCTGCCACATCTACCGGATCAAGAAAAAAAATGAATCGCTGTCGCTTTTGGATTTTTTTGATAACCTGTAAAAAATGACGGGAATAACAATATATGCGTAACAAAAAAATACCTTCCAAACAGGAAGAGCGGCTGTTCAGCAGTGTTCTCTGGCTGAATGCCAAAGCAATCGGTTTGTCGCTGGGCCTGTTATTCGGGTTGGCGATATTCATTGCAACCAACTGGCTTGTGCTCAAGGGCGGGGATGTGGTCGGTCCCCACCTGCAGCTGCTGAGCCGGTTTTTTGTCGGTTATCGGGTCTCTTTCTTGGGCAGCTTTATCGGATTTGCCTATGGGTTTGCCGTCGGCACGCTGAGCGGCTCGTTTATCGGCTGGATCTACAATCGAATCATTACGTTCCGGAACTAAAAGGATACCCTTTCATGCGCCGCACCGAAGGCTTGCCGCAAAACACCGACACCCAGCCACCAAACACGAGTCATGGACGACACATGACAGTGGGAACCTTGCAGGGTTTTGCCGCCTTTTCCCTGAGTCTTCCAACAGGCCTTCTCACCGCCGCATTCCTCAGCCGGCATCTGGGACCGGAAAACTATGGCCTGTTAACGGTTGTGTCTTCCATAGTGGTATGGGTTGAAGGGGCGATTACCATGGGTTTCGGACGCACAGCCATCAAATTTGTCGCCGGGGCGGAAGACTGGCGGTCCGTTTCCACCAGATTTTTGCAGGCCCAACTGCTGGTCAGCCTGATAACGGTTCTGGTTTTATTATTGATCGCTCCGGTACTGGCCTCCGGATTGAAAAGCAATGAACTTACCGGATACCTTCGCCTGCTTGCTTTGGGAATCCCCTTTACCACCTTGTTTCTCATTCACCAGTCGATTCTGATCGGGCGCGGCTTTTTCGGTAGTCGGGCGTTGATGACCGCCACTTACTGGATCAGCCGGATGATCTTCATTTTACTGTTTGTATGGATTTGGCCATCCGTAACCAGCGCCATCCTGGGGCTGATCGCCCCCTATATTCTGGGTTTGATCGGTTCACGGTTTATCATCAATCCCAAAATCACAGGCCCCTCCGACTTTCCCATTCACCATTTATGGAGTTTTGCCCTGCCCCTGTTTTTCTATGCCATCGCCATCAGCCTGTTCAACCGGATGGATCTGTTTTTCGTCAAGGGGCTGATCGAGGACCCGCAGGCTGCCGGATTTTACAGCGCCTCACAGAATCTGGTGCTGATTCCGTCGCTTTTCCTGACATCCATATCCCCGCTGCTGCTGTCCAAAATGACATTCCTTTGTGCTACCGGCAAGAAGGCATCCGCCCGGTTGATGATCCGGAATGCCTTGCGCCTGACCTTTGCCGCACTGCCGCTTGCCGGAGTAGCTGCCGGTATGGCCGGTGAATTGGTATCACTGATCTATGGACCGGCATTCTTTCCTGCCGGCCCGATATTGCGTATTCTGATTTTTTCCGCCATCGGCCTGTCCCTGATTGTCGTTTCCACTTCAGCGATACTGACGGCCAACCGGCCGGAGTTGACGTTCCGGCTGATTCTGCCGGTTGTCATTTCTTCTTTTTTTGTGTATGCCATCATCATTCCCCGATTCGGTTCGACAGGAGCCGCCTGGGTAACGACCGTGCTGTCGTGGATCGGCGCCGTCGGTTTTATCATCGCCGTTTATCAACTCTGGCAAACAGGCCTTCCCACAGGAACGGTCATCCGAAGTATCATAATTTCCATCCCGGCTTATACACTGGCCTTTTCCTGGCACGCCACCGGGTTTATGATTCTGTTAAAATTGCCGGTTTTATCGGCTCTCGTTATCGCCGCACTCCTGCTGTCCGGAGAGTGCCGTATCGATGAAATCGCATTTCTGCGTTCTGTTTTTCAAAGCAAACAGCGGAAGTATCCACTGAAGAAAAAGGAAGTCGAATTATGAGACGGAATGAAAGAACACGAGGACTCTTCCGGGCCCCCAAACTGCTGTGGGATGCCATGATGAAAGGACGCTATCATTTTGTGTACGACCAGATCCCGTTTACCATGAACCGCATGTCATTCGCCAAACGGATCAATCTGGTGAAGGCCGGCTCCAATCTGGTCTACCGCAAGCTGATTCCGCTCAACATGCCCCTGCACATGCAATTTGAACTGACCAACTACTGCAACCTGCGATGTCCGGTCTGCCCGACCGGTGTTAAATCCGTAAACCGCAAACCACGCAATATGGATGTCGAGCTCTTTCAGCAGGTGATCGACGAAGTGGGACCGTATCTTCTGACCGCGTCTCTCTGGGCATGGGGAGAACCGCTTTTGCACCCGAACCTGAAACGGATTCTGGCTGCCATCCGTCGGCACGACATCGCCATCCTGCTTTCCACTAACGGGCAGAAACTGGATGACGAAGACGTTATCAACGCCCTGGTGGAAGAGCCGCCCACCCATCTGATCGTTGCCGTGGACGGGCTGACCGATGAAACCAACAGCAAATTCAGGGTCGGCGCCAAACTGGCGCCTATTATAGCCGGTGTCCGGAAAATTGCGGAAATCAAAAAACAGCGGAATCAAACCCATCCGATTCTGCACATGCGTTTCATTGTCATGAAGCACAACCAGCACCAGGTTGCCGACTTGGCTGATTTTGCAAAAGAAAACCACTTTGATTTTCTCACGGTGCGCACCTTGTCCATTGTCGACGCCCGGACAACGGAAACCACCCATCAGAATTTTATTCCCAGCCAATCGGAATTTCAGGCCTATGATTATCAGGGTGGAGCCCGCTTTGAACGCAAGGATTACATCTGTCAGGAGCCGTTCTGGTTTCCGACCGTACTGGCCGACGGCACACTGGTTCCATGCGAGCAGGATTACAATGCCCAGCAGTCTCTGGGTGTAATCAATGATTCCGTTTCGCTGAAAGACCTCTGGTTCGGCCGGGAGTCTTCAAAAATCCGAAAAATTATCCGGGATCATCCCGAGGAGCTCAGCTTCTGCCGTAACTGCCCCTACCGGGACAGGGAGATCACGGATTGCAGTATCAAAGCGCACATATTGAACAACAGAATTGATTTTCCCAATTTGATTTAAAAGGAAGACAACGCCATGACGATCAGACTCGGAATCATCGGCTGCGGCAGGGTCGCCCAGGAAAGGCATTTGCCCGCTCTCCAACAGATAAGCGATATCCAGGTAACGGCGGTGGCCGATGTGGATAAAACCCGCCTGAATAAACTGGCCGATCAGTACAAAATTCAAAAGCGATATCATGACTACCGGTATTTGCTTGACCTTCCGGACATCGATGCCGTAGGCGTTTTGACGCCGACCGGCTCGCATCTGGAAATCGGTCTGGCGACGCTGGATGCCGGCAAACATATGCTGCTGGAAAAACCCCTGGCTTTAAACCTCGCGGAGTGCGACCAGCTGATAGCCAAAAGTAAGGAATCGGCCTCGTGCAAGGTCGTGGTCGGATTCAACAACCGATGGCACCGGCTGGTGCAGCAGGCCGGTGAATTCATCCAAACCGGTGCGCTCGGCACAATCAAGGCCGTCAATAGTGTCTACACCCACTCCCGGTCCGGAGACAATGCCCCGGACTGGCACCGAAAACTGTCTATCGGCGGCGGGGTGTCCTTCAACGAGGCGGTTCATCATTTTGACCTGTGGCATTATCTGACCGGCAGCCGGGTGGAGGAAATATTTTCCTTCAGCAACGACTCCTCCTATTATGAAGATGAAACCCACGTCACGACCGCACGTCTGTCCGGCGGAATTCTGGCAACCGGTATTTTTACATTTAAAACCAGTCCGACCAGTGAAATGGAAATTTACGGGGATCTGGGTCGCCTTCATCTGTCCCTATATAAATTTGACGGCCTGGAGTTTTTTCCCCACACAGCGTATCCAGGAGACATTGTAGACCGCTTGAAAAAAATGGTAGGCACAATCGGCAAACTGCCCCAGGCAATCCCCAACATGCGCCGGGGAGGTGATTTTACCGCCACATTCCATGGCCTGTGGAACCATTTTGTTCAATGTGTTACCACCGACCTGCCATCGGAATGCACGCCCGAGGACGGCAAGCGCGCCCTGAAGGTATCACTGGGTGCGGTGAAATCGATCGGCACCGGACAACCGGTGCGTCTGTCAAACATGGATTCCTGAATACCGCCGCATGGGAGCTGCTATGCCGAATCCGACGCTTTTCTCGATCATTATTCCAACATGCAATCGTCCGGATCGGCTTGCCGAATGCCTTGCATCCATCACCCATCTGAATTACCCGATTTCCCAATTTGAAGTGATCGTGGTGGATGACGGCAGCCGAACTCCCCTGAAGCCTGTTACGGCCGGATTTGAAAATCGATTGAACCTGACCATTCTGACACAGCCCAATGCGGGTCCGGCAGCGGCCAGAAACAACGGTGCGCAAAAGGCCAAAGGCCGGTATATTGCCTTTACCGATGACGACTGCCGGCCTGCCCCGGACTGGCTCCGAAAACTGCATGACCGTTTTGAAAAATCCCCCGAATGCATGATCGGCGGCAAAACCGTCAATGCTTTGCCACACAACCTGTTTTCACAGGCCAGCCAAAAACTGATCAGTTATCTGTATGAATACTACAATCCGGACCACAACCAGGCCCGTTTCCTGACCTCCAACAACATCGCCGTTCCCAGAGATCTGTTCCAAGCGTTCGGAGGGTTTGACCCCGACTATCCCGGCGCCGCCGCAGAAGACCGTGATTTCTGCGATCGTTGGCTTTTTCACAACCATAGAATGGTTTATGATCCATCCGTCGTCGTCTACCACTACCACAACCTTACCCTAACTAAATTCTGGAAACAGCATTTCGGCTATGGATGCGGCGCATCCCGTTTTCATAAAGCACGTATTCATCGGTCCACCGGACGAATCCGTATGGAGCCCGTATCCTTTTATATCGATTTACTCCTCTACCCGTTTTTTCACAAAAAAGGTAACAAACCGATTCCTGTCGCCTTCCTGATGCTGGTAAGCCAGATCGCCAACGCCGCCGGTTTTTTTCAGGAATCGGTAAAACAGAAGCTGAAGTCCATAATATGCGGCCGAACGAAGGTGGGAAAGTAATCCATGAAAACCGATCGCCCCCTTTCGACCGTCATTATTCCTACCTACAACCGGACCCGGCAATTGACAGGCCTGTTGGATGCCATCAACAGTCTTGATCCGGAAACCGGCCCGTTTGAGGTGATTGTCGTGGATGACGGCTCCGACCCGTTCCTTGGCGTCACCCCGGCATCATACAACTACCCATTGGTCGTCATACGGCAGAAGAATGCCGGCCCGGCCGCGGCCCGCAACCGGGGCGCACACGCAGCCGGGGGTGATCATCTGGTGTTTATCGATGATGACTGTATTCCGGATTCCGGCTGGCTGAAAGGATTTCAACAGGCCTTTATTCAATATCCGCAGGCGGTCCTTGGCGGAAAAACGGTCAACGGTATTCCCGGCAACCGTTTTTCCCAGGTAACACACCTCTTGCAGGATTTTCTGACCGATCACTACAGTCCTCGTGAATACTTAGGAGGTTTCTACCCCTCCAACAATCTGGCTGTCGGTAAGGATGTTTTTTTTGAACTCAGGGGTTTTCAGTCCTGCCTCCGATTTGGAGAAGACCGGGAGTTCTGCTACCGGACAGCGATGCAAAGGTATGATTTTCAGCATGTAACATCGGCCCTAATATCACATCACCACTTCCTTACATTGTGGTCGTTCATTAAACTGCACTTCCAATATGGCGGTGGAAGCTATCATTTTCGGAGGATATCCGCAAAAAATCAAAAGCAGAAGGTTGAGTACGCCGGCCCATCCTTTTATCTGGATTTGATCACATCCCCGATACGGACCAAAAATATAGATAGGCCCGCCATGCTGTCGATCCTTCTGTTGATTTCACAGATTGCCAATCTGGCCGGGATCCTTTTTCAACAGGCTAAAACGGCTCGTCGGAAAAAACGTTTCACTGTATGAAATCGCTCCTTCAGAAAGAGCCTATATTCGCATAATCGATTTGTTTGTTGAGATAATAGGCCTTGATGCTGGCATCGGTCGTATCCCTATCTCGGGCCGGACACATCCGGCAAAAATACAAATCCATGGAATGATCCCGGATCTTCCGGCGCTGTGTTCTGGACTGGTCTCCAAACCACAGTTCCCGGAAGGAATTTGAAACCGAAAGTTTTCCCAGGGAAAGTTCGGCATTGTAGTCATGGATGCAGTTCACCAGGGTACCGTCGGCAAACAGGGTGGGAAGCCAGAAAGGTTCCAAGCAGTAGAAATCCTGTTTGCTGATCCGTCGGCCTTCATTGTACTGATACGCGCTCAATCTCGTGGTTTCCGGGATAAAACTTTGGTAAGTATCGTTGGACGCATCCGTATGGATCATGGACAGGGTACGCACGGTCAGGAAATCGAAATGGTGATCTTCGGCAAACCGCACCAGATCCGGCACTTCATGTTCATTGTGCTTCATGGCAATAAATCGCATATGGAGTATCGGCAGCACACTGCCGGACTTCTTCTTCCATTCTGAAATCCGTCTGACACCTTCCAGCGCAGGCGCAAGCCTGGCCCCCACCCGGAACTTGCTGTTGATCTCATCAGTCAGACCGTCAAGGGCCACTATCAGGTAGGTAGGCGGATGATCGATGATGGCCTGAATCACCCGATCATCATCCAGATTCTGTCCGTTGGTGGACAGAAAAGAAATAAAGGGATGTTTTTTGGTTTCTGCAAGCATAGCTCCCAGATCGGGATGCAAAAGAGATTCCCCCCATCCCCAGAGGGATGCAGTCAGCAGATACGGCCCGACTTCATCCAGAATCTGTTTGAAATGCGATACGGGCATGGCCAGTTTTTTGCGACTCACGGCCCGCAATCCCGTCGGGCAGACCGGACATTTCAGGTTGCAGAAGTTGGTCAGTTCAAACTGCATGTGCAGCGGCATGCTCCACGGTGTCAGACGGCGATGAATCAGATTCATTCCCGACTTGACCAGATTGATCCGCTTTTCCAGGGACATATTACGGATGGTAATGGGCATCTGGTCGTAGACAAAATGATAATCGCCCCGGCCCAATATTTCCCATGCCAAAAGGGGGGACCGGATCAGGCCTCTTATGCGTTCATGTTTTCTCATGGTTGTGGCTATCCAGAATATTTTTTTATCAATCGGCGGCCGGCAACGATCCTCTCCGCCCGTTTATGAAAGAAGCTATATGAAGGATATATACGTGTCAAGAACATAGAAACTGAAGGGTGTAATCAAAACTGTTGGAAAAAATATTGCAGGGCAATTGTGGGGGCAAATGGTGACCTATTTGCTATCTTATTGAATAAGCAGTAAAATATAGCATATAAAATAACTGCATGAAATAATTAATAAATATATACTTTCATTAAAAATAGTGTAAAGGGTCGGTTTATGGTATAAAATTAAACCGTTATAATGTACCAACGGTTTTGATTACACCCGATTTTGTCAAGAAAGGATCTATATTTATTTAAAATCAATAAATTGTGTTATTATTATAATATGAAAGGTGGTTGATCATGACAGAACTGACCATAAAAGAATATCAGAATGTAATTGATCAGTGGGTCAAGGATTTTGGTGTACGTTATTTCTCCGAACTCACAAACCTTGGTATCCTGATGGAAGAGGTAGGAGAGGTGGCCAGGATCATGACACGGATATATGGGGATCAGAGTTTTAAAAACAGAGACAACCGTCCGGATCTGGCGGATGAGCTGGCGGACGTTCTTTTTGTGATCGGATGTATCGCCAATCAGACTGGAATTGACCTGACCCAGGCCATTCAAAAGAATTTGGAGAAAAAAAGCAATCGCGACCATGATCGCCATTGGAACAATCCGAAATTGTCGAAGTAAGAGTACAGGATCGGAAGTAGTTATATGCTCTCGACAATCATCCTAAAGGTTCCAAGTCCGCTTCTCATAACTCCTTCGTGGATAGGGCCTGATTCCGTTGCAGCTGCGATCCGGTCCGGGATGACCGAAATTTGATGAGACTTTTTTAGGAGCCCTTGCTATCTGTTCCTTTGTCATGGTAATGATAACCATCATATCAATATCGTTGACGTCACAATAAACCATGGCGGATTGGGGGCCTCGGATGGTGAACCCCGCGAACTGGAAAATCCTTCTGATTGACGACGAACCGGACATCCGTGATGTCGTGTCCATGGATCTGACGGATGCCGGATATACCGTGCTGACCGCGGCGGACGGTGCGGAAGGGCTTGCGATATGCGATGCAAAGCGGCCTCAGATTGTCATTACCGATATCCGCATGCCGAAAATGGACGGGCTTGCCGTCCTGGCAACCATCAAGGAAAAATATCCCGACATTCAGGTGATTGTGGTGACCGCATTCGGGGAGATCGATGTGGCCATTCGCGCCCTTCAGCTGGACGCATCTGATTTTATTTCCAAACCCATCAGCCCGGATGCCCTTCATGTGGCACTGAAACGCGCCCGGGACCGGTATTCCCAGCTCATCGCCCTTTCCGATTACACCGCGCTTCTGCAGAATGAAAATGCACGCACCGCAGCAGAATTGTCCCGCAGTATTGCCTTTCAGAAAAATCTGATCCAATGTTCCATGGATGGAATCGTGGGATGCGATGAACAGGATACGATCGTCATTTTTAACGACAGCATGCAGAAGATGCTGGGATACCGGAGCGAGGATATCCTTCACAAAATGAAACTCGATGCACTGTTTGCCGACGGCATGTATGCACCGTTCCGGGCCGCGCTGGAAGGTGAAAACCGGGGAAGGCCCGGCCGGCTGTTTCTGTTTGAAACCGCACTGAAAACCGGAAACGGCAGTATCATGCAGGTTGAGGTATCGGCGGTGGTGCTGCCGGAAACATTCGGTTCCCGGGGACTGGTATGTTTTTTCAGGGATCTCGGGGAGATTCGCAGGCTGGAACAGCAGATGGCGGATCAGGCGCGCGTGCTGCACCAGGACAAGATGATGTCTCTCGGCCGTCTTGCCGCCAGCGTGGTGCATGAAATCAATAACCCGCTTTCCGGCATCCTCAATTATCTGCGACTGATGATGAAAGTCCTGAATCGCGGGAGTATGGACGGCGAACACCAGGACAAGTTCCGGCAGTACCTTGACCTGGTGATCACGGAGACGGACCGATGCTCACGCATTGTTTCCGGCCTGCTGCTGTTTTCCCGGAAACAGGAGCCGCTTTTCGAGCCGGTTGACCTGCTTGCGCTGATCGATCGCTGTGTGATTCTGTGCAGTCATAAACTGGAGCTGAACCGGATTGAATGGAAACTGTCGCTGCCGGAACGATTGCCCTTGATGACGGCTGACGGAAACCAGCTGCACCAGTGTCTCATCAATCTGATCCTCAATGCAACGGATGCCATGCCCCAGGGCGGGGAACTTTTTCTGTCGGTTCGCCATGAGACACAGCCGGACTGCATTGTCCTGACAGTGCGCGATACCGGCGTGGGGATACATGCCGAAGACATCCCCCATATATTTGATCCGTTTTTCACCACCAAACAGGCCGGATACGGGGTCGGACTCGGGCTTTCCACGGCTTATGGGATTGTGGAACGGCATAACGGAACCATCACGGTTGACAGCAAATCCGGCAAGGGAACCACCTTCATGATCCGGCTGCCGGTCAACCAATGCGGGTTGACGGAATCCGGCAAACAGGGAAAAAATGAAAACACAGCCTGACAATTATCCGTTTTATTTGCACTGCGACGAATGGGTCCGTGTGCTGGACGAAATGAATATCGGTGCGTTTACGATTGACGGACATCGGCGAATTACCTGTTTTAACAAAAGTGCCTGCATCCTTCTGGGGCGGCAGGGAAGCGATGTCATCGGAAAGGATTGCCGTGAGGTGTTTCATGACATCCCTTGCTACAGTGCATGTCCGTTTCATGAAAAGAGTGAAACCGGCTCCGGCCCGGATGTGGAAATCATTGATCAAGAGGCCGTTCGTCATTGCATCACCCGCTATTCCACACCGTTCTACGGCCCCGGAGACCGGATCAGCGGGTGCCTCACGATTCTGCAGGATCATTCACCAATCGTCGAGCTCATCAGCAAGGTGAGCTATGAGGAACGGAGCATGAAGATGATTCTGGACAGCCTGAACATCGGTATCTGCACGGTCAACCGCGGTGAGAACATCACTTTTTTCAACACTGCCGCCGAAAAGATTACCGGGTCCGGCCGGGCGGATGTTCTGGGGAAAAAGTTTTTCAGCATTTTCGGAAAAGACGGACAATGCAACTGGAAACTGCTGAAAAGCTCCATGTCCGATGGATTTCATCGCAACAGCCAGGAGGGGGAGATTAAAAGCCGGGAAGGGGAAACCGTTCCCATACGGGCGCAATATCTGCCCCTGCAGAACGAACAGGGGCAGATTGTCGGAGGAATGGTGACCCTGCAGGATCTGACCCTGGCAAAACATCTGGATCAGGTGGTTCAGGGCCGGTCCACTTTTTTTCAGATGATCGGCAGGGATTCCTCCATGCAGAAAATTTTTGAGATCGCCCGTGTCGTGGCGCCCAGTGATGCGACCGTGCTGATCGAGGGAGTGACCGGAACCGGGAAGGATATGCTGGCCAGGATCATTCATTCCGCAAGCAGACGCTCCGAAATGCCCATGATCAAATTGAACTGCGCGGCCCTGCCGGAAAATCTGCTGGAATCCGAACTGTTCGGCTATGTGCGCGGGGCCTTTACCGGCGCGGACCGGGATAAACCCGGACGGTTCCAGGAGGCGGACAAGGGCACGATATTCCTGGACGAGATCGGCGATCTTCCCCTGTCGCTCCAGGCCAAACTGCTCCGCGTTCTGGAGGAAAAATGTTTTTATCCGCTGGGCTCCCGGCGTGTGGTTACCGTCAATGTCCGCATTATTGCGGCCACGAATCGCGGGCTGCTGAATCTGGTTGAGAAAGGGCTTTTCCGGGAAGATCTTTTCTACCGGCTGAACGTGGTGCAGATTGAACTGCCGGCCCTGAAAAGCCGAAGGTCCGATATCCCCCTCTTGATCCGTCATATTGCCAGAAAGGTCTGCGCCAAGCAGGCCAAACGAATCCCCGAAATCTCCGAAACCGCCATGGATGTGTTGTTGAATTACGATTACCCCGGCAATATCCGTGAGCTGGAAAACATTCTCGAACATGCGCTGATCGTTTGCCAGGACGCCTCCATTGATGAGAGGCATCTGCCGTCCTATCTGAAGCAGCGGATGCATCCGGAAAGAACTTCCAAAAAAAATTTGGAAGCCGGGGCGCCGGATGCAACAGGCCGGGAACGGGAGGTCATTATCAAGACGTTACAGCAGTTTCAGTGGAACCGGAAGAATGCCGCCCAATCCCTTCGGATGGACCGGACAACCCTCTGGAGAAAAATGAAACGGTATGGTCTGATTTCCTGATCCGGATGCCTCATCCATATGTTGCAGGAAGATGTTGCAAGAACTTTCATCAGAATAATCTATAATTTCAATATGATTAATCATTATTGCAGCATATGATTGCAATTTTTCTGCAACAAACCGGCATTTCCGGCCCTATCCTTACCCCAATCATCATTCTAACCTGTTATCAGGAAAGCCTTTTCTTTGTACTGGCATATCCCGTGCTTTATTCATGACCAACAGCTCTGTCACGGAGATTGCCAACACATGCCGCAACAGGAAAAGAAAACTATTCTGATTGTTGATGATGATATCGATATGCAGATCTATCTCTCGACACTGCTTTCGGGAAAAGGATTTACTCCCGTTGTTGCCCGGGATGAAATGGAAGGGTTGGAAAAGGCGCCGGCATGCCGGCCGGACCTGATCATCATGAGCATGATGATTCAGGGTGAGATGTGCATACGCTTCTATAACCGGTTGCGGGAGCACCGGGAGCTTCGGCGGATTCCGGTCATGATGCTTTCCTCCATTCAGAACCGGACGATTTTTCATTATCATCGGAGCCGGCAGTTTTCTTCCGGCCGGCATATTCCTCCTCCGGACCTTTTTCTTGCAAGACCGCCGGAGGCAGCGGAACTGGCGGCAGGCCTGGAAAAATTGCTGAATGCCGGCCGGCACAGGAGAAGAAGGAAAACAGACAGGAGATCGGGAACGGTCGGGCATCCGGTCAAGGGCAACTGAAGGAACAGTCATGGATCTGAGGATTGGCGTCTACATTTGTCATTGCGGGATCAATATCGCGGGCAAGGTCCGGGTGGAAGAAGTGGCTGCCTATGCTTCGACGCTGAACGATGTTGTCGTTGCAAGGGATTATAAATTCATGTGTTCCGATCCGGGACAGGACATGATCGAGAAGGACATTCATGAATTCAATCTGAACCGTGTCGTTGTTGCTTCCTGTTCTCCGAGGCTTCATGAAAAAACATTCCGGGATGTTTGCCGGCGGTCCGGCCTGAATCCTTATCTGTTTCAGATGGCAAGCCTGCGGGAGCAGGTATCCTGGGTGACGGTTGATAAAGATGCTGCCACGCATAAGGGAAAGATCCTGGTGGGGGCGGCTGTAAACCGGGTGTCATATCATGAGCGTCTGGAAACCCGGGAAGTAAAGGTACATCCCGATGTGATGGTGATCGGCGGCGGCATTGCCGGGATGCAGGCCTCTCTTGACATCGCGGATTCCGGGCTTCATGTATACCTGGTGGAAAAGCAGCCGACCATCGGCGGTCACATGCTTCAGTTTGACAAGACATTTCCGACACTCGACTGTGCCGCCTGCATTGGGACGCCCAAAATGGTCAGCGTGGGACAGCACCCCCATATTTCCCTTCTCAGCTATTCGGAAGTGGTTAAGCTGGAAGGATTTATCGGCAATTATACGGTGACGGTGAAACGCAGGCCGCGGTATATCATGGAAAAAAAATGCACCGGCTGCGGAACATGCACGGATGTGTGTCCGGTGACCCGCAGAAGTGAATGGGATGAAGGACTGGGCCTTCGGAAGGCTATTTACCGGCAGTTCCCCCAGGCCGTACCCATCACGTTTTTGATTGACAAGCAGAAACGGCCGCCGTGCAACACCGCCTGTCCGGCGGGTGTCAATGTGCAGGGTTATATCCAGCTGATCAAGGCCGGCAAATATGAAGAAGCTGTCCGGCTGATCATGGAACGGATACCGCTTCCCGGAGTACTCGGCAGGGTCTGCCCGCATCCCTGCGAGGCGGAATGCCGCCGCCGGGAAGTGGACGCGCCCATTGCGATCCGGGACCTGAAACGGTTTGCAGCCGATCAGGTTGACTGGGAGCGGTTTCCGTTGCCGGTGATTCAAGACAGGGAAGAAAAAGTCGCGGTGATCGGTTCCGGTCCTGCCGGCCTGACCGTTGCCTGGAACCTGAGACGGCTGGGGTATCCGGTATGCATTTTTGAACAACTGCCGGTTCTGGGCGGCATGCTGCGTGTGGGTATTCCGGACTACCGGCTTCCCCCGGACGTCCTGGATCGAGAGATCCGTTATCTTCTCCGGACCGGGATAGAGGTGCAGACCCGAAAAACCTTTGGCCGGGATTTCACCCTGAAAAGTTTGTCCGAAGATGGTTTCAAGGCGGTATTTCTCGGGTTCGGCGCACATGAGGGCCTCAAACTGCGGATTCCCGGTGAGGATGCTCCGGAAGGAGTCATGGATGCGATTGAGCTGCTGAGAGACGTGAATCTGGGGGTGAAGAAATCATTCGGAAGCAAGGTGATCGTCATCGGCGGCGGGAACGTGGCCATTGATGCGGCAAGGGTCCTCAAACGTTCGGGTGCAAAGCAGGTCCGGCTGGTTTATCGAAGGTCGCGCGTGGAAATGCCGGCTTATGAGGATGAGGTCCGGGAGGCGGAAGAAGAAGGCGTTCAGTTGATGTTTCAAATCATGCCGGTCCTTATTCTGGTCCAGGAAAACCGGGTCGTCGGTCTGGAATGCCTGAAAACCGAGATGGTTGCGACAGGCGACAGCGGCCGTCCGCGCCCAAGACCCATAGCCGGATCGGAATTCATTCTTCCCTGTGACGCCGTTGTTCCGGCCATCGGTCAGAATACGGCGGCACCGTGGGCGGATACGGTTCCCGGCTTGCAGTGGACAACACGGCAGACCATTGTCGTGGAAAAGGAAACACAGCAGACAGCCATCCCGCATGTATTTTCCGGGGGAGATGCGGTTTCCGGTCCATCCACGGTCGTGGAAGCCATTGCATCCGGTCACCGTGCCGCAGCGGCCATGCATCGATTTCTGCGAGGGAAAGCAGCAGACGATAAAGCGGAAACTTCCTTCCCTGATCCGGCAGGCTGCGAAGACTGGAGGCCGGTTCCTTCCGATCTGGAAAAAGAAGAACGGGCGGTCCCTGTTTTTTCAGACCCCCATATCCGTTCCCTGACATTTGATGAAATTGATCCGGGGTTCAGCACGGAAGATGCCGTCCGGGAGGCCGGACGATGCCTGAATTGCGGCGGTTGCTGTGAATGCATGGAATGTGTCCGTGTCTGTGAAACCGGCGCCATCGATCACCGGATGCCTGAGGAATTTTTATCCATTCCGGTGGGAAGCATCATCACCGCGACCGGATTTGATCTGTTTGACAGCCGTCCGATCACCCAATATGGATTCGGAAGATATCCCAATGTATTCAGCAGCCTGGAATTTGAACGACTCAACAATGCCACCGGGCCGACCGGGGGCCTGATCCGGATGCGGGATGATCACGGGAATTTTACCGATCCGCCGCAGAGTGTCGCCATTGTGCACTGCGTGGGAAGCCGGGACGATCATTATCATGAATACTGCTCACGGGTATGCTGCATGGCAGCCCTGAAATACGGACATCTGATCCATGACCGGCTGGGCCATCAGGTGCGGGTGTATGATTTTTATATCGACATGCGGTGTTTTGGAAAAAATTATGAGTCTTTTTTCCGGCGCTGCCAGGAAGAGGGGATCTGTTTTACACGGGGAAAACCCGCTGAGATTCAATACCAGAACGGCGGGTCGGATTCCGGGAAGTTGATGGTGATCGGCGAAGATACCCTGCTCGGCATGCCGTATCGTATTCCTGTGGACATGGTTGTTTTATGCGCCGCCATGGAAGCCCGGAAGGATGCCGGTGATGTGGCCCGGATACTGGGCATCAGCCAGGGACGCGACGGCTTTTTCCTGGAAGAGCATCCCAAGCTGGGGCCTTTGAGTACCTCCACGGACGGAATCTTCCTGGCCGGTGCCTGCCAGTCTCCCAAGGATATCCCTGATACCGTGGCCCAGGCGTCCGGGGCTGCCGCCAAGTCATTGTCCCTGGCAACGCGGGGAAAGGTTGAAATCCCGTCCACCATTTCCCGGATCGATCCGGAACTCTGCGCCGGATGCCGGACATGCATCGGCCTGTGTCCATATACGGCGATTGATTTTGATGAGCGGCGGGGGGTTTCGGTGGTCAATGCCGCATTGTGCAAGGGCTGCGGCTCCTGTGCAGCCGGGTGTCCCAGCGGTGCGGCACAGGTACGGCATTTCCGGAAGCGTCAGATTTTTGCGGAATGTCATGGAATACTGGACGGATTGAAAGGAGAAGCCTATGGATGCGTTTGAACCGTCTCTGATCGCGTTTGTATGCAACTGGTGCACTTACACGGCTGCCGATCTGGCCGGGACTTCAAGGCTTTACTATCCTCCGAATGTCCGGCTGATCCGGGTGATGTGTACCGGCATGGTGGACCCCCAGTATGTCATCAAGGCATTCCTCGAAGGCGCGGATGGGGTTCTGGTCAGCGGTTGTCATCCCGGGGACTGCCATTATATCAACGGCAATTATAAGGCCCGGCGGCGCATCCGGCTTTTGAAAGAAATTCTGCCCCGGTTCGGTTTTGACGAAAGAAGGCTTCGTCTGACCTGGATCGGTGCCAGTGACGGGATAGAGTTTTCCCATATCATCACCGAACTGGTGGAAGAACTCAAAGGGCTGGGGCCGGTCCAGACGCAGAACAGTATGGTCATTTAACATAGGCGGTGAAGGAATGGCTGGATATTTCAAGGCGGACCTGGTGGAAAACAGCCTGCTGAAAACCCTGCGGGCGTTCCTGAAAACAATGCTGGATATGGATGACATTCGGTCGATCCTGGTTCCCTGCCGTTTGCCGATGAAACCGCGCATCATGCCCATGCTGGTTTCGGATGCATCATATCTGGCGAATGCCGACCCGATCGCCCCCTCGTTTCCGCTGAATTCTGCCCGGATCGTTTCCCGGCTCACCCGGAAAACAGCCGGCGGTGTTCTTGCCGTTGTCCTGAGACCCTGCGAGATGCGGGCGTTTGTCGAACTGGTCAAGCTGAACCAGGGCCATCCGGATGACCTGATTCTGGTGGGACTGGACTGCATCGGCGCCTTCAGCAACCGGGATTATGCCGGGATTGCCGATCGTCATGACAGTGATTTCAGCGAGAACTACTGTTGGAATGTTCTTTCCGGAAAAGACACGAAAACGGACGGGACGGACCAGACCCCGGCCTGCCGGACCTGCATGCAGCCGGTCCCGGATCAGGCGGATATCCGGATTCAGCTGTTTGGTTCCCGTCTTGAAGACGGCCTTTGCATCCAGGCCGGATCGGAAAAAGGGGAGCAGCGGTTATCCCGGATGCAGTTGAAATCTTCGGAAAGATCCCTGCAGCGGGATTCGGCAGTGGAACAGGTGATCCGGGTCCGGCAAAGCAATTGCGAAAATATGATTGCGGAAGTGGAACAGAAGACGGATTCCATGGAAAAGCTGAACCGGTATCTGGCGGATTGCGTCAACTGCTATAACTGCCGGGTGGCCTGTCCGGTATGCTATTGCAAGGAATGCGTGTTCGCAACCGATGTCTTTTGTCACGAGCCATACCAATATCTTCGGTGGGCGGATCGGAAAGGGGCGATCAAGATGCCGACCGACACGGTCTTTTATCATCTGACACGCCTGGCCCATATGAGTACGGCCTGTGTCGGATGCGGTCAGTGCAGCAACGCATGCCCCAACGATATTCCGGTGATGGAGCTGTTCAAGAGCGTTTCGCTTCGCACGCAGAAGATTTTTGACTATCAGGCCGGCAGGGATGTTCAGGAAAAGCCGCCGCTGACATCATTCCGGGAGAATGAATATGAGGACATTGTCGGATAAAAGAGGCAGCATATGAAACGGCAGCGGAAAAACGGCAGCGTGCTGGTAATCGGTGCCGGTATCAGCGGCATCCGGGCTTCCCTGGACTTGGCGGAATTCGGATACCATGTCACCCTGATGGACAGGGCAGCCTATCCGGGAGGCGTACTGATGCAGCTGGATCACCAGTTCCCCACGAATCATTGCGGGATTTGCCGGCTTCTTCCCAGGGTGAATCAGGCCGGCATTTTCATGTCCTGTGTCCGGAGGGGATTGTTTCATGAAAACATTACCCTGCGGATGAATACGACCCTGTCTCATATCCGCGGCGAGGCGGGCAATTTTCAGTTCAAACTCCTGGAGCACTCTCCACGGGTCGATCCGGGAAAATGCCACGGGTGCGGCTTGTGTGAAAATGTCTGTCCAATCGATGTCCCGGATACCTTCAATGCCGGACGGGGTGTATGCAAGGCTGTCCATCGTGCAACGCCTTATCTGGATCCCCCCACCTTTGTCATTGAGACGGAATACTGTACCCGCTGCGGCGTCTGTGCAAAGGCCTGCCCTGCCGGGGCCATCCATCTGACACCTCCGGAACGAAAAACCTTTCATATATTGGTTGTGGACGATGAACTGGTGATCCGGGATTCCCTGAGGGAATGGCTGCTGGATGAAGGCTTTTCAGCGGATATGGCCGCATCCGGTCCGGAAGCCCTGGAAAAGATCGCGCAGCATTCCTATCAATTGATGCTGCTCGACATCAAGATGCCGGGCATGGATGGGGTGACGGTACTCACAAAGGCAAGAGAAGCGGCTCCCGGTATTGCGGTAGTGATGATGACCGCCTATGCCACGGTGGATACAGCGGTTTCGGCCATGAAAACCGGTGCCATGGACTACCTGCTGAAACCGTTTGAACCCGAAGTGCTGATCCCGAAAGTGATCGAACTGTATGAAACATTTAAACCGCAGGACGAAAATTCTCTGACCGCGCAGGCCGTAATCCTGGCCGGAGGCGTCGACTACTACCGGCCTGAAGCCGGCGAAAACACATTCGGCTTTGGGACGTATCCGGATGTCATGACCCATCCGGCCTTTGAGCGGCTGTTGAGCCACACCGGCCCGACCGGCGGCCGTCTGGTGCGCCCTTCGGACGGAAAGCCGGTGGAAAGAATTTCCTGGATTCAATGTGTGGGGTCCCGGGATCTTCAGCACCATGCCGATTTCTGTTCCGGCATCTGCTGCATGACCGCCGTTAAGGAAGCCATGCTGGCCAAGGCGGCATCCGCCGGTCCTCTGGAAACATCCATCTTTTATATGGACATGCGGACATTTGGGAAATCCTTTCAGCGGTATCGGGATCATGCTGAAGGGGAAGCGGGAATCCGGTTGGTACGGGCCCGGGTGCATTCGGTGGTGGAAGATCCTGCCGGCAATGGTCTGCAGCTTCGGTACGTGGATCTGTCCGGAAACAGCCATCTGGAAACTTCCGACCTGGTCGTGCTTTCCGTTGGTCAGCGTCCGTCTTCCGCATGCCGCAGCCTGTCCGAGATGCTTGGTTTTTCCCTGGACAGCACCGGTTTTCCGGCGGCCCGGCCATTTCTGAAAAGCACAACGGATCAGGAGGGGATTTTTATTGCAGGGTCTTTCGGCGGTTTGCAGGATATCAGTGAATCCGTGATTCAGGCCGGTGCGGCAGCCCTGTCCGCCTCCCGCTTATTGCACAAATCCGGCAGGGGATTGCGTGCGGAAACCGCAGAATCAGGGGAAATCCGGAATGTGGACCTGGAAGTGCCAAGGATTATGGCCGTTATCGAAGCCTGTCCCGGAATCCGACAGAGCAGGGAACGGCAGGATGAGCTGATCATGCATCTCAAACAGAACCCCCTGGTGCAGACGGTCCTGTTTTCCGATCCGATGGATTCCATAGACCATCTGATCCGGTTTCTGAAGGAAAAGATGACCTCTCAGGTCAATCGTCTTCTGATCAGCGCAGGTTCCATAATTTTATCGGAAAACCACTTGCAGGATATCGGTGCGGCTGTTCATCTTTCCCGGCAGTATATTCATGCTGTCCGGCCTGTGCCGTTTTTTCCGAAATCCTCCTCTAACCAGGAGGAAGCGGCAGAGGGGGGAAGGTATGCAGAGGCTGTCAGGATGCTGCAAACCGGGATTGCCGTCCTCAAGCATGCCGGTCCCCGTGAAGAGACGAAGCTCATGATTTATCAGCGGGCCCTGGTGATCGGCGGAGGGATTGCCGGTCTGACCGCGGGGCTGGGTATTGCGGATCATGGATTTGATGTGGATGTGGTGGAGAAGACGGAACAGTTCGGCGGCAACCTGGGATGGATCGAACAGACACTGACCGGTGATTCTTCCCGTGCCTTTTTCGAAGAGATCCTGGCAAGAGCGGAAAAGCATCCGCATATCCGTCTGCATTCCAATATGCTGGTGAAAAAGCTGTCCGGAAAGTTCGGCTGTTTTTCCGCAACACTGTCTTCCCGGGATGCGGAGGAGGAAAAGGTTCAATACGGTGCGGTCGTCCTGGCGAGCGGCGGAACCGAATGCCCGACAACATCCTATCATTTCGGACACCATCCTTCCATCGTCACCCAGAAGTCTTTTTCACAGGAACTGCAGCAGGGAAAACCGGCCTTGTCGACAGTCGTGATGATTCAGTGCGTGGATTCCCGCGAGGAACCGCGAAACGTTTGCAGCCGGGTCTGCTGTCAAACCAGTCTGCGCCTGGCATTGCAGTTGAAAAACAGCCATCCGGATATCTGCATTTACATTCTGTACCGGGATATGATGAGTTATGGGGCTTCCGAGTCTTATTATACCGAAGCGCGCAGCCGGGGCGTCCTTTTTATCCAGTATACGGTTGGCCGGAAGCCGGAAGTCATTCTGCCGGAATCTCCGGAAGGAGCCTTGCGGATCAGAACCTTTGAGCCGATTATCGGGCGGGAAATTGAAATCGAGACTGACCGGATTGTGCTGGCAACCGGCGTGACACCGTCCTTTCCGGGCGGCATGACGGATCATCTTTCGGCTGCCAGGGATGGGGACGGTTTTTTTCAGGAAGCGGAAAGTAAATGGCGTCCTTTGGAGTCCATGACAGCCGGGTTGTTCGGGTGCGGACTGGTCCGGGCCCCCTGTACCATCACCGAAGCGGTTGTATCGGCCGAAGCTGCTGCAATGGGCGCGGTTCAGGTTCTGGACAAGCATCGCCTGACATTTTCCCCCAAAATCGCAAGGGTGCGGGTCAGCCTGTGCGCCTTATGCGGACGGTGCATCGATGCCTGCCCCTTTGAAGCCAGAACCCTGAACAGCGAGCTGGAGCAGGTTGAGGTGAATCCTGCCTTGTGTCAGGGCTGCGGGACGTGTGCGGCAGTTTGTCCCAATGATGCATCCGTGCTGGATGGGTACGCTCCGGAACAGATGTTTGAGATGATTGATATTGCGCTGGAAACAGCAGAGAACCGGAAAACCGGGCGGGAAACATTGTCGCAGGAGCAATAAGGAAGGAGACAGGGCATGAAGCAGTCTTTGTTCAGCAAGGAAGGACAGACGGAATCGGGGCCTGCCGGTCTGCTGCAGGATCTTTCCCGTGAACTGCGGGCATGCATTCAGTGCGGCACCTGTACCGGATCATGCCCCAATGCCGCGGCCATGGATATGACGCCGCGCCAGTTGTGGCGATGCGTGCTGACCAACCGGATCGAAGCTGTTTTTTTCAGCCGGACCTTCTCTCTCTGTTCATCCTGTTATTGCTGTACCCTGCGGTGTCCGAGGGAACTTCCGCTCACGGAAATCATGGCGAGGCTGAAACAGATCTCCCTCTTTTATGGATTGCACAAGGAAAAGAGGAGTGACCTGTTTTATCACTGCTTCCTGGACAGCGTGCGTCGTCACGGCCGCATCCGGGAGTCCGAGTTCATGATGATATTTTTTTGGCAGATGAAAAATCCATGGCTTCCGGTTCAGTATTCCTCGCTGGGATGGCAGTTGATGAAACGGGGCAAGATTCATCTCACCCTGCCGGTCAGGGGGGAGCGTATTCTGGAACCCCTGTTTCAGGCGGTTGAAAGGATAGAGGGCGGCAAATGAACTATTTTTACTACCCGGGATGTTCTCTGGAAGGAACCGCACAGGAGTATGACGCTTCCACGCGGGCCCTATTTGCCGCGCTGGGTGCGGATCTCACGGAAGTCGAAGGCTGGACATGCTGCGGTGCCGGAGCAGCGGAATCCGTGAGCCGTTTGCTTGCCCTGGCCTTGCCGGCGCGCAATCTGGCGTTGATTGAAAAAACCGGTTCGGACGCGGATCTCCTGGTTCCATGCAGTGCCTGCTACCTGAATCTGAAAAAAGCTGCTGAAACCGTCAGGAGCGGGTCCGATACGGCCCGAAAAATCAATGAAGCCCTTTCCGTCGAAAACCTGTCCGTTTCCGGGAAAACCAGGGTCCGTCATCTTCTGGATGTTCTGATTCGCGACATCGGACCGGAGGTCATTCATGGGCATACCGTATACCCTCTTTCCCGTCTTCGTGTCGCTCCTTATTACGGATGCCAGTGTCTCCGGCCCTATGCGGCTTTTGATGATCCGGAACGGCCCTGTTCCATGTCAGTCCTTCTTACCGCTGCCGGCGCAAGGATACTGGACTGGCGCATGGGCGGAATCTGCTGCGGCGCATCGCAGACGCAGACAAAGCCGGAAAATGGGATACGGCTCACGGCAGCCATTCTGCGGGAGGCCCGGGAAGCGGATGCCATCGTGACCGTTTGCCCCATGTGCCAGATGAATCTTGCGGCCTTTCAGGCAGCGGCATCCCGCATGGACCCTCTGGTCAGGCCCGTTCCCGTTCTGTTTTTGCCCCAGGTTCTGGGGATTGCAATGGGCATTGATGCTTCCTTGCTGCGGCTCAACGCCAATCTTTCGGTTACCAGGGAATTTACGGAAAAGCTCATGGCAGACCGCGTTCCTGTTGCATATTCCCCCTTGAGAGTGGGAGTAAACAAATCATTCCCCCCTTGAGGGGGAGTAAATAAAACATTCCCCCCTTGAGGGGGGCCTGGGGGGTGTTTCGTTTTTTCGATGCAAATATTACACCCCCCTTAATCCCCCCTCAAGGGGGGAATGCCATATGGCACAAATATAGGGGGGAATACCTATGGGGGGGTAACCCTTTGCAGGGGGAGACATGACCGGGAAAGAAAAACTGAAAAATATCTACCATCGCCTTCACCATAGCCTTGCGTCCAAGCTGATCGTGACCGTCGGTCTCACGTTGCTGCTGTCCATCTGTACCTGGGCCTATTTCAGTATTCAGTACCAGAAAGAGAAAATGATGAATGAGATTATTGCAGGCGGTGCAAGGCTTACCGATACGATAAAGCTGGGAACCCACTATGCCATGATGCTGAATTCCCGTGACGATATCAATCAGATTATCAAGAATATCGCCAAGCAGAAGGAGATTGAAAGCATCCGTATTTACAACAAGGAAGGACAGATCAAGTTTTCCAATACCGCTTCGGAAGTGGATCAGGTCACCAATATCAAAAATGAGGCATGCTATGTGTGCCATCGGACAGATCCGGCCCTGACAACCCTTGATCTCCATGAGCGGACCCGGATCATTGAATCCTCAGCCGGATACCGCCGTCTGGGGATTATCAGCCCGATCTGCAATGAACCCGGCTGCACCACCAGCGACTGCCATGTGCATCCGGAAGGGAAAAAGATCCTGGGCGCCCTGGATGTGGTCGTCTCCCTGGCGGAAACCGATCGGGAAATTCTGTTTTTTGAAAAAGGGATTATCGGTCTGGGGATTTTTGTGTTTGTATTGACGGCGCTTATTATCTCCGTTTTTGTTGTCCGGTTTATTGCCCGGCCGGTCCGCCTGCTGATTGACGGAACCCGTAAAATCGCGGCAGGCGATTATGTCAGCACCGTGAATCTGGATCAGAAGGATGAAATGGGAGTGCTGGCATCGTCCGTAAACCGCATGGGCCGGAGCATTCATGAAAAGCAGTCTGCATTGAACCGGCAACGCTATGAATATCAGAATTTTTTTGAACAGGTTCCCTGCATCATCACGGTTCAGGATCATGATTTCAAGATTCTGCGATACAACCGGGAGTTTGCCGAAAGATTCAATCCCCGAACCGATGAATACTGCTATGCCGCATACAAGGGCCGTTCCGAAAAATGTCCGGACTGCCCTGTGGAAAAAACATTTCAGGACGGGCAATCCCATGTGGGTGAGCAGACCGGTTTGAACCGGGATGGAACCATGACCTACTGGCTGGTCCGGACATCTCCGATCCGGGATGAGGAAGGCCGCATCATTGCGGCCATGGAAATGAGCCTGGATATCACCAAGCACCGGCAGCTCGAAGAAAAACTGGCCGCTTCGGAAAAAAAGTACTATGCCATTTTCAACAACATTCCGAATCCGGTATTTGTATTGAACCGGGACAGCCTGGAGATCCTGGACTGCAACGAAAGCGTCAGGACCGTATACGGCTATGACAAGGCGGATATCATCGATACCTCGTTTCTGCGGCTTTTCCAGAATGGTGACCCGGTAGCTTATGAACAGGAGATCCGGGAAAAATCCGTGATGAACAAGCTCAAGCATATCACCAAGGACGGAAAAACCATTTATGTAAATATCCGGATTTCCCCGTCGGAATATGACGGCCAGAAGGTGTTTCTGGTGACCTCCAGCGATATCACCAAGAGGCTGGAAACCGAGCAGCAGTTGATGCATGCCGGCAAGATCGCCACCCTGGGCGAGATGGCGACCGGCGTGGCCCACGAGCTGAACCAGCCCCTTTCGGTCATCAAGACCGCCAGTTGTTTCTTCATGAAAAAAATCGAACGGAAGGAACATTTTGAAGAAGACGTCCTTCATACCATGCTGGAAAAGATCGACCGCAATGTGGACCGGGCCACCCGGATCATCAACCACATGCGGCAGTTCGCCAGGAAAACCGAACAGGATTTGAAAAAGGTGGATATCAACCGGGTAATGGAAAGCGCGTTTGACATCTTCAGCCAGCAGCTGAAAATCAGGGGGGTGGAAACCGTGTGGGAGATCGACGAACACCTCCCGATGATCATCGGCGATGCCGGGCGTCTGGAACAGGTGTTGATCAACCTGCTGCTGAACGCAAGAGACGCCATTGAGGAAAAGGAGAAGCGGATCGATCCGGATGACCTGACTTCCGAAGCCTGGGAAAAGAAAATATATCTGCGATCCCGGTTGGAAGATCAAAAAGTCATTGTGGAAGTGGAGGACACCGGCCAGGGCATACCGCCGGATATCCAGGACAAGATTTTTGAACCGTTTTTTACGACCAAGGAAGTCGGCAAGGGAACCGGACTCGGGCTTTCCATCGGGTATGGCATTGTCAAGGATTGCGGAGGGGATATCCTTGTAAAGTCAACACCTGGAAGCGGCGCCTGCTTTACGCTTCTTTTTCCGGCAGTGGAAAGATGAAATATGGAAATTGCTGAAAAAATACCCTTGCTGCTGGTGGATGATGAAGAGGACATCCGCGACGTGCTGGAGCTTGTTCTGACGGATCTGGGTTATGCTGTTTTTACCGCCCCGAACGGTGAGGTCGCCCTCCGGATATTCAAGGAGAAACGCCCTGAAATCGTGCTCACCGATATCAAGATGCCCGGTATGGACGGTGTGGAACTGCTGCGGCAGATCAAGCAGGAAAGCCCCGGCACGGAAGTGATCATGATTACGGGTCATGGTGATACCAGTCTGGCCATCAAAAGCCTGAAACACGAGGCCATTGATTTTATCCCGAAGCCCGTTAACGATGAGGTTCTGGAGGTTGCCCTGAAGCGGGCTATGGATAAAATTGATATGCGCCGGCAGATGGCTGAGTATACCCGGAATCTGGAAGCCCTTGTCCGGGAAAAGGCGGAAATGCAGGATCATCTGACCTCGCTCGGTCTGATGATCGGCTCCATCTCCCACGGGGTCAAAGGGCAGCTTACCCGGCTGGACGCCGGTCTGTATGAACTCAAGACCGCTCTTCAGAAAAATGATCCGGTCCTCATGGCTGAAGGATACCGGATTGTCGAAGGCTCTGCTGGCCGCATCAAAAAAATGGTGCTGGATATTCTGTTTTACAGCAAAGAGCGGGACCTCAAGATGGAAACGGTGCGATTGATTGATTTTACCAGGGATGTCGCGTCGGTGATTGAATCCAGGGCTGCCGGATCGGATATTGCCTTTCACGCCGCATGCGATGAATCCGCCGGAGATGCGGTCCTGGACCCCGAGCGCATCCATTCCGCCCTGGTGAATATTCTGGAAAATGCCGTTGATGCATGCGCGGAACACACATCTCAAAAAGCAAAACGCATTGATTTCACGGTCAGCTCAGAGAACGGTCATATCTGTTTCCGGATTCAGGACAATGGCGTGGGCATGAACCGGGAAACCCGTGACAATATCTTCAACCTGTTCTTTTCCGCCAAAGGCAAAAAAGGAACCGGCCTCGGCCTGTTCATTGCCAACCGCATTATCCGTCAGCATGACGGCACCATCACCGTTGACTCAACCCCTGGAAAAGGCAGTGAATTTATCGTGCGCATCCCCAAAATCACCCCAAACCGGTAGTTTAAAATTTTTATAATAAATTCTGTATATTACAGAAAATATTGACACCCCGGCAAGTTTCCCATATGGTCATCTGAAAAGCGGCAAAAGATCATTAACATGCATGAAAAAGGAGCAATCAATGTCCGAAAGAGCGATCATTAAAGTCAATATTGAGGATCTTCATTTTGAGGAAAAAAACAGAAAACAGCTGGAAAAACTGCGCGCCGAAGTCCTGAAAGAGACGAACAAGGCCTATGCCGATGAGCATAAAAATCATTGCTTCCGATGTGGCACGCACAGTCTGGTAGAGATCAAGCATGGAAATGTGCAAATCGATATGTGCATCAACGAAGGGTGCGGTGCGGTCCACCTTGATCCGGGCGAATTGGAGAAACTGCTGGAAAGCGAAAGAGGGGTTTTCGGAAAAATCAAAACCTCTGTTTTTTCCGTATTTAAGTAAGAACCTGCCCCATCATCGGGTATGGAGAGGCCAATGTGCGGAGTGATGCCGGAGGCGTTCCGGCAGACCGGCATCACATCCGCTGCCGATTTCATCGCATACGCCAGATCGGAATCACATCATTAAATTGGTAATGACAGGAACGGGGTGGTCTGCGCCTACGGGTTTCGGAGCGTAGAAAGGAAACAGGAAAACAGCAGGAGCAAAACATGACAGCAAAAAACGTAAAGGTCAAGATTTTGGGCATTGTGGGAACCCCGATCAAAAACGGAAACTGCCAATTCCAACTGGAGGCGGCCTTAAAACAGGCGGAAGACACCGGCCAGGCCGTCACCGAGATGGTTCACCTGCGCGACTACAAGTTTTCCTTCTGTATCGGATGCGACAAATGCATGCGCAACATTCATAAGATTCAGGCAAAGGTCGGCCATGACGTGTCCCCGGTTCCCATAGAAGGATACAACTGCTCCATCAAGGACGACATGGAGATCCTTCACGCGAAGATGACGGAGGCGGACGGGATCATCCTCATGGCGCCGGTTTATATTGCTTCCATTCCCGGTCAGGTCAAAACCTTTATTGACCGCTGCCGAACCTTTGTTCATGACTTCCGCCTGCAGGACAAGGTGGCAACAGCCATGACCGTCGGCTTTTTCCGGAATGCCGGACAGGATACGGCACTGGACCTGATGCGGACCTCGCTTTCCGCCCTGGGGCTCAATATCGTCAGCTTCGGAGCCGCCGCTGTTTCCACCCGGGACGGCCTCGGCGTTCCCATCCGCGAGACCCGGTTCGGTGTCCAGGAAGATTTTGCCGGCAGCGTGATGATGAGCATCGCCGTCAAAAGGCTTGTCCGGATGGCCGTCCTGATCAAGGCCGGGAAAATGGCCCTGGAGGAGGCGGAAAAATAATGAGATGAAAATAATGATGAAATCGTAAAAAGTCTCATCTCCGTCATGCCGGACCTGATCCGGTACCCAGAAGATTCTGAAATTACTTGATATCACTATGGGTGAGCTTGGCGGCTTGATAAACAGCACTACGTTTCTGACTTTCGGCAGAATGACGAAGAAACAATAAATTTTGACTTTTTACGAAAGATCAGCACAGATGATATCATAAAAATAAAAGCTGCTGAAAGAATAGTTACCATATCTCTCTGGAGAATAGCGAACATGAGCGACCAATTCTTTAAGGAACCGATTCTGAATTCACCATATGAATATCCGGCAAGGCATTGGGAGATTGATGAAGAAGGACAGCCAACGCAAAAGATTACGGAAAAAAGGCGGTGTGCCCTATAAATACGGATCGGAGATGCGGACCTATTTACCTGACTTTATAGTTCTGGTGGATGACGGATGGGAAGACCCTTTGAATCTGATTGCCGAAATCAAGGGATATCGCCGTGAAGATGCCAAAGAAAAAAACCACCATGGAAACTTACTGGATCCCTGGGATCAATAACAACGGGCATTATGGTCGCTGGGCCTTTGCCGAGTTCACGGAAGTATATCAGATCGAATCCGATTTTCAGGCCAAGGTGGAAGCAAAATTTCATACCATGATTGAACAGTCTTTGCAGAAAAAGGCAGACGCCCATGCCGGCAAGACAACATAAGGTTTTTATCAGCAGTGTTCAGAAGGAGCTTGCAGAAGAACGGCGGGCGGTAAAGGAGTTCATCACCCGGGATCCTCTGTTGAGCCGTCTTATCTCACGTGTGTTTCTGTTTGAAGATATTCCGGCCAAAGACCGCCTGCCGGATGATATCTATCTGGATGAGGTCGGCCAGTGTGATATTTTTCTGGCGATTTTAGGCAATCAGTATGGGTGGAAAAATTCGGATGGGAAATCACCCACGGAGATGGAGTTTGACCATGCTACCCAGACCAATCGTGAACGACTGGTTTTTGTAAAAGGAGATGATGACAAGACGCGTGAACCGGAGATGGCAAAACTGATAAGCCGGGCAGGCCGTCAGGTCACCAGACGTCGCTTTATCGACACCCCCGGATTGATCCGTGAAGTATATGCCGGTCTGGTTGAAAGCATGGAACAGCGCGGAAAGATCCGGGCAACACCCTTCGATGACAGCTTATGCGACGGCGCCACCCTCAAGGATATCGACAATCAGGAGATAAAGACCTTTGTTGAAACCGCCGAATCCGTCGGGCGGCTGACACTCAAAGGATCGCGCTCCCCTGTCAATACGGTGGCTCACCGGAACTACCGCAGCAATGGATTTGTTCAGGTGTTTGTTTTTGCAGATCGTGTGGAGGTGTGGAACCCCGGTGAACTGCCTTCCGGACTGACACCGGAAATGCTGCGGGAACCCCATGGACCGATTCCGAGAAACCCCTTGATTGCTGAACCCCTGTTTCGGGTGAAATATGTCGAAAAAGCTGGAACCGGCACAACCGATATGATTTCCGATTGCCGGCAGGCCGGACTCCCGGAGCCGGATTTTGAGCAGCGGGGGCCCCACTTCGTTGTGACCTTATGGCGGGATTGGCTGACCGACTCTGTCATGGATGAACTGGGCTTGTCAGATCCGGAGCGAAAACTTGTTTCTCTCCTGAAAGTCCGGGGCAGTATCGGCAATAAGGAATACCAGGAGGCATTCGGCGTATCCAAACCAACCGCTTCCCGGCACCTTGATGCTCTCGCCGGCAGGGGTATTTTAACTAAGGTTGGAACCACGGGAAGGGGAACTTATTACAGGATTTCGCGTAAAGGGCTCATAAAGGGCTCAAAGGGCTCATGACCGGTAAAGGGCTCATAAAGGGCTCAAAGGGCTCATGACCGGTAAAGGGCTCATAAAGGGCTCAAAGGGCTCATGACCGGTAAAGGGCTTATAAAGGGCTCAAAGGGCTCATTTGATTCGTGTCGATCAGAATTGAATATTAGGACATTAATGTGGAAAATTAGACTTTTATCGGGATTTTGGCTGCAATCAATAAAGCGGAAACCTTGCCTATAATCAAATAATTATACACCAACCGGATTTCCGCGACAGCCTGTCGCAGAATTTGGTGAGGGGGTATGGCGGAAAAATAATCATACAGGTACTGTTTTGATCATCACGCTTGTATTTGATATAAATTTGCAGGAAAGGATCGCGTAAACCCTTATGGATCAGACACAGGCCATTCGAAACAAGATCAGGCAGTTGTTTTTGGGACAAAAGACCGCGGTGCTGGCCACCCACCATGACGGCCAGCCCTATACCAGCCTGGTGGCATTTCAGGGAAGCGGAGATCTGAAGCATATTTTTTTTGTCACCCCGAAACAGACCCGCAAGTTTGTCAACTTGTCCGCTGATCCCAGGGTTTCCATTCTGCTCACCAACAGTACCAATGATGATGCCGACTTTTATGAGGCCATAGCCGTCACTGCCACGGGACGTGCGGCAGCCATCGAAGGGGTCCGGAAAGAAGAGGCGCTGGCGGCATATCTGCAGAAGCATCCCTTTCTTGCGGATTTTGCCGGGTCTCCTGCATGTGCCATGGTCTGTGTTACTGTGGATTCCTACTCTATGGTTGAAAAATTCCAGAATGTTCTGGAGCTGCATATGGATGCCTGACATGAACCGGATTGTACCGGAATACCATCAGCCATCACCCGGACTGGATCCGGGGAACAACGGATGCGCCGCTGCCTCTGACCCCATCGGCGGCTGCGATTTTTCTTTGTTTCAAAAACAGTTTGCCCCCATGATTTCCTCGATCCCGCGTTTGATGAATGCCTCCCGTCTGTTTCAAGCCCGGATGGTCCGGCTGATATTGTCCAGGGAAAAACATATTGCGAGTCCGGACAGGATTGCGCGATTCTTCGGCCCGTACCGGATGCCGGGAACCTCATCCATCGGACTGCGAAAACGATCGCCGGAATTGTTTCAGGATACGCGTGAAGACGGAATCGAAACATACGGACACTGGATAGGCCGTATGATCAACCAGACATTGAAACGAATGGAACGCTGCCATGCATCCCTATCCGGAAAGAACCTGTCCGAACAGTTCCGGGAAGAGCTGGTTGAAAAGATCCGGATCATTCTGGAGTTCAGGGATGAGGAGGGAACACCGCTCTGCGAATTAATCCCCCAGCAGATGTATGAGGATGTATTCATCACCATGATCCTGATGATCCTGGAAACCGATACGGCACCGGCAGCGCCGAACCTGTACAAAGCGTTCAACGGGATATGCCACCGGCTGGCCCTGTCTTTGATTTCCGGTCTGGCTGGCGATGGATTTCTTCGCCCCACGGATTCGGCTGTCCGGCAATTGATATATATTGCGGTTCTGTCCGGGTATGTGGGCATCAATTTGAAAAGCAGCGCATCTGCCGCATCTTCGCTGCTGAACCGGGACCTGATACCCATTCCGAAGCACTGGGTCCGGCATATGAAATCCGTTCGCGCGGTTCTGCCGGAGGAACTGGATCGACTCTCCCGGGCCATGATCGACATGAGTAAAAACGAGGGGGCAGCCTTTGGTCTGGATTCCACCCGGATGTACTTTCAGGAGGTGATTGATGCAAAAAAGCCGACCCTTCTGGTGTTTTTCTGCGATGATTATATGGAGTCCCTTATTGACCTGAAACGGTTTGAAATCATGATAACCAGAAATCCACGGCTGGATATTCTGTTTATCCCCCGAAACGGCCGGTACGGAAATGACCTGGCTTACAGCGATATGCCGAAAATTTTGAAGGAACCGGTTTTTCAGCAAATCGCCCGGATGTGCAGGGAGGGACGTTTGGTAATCAGTCCGTATGGTCCCATGGCAGGCTGCATTGACACGCGATTCATTTCCGGACAGTTGATGGATCAGATCGAAACCCTTTCGGCAGGGAAAACAATCATCCTGGAAACCAAGGGGTGCCGCAATTTTGAAATGCTTTCCGGGAGTCTTTGCCTGCCCTGGTATACTTCCTTTAACTGCAACCGGGCGCTGAGCATCCGGACCGTGGGTATCGATATGGAGCCGGTTTTTTTACGGATACCGCCGGGATTGAAGGCATATGACGGGTTTGCCGAACCCCGGACAGGATCGACGCCGTCCGGAAGATCAAACGGGGTGAAATTTGCGCGTATGACGACACTGGATCTCTACAACAGGCTTGCGGACAGGGGGTATTCCGTATGAAACCGCCTCGCCGCCACCGGAATATTACCGTCAGACGCCTGGTAATGGATGCGTACCAGTTTATCCGCGCCCAGTCTTTTCTGGTCGACATGGCAGGCAGGCAGTTCCGGCCGGGTTTTGAACTTGCCGAAATCGACCTGACCTACAAGTGCAATCTGCGATGCTTCAACTGCAACCGTTCCTGCAGGCAGGCCCCCAGTGATATGGAAATGCCGGTTTCCATGATTGCGGCCTTTATTCGGGACAGCATGGAACGGAAAATTCAGTGGAAGCGGATCCGGCTTCTGGGCGGCGAGCCTACCCTTCACAGCAATATTTTTGAGATTCTCGATCTGCTGCTCCGGTATCGGGCGGACCATAACCCGCAGGTGAGGCTGGTCCTTTGTACCAACTACTTTGGCAGAGCCGTTCACCGGGTATTGGAAAAGCTGCCGCCCGGCATCATCATCAAAAGCACCTTGAAGCATTCCCTGGAAAATTTTTTCAAGCCGTTCAACGTGGCACCTGTGGATCGGCCATTCAACCGGTTTTCCGACTATTCCTGCGGCTGCCGGATTATCGCCGAGTGCGGCCTGGGCGTAACGCCGTTAGGATATTACATGTGTGCCATTGCCGGCGGCATTGACCGGATTTTTCAATATGGCCTGGGCAGAAAAAGCCTGCCGGAAAAATCCGATCCCATGACAGACCAGATGTCTGCATTCTGCCGCCTGTGTGGTCATTTCGGGTTTCAATGGCCGGTAAAAACCGAAAAGATTTCCCCAACCTGGCAGCAGGCCTATCGGAATTATCGAAAAACAGGGTCGCGGACGATCAGTTTTTAATCACTTCGGCGCTTTTCAGGACATTGAGGGGAATCTTGATCCCCATGCTGGTTGCGAGCGGGAGGTTCACATACAGCTTGCCCTTTTTGTTCCGGGCAATGCCGATTTTTTCCGGGCTCTCGCCGTTCAGGATGCGCAGCGCAGCCGCTGCGGCCCATTCGCCCTGTTCTTCCGGCAGTTTCGTGTAGCCGATTAAGGAATAGGGCATCATCCAGACATAGATGCATCCGGATGGAATTTTGCTTTCTGCGCGGACAAACTGCGCCGCGTCATCTGCGGACCAGTCTTTGATGCCGGCATTGTTGTCAATGATCATCATGTCCACGGAACCCTGAAGCATCTTGAATTTTTCTTTCCACTCGGCATAGGTCTTTGTATAAATCTCCTGCGCAAAGACAACACCAAACACTTTTTTGATATAGGTGGCCTCTTTCCGGGCGGTTTCGTCATCGACAGCAAGGTAACCGATTCTGTTGCCTTTTGCATAGTTTTTCATCTGCTGCAGAAGCGGCTCGACCAACGACACCTCTTCCATGCCGCAGACATTCTTGGTTGGAAACCCGTATATGGAGGAGTCCCAGTTGACGCCGCAGAAAACCACCGGAAGATCCTTGCCGGCATAAAACGGTTTGATGATGTATTTCGATGCATTGTCATCTGCGGCAATCACCACGTCCGGCTGCCACTGGTCGATTAATTGACGTGCCTCTTCCGCGGCTTTTTGGGCAAACTCGGGTGACGGGTTGTTTTTCGTATCCATGCGGTAGATTTTCAGCTCCGCCGTATCCTTCAGTATGCTTTTAATGCCCTGTGTGAGGCCGTCGCTCCATTCATACCCTTCATGGTAGGAATCGATAAACAGAATCTTGCTTTTGGCAGCAGCCGTGGAATGTGCGCCAATGAGCATTAACACTATCAATGCCGGAATTCCCAGTCCTTTTATGGTACTTTTCATCACCTGGTGTTTCATTGTCTGATTCTCCTTTTTTTGGGGTGTACGGGTCAGCCTGTTTCCTGGTCCGTATCGGTTTGGATGGTTTTATGTCAGCAGATGACTTTCCGTTTCCGGAGAAGTCATGGTTTGATTGCCTGTTTTCAACCTGAAACGCGACAGCAGTTGTTTCAGTTCCTGTGCCTGGCCGGACAGTTCTTCTGCCGAAGAGGCTGTTTCTTCGGCGCTTGCGGTGTTCTGCTGGGTTACACTGTCGATCTGGCCGAGTCCCTGGCTGACCTGGGCGATACCCTGGGCCTGCTCATTGCTGGCTGACGCGATCTCGCTTACGAGGTCCGCGGCCTTGGTGATACCGGTGACGATTTCGGCAAGCGCCGTGGATGTCTGGCCGGCGATCTGTGTGCCTTTCCTCACTTTGCTGTTTGATGACTCGATGAGCTGCGCCGTCTCCTGGGCCGCAACAGCGCTGCGTCCGGCCAGGCTGCGTACTTCCTGGGCCACGACCGCGAACCCCTTGCCGTGCTTTCCGGCCCGGGCGGCTTCCACAGCGGCGTTTAATGCCAGCAGATTGGTCTGAAAAGCGATGTCATCGATGGTTTTGATGATCTTTGCGATCTGTTGGCTGGATGCGTTGATTTCGTTCATGGCAGCCGTCATTTCATCCATTCGGGCGCTGCCGTTTTCAGCGGCACCGCGTGCTGCTCCGGCAAGCTGGTTGGCCTGATGGGCATTTTCCGCGTTCAGCTTGATCTGGCTGCCGATCTCCGTCATGGACGAGGTGATTTCCTCCAGGCTCGCCGCGCTTTCGGTCGCTCCCTGACTCAGGGTCTGCGATGCATCGGCAATCTGCATGGAGCCGCTGTTGACTTCCTCCACTGCGGAACGAACACGGGAGAGGGTGTCATTGACCTGTTCCGTCATGGCCCGCAGGGCCTTGCCCAGTTCATCACGGTCGGACCGCAGCGGGATATCCAGATCCCAGTTCCCGACAGCCATTTCGCCTGCCATGGACTGTTCCTTGCGCTGAAAATCAATCAGCCCTTGCATTGCCTGGGAGAGCCTTCCGATTTCATCCCTCCGATTCAGATACTCCGCCGGCACTTCGCTGGACAGATCACCTTTTGTTGCAATGGCATCCAACTGATCGACCGCAGCGGCAATCGGGCGGCTGACGGATCGCCGGATCAGCACGCCCAGCACGATGACCGACAAGACAGCGATGGTGATTACAACAATGACGACAACTTTCAGCAATGATCCGATGGAGTTTTCGATATCTTTTTCAAAAGCCGTAACAGATTGTTCCATCCGAATGGCCGGTTCGAGCAACAAATCCTCCGGAACGGCAAAACCGACCCGCCAGTCCCATTCCTGCATTTTGCGGACAAACATGTATTTTTTTTCATTCTGGTATTCATAGGGAAAAAAAGGCTCGGATGCATTGATCATTTGCCTGGAAAACGGGAGATTCTGCAGGCTGGTATCTCCGGTTTTCAGTCGCGGATGCAGAACCACCAAACCCTGGCCGTCCACAATGAACGGATATACTTTCCGGTTTGTCAGATTGCCGGCCGGTGAATCTCCATAATAATTTTTCCGGATGCTGTTGAGAACTTCGGTCTTGGCTTCTTCTTCATACTGTTTGGCCATATCGGTTCCGGAAAGCCCAAGATCATTGACGGTTGTGGATAATGCCTTTTCCGCATTTTTGAGCCGTGTCAGAATTGCTTCGATTTTCAGATCGTTGATATTGTTTTCCCGGTCTCTGACAATATCGGCAACCGTTTTTCTCAATGATTCCGATCGGTCATTGGTCATGACATGAATCCGGGAAGACTGCTGAAACATGACCAGGATGATCCCGGCGGCGGTCAAGAGGAAAGCCGCAGCGATCATTCCTTGAAGTTTGGTGTTCACGGATTGCAGCATATATATTCTCCTTGTCGTTGTGACCCGTTAACCATGGCAAGCGGCCATGTTATCCATATGGAGTGACTTTTGAATAGGGATTGATTCATTCGTAAAAAGTCGAAAATTACCTTTTTTGTCATTCTGACGAAAGTCAGGATCCAGTTTTTTCAATAGGTTCTGGACTCCGGTTTTCACCGGAGTGACGGAATCGGGACGTTTTACGGTTTTATCAGGGATTATAGATTTTAAAAAGATTACAACAGGTTGAAAAGATAAGTCTCACTATTTTACAGACTGTAATTTACAGGATAAACCCTGTGATGTCAATATGGAAATTTCGGACTGAATTGGCAACATGCGTTGACATTGCATGAATTCATCCTAATTTTCAGGAAAGAATTCCGGTGTGAGGACTTGATCGGATCCAAACGGAGAACAAGAAACCGTCTATATAAAGGAGGAACGGCAATGAACAGACAGATCCAGAACGTGCTGGCGGGCATTGCAGATGAATATCGCGGCCATATTGCGGATAACGGCAGAAACTATGTTGAAATTGATATCGGAAAACGGGCGGAAGCCATGGGATATCCGGAAGTAAAGGAGCGGTATCACCAGGCAGGGGTGATTGTTCCGCTGAAAGATCCGGTTCCCGGCATGAAGGTCAGGATTGACGGCAGGACCTTTGTCAATTATGCCCAATATGATTCCGGTATTGCCGTACCCGGTTATATTGCAAAAGATGCCGGTATGGCCTATAAGACATTTATTCCCAATGACAGCATGATCCTGAATTTCGCCTAAGAGCAGGGGATGGGTCTTTCCATTGTTGATAATCCAGGCCGGGTTTGCTATCAATGATGATATTCAAAAGGGGATCGGATTCATGGGACTTTTTCAGCACCGGCCGGACGTGTCTTTATTCCCGGCAGATCCGGACCTGCCGGTCAGGGTCTGCGATTATGGGTTGATGCCCTATCCTGCGGCCATGGATGCCCTCCAGTCCATGGTTGCGGATCGCACGAAAAACCGGATTCCCGACACATTGATGCTCCTGGAACACCCTCCGACCTACACCATGGGTCTGCGGGCAAAAAAGGAGCACCTTCTGGTGTCCGAGTCGGAGCTGAAAAGCAGAAATATCGAATTTTTTCATGCGGACCGGGGCGGAGATATCACCTTTCACGGTCCCGGACAGCTGGTGGGTTATCCGGTACTGGATCTGAAAACCGGAAAACCGAACATCCGGCGATATATCAACCGGCTGGAGAATGTCATCATTCAGGCCATCGCCGGTTTTGGTGTGGCTGCCCATCGCAACGCCGGATTTCCCGGGGTCTGGGCGGGCAGCCGGAAGATCGCGGCCATCGGCATCAGGATTAATGCCGACGGAATTTCCAGCCACGGCTTTGCCATAAACGTGAATACGGATCTGACGTTTTTCCGGCACATCATTCCCTGCGGCCTCCGGGAAGCCACGGTCACTTCCCTGGCCGGGATCACCGGTATTCCGGTGGAGATGGAAAAGGTGAAACAATCCGTGGCAGCGGCATTTCTGTCCGAGTTTCAAACACGATGAAATGAGAAAAAATCCCCATTCGTTTGAGGAAACATCACTTGCAGTCGATTGCTTTCAAAAATCAATATAATGAGACGCTCAGCGGCACCCTTTATCAGCCGTCCTCTGCGGGCGGCCTTGGGTTTGTTCTCGGCCATTGCTTTACCTGCTCACGCCATACCCGCATACTCATTGATCTCGGCAATACAATGGCGGAACTGGGTTTTTCCGTGCTGCGGTTTGATTTTTCCGGAAACGGGCAAAGCCAGGGCCGGTTTGAAGAATCCACCTATTCCAAACAGGTGGAGGAAATGGGCACGGCCATTGATTTTCTGAAAGAAAACGGGGCGGACCGGATTCTGATCGGCGGGCATTCCATGGGCGGGATGGTCTCATTGTTTACGGCCGCCCAAAGAACCGATATCCGGGGCGTCATCGCACTGGCAATCGGTTCCGAGTCCCTTCATCCCGGTCGCCTCCTGACGGATTCGCAGAAAAGCCGGCTTTCCGATACCGGAAGCACAGCCTTTTCCAGCCGGGGAAGAGATCTTGTCATCACCCGCCAATTTTTTGATGATGCCGCCGGATATGATCTTCGTCACGTGCTGCCCGCTGTCCGGTGTCCGGTCCTTGTGGTTCTGGCGGCTGCCGATACGGTTACGGACCCTCTGCCCGTAAAAGCGCTTTTCAAGGATACTCACGGGCATATGGATGTGCTTGAAGTGGATGAGGCGGATCATATGTTCAGCACGGCGGAAAGCCGGCAAACCGTTATCGACTATTTGCCGCAATGGATACGCAAATATTTTTCAGAAGGGAGATAATATGCCATACACCGGCCCCTGGAGCGGGGAGTTCATTGAGGCCCAATACCGGCGATGGAAGGAGAATCCGGAAAATCTGGAAAAGGACTGGCGGTTTTTCTTTTCCGGTTTTGAGCTGGGACTTGCCGAAAGTCCGGCTGCCGAAGGCACCTGTAGTGTTTCCATGGTGCGCAAACAGTCCAGGGTGGAAGCCCTGATTTACCGGTACCGGGATATCGGGCATTTTCTCGCATGCCTGGACCCGCTGGCTGCCTGTCCCACGGATCATCCGCTTCTGAATCCCGCCGTATTCGATCTTACGCCGGAAGACATGAATGAGTCTTTTTATATGCCCGGAGTGTCGGATGATGTGCACATGCCGCTGAAGAACATCCTGAGTCACCTGAAGCAGACCTACTGCCATGCCGTCGGCGTTGAATACATGCACCTTCAGGACCCGGATGAACGCGAGTGGCTCCGCGACCGCATGGAAACCTCCAAAAATCAGCCGGACCTGTCTTCCGAGGAAAAAATCCGGATTCTGAACAAACTGTCCCAGGCCAAACGGTTTGAACAGTTTCTGCACAAAAAATACCTGGGACAGAAACGGTTTTCCCTGGAAGGGGCGGAAGTCATCATTCCCATGCTGGATATCCTGTTTCACCGGGCCGGCAGCCACGGGTGCGAGGACGTGTTTCTGGGTATGGCCCATCGGGGCCGTCTGAACGTACTGGTCAATATCCTTGGTAAAACCTATACGGATATTTTCAGGGAGTTTGAAGGAACCATCAATCCAAGCGAGGAGGGGCCGGGAACCGGTGACGTGAAGTATCACAAGGGATTGAAGGCTTCTTTCCGGCTTTACGACGGCCGGGACATGCGCGTCATCATGGCCAACAATCCCAGCCATCTGGAGGCGGTCAATCCGGTTGTGGAAGGAATGGCAAGAGCCTGTCTGGACCTGCTTGAAAACCGGCAGGCGAACAGGGTCCTGCCCGTGCTGATCCACGGGGATGCCGCATTTGCCGGTCAGGGCGTTGTCGCGGAAACATTGAACATGTCCCAGCTGGAAGGATACCGGACCGGCGGTACGGTTCACATCGTGATCAACAATCAGATCGGCTATACCACGCTGCCGGAAGATGCGCGGTCCACCCGCTACTCCACGGACAATGCAAAAGGGATCATGGTGCCGATATTTCATGTTCATGGCGAAGACCCGGATGCCGTAATTCATACGGTGAAGCTGGCCTGCGATTACCGCATGGCGTTTTCAAAGGATGTGGTGATTGACGTCGTCTGCTATCGTCAGTACGGTCACAATGAAGGGGATGAACCCTATTTCACCCAGCCCCTGATGTATGAGCGTATCCGGGAGAGACCTTCTCTGGATAAAATTTATGCAGACAGACTGCTGGCGGACGGCATTCTGGACCAAAAAGCCGTGGAAACCATCCATTCGGGTATTGAATCCTGTCTGGAAGAGGGACTGGACAAGGCAAGGGAATTATCCCAAAGCACCGGACGGCCCGATGATTCCGGCAAAGCACCCGGCAAAGATCAAGAACCGCCTCCGTCCTTATCCGGCCAGCCGGTTGATATCCGGCCAATCGATTCGGACACGCTCACGGGTCTGGCCCGGAAACTCAATGCCGTGCCGGAGAACTTTCATCTTCATCCGAAAATCCAAAAACTCCTTGAGCGCCGTCTTCAGGCGGTTGTCAAGGATGACGGCATTGACTGGGGAAATGCCGAAACCCTGGCCTATGCATCCATTCTGATGGAAAACATTCCCATCCGGCTGAGCGGTGAAGACACCCAGCGCGGTACGTTCAGCCATCGCCACAGCGTTCTCTTTGATGTGAAGAACAATGATGAATATACCCCGCTGTCGGCATTGTCCGGGAAGCAGGCTTCGTTTGATGCCGTCAACAGCCTGTTGTCGGAGGCGGGCGTTCTCGGGTTTGAATACGGGTATTCGGTGATGCGTCCTGAGGGATTGACCATCTGGGAAGCCCAGTTCGGCGATTTTGCCAACAATGCCCAGGTAGTCATTGACCAGTTTATTGTCAGCGGCGAAACCAAATGGCAGACCAAAAGCGGGCTTGTGATGTTCCTGCCGCACGGATATGAAGGAATGGGGCCGGAGCATTCCAGTGCAAGAATTGAGCGTTTTTTACAGCTCTGCGCGGATGACAATATTCAGGTCTGCAATCCGACCACACCGGCCAATTTCTATCATCTTCTTCGTCGTCAGGCCATTGGAAGGATTTTAAAACCGCTGATTGTCTTTACACCCAAGAGCCTGCTGCGGCATCCTCTGGCGGTTTCCCGGCTTGCGGATTTTACAAAAGAGGGATTTCAGGCCGTGATCGATGATCCAACATCCGTGAAAAAACCGGAAAAAGTGCTGTTTGTCAGCGGAAAACTGTATTATGAGTTGATGCAAGCCGCAGAAAAGGCGGAACAGCGGCGGATTGCCATTGTCCGCATGGAACAGTTCCATCCGTTTCCGGAACAGGAGATCCGGCGGATTCTGGAGCAATACAAGGGGAGCAGACGGTTTGTCTGGGTGCAGGAAGAACCGCAGAATATGGGGGCCTGGTGTTTTGTTCAAGCCCACATGCAGCAGTATTTTGACATGAATCTTGAATATGTCGGCCGGAAACCGTCAGCCAGCCCGGCCACCGGTTATCATCATGTTTTCAAGGAAGAACAGGATCGGATTATCAACGAGGCATTGGTCATATAAAGGAGACATTATGTTGGTGGAACTGAAAATACCCGAGGTCGGCGAATCCATCCAGGAAGCCGTGCTGGCCCAGTGGCTCAAAAAAGACGGGGATTTTGTAGAAAAAGATGAACCGGTATATGTGATCGAAACCGACAAGGTTACCCTGGAAGTGCCCAGCGAGTCATCCGGGATCCTGCATATCCTGGTTCAGGAGGGAGAGACGGTTCCCATTGGAAAAACGGTCGGCACCATTGATTCGGAAGCAAAAGCGGAAACCGGGAAGTCCGATACGAAAAAGCCGGCCGAAAAAGCCGCTAAACCCAAGGAAAAGGCTGCTCCGGAGCCACCGAAAATACCGGAGCCCGTTCCGGAAAAACCATCGCCTCCCGCGGACAAGCCTTCCACTCCGCTATCCATGATGCCCTCTGTCCGGCGTCTGGTCAAAGAAAAAGGAGTGGATGCCGGCAGGATTCAGGGTACAGGACCCGGCGGCCTGATCACCAAAGGGGATGTGACCCTGTATCTGGAGTCCGCTCCCCAGGACCGGCCGACGGAACCCGCCCCCACGGAACAAAAGGCTGCCGCAGCATCGGAATGCGCGGAAGTCTCCGAAGCCGTTACCCGGAAGCCCATGACCCCCATCCGAAAGCGCATTGCCAAACATCTGCTGGCGGCCAAACAGAATACGGCGATGCTGACGACCTTTAATGAAATCGACATGGGTCAGGTCATGGATATCCGCAACCGGTACAAGGACTCCTTCTTTAAGACCTACAATGCCCGCCTCGGCTTCATGTCGTTTTTCATCAAGGCCACGGTCGCGGCCCTGAAGGAGTTCCCGGACATCAATGGCCGCATCGAAGGGGAAGACCTGATCCATCACCACTACTACCACATCGGTATCGCCATTGGTGCGGAAAAAGGGCTGGTGGTTCCGGTCATCCGTCACGCAGACCAAAAAAGCTTTGCAGAGCTGGAAACCGCGATTGTTGAATTTGTCGATAAGATTAAAACCAACAAGCTCGCGCTCACGGATCTGGAAGGCGGCACCTTTTCGATCACCAACGGCGGTGTTTACGGATCGCTCATGAGTACGCCCATCCTGAATATGCCCCAGAGCGGCATTCTGGGACTGCATAAGATTGAAGACCGGCCGGTCGTTATTGACAATCAGATCAAGATCCGGCCGATGATGTATGTCGCCCTGAGCTATGACCATCGGATCGTGGACGGGAAAGCCGCCGTCACTTTTCTGAGACGGATCAAGGAATTCATGGAAACCCCTGAACGCATGATAATGGAGATATGATATGGCTTCAGCAGAAAAATTCGACCTGATCATCATTGGTGCCGGACCCGGCGGTTATGTGGCTGCGGTCCGGGCTTCCCGGCTGGGAATGAAAGTCGCCTGCATTGATAAAGAGGAACGGCTGGGCGGCGTATGCCTGAATGTGGGGTGCATCCCCAGCAAGGCCCTGCTGGACTCCAGCGAGTACTACTCCCTTGCCAAAAATAAATTTGCCGGACACGGAATCAATATCCGGGATCTTTCCCTGGACCTCAAGGTCATGATGCAGCGGAAAGAGGAAGTGGTGGCATCCCTGACGGACAGCGTCCGAAAGCTTCTGGAAGGAAACAAGGTCGGCATCATTCATGGCCGTGCCCGTCTGGCCGGCAGTTCCGAGGTGGAAGTCCGGGCAGCCGATAAGTCCGTAAAGACGGTTGCGGCGGATAACATCCTGCTGGCCACCGGAAGCAAACCGACGGAAGTCAACGGTCTGGCCTTTGACGGCAAACACATTGTGTCTTCCACCGAAGCCTTGTCGTTTGCATCCGTACCCAAGCACCTGGTGGTGGTGGGCGGCGGCTATATCGGCCTGGAGCTGGGGTCGGTATGGGCAAGGCTGGGCGCAAAGGTGACCATCCTTGAGATGATGCCGAATATCGCCGGTGCGACCGACGGACAGGTGGCGCGGACACTGCTCCGCATCCTGAAAAAACAGGGACTGAATATCGAGCTGAACACCAAGGTACTTAAGGCCCAAACCGGCAAGGAAGGGGTAACGGTTTCCATTGAAAAAAAAGGCACCCAGGAAAAGCTGGTCTGCGACAAGGTTCTGGTGGCCGTGGGCCGGCGTCCGCTTACCGACGAATTGAATCTCGACGGCGTGGGCGTTGCCGTGGGTGCGGATGGCCGCATCATGGTTGACGAGACCTTTCGCACCAATGTCAAGTCCATCTATGCCGTCGGCGACCTGATCGCCGGGCCCATGCTCGCGCACAAGGCATCTGCGGAAGGCCGGGCAGCGGTCGAAAACATGGCGGGTCAGGCCGGTGAAGTCAACTATGACGCCATTCCGTCCATTGTCTATACCTGGCCGGAAGTCGCTTCCGTGGGACTGACCGAAGAGCAGTTGAAGAAACGGGAAATCCCGTACTGCGTAGGAACCTATCCCTTTACCGGAGCGGGAAGGGCGCGATGCATGGGAGAAACGGACGGATTTGTCAAAATGCTGTCCCATTCCAAAAGTCACCGGATTCTGGGCGTCCATATTATCGGCCCCCGGGCGGCGGACATGATCGCGGAAGCGGTCCTGGCCGTTGAAACCGGGGCCTCGTCCGAGGATATCGCCCGGGTCATCCACGGCCATCCGACATTTGCCGAAGCCCTTCAGGAGTCGGCCATGGTGGCCCGGGAATGTTCCATTTATGTGGGGTGATGGGGCTTGTTTTGATCATTTCGAGCTTGACGAACAAGTGGTGGTTGTCATATAAAAGATCCATAAGTAAACCATAATATGTTGATCTGGGCTTTTTATAAACCTTTTTGGTGAAATATGACAAAACAGACCACAGGCGTCTACTCACGCATCACCAGGCATGCAGCGGCGTTGCTTGGAAAGCGGATCAGAATTGCGCGCAAGGAGCGCAAAATGACGGCAGAGGATCTGGCCGACCGTGCGGGAATTTCCCGTGGATTGCTTCAGCGCATCGAAAAAGGCAATCTCAAGTGTCAGATAGGAGCGGTGTTTGAGGCGGCGACCCTGGTGGGTATCAAACTCTTTGATGCGGATGAATCAACCTTGAACACCATGATCCGGCATGCTGAAGAAAAGATTTCTCTGCTGCCAAAACATGTTCATCCCGGCAGGAAAGTGGTGGATGATGACTTCTGAAAAAGTCGGCTATCAGGAAGCCTTTGTCTGGATCTGGCTTCCGGGTGCAATGGATCCGGTTGTTGCAGGAAAGCTGACTCTTGACGGAAACCGATTGACCTTCAACTATGGAAAGAGCTATCTGGATCGTCGGGATGCGATTCCCATCTTTGAAATGGAACTTCCTTTGCAACCAGGTATCCTGCCTTTACTGCCCGGCCTCAGTATGCCCGGCTGTATCCGCGATGCTTCCCCCGATGCATGGGGGCGGCGTGTGATCATGAATAAAAAGCTGGGCCGGATCGGCGTGAACGCAGACAGCGCCCGACTGGATGAGCTGACCTATCTGCTGGAATCCGGATCGGATCGGATCGGAGCGCTCGATTTTCAGCAATCGGCAACCGAGTATATTCCTCGTTCTGCTGTGAATGTTCCGTTGGATGAACTGCTCCAATCCGCTGAAAGGGTGGAAAAAGGCATCCCGCTGACAGCGGAATTGGATCAGGCTTTGTGGTATGGCACCTCCATTGGTGGTGCACGGCCAAAAGCATTGATCGATGGAGAAAAAATAAAATATATCGCCAAATTTTCATCTTCCGCGGACGTATATAACATGATCAAAGCGGAATTCATTGCCATGCGTCTGGCCCGGATTGCAGGAATCCATGCCGCAGCGGTTTCACTGGCGCGTTCTTCCAATAAGGATGTCCTTATCATCGAGCGTTTTGATCGAATCCATACGGAACATGGATGGCAGCGGAAATGCATGGTTTCCGCACTGACCATGTTGGGCCTGGATGAAATGATGGCCCGGTATGCGGGCTATCCGGATCTGGCTGAAATCGTACGGCACAAGTTCACACATGCCGGGGCAACCCTGAAAGAACTGTTTTCCCGTATGGTTTTCAATATTTTGTGTGGCAATACGGATGACCATGCGCGTAACCATGCGGCATTTTGGGATGGCCGTATGCTGTCCCTGACGCCTGCCTATGATATCTGTCCGCAATCGCGTGCCGGCCGGGAAGCATCGCAGGCAATGCTGATCACAAGTGAAAAACGTTTGAGCCGGATATCCGCATGCCTGGAGGCAGCCCATCATTTTCTGCTTTCGGTAGAAGAAGCCACAGCGATCGTGGAGCATCAGATCTCCGCCATTGCTGAAAACTGGAGTGCCGTATGTGAAGAGGCGGGTCTTGCCCAAACCGATCGAAGCCTGCTGTGGGGCCGACAGTTTTTGAACCCGTTTGCTTTTGATGATCTTACGGGTGGGCTTGACAAACTTGCAAAAATTGCAGGCACCACTAGAAATCGTTTCGTAGTCTGATTCCGACAGGAAAAATTGTATTTTCAACCTGTTTTATAAGGATCAAAATAAAAGGCGGTCAAAGGGCTACTGGTCAATTTCCGCCGGGGATTTTTCCAGAAGCTCCAACTGATCCCGGAGATTTTTCAGCATGGTATTTTTACGCGGCAGGGAAAGGCCTTTTCCCACGGCCAGTTGTTCGATGCGGTTGATCTCTTCCTGGAGCCGGGTTTTTTCCATTTGAACCTTTGCGTCAAATGGCGTATCGGCATTATCGCTTGCAGTTTCCTGGATGCTGCTTTCCTCTTCCCGGAACTGGGCCTGGATTTCCTTTGTTATCGCATTGAGTTCGATGGTGCTGCTCTCAGGTTCCGGTACCGGGGCGGAATCACCGGGTTGTTCTACCGCACTTTCAACCGCTTCACTGCCTTCATCCGCCTCATTTCCGGCATCTACGGTGATACCGGATTGTGAAAGGGGTATTTCTCCCATGACTTCAAAATCCTCAACATCCTCTTCGGGTGAGAGGTTGCTGAACTTTCTTACCCCGTCCTGGTCCGTCCATGAATAAATCGTATCGGCATGAGAATTGAAATTCGGCAGCGATAGGAAAATAATGACAAACAATCCGATCATGAATCGCATGGTTTCCTCCGGGACGGTGATGTTTTGTTAAAGGGTTTTGAATATAATAGTACCAATGACCAATCGGGTCAATGGAGACTTTTTATGTGGAGGAAGGATTACCGGTATCCCACATGCCGGGAGGATCTGTAATGCTGAATTTCAGTTTATGTTTAAACCCCTTACGGCAAATGCGCTGACGCACACGGAATGGGATGCGGTGGTATAATCGGCGATCGAAATTTTTAAAAATTGTTTTAAATTTGAAAACGGTCCGGTCTTGACAGGTTACTGGTTTCAGCATAAAAGTTTAATTGATTCACGGTTGACATGGGAGGCTGGGTTCGACCGTCGAGCCCTCTTTTCCATCGGGCCGAGCCGGGGGTGGATAATAATTTCGCCCGGATCATGGAGTTTGATCGCGGCGCGGAATGAGCGCTGGGGAAAATTGTATACTCAAAAGGAGGCTTTTTATGAAAATCACCGATTGTCTGCCGCAGAAAGGCGTGAAATCGTTTATCGCTTTTATGTTGATGCTCGGGGCTGTAGCTTGTGTTTTTGCCGGTTTTACAATCCTGCCGGTAATCGGCTTTCTGGTGGCGATTCCGTTTGCCGTCGTTTCCATATTGTTTTACCGACTGCATCTGAATGATCAGTGCCAGATTGATCCAAATAAACTTGACAGTTGATCCCAACCATAATCACAAGGCGTGCCTATAAAAGCGGACTCAACAAATTGGCGGCGGCCTCTCCGCAATTCGCCATGGCAAAGGGCGCGCCTCCACATCATCCAGCATCGCCAGTCGTCCCAAAGATAAAACAGCAGGTGGATATGATTTTTCGCATTCCGAATCATACAAATCGAACCACCAGCCGATGACGATTGACCGAAAAAAGAGGTATACAGGGGGAGAACATGACGAAAAAACAGACGACCAGCCGGCAGAAGATGACGGATATCGTATTGTGGGGAGCCACCAGTTTTGTCGGCCGGCTTCTGACCGAATATCTCTGGCCGCGTTACGGCGCAACGGACGAGATCCGCATGGCCATCGGCGGCCGCAGCCGGTCCAGGCTGGAAGAGGTCCATCGCATGGTGAATGCCGACGGCCGTCTGGGTGTTTTGGTCGGGGATGCATCGGATGAAGACTTCCTGGGAACCATGGCCCGCAATGCCCGTGTGGTGATTTCGACCGTCGGCCCCTATGCCCGGTACGGCTCTCCGCTTGTCGCCGCCTGTGCCGCGGCTGGCACGGATTACTGCGATCTGACCGGTGAACCCCAGTGGATACGCCGAATGATCGACGCCCATCAGAAAACCGCCGCTACGTCCGGCGCCCGCATCATCCACACCTGCGGTTTTGATTCCATCCCTTCAGATCTGGGCGTGCTGTTTCTGCAGGAGGAGGCCCAAAAACGTTTCGGGCATGCCCTTCCACAGGTGAAGCTTCGCGTGGCTGCTATCCGCGGAGGCCTCAGCGGCGGAACCGTTGCCAGCATCCTGAACGTGGCCGAGGAGATGCGCCGGGATCCGGAAGTGGTAAAATGGGCCAAAAATCCGTTCTCCCTGGCACCGGAAGGCATGCGCCGGGGAGTTCGTCAGCCGAATGTATCCGGTCCTGCATACGACCGGGATCTCAATCGCTGGGTGAGTCCGTTTATCATGGCGGCCGTCAACACCAAGGTCGTACACCGCTCCAACGCCCTGCTGGGGTATCCGTGGGGAAAAAGCTTTCAGTATGACGAGGCCATGGTAATGGGGAAGGGAATCAAAGGCGCGTTTCAGGCGACGGCGTTTTCCGTCGGGCTGGGGGCGTTTTTCATGGGAGCCCTTTTTGCGCCGACACGCTTCATGATGGCAAAAACCTTTCTGCCCAAACCCGGTGAAGGTCCGTCGCGGGAAGAACGGGAAACCGGGTTTTTTAAACTGCACCTGATTGGAAAAGATCAGGAGGGCAATCAACTGAGCGCCATGGTGACCGGCGACCGGGATCCGGGGTACGGCTCTACCTCCAAAATGCTGGGGGAGAGCGCCGTATGTCTTCTTAAAGATATAGACGATTCCAGTCCGGCCGGTGGCTTCTGGACACCGGCGAGCGGTATGGGCAGAGCGCTCATCAACCGCCTGTCCGTCCATGCCGGTCTTACGTTCGAGATTCCGGAAGAACGTATTTTGTAGCTCATATTTTTAGTTTTATGATTTTCAAAACAGGTTGACAGTCGTATATGATCCACAAAAAGGAAAACAGACAAGTGTAACAAAGGAACCAGGCATTATGGCAACCTACATCAAAGACCTCATCGATTGTTGCGTTGGGTAAAACTTCGTTGGAGGAATCTGTGATGTGGGCAGTTAAAGGACAATGTAATGGTAATGTATTCCTCTATCCAAACTTTAGCCAGGAAAGTCGGCTCTACCCGATTCCCGAGAATGAATGTAGGCAATGCCAATGTGAATAATTGACAAAATTACGATGATACTCAACGAATGTTTTAACATGCCTTTTTTAAAGCTATTCATTTTTCTGACCATAGGCTTCTCCTTTCCTTTACACTTCTTGGATAGACATTGCCCACCGTCAATCTCGGTAGCCACCAGACACTCATTTTTGTGAGCATCGGGAATCGAGTACAACCGACTTTTAAATTTTGCGGTTATTAATCTTCATGGCATACAGTTATATTTTCTCTTTTAAATTTTATTCCAGTAATATTATCTGCAGCTTATCTTTTCGTAATGCGTTTTGGACCATTTCACCAACAAAGTCATCATTATTAATTTCCGTAATCTTTACCTTTATTGTATTCCTGTTTTCTGGCATATCTTCTACGTATAATGTTACTTTATCGCCAACATTTACACTATGGTCTAATCGTTTCCCTGCATTACCATGAAAAATTATTCCGTCAGCTTTTCTTTTTGCAATCTTAACATACTCGTCAATAGTTGTCATAATAATCACCTTTAAAATTTTTTGTTGCCCTGCTTGAAAAATTCAAACACGGCATTGCCTTTGGTTAAAGATCATCTCTTGATTTTTTCTTTAACCGACTCTCTCGGCTTTCTTTCCGCTTGTTTTTTGGTAATGAATTTACCATCAACAGCACTACAATGAACAGTTACAGTGCTTTTGCCTTTAGCCACGAAAATCCCTCGTTATTTCGAACAGGTTGGAATTGATGATATCAAGCTGGGCAAATGGTTAGATGCTTCATCAGGTTGGAAAATCAATACAGACGCGGATTTAAGGCGGGTTAAATCAAAAGCGGCATTTTTTAAACGGATAGAGGCGATTCGATCATTTTCGGATTTAAAGAAAGTCTTTCTGAAAATGCAAAACGATATCAAAAAAAGTCTTTCTGAAAAGTATCGGTCTTTGTCGGTTTGGGA
>QZKS01000013.1 GCA_003599865.1 Desulfobacteraceae bacterium
CACATGGCAGTTTTGTCGGCTGATTTGATTCAGGGCAAGATTGTCCCGGGCAACCGTGACGGCCACGCTGTCATTGTCGATTCCCCGGACAGTTGCCGCGCCCAGCTTTGCTGCCGCAATCATCAGGATTCCGGAGCCGGTTCCCACATCCAGAAAGGAGTCTCCGGGTTTCAGGTATGTTTCAATCATCCGGACGCAGAGAGCCGTTGTCGGGTGTGTGCCGGTTCCAAAAGCCATGCCCGGATCGATTTCAATGACGATCTCCTGTTCCGCCGGCTGGTATTCCCGCCAGGTCGGCTTGACGACAATCGTATCGGTGATTTTTTCCGGCCAGAAATATTCCTTCCAGGATTCCGCCCAGTCTTCCTCATCCATTTCCCTGTAGATGATCCGGGACCGGATTTCCTGTTCCGACTCCAGCAGGGACAGCTTTTCCCGTAACGTGGTTTTTGTCAGGTCCGATAATTCCGTGGAGGGGAAAAAACCGGAAACCGAGTAATGGGCGGGCTGTTCCACCGCGTTGTCACCCCAGCCCTCTTCGGGCTGCATGCCGGGCTCTTCCAGGCTGACGCCTTTCACGCCAAGATCATAAAAAATCATGGAGATCAGATCCGCAGCCTGTTCCGGCGATGCGGATTCAAAGACGACTTTTGTTTCGATCCATTTCATATGGTTATCCATGTTCTCGTTTTGCCTTGCATTATCCATGGGATTAAGGATATCAATGTGACTACCGCTTGTAGCACAGTTACCGGGAAAAATAAAAACCCAATTACGGATTTCCGCAAGATAGATTCGCGTTTCACGGCAATGCGAAAAGGACAGGCTCATGTCGGATAACGAACAAAAAGTGATCCGGGCGGCCGAATTTATCCGGTCTGAAGGGAAGGACTCTCCGGAGATTGCGATCATCACCGGCACCGGACTGGGGGATATCGCATCCCGCATCGAACAGCCGGTCTTTATACCCTACGAAGAGATCCCCGGTTTCCCGGTCTCAACCGTGGAAGGTCATCCGGGAAAACTGATCCAGGGAATACTCGGCGGAAAACCGGTCCTGGTCCTGCAGGGGCGTTTTCATCTCTATGAAGGGTATTCCCCCCTTGAGGTCTGCTTTCCGATACGGGTGCTGCAGATGCTGCAGATCAAGATCTTGGTTGTTACCAATGCCGCAGGCGGTCTGAACCTGTCCTATACGGCAGGTGATATCATGATTATCACGGATCATATCAACCTGACCGGCGAAAATCCGCTTGTCGGGCCGAACCGGGATGATTGGGGGCTGCGGTTTCCGGACATGAGCCGGGTGTATGACCGGGAACTGGCCGGAAAAGCTCTTGAGGCGGCGGCGATGCTCGGCCTGGATGTGAAGCAGGGCGTTTATGCCGGTCTCAGGGGACCGTCGCTCGAGACGCCTGCTGAAAATCGGTATCTGCAGCGTATCGGGGCGGATGCGGTCGGTTTTTCCACCATGATGGAAGTCATTGCCGCCGTACATGCACGGATGAGGATCCTGGGACTTTCCATGATTACCAACATCAATAATCCGGATTGTCCGGAGCCGACAACACTGGAGTCTGTGATCCGGGTTGCCGGGAAAGCCGCCGGCAGAATGGAATCAATCATTGTTAGGATGCTGGAGGGATGGGATGCCGAACCGGGAAGCTGACATCAGGATTCAAAACGGATGGGTGATCACCGGCAATGCCGGCGGTGACATCCTGGAAAATGGCGGGGTTGTCATCCGTCAGGGAAGGATTGCGGCTGTCGGAACCATGGCGGATTTGCGTTCCCGGCAGGCCAAAGAGACCATTGATGCGACGGGCTGCGTAATAATGCCCGGACTGGTGAACGCCCATACTCATCTGCCCATGTCGCTTTTCAGGGGACTGGCCGATGATCTTCCGCTTATGACCTGGCTGAACGATTATATCTTTCCGGCAGAGGCCGTCCACATTACACCGGAAACCGTGAGAACCGGTGCGCTGCTTTCCTGTGCGGAGATGCTTCTGAGCGGCACGACAACCTGTTGTGACGGGTATTTTTATGAGGATGCGGTGGCGGAGGCGATTTTTGAAACCGGTATCCGGGCAGTGGCGGGACAGGGGGTGATCGACTATCCGGCGCCGGGTGTTCCCGACCCATCCCAAAATATTGCGGAAGCCGTATCGTTTGTGGAAAAGTGGGCAGGCCGGACACCGCTGATCACGCCGTCCATATTTTGTCATTCCCCCTACACCTGCTCCCGGGAAACACTGGTGAAAGCCGCGGATGAGGCATTCGCAAGAGGAGTTCTTTTCCAGATCCATGTGGCGGAGACAAAGTCGGAGCATGATCAGATGATGATGGAGCACGGGGTCTCTCCCATTCGCTATCTGGACAGCATCGGCATACTGCGGCCGCAGACGCTCCTGGTTCATGCAATCTGGATTGATGAAGAGGACAGGAACATCATTGCCGAAAGAGGGGCCGGTGTGGCCCATAATCCGGAAAGCAATATGAAGCTGGCATCCGGTATTGCACCCATACCGGAACTGATCCGGCAGGGGGTTGCCGTCGGTCTGGGAACGGACGGATGCGCCAGCAACAACAATCTGGATCTGTTTGAAGAAATGGATTTCGCTGCAAAGCTCCACAAGGTGAACCACATGGATCCGACCATACTGGATGCCGCAAAGGTGCTGCATATGGCAACACGAGGCGGTGCCGATGCGATCGGAATGGGGTCTGCGATCGGATCACTGGAAGAAGGAAGGCCGGCGGATGTGATTGTCGTGGATATGCAGAAACCGCATCTGGTTCCCATGTATCATCCGGTTTCCCATATGGTGTATGCAGCCAGGGGATCGGATGTTCGTGACGTGATCGTCAACGGGAAAATTCTGGTAAAAGACGGCAGGCTGCTGACCATCGATCTGGAGAAGCTGTTTGAAAAGGTTGCGGAAGCCGGGCGGTCCATGATGCGGAAATGATCTTCTTTGAAAAAAAACCATGTTGGATAAAACAACTGCCGATTCTCCTTTTTTTCTATTTTCTTTCTGTAACCTGCCTTCCTGCGGAAGAAATGCAGCCGCCTTTCCGGCCGGGTGAAAAATTTACATTCCGGATCACCTGGAGCGGCCTTCTGATCGGGCATGCGGTTCTGGAAGTTCTGCCCATGGCGCAGATCGAAGGCAGACCGGCAAACCACTTTGTGTTAAGCGGCAGGACAGAGGGCATTGTTGATTTTTTTTACCGCGTCCATACGCGCATCGATGCCTTTGCCGATACGGCACTGACACATTCCGTGTTTTTCAAAAATCAGATTTCCGGACGCCACAACAAGCTGATTACCTTTCATTTTGACTGGGAGAAATCCCAGGTCCGGCGAACGGAAAACGGTCAGACAATCGAGCCGGTTACCATACTGCCGGGAACCTTTGATCTCCTGTCGGTTTTTTATTTTTCCCGCATCAATCCCATGTGGGTCAATGCCGTATATGATCGTCCGGTAACGGACGGCAAAAAAAATGTTATGGGCCGCATGACTATTGTGAAACGCGAAAATATAAAAGCGTCAGGGAAAATCTATGACGCCTTCCTTCTGGAGCCGGAGACAAAACATATCGGCGGGGTGTTTAAAAAAAGCCGGAATCCGAAAATTCAATTGTGGGTTACCGCGGATAAAAGACGGATGCCGGTAAGGGCAAGGAGTGAAGTCATCGTGGGCAGTTTTGTCGGTGAACTGATTGCTGCCGAGGGTTTGTAACCGGGTACCGGATTCAATGGATTTCTTTTTCGGCAGATTCGGGAGGATTTTTTTTTCATTTTTTGAGCCTTCCAAATCCATGACCGGCGCGGATAATCGGGGTTGTACTTCCTGTAAACAGGCCTGCCTCTTTGATTATCGGTTATGATTTTTTATAGAATAGCGATTTTTTTATTGACTTACGGGGAAACCTGCCATAAAGACCCATCAATAAAGGTTTTTCAAATATCAAATCTTTTAACAGGGGGAAAACATTATGACAAAAGCCGAATTGGTTGAGAAGATGGCAAGTGATGCCGGCATTTCAAAAACGGCAGCAACCGCAGCATTGAATTCTTTCACGGACGGCGTTTCCAAGGCGCTCAAGAAAAAAGACGGGAAAGTAACGCTCGTTGGGTTTGGAACATTCTCCAAGGTGAAACGAAAAGCCAGAAAAGGCCGCAATCCGCAGACCGGCGATGCGATTAAAATCAAGGCACGCAATGCTGTAAAATTTAAAGCCGGAAAAAAGCTGAAAGACGCCATATAGCTGTTTTTAAAAAAGTGGTTTATTTTGTAATGGATTTACAGGATGAACCACTTTTTTATTTCACGACCCTTCCGGCATCCGGATGGAATTAGATTTCCACGATGGATAAAAGCCGATTGACCACATCATCAACCACGTTGGGATTCTCCAGTCTGATTTTGATCGCCTGCTGCGGACAACGGGCAGCACAGCGGCCGCAAAGCCGGCAGGTGTCCTTTTTGACGGCACGCCCGTCAACGATTTCAATCGCTTGTAAATAACAGACATCCACGCAGGTGCCGCATCCGATGCACTGATCCGTGACCTCAATGGTCATACCCTCGATCGGATGCTGCAGCCTGTCCATCAGCTCAGCCGGAAGGGGTGCCATGAATCTTCCCAGGCAGCAGCATTCACAGCAGAAGCATATCGTCATCAGCTTTCCCCGGTCAACGATTCCCAGCGTGTCGCTGTCAAAACGGATTTTGCCGACCATCGGGACCAGGCCAAGAGAAACCGCCTTCCGGGCATGTGCCTTGGCCTGGTCCTTGTCCGCAATGATCTGCCAGTTTTTGGGTGTTTCCAGGGCGGATTCTCCGAGAAACAGACAGGCCACGTCATCCGGATAGTTTGCGCAGTCATAATTGTGGCGGCAGATGCATTTTTTCATGATGACCCGTACGCTGGACTTGTCGATGAGCCGGTCGATGATCTCAATGGGAAGGGTCATGTTTTCCGCACCCTCGATATTCTGATTGACCGGGATGACGGAATAGTTGGTTTTGGCCGGATCAAAGATGGGCAGCCGATCCTGCAAAAAGGACAGCTTGGCGATATGACTGAACCGTTCGGGTATGAAAAGGAGAAGCCTGCGAAGAAACCGGGGCAGCTTTTCATCCCGGCCGTATAAATGCTGCATGGCAAGGCCTGTGATCAGGGTGAGGACATCGGTTTCGCCAAATATTTTTTTTTTCATATGTCGCTTCCTTTCTCAAGTCACATCAACAAGCTCCGAGATCCCCCTGATGACCGTTTCCACCTTGTCCGGTGAATCCACGGTGATCTCAATGGCATGTTTGGGGCAGACGTCGACACATCTTCCGCATCCCCTGCATGCATCACTGATGACCGCCCGGTCTTCTTCCATGGTGATGGCATTCACAAAACAGATATTTTTGGTGCAGGTGCCGCATCCGACACACTTGTCCGTCACCTCGACCGTGACACCGGGCAGACGGTGAACCTTGGATTGAATGCTGGGAGAAATCGTCGGAAGCACTTTCCACAGACAGCAGCATGGACAGCAGTTGCAGATGGTCATAAGCTTTTCGCCGGGACCGACATTGAGCCAGACCTTATCCAGTTTGTTTCTGCCGATGAGATGGACAAGTCCGGCATCCCGGCACCGGGCAATATGGTCAAAGGCTTCCTGTTTGGAGACGGCTTTTCCGAATTTCGGATTGATCCCCCTTGCCGCCTCCCCCAGGAACAGGCATCCAAGTTCGATGGGATAATCCTTGCATTGCGTGGAATCACGGCAGATGCAGAAATTCATGATAAAGTGAAAACCGGCTTTTTCTATGAAATGGTCAAGGATCTCTCCCGGGATCACCAGATTGCCCTCATGGGTCACGGTCTGGTTGACCGGTATGGTTTTTTTTTGCGGAAGGTAAAAGATTTCATCATTTTCAAAAAGGGCATATTCGATCATTCTGCCGATGACCGGCAGATGGGAAACCTTTGACCAGAAGAACCGCTGAGAGAAGGTACGGTTTATGAGGGTCTTAACCCAATAGGGGCCGGCCATAATTGTTCCTCCCGAATGAATGTTCTGTGAATGAGAATGATTCAGGGCCGATGATCAGGAATCTTTATCGGATATGAAGAAAAAGGCAAGCCTGAAATAACCCGTATGGATTACGGGGTAAAAACAGGCAGTCAGGGAAGCGTGTTAAGGTAGGTCTGCAAATTGATTTTTTTGTTTTTGATGCCGATTTTTTTCCGTATATTTTCACGATGGAACTCGATGGTTTTCGGGGACAGGCTTTGCGCATTCGCAATTTCTTTCGTTGTTTTCCCCTGGCGGATGAGATTTGCCACCTGAATTTCCATGGGGGTGAGTTTTAGAAATCCGGATGACACACCCCGGATAAACGGAGCGACAATATCCTTGAGATTGGATTCCAGGATCTCCACAAACAGTTTTTGCCGGTCATCCAGCCTTCCCCCCTTTACTTTTTCCAGATACGGCAGAATCAGTTCCTTGACATTGAACAACACCTTTTCTTCCAGCTCCATTCTGTCGGCCTCTCTTCTTTTCAGCAGCACCTTGAGGGCGGTATTGGCTTCCTCCAGATGGATGGTTTTCTGCTCAAGCTTCTGATTGGTCCGCGCCAGTTCGATGGTTCTTTCGGCTACCCTTTTTTCCAGTTCATCACGGGCTTTTTTCAATTCCGCTTCCACCTCTTTCCTTCGGGTGACATCCCGCGCAATTCCCAGAACCGTGTCCTTGCCCTTGATGGTCACCGGATAGGTTCTGACTTCGATGATAATGGATGTGCCGTCCTTTTTGATCAGCACCAGTTCATCCGGGCCCGAAGGGAGGCCGGCGAGATTTTTTTTCAGATGCTCCATGGCTTTGGGGATGTCGCTTTCCGGAATCAGATCCAGTTCCAGAAAATTTTTTCCGATCAGCTCCTGTTTCCGAAAGCCGGTCAGCTCTTCGGCAGCTCTGTTTCCGTCGATAAACCGGCCCTCGAGATCGTTCAGATAGTAAGCATCCGGGGCAAACTCAAAGAGAATCTTCAGGCGTTCCTCGGAGTCACTGGATGCAGACGCGCCCCTTTTATTTTGGTTTGGGTTCACGAATCAGCTCCCGGGATTGTGTGATAATTCTTCCAGGCAGTTTCAATAAGCGCAGCAGCGTATTGGCCATGGGTTTGGATACGGTGTCATTGGGTGCCAGGCTGATATCCGGATTTTCAATACTGCCTTCCGCCCTGAGGGCGATCACGAAGAGCTCGTCTCCTTCTCCGGTCAGAACCCATCCGATGATCGGGATCACGTTGATGGCCTTATCAATCGCTTCAAACGGCTGCACACCGATGAGGGCATCTATCTCCTTGTCGTTGATCCTGTATTCGCCGACAGCGGAGAACTGAATGGAGTCACTGTCCAGCAGAAAATCATCAAAACGGACGATGCTGTCCGTCACGGTAAACCCGGAAGAAATCCGGTTAAAGGTAAAGTGTTTTTTCCGGATGTCGATATTCTGGGTTTTAAAGATCTTATACAGGTTCATGGCTGCAAATATATTGGATAGAAGCGGGGACTGGTAGGTATAACCATCCTTTGCCAGGAAGATCAGATCACCGTTGATGGAATCGGTCGTTCCCCGCAGATTGCCGCTGAGGCTCATGTAGCCCGCCTCAATTTTTCTTTCCGGCGCAAAGGTCTGAAACAGTTTGTTCAGGCCATTGTTCCGGATATCCAGTTCCATATCCATAACGGTTTTTTGTCCTGGGTTGCGGGTCACGCTTCCGCTGATCCTGCCGGATTCTCCGGAAATCCGGATATCATGGAAACTCATCCTGTTTTTTTCGATCTGCAGCCGGGCTTCTCCTTTTTCAAAGGGGATATCGTAAACCGTCGGTTTGATCGCGGTAATATAGATATTGGCTGTCAGGGAATCCGGAAGACGGGTGTCGGACATGATATTCCGGGTACTCCCAAGGGAGAATCCTTCGGCCGTCAATTCACCGGTAAAATGCTGATTGTCTTCTGCCAGAGAAAGCGAACCGGTTATTCCGGCATGGAGATCGTCCTGCTGCCATGACAGCCCGGTGGTCGACAGATTGCTGCCCGAGATCTCGATGGGGCCGTTGAACGTCATTCCGGAATCGTTTCGGATAACCGATAATTTCTGCAGCTGGAGATGGCCGGATACCGGGCGGTTTTTTTCCCACGTCATCCCCATGTCCAGTCCGCCCCGGATTTCCTGTATGGTCGTATTGCCGTCAAGGTCTCTGGCGGAAAGGTTGACGATCCCCTTAATGGCGGCAAATCCCTGCGAACCTGTATCATGATATTCCAGATCGAGTATTCCGGAGTCCATGGTCACATTGATTTTCTGAAAACGGATGCTTTCTTCGGGCCGGAGGGTTCCCGAGAAAATGGAGCTTCCCTGGATTTTCCCTGTCGGAGGGAAGTATTCATCGTCAAACAGGCGGAAACCGTTTGTCTCGAGGGTAGCGTTTCCCTGAAAGGCGGAATCCTTTCCGGATCCGAAAAAAACCACAGATGCGCCGGGTGACAGTTCAAAGTCCGGTATGGGGGGCAGTTTTTCCGTTTTGACCGAAAACTGGAAGGTCGGAACCGTAAAGGCATCTTTCAGCAAGAGGACAAATTGGCGAACCGGGAGCTGGTTGTATTTTCCGGAAACATTCACCTCGATGGCCGATGAAAACTGTTTGGCCGTCACCGTCCCGGACAGGTTTTCAATGTGCTTTTCACCCCAGGTAAAACTGCAGTCGTCCAGTTCCGCCGTTCCCCTTACCTGTGTGGCGTTGTTGAGCAGGTTGTCCTGAATTGTGACAGCGGCTTTGATATTCCCGCCGGTGACAAGGGAAAGGGGCTCCAGCAGATCATATACCACTTTCGGTTCCATGCCCGCTCTCCAGAGGTATCGGAATTCTTTTGCCGGCATGTCCAGGTCCACATTCACGATGGTTCGTAAATCCGGGGCCATGAGGTCCGGTAAGATCAAATCCAGGCATTGCAGTCCGGCATGGTCCGTATATCCGGAAAGACCCTGGACCAGCAGATCGCCTTCCCGGATCGTCACCGTCCCGGAAACGCCGGTGACCCGTTCCGGTCCGTATCCGGCCCCGTAACTGAAGCCGGACAGATCGGCATGGATGAAGAGGTCCTTGAAAAATTGTTCTTCATCGATCAGATCGGACAGTTGTCCGGAAAAATCCAGCCGGCTGATCCGAATGGTGCCGCCTTGAATCTGCTGATAAAAAAGCGGGATGGCCCATTCCGGAAGGTTGTCGATCGGCAGGTGTGAGACAACGGTCTCATAGTCAAAGGGATGGGATTGAAAATTCAGAGACAAGGGCGTTTTCCCATAGGCATCCATATCAAACGGTCCCTGCATGCGGCCGGTCCCGGAAAGAAAGAGGTCGGCGGTTTTCCATTCCAGATCATAAAACCGGAGCTCATGCTCATCGGCCGTGCACCTTATCTTGAGGGTCAATTGATCGATCGGGGTTCCGCCGCCGGGCAAGCCGATGCTTTCGGAACGGATATCGGCCATCAAGCGCATGGAATCCTGCTGTTGCTGAAACCCGATGTTGATATCCACATTGCCGCGGATATCCGGGTCCAGTTCTTTCAGCAGAAAATCATCCATCGTGATTTGTCCGGACCACTGTCTCCCCACCAGACGGGCAAAAATATGAAGCCGGGAGCTGAAAAACTGCGTGTTCAAATTGGCAAAGTCATGACTGATTTTCCCATGGATGTGGGTCAGCGCATATGGCTTGTCTTTATAATAGGTCAGAATGGTACCATTGCGGATCGATGTGAGGGGGATGGAAAGTTTGCCTTCCGCGCTTTTGCCCGGGGCAATCCTGTCCAAAGACAGCAGATGAATTTCCGGTGTGTCCAGATCAATATGCTGAATATTCAGTTCGCCGGTCAGCAGTTTCAACAGGGAAAGGTCTACGCCGATACTGTCTGCCTTGACCATCAGGTCTTTTTTCGGATCTCCGATTTGAAAATCCGAAAGGGAAACATAGAGACCTTTTGACAGATTCAGCTCCGCTTTTTTGATCGATACCGGAATACCCAGCCGTTTGCTGAGCTGATTTTCGATCAGGGTGCCCAGCTTTTCCGGTTTCAGGAGCCGGCTGCTCGTGTAGGCAAGAGTGCCGGCGGCGCCCAGCATCAGGAGCAGGAGAATCCGGAACGCTTTTTTACGGATGGATTTGTTGATCATGATTTTATGTCATTTCCGGCAGGAAAACACTATTGGTTTCCCAGCCCGTTCTGGGCACCACAATCCGGGCATTCCCATGTGATGCCATTGCATGACATGCCCCAGAAATTTTCTTCCATGCACTCCTGGCAGATGGTAAACCCGCAACGGCAGTACCAGCAAAAATGGCTCGGTCGTTTGCAGCAGTTGCACTGCCGTTGTTTCCTCTGCCGTCGTTTTTCTCTATAGGACGTCTTGTCTGATGAGGGCTTCATGTTCTACTTTGATACATCGGTTCATGACAACATGTATTCCGTTGCGGGTCAGAAGATCCGCCGCTTCTTTGTTTTGAATATCCAGTTGCATCCAGAAAACCTTTGGCTGTAATCGCAGGGCCTCCAGGGCATGCGGCATGATCTGGTCACCGGATCTGAAAACATCAACCACATCAACCGGTTCCTGTATCTCGTCGAGGTTTTTAACCGCCTTTTCTCCCAAGATCATTTTTTGTGCAGGCCGAACCGGTATCACCCGGTATCCCGCTTCCTGAAGATATCGTGCGACCATGTTTGAATCCCGTTCGGGTTTCGGGCTCAGGCCGACAATGGCAATGGTTCTGGCGTTCAGCAGAATGGTTTTGATTTCTGCATCATCGGTTAGAATTTTTCCGGAATTCAAGCAATGCTCCTGCCTTGTTGTTTTATGTGATCCATGTTATCAATCTTGCACATGCATAGACACGACGGTAATAAATAAACCGGTTTTTATGTTCCGTCAATACAAGATCATTTACCCGGATCGGAGAAAATCATGAGCGGAATATCAGATCCCGGCATCACCAGGGATGATGCCTTGAAACTGTTGCATGCGCACCTGGAGAACGAAAAACTGATTTCCCATTGTGCGGCATCAGAGGCCATCATGCGGGCGCTGGCAGACAGATTTGAGGAGAGCCCCGACGTCTGGGGGATGGCAGGACTTCTTCATGACCTGGATTTTCAGGTCACGGAGGAGGATCCGGCAAGACATGGTCTCCTGGCCGCAGAGATCCTGCGGGAAAAGGGCGTGCATGAAGAAGTGATCAACGCCATTCAGAAGCACAATGCCGAGGGGTTGGGGCTTTTGCGCGCAACGAGGTTTGAACATGCGCTTGCCTGTGCGGAAAGCATTACCGGCCTGATTGTCGCCACTGCGCTCGTATACCCGGATCGGAAACTCAGCAGCGTGAAGGTGAAATCGGTTTCCAAAAGGATGAAGACAGCGCATTTTGCCCGGGCGGTCAGCCGGGAGAGGATTCTGGAGTGTGAAACCATCGGCATTCCAATAGAGGATTTTATCGGGATCTGCCTGGAAGCCATGAAGGGAATCTCGGATGAACTGGGATTATAGCCAATAAGGAAACCATGAAACCACAAAAAACAATCTATCTGATTGACGGAACCGCCTATATCCATCGCGCCTATCATGCCATACGGAATCTGACAAATTCAAAGGGATTTCCCACCAATGCCGTATTCGGATTCACCAAAATGGTGCTGAAGCTGATGGAGACCTATCAGCCGGAACATGTGGCCCTGTTTTTTGATGTAAAAGGACCGACCTTCCGGCATGAAATCTATCCCGCGTACAAGGCAAACCGCCCTCCCATGCCGGAGGAAATGGTTGTCCAGATACCCTATATCAAAAAGATCGCGAGAGGATTCAACATTCCGGTGATCGAGAAAACCGGATTTGAAGCCGATGACCTGATCGGCACCATCGCCGGACTTGCGGAAAAGGAAGGCTTTTCCGTTGTCATGGTGACGGGTGACAAGGACTTCATGCAGCTGGTCACGGAAAATGCCCGTATCTGGGACCCCATGAAGGATAAAATGATTGATATTCAGGCGATTCAGGAATCCCACGGCGTCGAACCCCGGAAACTTATCGACATCATGGGGCTTTCCGGCGATGCTTCCGACAATATCCCGGGTGTTCCGGGAATCGGGCCCAAAACCGCCATATCGCTGATCCGGGAATTCGGCAGCATGGATCGGCTGTATGAACAGGTGGATACCATTACCCAGAACAAACAGAAGGAAAACCTGATCAACTTCAGAGACCAGGCATTTTTGAGCCGAAAGCTGGTTTCCATCGATACCCATGCACCGGTTCGGTTTGATCCGGATCAGTTCCGGCTGAAGGCTCCGGACAAAAAAGCGTTGTCCGAACTGTTCCGGGAGCTTGAGTTCCGCCAGCTCCAGCAGCTGTTCCCGCTGGAAACCGATCTGTCCGATAAAACATACCTGCCGGTGCCGGACATGGATACCCTGGATCAACTGGTATCGGAACTCGGCAGACAGACCATATTCGCACTGGATACGGAAACCACTTCCAAAAATTCCATGATCGCACGGCTTGTCGGTCTTTCCTTTTCCTGGAAGGAGAATGAGGCCTGGTACATCCCGGTTGCCCATGATTATGAAGGTGCGCCGGACCAGCTTCCGGTTTCCATTGTCCTGGAACGGCTGCGACCTGTTCTGGAAAACGGACAGATCCAAAAGATCGGCCAGAATATCAAGTATGACTGGATGGTGCTGCTCCGGCATGGCGTCCAGCTGGACGGCGTGGTTTTTGATACCATGCTGGCCTCCTATCTTCTCAATCCGGCCAAACGGGCGCACAGCCTGGATCAGATCGCTTTGGATTTTCTGGAGCACCGCATGATTTCCTATGAGGATGTCGCGGGCAAGGGAAAAACAGAGATCAATTTCTCTCAGGTTCCGGTTGAAACAGCGGTTTCCTACGCCTGTGAAGATGCGGATATCACCTTTCTGGCCTGGCGGAAATTGGTTCCGCTGCTGCAGGAGGCCGGCACTCTGGAACTCCTGAAAACCGTGGAAATGCCCCTGGTTCCGGTACTGATGCGCATGGAATACGCCGGTATTCTCGTGGATGAGGAAAAATTGCAGGTGCTTTCCCGGTCTTTTGAGGAGCGGCTGTTGCAGATTGAATCCGATATTTACAAGATGGCCGGTGAAGAGTTCAATATCCGGTCCACCCAGCAGCTGGGGGTGATTCTTTTTGAAAAACTCCGTCTGCCGGTGCAGAAAAAAACCAAGAAAAAAACCGGATATTCAACCGATGTGGAGGTGCTGACCAGTCTGGCCATGCAGCATGAACTGCCGGCGCTCATCCTGCATCACCGGACCCTGGCAAAGCTGAAATCCACCTATGCGGATGCACTGACGGACCTGATCCATCCGGAAACCGGCAGGATTCATACCTCATACAACCAGACCGTAACCGCTACCGGACGGCTCAGCAGTTCCGATCCCAATCTCCAGAACATCCCGATCCGGGGGGATGAGGGACGGGAAATCCGGAAAGCCTTTATTCCGCGGGAAGGTTGGCGCCTGGTTTCCGCCGATTATTCCCAGATCGAGCTTCGCATCCTGGCCCATTGTTCCAATGATCCGATACTGATCGAATCGTTTATCCAGGATGAGGATATTCATACCCGGACCGCCTCCGAAGTGTTTCAGGTGTTTCCCTCGTTTATCACGCCCGAGGTCCGGAATCAGGCAAAAGCCATCAATTTCGGGATCATCTACGGCATGAGTCCCTTTGGTCTGGCCAAATCCCTTGGCATTACCCAGAAGATGGCCAAGACCTATATCGACAATTATTTTTCACGGTACAGCGGGGTCCGGGATTTTATTGACGCGACCATCCAAAAGGCAAGAAAAGACAAGGTTTCCGCCACATTGCTGGGAAGAATCCGTCACATCCCGGATATTGACAGTGAGAACAGAAATCTCCGGGAAGCGGCGGAGCGGATCGCGATCAACACATCGATCCAGGGAACGGCGGCGGATTTGATTAAGCTGGCCATGATTCAGGTGGATCATGCCCTGAGCCAGGGTAAATTCCGGTCCGTCATGCTGCTTTCCGTCCATGACGAACTGGTTTTCGAGGTTCCGGAAGATGAGCTGGCACCGGTTTCCGGACTCATAAAACGAACCATGGAAGGAGTCTGGGACCTGAAGGTCCCGCTGAAGATCAATATCCAGAGCGGAAAAAACTGGGCGGAGGCTCACTGATGATGAAGTCGGCCGGCCGGCTTTTTATTTTTCAGAGGGTTTTTGTTCCGTCTGCTTTACGGCTTCGTAGATGGTCTGATAGACGGTTTTGAAGGACTCGTCAAAACTGGTTGGAGAAACCCTTCCAACCTCGATGAATTTGACAATAATTTCCTTGGTGGCCCGTAATATCTGTTCGTCAATGGAAGTCATCGAAACCGCCTGTTTTCCTGTTTCAGGGAATGGGGACTGTGATACGGAACCATTACACGGAAACGGTCCGTTGTGTCAAGGGGGTTTGACAGATCCGCTTTTATTCTTTATGACAGGGGCTTTGGAAAAAAGGGCGGCATCTAAAAGAGTGTGGCCATAAAAGTCAGTGGAGATGAGATCAATGGAAAACAAGTCATATGAAGATACCATACGATACAAACCGGAAAGTCCGGATATGATCCGGGCGGATGTTCTGGATCCCATAGAATACCAGTATCATGGAACACAGGATATTGATATCACGATCAGACAGCCGGAGTACACATCCGTCTGTCCCATGACCGGGCTTCCGGATTACGGCTGTATTACGGTTACCTATCGACCGAACCGGCATATCATTGAGCTGAAGTCTTTTAAGTATTATCTGCTTCAGTACCGCAATGTCGGGATTTTTTATGAACATCTGGTCAATCGGATTCTGAGCGATCTGGTTTCGGCGCTGGGGCCGAAATGGATGAAAGTGACCGGCGATTTTACGTCCCGTGGAGGGGTGACATCATCGGTTACCGTTGAATACAAGGGGGGAAAATGAGATTTTTGAAATATTTTGTGGTCGTTTGCCTGATGCTTGCCGCTTCCTTTTCCCGGGCATCTGATGACGGCGGTCATCCGGAAAAGCCATCGGAATGGAAACAGGACTCTTATCAGCACCTCCGGAAAATGGTTGGTCTGACCCGGTTTCAAAACAAGAGTTCCCTGCTGGATGACCGGCTGGTATCGGCCATCGATGATACATTGGCTGCGGTATTGACGGAAAAGTGCCCGGAAAATATTCCTGTCCGGAATGACCATCCTATTTTTCTTGAACTCCGAAACCGTCAGCCCAGGCGGGTATCCGGCGAGATCGACAACATGACACTGATCCGGACCGGCCGGGCTGCCGGATTGAATGCGGTGGTTGCCGGTGAGATCATGGACATCCGGCATTTTCAGGAAGAAATGGGCTACTGGTGGTTCAAGAACATGATTTCCTTTTTCGAGGTCCATCTGCATTGCAGCGTGTATGATACGGAAACCGGAGCCAAGCTTCTGGATATGACCGTATCGGAAAAGACGGATCTGCCGGAAGAGCTGTATCGTCAGGTGGAGTCCGGAGATTATGCCGGCGCTTTTCCGGAAATTCAGCGGATCAGCGTTTCCCTTGCCGAAAAGATCGGCGAGGAAATCTGTACCAAAATGGAAGAAGAATTGTTTAAGTCGTTTGTCACAGAGATTGACGGCAGGCAGGTGGTTGTTACATCCGGCAGCAATGCGGGTATCCGGCCCGGAGATCTGCTGGCGATTCATGATTCCGGCAGGGTGATTATCGGTAAGGACGAGCATCAGTTTTTTATTGCCGGTTTGAAAACCGGTGTTCTTCGAATTGATACGGTTGCCGATGATTCCGCCGAAGGCTCCATTGTACAGGGAGAGATGGCAGGAAAGGATGTCTGCCTGAAGCCGATTGTCGAACCGTCCTGGTTCAGCAATTTTTTTTAACCGGCGGCATTCCTCTTTCAATATGTTCCGGGTTTTGGGGATGCTGGATGAGCCTCGCTTTTACGGAAGGTTCAAATTGCGTTTTTCCATTTCCTGACACACCATTTTTCGGATCTGATGAAGATGATAGGAGTCGGATCCGATGTAATGGGGCTCTGGGAAACGATTCCTAGGTTCCTGGTCCTGCGGGTCCAACAAGCTCTGCTTGTCCCGGAAATGATGGTCGATATCTTTGATCCGGTCGGTAATCCCCTGATAGTAGCTGAGCAGTTCCGTATCCGACATACGCTGAATATCTTTCTGCTTTTTGACCATGTAATTGTCCGCGCAGCCGGCAAGGATGCACAGGAACAGCAGGGACAGGGTTATGAGGAAGGCATACGGGTGTTTAGTATTCATGCTGTAAACCCTTTTATTGTGTCGATTCAGGACCTGGCTTCTGTTGCGGAAATCAGGCTTTTTGCAAGAGATACTTCAGCACATCTTCTGCACCATATGTGTCATCTTCACTGGAAATGAAGTTCGTGATGCATGCAATGTCATCTCCGACCGTGACCAGAGGTTTTTCCATATCCTCTTTGTTCGCAAGGGGTTGAGACATGCCGATGTTGGACAGCAGGGCATTGCAGAGGCATTTCCGGTTCCGGGTATCTTCCGGTTTTCCGCCTTTTTGGATATACGCTTTTTCCGGTTCCGCAGGGCACCGGTATCCCACGGTGCCATCGGGTTTTTTATACAGGTGTCTCAGGTAGCCGAGATCACAGACACGCTTCCGTTTTTGATATTCTTCTTTTTCCGACAACGATCCCTTCAGGGACAGAACCTTGAACGGAAAGCCGGTGGGAGAGGCATGGGGATCGGTGAATACCCGGGAAGACCGGTTGAGGATATTTCGGATCACCTTTTTTTTCAGATCCGTTGAAAAACCGGATTCACGGGTAAAGGCAAATGCGGTTCCGACCTGAATCCCCTTGGCACCGGCGGAAAGTGCTTCCTGTAATTTGTCCGGGCTGCCATAGGAGCCGGCCAGCCAGAACGGCAGTCCGAATTCCCGGATCTTGTTCAGATCCGCCATGTCACGCGGATGATAAACCGGTTCGTTAAGCTCATTCAATTCCAGCTTTCCCCGGGGTGGGGCATTGTGCCCTCCTGCCGAAGGCCCTTCCACGATAAAACCGTTTACCGTTCCGGACGCCTTGCGACACATCATTTTTGCAAGGATATCCGAGGAGACGATGCAGAGAAATTCCGGTCTTTTCAGCTCCGGAAGTTTCCGGGAAAAAAAATCACCGGGATGGAACCGCAGATGAAAATGGTCTCCGGGAGATATACCTTCAACGGAAATTTTTAAGGAAGCCTCCCGGTGGTCTGAAAATTTATCCAGAATTCCGGGGATTTCAACAGGAATTCCCGCACCCATGATGACACAGTCCACACCTGCCAGCATGGCGCCGTACAGGGAAAACAGATTGGGCAGCTGGATTTTTTCAAGCAGATTGATACCGATAATGCCGTCATGTCCCTCTTTGGCCAGAAAGATTTCCACAAAATTGGCAACGACAATCAGCTCTATTCTTGTTTTGCCGGGATCGATGGTGAGCAGGGGGGGTGTTTTAAAGGGCTGATTGTCAGGATTTCCCTGAGGCCTGAAATACGTGCCCAGAATGTCTTGCGTCATCCGCTGATCGGGAAAATGGGACAGTGCATTTCGCAGCCGTCCATCCGCATCACCCTGCTGCAATCTCCGGATAAAAATCTGATCAATGGCGGTTCCGGATACGACCCCGAGCTGGCCGGCCATGGATACGGCTCTAGCCAGCCGCCAGTCGGAAACGCCTACACCCATACCCCCTTGAATAACCATCGGATATTTCATCTGGTTCTCTTCTTTGCCAATCCTGCAGTCCGGTTGTTGCGGAGCCACGCAATGCAGCTTTTAAAATTGTCTTGTTGATATTAGCAGCAAGATATATGAAAAACAAATAAACTTATGACAAGGTTCTTGAATATTCAATGAAAATCTTCATCTTTTTTTCAACCGGGCGGAGAACCAATGCTGACGGACCTGAAGGGGCAGATTGAACGGCTGACCTATTATAATGAAGAGACCGGCTATACCATTGCCCAGGTAAAGGTAACCGGGCAATCCGACCTGGTGACGATTGTCGGGAATCTGATATCCCCTTTGCCCGGTGAGGTCGTTCACATGCAAGGGAATTGGATTTCCCATCCCCGATTCGGAGACCAGTTCAAGGTGGTTCAGTACCGGACAGCCGTTCCGGCAACGGTTTATGGAATTCGGAAGTATCTGGGTTCCGGCCTGATCAAGGGAATCGGTCCGGTGATGGCCAAACGGATTGTCAATCGGTTCGGGGAAGACACGCTGACGGTTATTGAAAAGGATATCGAACGCCTTGGCGAGGTCGGCGGAATCGGCAAAAAACGGATGGAGATGATCCGGAAAGCCTGGGCCGACCAGAAGGAGATCCGGGAGGTGATGGTGTTTCTTCAGTCCCATGGGGTCGGTTCGGGTTATGCCGTAAAGATTTTCAGGCAATATGGAAACAGTTCGATTCCGGTTGTAACGCAAAATCCGTATCAGCTGGCCACGGATATTTTCGGGATCGGTTTTCGGACGGCGGATCGGATTGCTGAAAAACTGGGATTTGAAAAAAAATCCCCGGTGCGGGTCAAAGCCGGCATCATTTATGTGCTTCATCGGCTTTCGGATGAAGGGCATGTATATTTCCCTTATGAACCGCTGATCGCCGAGTGCCGGAAGATTCTGGATGTGGACAGGGCGGATGTGGAGGAGGGGATGACTGTGATCGAATCGGAAAAACGGATTGTGATGGAGGATATCCGCAATTCCCCTGAGGAAGATCCGGAAAGCCACAAGGCTGTTTTTCTGGAGAAATTTCATTTTTGTGAGAACGGTATCAGCAGGCGCCTCAAAAGATTGATTCACGGGGAAAAAACGATTCGCCGGATTCAGGAAGACAAGGCCCTTGACTGGGTCCAGCAGCAGCTTTCCATCACCCTGGCACCGATGCAGATGGAGGCGATCCGGAAAGCCATCCGGAACAAGGTCATGGTGATTACCGGCGGTCCCGGAACCGGCAAGACCACGATTATCAATGCGGTGCTGAAGATATTCAGCCGGCTTCCGGTGAAGATCCTGCTTGCCGCGCCCACCGGCAGGGCGGCCAAGCGGATGAGCGAGACCACCGGGCATAAGTCGAAAACCATCCATCGGCTTCTCGAATTCAGCATGGGAAAAGGCGGTTTTCAGAAAGATGAGGACCATCCCCTTGCCTGTGATCTCCTGGTCGTGGATGAGGCCTCCATGATCGACACGGTACTGATGCATCATCTGCTCAAAGCCGTACCCTTGCATGCGACATTGATTCTGGTGGGGGATGTGAATCAGCTGCCGTCGGTAGGCGCCGGCAATGTATTGAATGATATCATCGCTTCTGAAACGGTGGCAGTGGTTACGCTGAACGAAATTTTCCGGCAGGCCCGGAAGAGCCGGATTATTGTCAACGCGCATCAGATCAATAACGGTATGGTCCCCTATTTTGATCCGGCATCTTCACATGATGATTTTTATTTTATCGAGCAGGAAGACCCGGAAAAGGTGCTGGACATTATCCTGCGTCTGGTGGCGAACCGCATCCCGGAACGGTTCGGATTCCATTCCGTGGATGATATCCAGGTGTTGACCCCTATGCACCGGGGCATTGTCGGTGCCGGCAATCTGAACCGGGAACTCCAGAAAACCCTGAATCGTGAAGAACGCGGCGTGGTCAGGGGAAATCGGAACCTCCTGGTCAATGATAAGGTAATGCAGATTCGGAACAATTACGAAAAAGAGGTGTTTAACGGCGATATCGGCCGAATCCGGTCTGTATCCCTTGAGAGACAGGAGGTTGTGATCTGTTTTGACGGCCGGAATCTGGTCTATGATTTTAACGATCTGGATGAGATTGTCCCGGCTTATGCCATTTCCGTCCATAAATCCCAGGGATCGGAATATCCGGTGGTTGTGATTCCGGTTCTGGTTCAGCATTACATGCTTCTTCAGCGGAACCTGATCTACACGGCCGTGACAAGGGGTAAGAAACTGGTGGTGATGGTCGGGACACGCAAGGCCCTGGCTATGGGCATCAAAAACGATAAAACCCGGAAGCGGTTTACCCGTCTGAAATACCGGCTGGCAAGGTGAGTTTGGATTGTTTTTTTCCCATTAAGATGAATCCAGGGAAGTTTTGTTGAATCATTGCCTTGATTATGCTATTGGTATTCTTCCTAAGCAAGATCCATCATACATGATAAACATCATAGAATAATCAAAAGAATAATCAAAAATCGGGAGGAAAAAAATGAGAACCAGGAAACGATTATCGGTTGTTGCGTTTTTGTTCTTTTTTGTGCTTTGTGCCGGATACGGAAATGCAGAGATTTTATCCGAAGCCCTGACCATTTCACCCTTTCTGGGAAACTACCATTTTGAAGGCAACCAGGATATCGAAGACCGGATGACCTTTGGATTGGGGATAGGGTATAATATTGATAAAAACTGGGCGGTCGAGGCGGTGGGCAATATGGTGAGCACCGAGACGGATCCGGGAGCGGCGGATATCGATGTCAGGTTGTTAAAAATGGAAGGACTGTATCATTTCACTTCCGGCAATCATCCGGATTTGGTTCCTTATTTGGGAGCAGGTCTGGGCGGGTTTAATTTTTCCCCGGATGAATGGAGCGGCGATGCGGGGATGTTTGTCAACTATGGCGGCGGGGTCAAATATTTTTTTAATGATACTGTCGGGTTGCGTGGCGATATCCGGCATATCATTTCATTTAATGATCAGTACAACAACCTGATGTACACGGTGGGATTGGTATTTCAAATGGGGGGCCGGAAAAAATCTGTCGAAAAGACGGTTATCGAGCCTGTTCCGGTGAAGGTTGAGGAGCCGGTTCAGGAACCGGTTTCCACTACAGCCGCCGTTCGGGACAGTGATGGTGACGGTATCGCCGATGATGCGGATAAATGTGAAAAAACACCCAAAGGGGTAAAGGTCGACGCCTGGGGCTGTCCCCTGGATCAGGACGGTGATGGCGTGGCCGATTTCCTGGATAAATGTCCGAATACGCCGGTCGGTGCACCTGTTGATCCAAACGGCTGCCCCCTTGATACGGATGCCGATGGTGTGGCCGATTATCTGGATAAATGTGAAAATACGCCAGCCGGCGCCTCAGTGGATTCCCGTGGTTGCTGGGTAATACAGGGGATTCAGTTTGTCAGCGGAAAAAGCGATATCACACCGGAGTTTTATCCGGTTCTGGATCAGGTTTTGTCCGTACTGCGAAATGAACCGGATCTCAAGGTTGAAATTCAGGGATATACGGACAGCAAGGGGGCCTTGGCATTGAATCAGCGTCTGTCGGAGGATCGGGCAACAAGAATCATGCAGTATTTTATCGATAATGGGGTTGACGCAAGGAATCTTTCCGCAAAAGGATTCGGCCCCTCCAATCCCGCAGCCACGAATGATACACCGGAAGGGCGAGCCCAGAACAGGCGGGTTGAGTTAAAACCGGTCTGGTAATGACAACAGCACTCTTCTCCGGCACTTCCGGATAAGAGTGCTTTTTCCATGAGCGGGGTTTCCTTTTTGGTGATGACCGTGAATCCGGACAAAAAAAGCCTCAGGAATTTGTGGTACGCTGAAGCCGCTTTGGGATTATTTATTTTCTGGAAGCATATCCATCTGCATACCATCCCCCACCCTTAAGCTCAAAAGAGCACTGGGACATGATTTTTTTGGCAGTTTTTCCACATTTGGGGCATTCAATCTGCCGGGTGTCCATTTTGACCAGTTTCTCCGTAATGGTTCCTTCCGGGCATTTAAATTCATACACAGGCATATTTTTTTTTCTCCTTGATTCACCAAGTTGGCTGATTTTTCAGTATTGCACCACCGCAATGATCGTTAAGTATAATCAAAAAATGATTTTTTTCAAGTTGATAATCATAAAAAGATGGATTAACCTGACAGATCCTTCTCGGAAACAGAATCCGTTCAGCCGGTGAAATGTTGAATGATAAAATAATGTTATTCAAAAAATCATACTAGGAATTTAGCGATATGTTCACAATCAAATTTCTGCCCTATAACATTGATATTGAAGTAGAAGAGGGAACAACCATTATTCGCGCGGCCATGGAAGCAGGAGTACACGTGAATGCATCCTGCGGCGGTGAAGGGGTTTGTGGAAAATGTCGCATCCTGTTGGAAGACGGGGTGGTGGAAGATGGTATTTCTTCCATGCTGGATGCCGCTGATATTGAGAAAGGGTATCGGCTGGCCTGCCTGGCAAAGGTCAAAAGCAATCTGGTTGTCCGGATTCCCATAGAGTCGTCAGTAGATGCCGGCGTATTGAATTTACCGGCCACCCCGCGCCGGAAAGCCAAAATCAAGCAAATGGATTTTGAGGATTTAAAAGAAAAAGGGCTGTTTTTGCCGCCGGTTGAAAAACGATACCTGGAACTGCCGGAGCCCAATGCCCAGGACCACCTTCCGGATGTTACCCGTCTGGTCAGCTTTTTAAAAATCAATTACGGTGAAGAGAGACTTCAACTCACCCTGCCGGTGATCCGCAAGCTTCCTGATATTCTGCGGAAAGACAATTTTCGGGTCACGGCAACACTGGAGCGTCCGGTGCGGGAAGGCCGCAAGACCAGAATTATCAATGTTCAGGCGGGGGATACCAGTTCTCATAATTACGCCATTGCCATGGATATCGGGACGACAACCATATATGGACAGATTCTGGATCTGTTGACCGGTGAGGTTTTGAGTGAGTATGGGGATTTTAACGGTCAGATCAGTTATGGCGAAGATGTCATTTCCAGAATTGTGTTTGCGGAAAAAGAGGGCGGACTGGATATAATGCACGAAGCGGTTGTCAAGACCATGAATAGGGTGATTGAAAAGATCGTGAAAAAAGCCAAGATTGATCCGGAAGAGATCTCGACGATCACATTGGCCGGCAACACGACCATGACCCAGCTGATGCTGCAGGTCAATCCACGATATATCCGCCGTTCTCCCTATGTCCCGGCGGCAACGATTTATCCGCCCATTCGTGCAACCGATATCGGGATCAACCTCGGGGACCATGTGGTTGCACTGGTTTACCCGCAGATATCCAGTTATGTGGGTGGGGATATTGTGGCCGGCGTCATGGGGTCCGGCATGTACCGGACCGAAGAGCTAACATTGTATATTGATATCGGCACCAATGCGGAAATAGTTGTCGGGAACAAAGACTGGTTTGCCTGCGCTGCCTGTTCGGCCGGTCCTGCCTTTGAAGGGGGCGGTATCAAACTGGGGATGCGGGCTACGGAAGGGGCGATTGAAGATTTCTCCATTGATCCGGTGACGCTTGAGCCGATGAATATCACGGTTGGGAATGTCCGGCCAAAGGGAATCTGCGGTTCCGGTTTGATCATTATGGTGGCGACCATGTTCGAGATGGGCATTATCAACAATCTCGGAAAATTTAATCGGGATCTGGATACCCCGCGGATACGAGAACATGATAATATCTGGGAATATGTCCTGGCATGGAAACAAGAATCCCAGATCGACAGAGATGTCGTTCTGACGGAGATTGATATCGAGAATCTGATCCGCGCCAAGGGAGCGATTTACAGTGGATATCAAACCCTGCTGGAAGAGGTGGGGCTGAGTGTTTATGATCTGGATCGAATCATACTGGCCGGTGGTTTCGGCAGTTATATCGATCTGGAAAAAGCCATCGTCATAGGGCTGTTGCCGGAGATTGATACGGATAAGGTAACCTTTGTCGGAAACGGATCATTGATGGGCGCCAAAATGAGTTCCCTGACCAATCGAATCCGGCAGGACGTTGCACAGGTCACGCAGATGATGACCAATTTTGAATTGTCGGAGACGCCTTCTTATATGGATCATTATATAGCATCCCTGTTTTTGCCGCATACGGATATGGAACATTTCCCGAAACTCAAGGCCCGGATGGAAGCAAGACAAAGACGGTAAAAACAGCAATTCTTATTCAAGGCGACGCGTAATTCAACAAAACACGGTTCTGCCCGGTGCCGGTGATTGGTTCCGTTCCTACCGCAAAACCCGTTGTTCGCTTTTACCCGACTTTTCGTTTTGAATGGTATTGATTTCAAAGCGTTAAATTTGGATTGGTTCCACAGGTTTTTCCACGCTCTTCTATTGACAAATACAAGATCACGATGTAAAAGATTTCTTTGGTTTTTAAAATGGGGAAAGGTGTTTCTTTTCTCTGAAATCGTATGAGATTCGTTCTGTTATGGGTATTGAAGCAAGGAAGGGTTAATTATCTGACAGATTTATATTCTAAATATATTGTTAACAAAATTGAATAAAGAAAAGAAAGGGGGGAGACCAAAAAATTCACTATTGACAATCGTTTTCTATCGAGTGGCGCGATAGACATGATCATGAATTAACAACCTTCGATTATTCAAATGTTTTATCGATAAGGAGGTCATTTTGGGCTTTGAAATTGTAAAAGAATCCTATGCTGGCGGCATTAGGGAAATTTCCATAGGAAAAGGTGCTAAGGCACTCACTGTTGGAGGAGAGAAGAGCTATCCTTTTTATCAGTTTGAGGGCAAAATGCCCAATAAACCCAAAGTAGCAATGGAAGTTTGGGATATAGAACCGAAAGACTGGCCGGAATCCTGTAAGGTGCATTTCAAGGGCGTCCTGTCGGATCCGGTTGCATGGGCCAAAAAATGTGTTAAGGACTTTGGCGCGGAAGCCATTGTTCTTCAATTAAAGAGCGTTGATCCGAACGATCAGAATGCGAGTCCTGCCCAAGCAGCGGCAACCGTAAAGAAAGTCATGGCAGCCATTGATGTTCCGCTCATTGTCTGGGGTTGTGCAAATCCCCAGAAGGATGAAGAAGTACTGAAGAAAGTCTCAGAAGAATGTGATGGCGGAAACCTTTCCATCGGGCCGGTTGAAGATAAAAATCACAAGGGAATCGGCGCTTCGGCCATGGGGTTCGGCCATACGGTTATCTCCTCTTCCGCCATTGATGTAAACCTTGCCAAACAGGTGAATATTTTGCTCGAAAATCTGGGCGTATCCACAAGCAAGATCATTATGGATCCTACCACCAGCGCGCTGGGATACGGTCTTGAATATACCTATTCGGTAATGGAGCGTCTCCGCATGGCGGCATTGGCTCAGGGTGATGACAAACTGCAATATCCGCTGATCAACAACCTTGGTAACGAAACCTGGAAAACCAAAGAGGCCAAACAAACCGCAGATGAAGCTCCTTCACTGGGCGATCCGGAAAAACGCGGTGTGTTGATGGAAACGATTGGTGCGGTGGCATTTTTGCTGGCCGGGTCCGATATGCTGATTATGCGTCATCCGGAAGCGATCCGTTTGACCAAAGCGTTTATCGATCTGCTTTCAGATGGCGGATCTGCTGCAAAGGTTGCCGGCATTCAAAAGAAACTGGATGCTGCAAAGATTGACTTTTCCAAGATTTCGCCGAAACCGGATCTGGCCATTGAGGAAGAAAAGGCTGCGGCACCCAAGAAGGATGCTGCCAAGAAAGCAGCACCCAAGGCCGCACCCAAGGCCGCTCCCAAAGCAGCACCCAAGGCTGCTCCCAAAGCGGCACCCAAGAAAGCAGCTCCGGTAGCAGCGGCCGCTCCGGCAGTTGATGCGGCGGCCCAGGCACAAGCCGAAGCCGCGACCAAAGCCAAAGCGGAAATGGATGCCAAGGCAGCTGCAGAAGCAGACGCCAAGGCTAAAGTTGCGGCGGAAGCCAAAGCCAAAGCAGATGCGGAAGCCAAGGCCAAAGCAGACGCAGCGGCAAAAGTGAAAGCGGAAGCGGATGCTTCTGCCAAACGTGCAGAACAGGAAAACGAACTTCGGCTGAAACGTGCGGCTGAGCGTGAAAAACATGCGGCTGACCGTACAAAAAAATCTGAGGGCAAGGTCGTTTCCATGACCGCTGCTGCCGTACAGAGAACGCAGAATGAAAAAATACTGGAAGTACTAAACCGAATCCACAGAAGGATTCCGTTGTATTAGCCTTTATGATCTATCCGGCATGGATAAAGCTTTTTATCATGTCGGAAAAACAATATTGAGGAGGAACCTCTAATGTCAGAAGAAACAAAAGAAAAAGCAGAAAAGGGACCGAAGCTGGCTGATCCGATCATGTCTTCCATTGATCCGGCTACCCAGGAAATGATTCAGAGAGCCCATGATCTGGGTATTGAAACGGTATTTGACAGGGCCCAGCAGATGAAACCCTGTAATATCGGAATCCAGGGGATCTGTTGTAAAAACTGTGCCATGGGACCGTGTCGTTTGCCGCTTCCCAAGGGAGGCATCCAGGGTGAGGATACCCGAAAAGGCCTTTGCGGTGCTACCGCAAATACCATCGCTGCACGTAACTTTATCAGAATGATTGCAGGCGGGGCTGCTGCGCATTCGGATCATGGCCGTTGTGTTGCGGAAGTTTTTCTTTCAGCAGCCAGAAAAGAAACCGATGCATACAAGATCAAGGATACTGTCAAACTTCTTGCCATCGCTCCCCATTTCGGTGTTGCCACAACCGTTGAAGTTGATGGTAAAAAGCAAGACAGAAATATTGACGAGATTGCCCTGGAAGTTGCCGAGATAGCACTTGCTGAATGGGGCAAGCCGGAAGGGACACTTCATTACATCAAGAGAGCTCCGTTGCCGTTGCAGGAAAAATGGAAAAAACAAGGGGTTGAACCCAGAAACATCGATCGGGAAATTGTTGAAATCATGCATAGAACCCATATGGGTGTTGACCAGGATTATAAAAACCTGATCAAACAGGGTACCCGGGCAGCCCTTGCAGACGGATGGGGCGGATCCATGCTGGCGACCGACCTTCAGGATGTTCTTTTTGGAACACCGACTCCGCTCCAGTCAGAAGCGAACCTGGGCGTCATGAAGGAAGATCATGTGAACATTATCGTTCACGGTCATGAGCCGGTTCTTTCGGAGATGATTGTGGCCGTATCGCAACGTCCTGACATGATTGAATATGCCAAATCAAAAGGTGCAAAAGGCATCCAGCTGGGCGGCATCTGCTGCACGGCCAATGAGATTTTCCAGCGTCACGGCGTTCCCCAGGCCGGAACCTATTTGCAGCAGGAACTGGCTATTATCACCGGTGCGTGCGATGCCATGGTTGTGGATATCCAGTGTGTATTCCAGGCGCTTGCCAATGTTGCCAAATGTTTCCATACCAAACTGATCACAACCCATCCCATTGCAAGAATGGAGCAGAACAATGTGATTCATATAGAGTTTGATGAGCACCATGCACTTGAGGATGCGGAAAAGATCATTCGGCTGGCCATTGATAATTATGAGAACCGTGGATCGGAGGTCATGATTCCGAAACACAAGGCCTCGGCCATTGGCGGATTCAGTGTGGAATCCATTGAATATCATCTGGGCGGAACCTTCAGGGGATCCTATTACACGCTGAATGATAATATCATCAACGGCCGCATCCGCGGTATCGCTGGTGTGGTTGGGTGCAACAATGCCCGAACCCGTCACAATGAAGCCCACATTACGGTTGTCAAAGAATTGATCAAGAATGACGTTATTGTTCTGACCACCGGATGCAACGGTATTGCATGCGCCATGGAAGGACTGTTGACACCGGAAAGCGCCGCGGTTCACTGTGGCCCTGGACTTGCCGAAGTCTGCGAAGTCGTGGGTATTCCGCCGGTCCTTCATATGGGGTCCTGCGTGGATAACAGCAGAATCCTTCTGGCGGCAACGGAAGTTGTAAAAGCCGGCGGTCTTGGAAATGACATTTGTGATCTGCCGGCAGCCGGGTCCGCTCCGGAATGGATGAGTGAAAAAGCGATCTCTATTGGTCATTACTTTGTAGCATCAGGCGTTTATACAGTATTCGGCCTGCATCTGCCCACCGAAGGCGCTCCCGTATTCCATGATTACCTCTCCAAGGAACTGGAAAAAATCTATGGAGGCAAATGGGATCTGGAAGCAGACCCGATCAAGCATGCTCGTTTGATGATTGCCCATATTGACAAGAAACGTAAGGAGCTTGGAATCGATAAGGCAAGAGAACGTGTTCTTATGGATATGGCGGATCGTCAGGCACTCTAATAATGATGATCAGGTACTTGAAAGATGATTTTTTTTACAAAAATCCTCAACGAAGGAGGAAATTGATATGTCTAAGTTAGTAGCATTTGCAGCTATTCAGGGCGGCTATAAGGTTGTATCGCAGGCGGAAGGTCTGTACAACAAAGCATTGGCAACATACAATGCTGATACCAAGATAGGATTCCCGAATACCGCATATTATCTTCCGGTTATTTATTCTCTGACCGGCATGAAAGTGGAAACTCTTGAAGATTTGAAAAAACCTCTTGCATTCGCACGCGGACTTCTTCCCCCGCATGTCAAGGGCAAGAATCACCTTCCCTATCTCGGACCACTTCTGGATGCCGGTATGGCAGCGATTTTCAGCTATGAAATCATAGAAGCGCTTCGCATTCTGGATCAGCCGGATTTCTATTTACCTCAGGAAGATCCGGATATTGAAGCCGGAAAGATCTGGGTTGGACCCGCGGATGATGTTATCCTGCGGAAACGCGGTGTAGAATTTGTTGACGGCTCTGCTCCAGGTTTTGCTGCCATGGTCGGTGCCGCACCAACTATCGAAATTGCAAAAGACATCGTGGAAGATTACCAGAAGAAAAATCTTTATATTTTCTGCGCAGCCAACCACAATGGAACATCGGTTATCGAACAGCTGATCAAGGCCAAAGTTCAGATCGGTTGGAATACCCGTATCGTACCGTTCGGCCCGGATATCTCTTCCGCGGTCTTTGCCCTTGGTTTTGCAAACAGAGCCGCCATGGCATTTGGTGGTGTTCAGCCCGGAGATTTCAAAAAGATCCTGCTGTACAACAAGGACAGGGTTTTTGCTTTTGTTAACGCCCTTGGTGATATCGGAACCGAGTGGGGTGTTGCTGCTGCCGGTTGCGTTAACTGGGGTTTTCCGACACTGGCGGATACGGACATTCCCGAAATTCTGCCGACGGGTATCTGTACCTATGAGCATGTTGTAGCCAATGTTCCCCATAGTGAAATCTGCCAGAGATCGGTTGAGGTCCGCGGTCTCAAGATTCAGGTTACCGAGATCGATATCCCCATGTCTTTTGGTCCGGCTTTTGAGGGAGAGCGGGTTCGCGGTGCGGATCTTCACTGCCAGTGCGGCGGCGGAAAGACCCAGTGTACCGAGCTGGTAAAAATGGCTGAGATGAATGAGATTGAAGACGGCAAGGTGACAATCGTCGGCCCGGATGTAACCGATCTGAAAGAAGGCGCTACCTTCCCGCTGGGAATTTCGGTTCAGATCGCCGGCCGTGAATTCCAGACGGATTTCGAGCCGATCATGGAACGTCAGATCCACCATTTGATTAACTATATCCAGGGCATTATGCATATCGGCCAGAGAGACATCTCCTGGGTTCGTATCAGCAAGGCAGCCATGGAAAAGGGTTTTTCCTTGAAACATATCGGTGTGGTACTTCATGCCAAGTTTCATCAGGATTTTACCAAGATCGTGGACAAGGTTCAGGTTACGCTGTACACCAAGAAGGCTGATGTGGACAAACTGACCGAAAGAGCACGCGCTGAATACAAGACAAGAGATGAGCGTGTGGACAAGATGACGGATGAGGATGTGGAAACATTTTACTCCTGTACACTCTGCCAGTCCTTTGCGCCCAGTCACGTTTGTTCCGTAAGCCCGGAAAGAACCGGACTCTGCGGTGCATACAACTGGATGGACTGCAGGGCATCCTATGAAATCAATCCAACCGGCCCCAACCAACCCATTGAAAAGGGTGAATGTCTGGATCCGGTTTTGGGGCAGTGGAAGGGTGTCAATGACTTCGTCTATAAAGCATCCCGTGGCGCGGTTACCCATTATAATTTCTACTCCATGGTAATCGATCCCATGACAACCTGTGGATGCTGCGAGTGTATCGCTGCCATGTTGCCGTCTTGTAACGGTGTGATGACGGTTGGTCGTGATTACACCGGTGAAACTCCGTCTGGAATGAAATTTACTACACTTGCCGGTGTTATGGGCGGCGGGGCACAATCTCCCGGATTTGTCGGCCATTCAAAATACAATATTACCCAGGGTAAGTTTATTACGGGTGACGGAGGACTATTGAGAATGGTCTGGATGCCCAAGATGCTGAAAGAAGAACTCAAAGACAGAATCGAAAAACGCGGTGCTGAAATGGGCTGTCCGGGTCTCTATGACATGATCGCAGATGAGACTGTTGGAACAACAGAAGAAGAGATTCTGCCCTTCCTCCAGGAAAAAGGCCATCCAGCCCTTTCCATGGATTCGTTGGTCAGATAATTCTTTTTTGGTTAAAAACAATTATGATCAGGCAAGGTATGTGGCGTACCTGCCTGATCATTTAAAAATGAAATACTAAACATTAGGTTTGATATAAGATAAGGAGACAAAAATGGCATTAACCGGTATTCAAATTTTCAAACTCCTTCCAAAAACGAACTGTAAGGAGTGCGGTGTTCCGACTTGTCTTGCCTTTGCCATGAACCTGGCCTCCGGTAAAGCTGAGCTTGATACATGTCCCTACGTTTCTGATGAAGCCAGGGAACAACTGGCGGAAGCTTCAGCTCCACCGATTCGCCCGGTAGCTGTTGGAAAGGGTGTGCGTGCGGCAAAGGCAGGCGGTGAAACCGTCATGTACAGACATGAAAAAACTTTTTATAATCCGACATTGCTGGCGGCAACGGTTGGATCTGATATTTCCGACGCAGCTCTGACCGCCAATCTGGTAAAATGGAATGCATTTCAGTTTGAACGCGTTGGCTTGAATCTGCGTCCTGAGCTGGTAGCGGTTAAAGACGTAAATGGTGACAAGGCGGCGTTTGCCAAAGTTGCCAAGAAAGTTGCTGAGACTTCAGAGTTCAACGTGATTCTGATGTCTGAAAATGCAGATGTAATGAAAGCCGGTGTAGAAGCATGTGCGTTTAAGCGTCCATTAATGTATGCTGCAACCGATGCAACAGCGGATGCTTTCGGTAAAATCGCTTTGGACAATAACCTGCCTCTGGCTATCAAGGCCGATTCGATAGAAGCATTGATTTCGCTTTCCGACAAACTGACCGCTATGGGTCTGAAAGACCTTGTGCTGGATTCCGGTGCCCGAGAGATTAAAAAGGCGTTGGAAGATCAGGTCGCTATCCGAAGGGCGGCTTTGAAACAAGGCAACCGTTCGCTTGGTTTCCCGACAATCACACTACCGAGTGAAATGGCTTCCAACGTAGACGTGGAATCCCTGATTGCCGCCATGTTTATCGCCAAATACGGCGGTATTGTTGTTCTTTCCGATTTCGCCGGGGAAAGCATTTTTCCGCTGCTGCTGGAACGTCTGAACATTTTCACTGATCCGCAGCGTCCCATGACGGTAACCGAGGGTATCTACGAAATCGGAAATCCGAATGAGAATTCTCCGGTCCTGGTGACAACAAACTTTGCTTTGACATATTTTATTGTATCCGGTGAAATTGAAAGCAGCAATGTTCCGTCATGGCTGCTGATTAAAAATTCTGAAGGCCTTTCGGTTCTTACCGCATGGGCTGCTGGAAAATTTGCCGGTGATGATGTTGGCGCGTTTGTGAAAAAATGCGGCATTATGGATAAGGTGAAACATAAGGAATTGATTATCCCCGGTTATGCAGCTGCTATCGCCGGTGATATCGAAGAAGAGCTTCCCGGATGGAAAATTACGGTTGGCCCACGTGAAGCTGCTCATATTCCGGCATTTTTGAGAGCAAAATAATGGTAGTGTTCTAAATTCGAGGCGGACAAAAGAAAGTCCGCCTCCTTCATTTGTCCGCTGACAAGTTTTTGCAGTGCATCCTGGATGAATCAAAAATCATCAAAGAAGCACTGCTTACCATGAACAGCAGGCCAATCTTATAAGGGAGGAATGTGTATGTATCTAATCGGCGAAAGCTTAAATGTTATTTCAAAAAAGATCGGCAAGGCGTTCAAGGAACGTGATCCCAAGCCGATTCAGGAAGAAGCCCTTCTGCAGAAAGCAAAGGGCATGGATTATATTGATATCAATCTTGGTCCGGCAAAAAAAGACGGTCATGAATTGATGCCCTGGGTTGTTCAGACGGTTCAGGAAGTCGTATCGGATATTCCTCTTGCTCTGGACACATCCAATATCGACGCCATTGAGGCGGCTTTAAAGGTCATTAAACCGGCGCCATATCCGCATATCATCAATTCCATCATGGCCCGTCCGGAAAGATATGAGAGAATGCTTCCCCTGGCTGCAGAATACGGAACGGATTTCATCGCCCTGATGTGGGGACCGGATGGATTGCCCCGTGATGAAAATGAAAGAGCGTCCCTTGCCGTCGAGTTGATCTATGCTGCAAACGAAGCCGGTATCGAAAATGATAGAATCTGGGTGGATGGAATCGTTACCCCGGTCAATATTCAACAGCCGCAGCTCATCAGCCTGATGAATTTTCAGGCAATGATCCAGGATATTGCTCCCGGTGCAAAGAGTACCTGCGGTCTTTCCAATATTTCCAATGGACCGCCCGATCATCTTCGTCCGATTCTCAATCAGACTTATATGATCATGCTGGAAACAAATGGCATGTATTCCGTCATTTCCGATCCTCTGGATGAAAAATTGACGGATATCGCAAAGGGAAATCGTCAGGATATCGTTGATGTCGTAAATGCGACCATGCAGGGAAATGCTCCGGATTTGGGCAGCCTTTCCAAAGAGATGCAGGACTATGTTAAAACCGTCAAGGTGATTTTGGGTGAAACATTGTATTCTGACTCATGGCTTGAAGTGTAAGCGAACTTCTTGCGGGCAGGTCTTGTGAGTGATGATCATCATCAGACCTGCCCCTTTTATTCCAGCCGTACCATCCGAAGAAAAACCGAAAATGAGTTATATCCATCCTTTGAAGATGTTGCCGGTTTTCTCCTTTCTACTTCCATTGTATTCCTTTTCGTTTAATTTCCGTCTTGTATTTGGTATCGGAGAACTATGCGTATAACAGATAATATCGATGAGACAAAATGTGATGTGGTCGTGGTCGGAGCCGGATTCGGCGGGGCAGCAGCAGCCAAAAAATGCGCGGATGCAGGACTGAAAACCATCATGCTGGAGCGTTCAAAGAACGTTGGCGATAAAATTATTTCCGGTCTGACGATTCCCTTTCATGGATTTCTGTTCGGACCTGCTTTTATCCGGGATGGGAATCCTCCGATTGAAAGGCCGGTGGACGGCATTGTCAATTATATTATCAAGGATATTGAAAACAAGGATATTGATATCGATGATTCCTTAAAGGTTCCCAAACCGTTTTCACCCGTATTCTCAGTAGGGTATAATGCCTTTTGCAAGGCATTCTGTGAGTGGGAAGTAGAGCAGGCTGTTGCATCCGGTGTTGAACTGAGAACGGAAACAACGGTTTTGGATGTGATTCGAGACAATGGACGCATCAGCGGTGTCATAACGGAAAAAGATGAACGGATATGGTCCAAAATAGTGATTGATGCCGAAGGCTCCCATGGCCTCCTGGCCATCAAGGCCGGTGTCCGGAAAAAATATCCTCCGGATACCATCTCACTGGCGGATGTCTATGTGTATGATATGGACAAAAGAGATATTGACCGGATATTCGGTTTTTCCCTCCGTTTCTGCTGGGGCTGGGATGAGCAGAAAATCGCCCCGCCTCTGGGTCATGGAAACGGCCTGATGGTATGGCCTTACAGAGACAGTCTTCATCTTATGCAGGATCAGTGTCTCCGGAACGATGATGGTCCGGTTTATAATCTGGCCGCTGCATTAAAGGGGTATCATGAAAAAATTACGGCCAACCTGCCCTGGTGGAAGAATGAGATTGAGCCAAGGGTTACACTCCGGGCACGGATGTGGGACGGATTTGAAATCTTTGTAGGATTGAATGAGCAGTTGAGAAATATGCCCAACTTTACCGACGGTATGCTGCTGATCGGGGATGCTGCCGGTCTTGAAAATACGGAATTGTGCGATGGTGTGCCGACTGCCTGGTTTTCCGCTGAGATTGCAGCAGACGTTGCCATTGAGGCTATTTCGCATCATGATACTTCCGCATCCTTCCTGAAACGCTATGATGACCGCATCAAGGCGCATCCCATTATCCAGTGGGCGATAACATCCACCAACCGATACAATCTGCGGTTTGCCCAACAGGAACATGACGAAAAAAAGCTGAAGCAATGCATACATGACGGCTGGGGCCTTGGTTTTTGCAAGTATGGAAGTACGGCGCTTATGAGAATAGTCCTTTTTTTTATCAGGAAAGATCCCAAAATTATCGGGAAGTGGATCCGGATGTATCTGCGGTATTACTACAATTGGCATTACAGCCATTTTGGAGATACAGGGATTGCAAAGGAGAAACAAAACAGGCGGAATGGGATCCGGCTGAAATCCTGTCTTCGATTAATGGATCTGATATTGTTTATTTTCAGCCCTTTGATCCGGCTGGTTGCCGGGTTGCTGGAGCCGTTGGCAGGTGCGGCAAATCCGGTAATGCGGTTTTTGTTCCCGATTGTCGCACCGGTATATCTCAAGTTTATCAAGAGATGGGATGCGGCTCTCGAGCCTCTCTCAACCCGGCTGGTCAATGCAATTGTTGCATCCGACCCTTCCATCTTTAATGCTTGATATCATGTTGAGGACAGAAAAATGGCCATATCGTTTGATGATATTCCCGGTGTGGAATGGGAACCCGGGGCCGGCGAATTCATAACCGTTGATCCTGAACTATGTATTGGGTGCGCCAACTGCGTTAAAGTCTGCCTTGGAGGCTGCTATGAAATAGTACGAAAAAAAGCGGTCATCCGGTCGCTCGACAAGTGTATGGAGTGCGGTGCATGCTGGTATGTATGCGACAATGAGGCGATTTCATTTTCCTGGCCTCCGGGAGGAACGGGTTTTCGGACCAAATGGGGATGACGGCTTAATCCAGCTCATGCGGATGTACTTTGAATAGCCGGCACGTGTTTCCCCATAATATTTCAGACAGCTTTTCCGGGGGTTCATTCAGGGTTTCCGCCAGCTTTTCAAAGGTGGAACGCACAAATGCCGGTTCGTTTCGGTGTGTCTTGTTTTTCTCCGGCGCCGGGGTGAGATAGGGCGCGTCGGTTTCAATGAGAAGCCGGTCCAGTGGTATGTGCCGCACCAGTTTGCGAAGATCTGTCCCGCGGGTTTGAATGGTCAGTATGCCGGTAATTCCGATATAATATCCGAGTTCAAGATAGGCCTCGAGTTCTTTTCGGCTGCCGCTGAAACAGTGAACCACGCCGGTTCTGTTTTGTGTATGCGTTTCTTGTAAAAAGGATAAGAGGCGGCCATGGCTCTCCCTTTCATGAAAGATCAGGGGAAGCTGAAGTTCATCTGCCGTTTCAAGCTGGCGGACAAACCATTTTTCCTGAACCTCCTGCGGGGAAAACATCCGGTTAAAATCAAGGCCGATTTCCCCCCAGGCCTTTACCTTTGGATTGCCGGCAAGCATTTGAAGACGGTGGATAACCGTTTCAGAGCAGGATGCGGCATCATGGGGGTGGACACCGACCGCGGCAAACAAACCATGGTTGCTTGCCGCCAATGGCACCGCCTTTTCAGCCGTTTTCAGCGTAATGCCTGCGATCATCATTCCTTGAACGCCTGCATTGCGTGCCCGTTGCAGCACCTGGGCAAAATCTGGATCGAATATTTTGTCATCGATATGGCAGTGACTGTCAAACAGCTTCATAACAGATATTCCTTGATTACCGTTTTTTTTGAGATGCGATTTACCATCGAATCGTCACAAATTCAATATACTTTGTTTTTTTCTTGTGTGGTTGTTTATGCTTCCGGATACCAATGGGTTGGAAACAAAATACAGCAACGGGCTTTTGTTGGCAAAAAGAAGAAATTGAGGAAATCCTAAAACAGATCCGGTTTTACGCTTGATTTTAGCAGAAGCATGAAGTAGCCTGTGAGGTCATAAAAACTTCAAAGGTTTCCCAAAAGGTTGATTGAAATAAAGCGTTTACTGATTTACAAATCAGGAGGTATCACATGTTTAAAGTCGTAAAAAGGGAAGAGATGGCCAAGGGAACGGTCATTCTCAATGAGATTGAGGCGCCATTGATTGCCAAAAAGGCAAAGCCCGGGCAGTTTGTGATTTTAAAAGCCACGGAAACAGGGGAACGCATTCCGTTGACCATGGCGGATACGAATCCGGAAAAAGGAACGATCACAATCATCTATATGGTCGTCGGCAAATCGACAGCATTGTTCAAGACGCTGCAGGAAGGGGACGAATATCAGGATGTCATCGGTCCGCTCGGCAAACCCACCCATCTGGAAAAGGTTGGAAATGTTGTATGCGTTGGGGGCGGTACCGGAGTTGCTGTTCTTCATCCCATTACGCGAGGACTGAAACAGGCTGGAAACAATGTGATCAGCATTATCGGCGCACGAAATAAAGGCTTGCTGATTCTGGAGGAACAGATGAAAGCCGCCTCTCATAAGCTGTATGTCTGTACGGATGACGGCTCATATGGCCACCATGGTTTTGTAACCGATGTATTGAAAGAGGTTCTGGAAAAAAATGATATCAAGCTGGTTGTCGCCATCGGACCGGTTCCCATGATGAAGTTTGTATGCAGGATGACAAAGGATTTTAATGTCAAAACCCTTGTCAGCCTGAACCCGATTATGATTGACGGAACAGGGATGTGTGGCGGATGCCGTGTCTCAATCGGCGGCAAGACTCAATTTGCCTGTGTGGATGGTCCGGAATTTGACGGGCATCAGGTAGATTTTGATGAACTGATGCTTCGTCTTCAGGCATATATCGAGGATGAAAAGGCAAGTCATGATGAGTTCTGCAATCTCAAAAAGGAAAATGTGTAATCATATCATACAGGAATCTGATATCGGAACCTGTCAAGAGAGGGTATCCACATATCTAACGGAGGATATAATGTCGGAAACAAAAGAGAAGAAAGAAAAAATACCAAGGCAGCCGATGCCGGAACAGGAAGCAAAAGTCAGGGCCAAAAATTTTGAAGAGGTTCCGCTTGGATACAGTCCGGAAGCAGCCATGGTCGAGGCAAAAAGATGCCTTCAATGCAAAAATCCGGCTTGTGTTCAAGGATGTCCGGTAGGCGTTAATATTCCGGGTTTCATCGGCCATATTCGGGAGGGGCATTTTGAAAAAGCCATCAGTCTGATATGGGAAAGAAACGGATTGCCGGCTGTATGCGGCAGGGTATGCCCGCAGGAATTGCAGTGTGAGGGAAATTGCATTCTCGGGAAAAAAGGAGATGCGGTTGCCATCGGAAACCTGGAACGGTTTGCCGCTGACTATGCCCGCAAAAGCGGAGAGTGTGAACTGCCTGTCAAATTGGAACCGACGGGGAAAAAGGTTGCAGTTGTGGGGTCCGGGCCATCCGGTCTGACCGTTGCAGGCGATTTGGCACTGAAAGGCCATGAGGTGACCATATTTGAGGCATTTCATAAACCGGGCGGCGTTCTGGTTTACGGAATTCCGGAGTTCAGATTACCCAAAGAAATCGTTTTTTCAGAAGTGGCCGGTCTGCAGGATCTCGGCGTCAAGCTGGAGTGCAATGCCGTGGTCGGGCGAACCGTATCTCTGGATGAGCTTTTCGAGCAGGGTTATGATGCCATTTTCCTGGGTGTCGGAGCAGGGCTTCCGACCTTTTTAAATATTCCGGGAGAAAATCTGATCGGAATTTTGTCAGCTAATGAGTATCTTACCCGTTCCAACCTGATGAAGGCATATATGTTCCCGAAATACGATACGCCGGTAGTAAGGGGAAAAAATGTCATCACGCTGGGAGCTGGTAATGTGGCCATGGATGCAGCCCGAACAGCTTTGCGGCTTGGAGCGCAGTCTTCCCGTATCGTTTACCGGCGGTCTCGTGAAGAGGTTCCGGCAAGAGGTGCCGAAGTGCATCATGCCGAACAGGAAGGTGTGGAGTTTCATTTTCTGACAAGTCCTGTTGAATTCAAAGGAAATGAAAAGGGGCGTGTCACCGGAATGGTTGGCCTGAAGATGGAGCTGGGTGAACCGGACAGTTCAGGTCGCCGAAGGCCCATAGCCATCAAAGGTTCTGAGTTTGAGCTGGAATGCGATCTTGCCATTATTGCGGTCGGCGCAGGGGCCAATCCGCTGTTGACGCAATCCACCAAGGATATTGAATTGAACAAATGGGGATATATTGTTGCAGACGAAGCCACCGGTAAAACCAGCAAAAAAGGAGTCTGGGCAGGAGGCGATATCGTTACCGGTTCCGCCACTGTCATTCTTGCGATGGGAGCGGGCAGGCAGGCAGCTAATTCCATCCATGACTATCTTACCAGGGGCTGGTGATTTTCGGTTAAACAGATGAAGACATATCACAGGGTGTTGTGCATCGCCGGTTCGGACAGCAGCGGAGGTGCCGGCATTCAGGCTGATCTAAAAACGGTTTCGTCTCTCGGCTGTTACGGAATGACGGTGATAACGGCGCTAACCAGTCAGAATACACAGGGGGTAACCGCAATTTATGCGGTTCCCCCTGATTTTATTGTCGCTCAGCTGACCGCTGTCATTGAAGATATCGGAGTAGACGCAGTTAAGATCGGAATGCTGTTTTCCGCAGAGAACATCCAAGCTGTTTCTTCGGTTCTGCATCAATATGATCTTCATAACATTATTCTGGACCCGGTGATGGCATCCCAGAGTGGAAGACGACTTCTTCAGGATGACGCAATTCCCCTATTAAAGTCTTCCCTTTTTCAACAGGTGGATCTGCTGATGCCGAATTTGCCGGAGGCCGAAATTCTTCTTGGGCGAAAGATCCATGGGCCGGAAGGGATTCAAAAGGCCGCCATTGAATTGTCTGCGATGGGATGTAAAGACATTTTGATAAAAGGCGGACATGCTGATGGGATGGATACAACAGACCGGCTTTACCTGGGAAGGCAGGACCGGTTTGTCTCATTCCGGGGAAGCCGGGTGAATACGGTTAATGATCACGGTACCGGCTGTACCCTGTCATCAGCGATTGCCTCTTTTCTGGCAAAAGGGATGTTGCTGGAAGACGCTGTTCAATCCGCCAAACAATATATTAACGGAGCGCTGCAGGCCGGCGCTGAATATACCATTGGAAAAGGAAAAGGGCCGGTTCATCATTTTTATCAATACTGGTAATATATAGGACTTGTCGGATTGCTCAAGCCCGTCTATTTTTTTCCATGCTGAAAAGAGGAAAGCGCAGATGGCGGTGCGATCATATGTTTCCCGGTAAAAGGAAGACATTTGCCGACCGGGTATGCCTTTGGGATCTCCTTTTTAATATTTCGGAAAGTTTCCGGAGGGCATGAAAAGAGCAGTTCATAATCCTCTCCGCTGGCGATGGCAAATTCTTGTGCAGGTATTCCCCGCTCAGAACAAAAGGAGATCAGTTGCGGATCAATGTCTTTTTGATCTATGGCAAGTTCTATGGTAACACCGGATGCCTGCGCGATATGCATGGAGTCTCCCTTCAGCCCGTCACTGATATCGATTACACATAACACCTTATGGTTTGCCAGTATTTCCGACGCGTCAAATCGGGCTACCGGTGACTTGAAAAAAGAGATCAGGTTCTGATCATGGGGATGATTCTGTTGCAATGCTTCAAGCCCTGCCCGTGCCAAGCCCAGAGGACCGGTACAGAACAATCCATCTCCGGGTTTTGCCAGGGAACGCAGGGGAAAAATAAAATCATGGCCTTCTCCGATCGCAAAAAGATCCAGGGACAGATGGTCACTGTCCGAGAGATTTCCTCCCCCCAGTGTGCAGCCATATTTTTGAAGACCGATTCCAACGCCGCGATAGATATCTTCCGCTTCTTCTGAAGAAAAGGAAAGGGGGAGACCCATGTTGATAAACAAGCTGACCGGTCTGGCATAGGATGCAGCCAGGTCACTCAAGGTTACGGTGACAGCCTTCAGGCCGATTTCTTCCGGTGTCAGCCATTTTCGGTTAAAGTGAACACCTTCCCGTTGCGTGTCGGTGGTAATCACCGGCCGTTTTATGGTAGAGAGCAGGCAGGCATCATCTCCCGGCGGTACTTTGATAAAGCCTTTGGAATCGGGATAACTGCTTTTGGATGATGCTATCAATCTCCTGATCAGTCTGAATTCATCCATCACACTATTTTTTATCTCCATGATTATGAGTAGTTCAAAAGGGTTTTCCACTTCATAAACCGGTCTTCCTGTTTTCGGCCGTATCGGGTAATGGACTCCATAACTTCTGCAATGGATTTTTCTTGTTTTTTGTAGTTCGGATCCTTGGAAAAGAATTTATCCGCAAAACAGATGATGATTTCTTCAATGGATTCCGGAACCATATCCTGCACAGGCAGTGGAAATCCATGATTTTTAATTTCTTCCGCACTGATACCAACGCCCACATGACGTTCACAGACCAGGGCATGGCGGGGAAACCCTTTTGACTCGAGAAGTTGCCGCCCGAGATAACCATGTATAACATACGGATGTTTACCATGGCAGCTTATTTTCGGGACATTTGTCTGAAATATGGCAATATCATGAAGCATGGCAGCCTGTTGGATAAAATCAAGATCCGGATTCAACCATGGGACATTTCCTGCGATTTTCAGTGCTTTCTCAGCCACCTGCTCGCTGTGAGAAACCAGAATGGAATACAGACGCGAAGCCGGATCATAAAATTCATGGATCAGATCATACGGATCCATTGGCTGAATTCCTGGATAGAAGCAACCCCTTGATAAAAGGATCGATATCACCGTCAAGTACCTGGTTGATATTCCCCACTTCAAGCTTGATCCGATGATCTTTTACCATCTGATACGGATGAAGCACATAAGACCTTATCTGACTTCCCCAGGCAATTTCATCTTTGTTATCATGCATCTCCTGCAGTTTCTCGTCCTGTTTCTGCTTTTCGAGTTGATGCAGTCTGGCTTTGAGCACCTTCATGGCTATTTCTTTGTTCCGGTGTTGTGATCTGTCCTGCTGGCACTGAACCACAATTCCGGTAGGCAGGTGAACAATCCGAACGGCGCTGCTTGTTTTATTGATATGCTGTCCTCCGGCACCGCTGGCCCGGTAAACATCGATACGGAGATCTTTTTCTTCAATCTCAACCACAATTTCACGGTCAAGTTCCGGATAGACAAAAACCGATGCAAAAGAGGTGTGCCGTTTTCCACTGGCATTGAATGGTGATATCCGAACCAATCGGTGGACGCCGGTCTCCATTTTTAAATAACCATAGGCATAGCTGCCGGTTGCAGTCAGGGTTACACTTTTGATTCCGGCTTCATCTCCGGGTTGATAGTCAATGATGTTTATTTTGTAATTTTTCCGGTCGATCCAGCGTGAATACATCCGGAAGAGCATTTCCGCCCAATCCTGAGAATCGGTGCCGCCGGCTCCGGCGTTAATGGAGATTATCGCATTGCAGTTGTCGTCTTCACCGTCAAGCATCAAATCCAATGAGAACCGGTCTATCTGTTTCTCAATCCTGGCAATCTCCCCAGATACCTCCTGTGTGGTTTGAGCATCCGATTCTTCAGCAGCAAGTTGCAGCATCAGTTCACTGTCTTCAAGGTCGGATGACAGTTTTTTCCAGAGATCCACCTTGTCTGCTATTTGCGATCGTTCTCTTAACAGGTCTTTTGTTTGTTCCGGGTAATCCCAGAAGTCTTTTCTGGATGTGATGGATTCGATTTCCTGTAACCGTTTTTCCTTTTCATTCAGGTCAAAGACAACCTCTTAGCTGTTCGAGTTTTTTGTGAAGTTCATCCATTTTATTTTTTATTTCTGAAGACATAATAACCTCCCATGTGGATGGTGCTGTTCAATTTAATGGTTTTATCGTATTTTGGGGATGCTGTATCATGCAAAAAATCATAAAAATGAATACAGCGATTAAACAAACTTTTGAAAACAGATCCCCTGCTTTCATATAAACGGTTCCGGTTTTCATCAGCGGAACTGTTCGGGTTCGAGCTGCATCAACAGTAAGAGAAGTGGTTTCGAGAATCCTCCCAACCGGATCAATAAAGCCACTGATCCCTGTATTGGCAGATCTTACAAGCGCTCTCTTGTTTTCAACTGCCCGGAATACGGTCATTGAAAAGTGTTGAAACGGTCCGCTGCTTGTTCCGAACCAGGCATCATTGGTAATATTGATAAATATTTCGGCCTGATTGGAAGCCATTGCTCTGGCAAGATCCGGAAAAATGACTTCAAAACAGATTTGAACACCAATAGGATGTTGATTCCAGACAATTGTGCTGCCTTTTATTCCGGATTGAAAATCTCCAACCTGAGCGACCAGTTTACCAATAAATGGAAACCACTTCTTTAATGGAACATATTCGCCGTAAGGCACGAGGTGTACCTTATTGTAATTGCCGATCTGTTCTCCTTCGGGGTTTAATAAATAGGCCGTATTATAGTAATGTAAAGATTTTCCATCTCGCTCATATGAAGGGCTTCCGAATAATAGCCATATATTCGCCTTCTGTACGCCTTCCTGGATCAGTTGTGTTAAATGACTGCTGGTGTAGGGACTTGAAAAGTAAAAGGGGGTTGCAGTTTCCGGCCAGACGATCAGGGATGGTGAATCAGCAAGTGTGGAAAAGGACAGGTTGAGATATTTCAGGATTGTATTTTTCTGATACTCAGGATTCCATTTTACAGATTGGTCAATATTGCCCTGTATGACGCTTACTTTAGCCCGATCAGCGGTTTTCATCATTCGGTCAATCGACTGTATGCGAATATTTCCATATGCCAGAATGATTATCATAATCAGGGCGGTGGTTGCAAGTGAACCCGAGGCAATTTTTTTTGAAATATTGATTCCTTGCCATTTTTGTTTGCCGATGTGGAGAAGTGCTACGCATAGACTGCCATTGGCAAGTGCAATGAGGAAGGAAATTCCATATACACCCGTTATATCGGATAATTGAATCAGGCTTATCCATTCAAATTGGGAATATCCAATTAATTCCCAGGGAAAGCCTGAAAACAAGAAAGAGCGGATAAATTCAAGAGAAACAAACACAGCCGGAAACCATATTACCAGACGTAAGGGTGTTCGGCAAAATTTTTGTAAGAACGCAGAGAAAAAAGCAAAATACAGTCCCAGATAGGATGAAAGAAGGAATAAAAGAAGGCATCCTACCCAGAACGGAAGATTGCCGTATGTGTGCATGGTCGGCACTAACCAGTACAAAAGGGTACAATAGTGTATGATTCCTGAGACCAGGCCAATATAAAAAGAACCTTTTAAAGAGAGGTCTTTTAATGAATATAATAAAGGGATAAAGGCAATCCATGCAGTCCAGCCCAAATTAATTTTGGGAAAAGAACAGGTAAGCAGCAGCCCGCTGACCATGGCAAGCAGGGATTCTTTTTTATACTCATTCAGTATTTTCAATATCATAGTCTTTGATAAAGCGATTTTGCTGATAGCGGCTTTGTTTTGTTCCACAGGGCTTAATAGACCCCAATGTATTAGCATTTCAAGGAATCCTGTCAATGAATTTTATTTCTAATTCAAATTCAGGGAAATTAACTTATTCCGGTGATTCGGCAGGATAAAAGCAGGAATATCCCGTTATATCGGGCGCGTCGTTGTTGATAAAAGGATTTCGCATCATGATTAAGCTTACAGCGGGCCAGGGAAAAGTAAGAAATTATGGAAAACCGTATAATCAATTTGAGATTTAATTCGAATTATGATAAAAGATCAAAGAAAGTAACCGAACAGCAGAATTCAAACTCATATCGATTATTATTCATCCTGAAAAAATCATCAGAAAAGTTGTCTTCACTTTTTTCAGATTATCCGGATATATTAAGGATAAGTAGTAAGCTTGGATAGGATCAATTGACTCTGCTGGAATAGAATCATAAAATTAGGAGTGTCTGTATGAGTAAAGTCAGCAAAAACGGAGAGCGGGTTGTTGTAAGGCCGGGAAAGGATGTTGTTGCATCCATGGCCAATGAGTTCCGATCTCAGCTCCATGGTCTTGTGCAGGAATCTCCCCGTGAACTTGTGATTGATCTTGATGGTGTTGAAATGGTTGACTCTGTTGGGATCGGTGTGATTATCGCAACTCATAATTCTTTGAATAAAGTTGGCGGATCTTTACGAGTAACCAATGTAGCTTCGGACATATTTACATTATTCAGCACAATGAGGCTGGATCATCATTTTACAATCGAAAAAAATGAATAGTGGTTTCCGGCTGGTGGTCGGGGCGAGAGGATTTGAACCTCCGACTCCCTGCTCCCAAAGCAGGTGCGCTACCAGACTGCGCCACGCCCCGATGATTTCGGAGTACCTAACATGCTTTTCTAACTAGTGCAACCCTATCACGATTATTTCAGTAAATTTTTCATTCAATCATCATAAATATACCGGATTTCATTTTATTCGATAGTTTGGTTTTCCGCTTTTGAGTAGAAATCATCGATACCCGTGGAAATCTCCTTGGCAATATTTGATAAATACTCAATGTTATTCAGTTTTTTTTCCTCAATCGGATTCGAGAGATATCCGATTTCAATCATAACCGCAGGCATATTGGCTCCGGAAAGAACACTCAGGGGAGAATGCAACAACTGGTTTCTGGGGAAAAGGTTGCTCTGCGAAAGCTTTTTATGGATGCATTTTCCAACTTCCATGCTTTTTTGGATTTGATTGTTGTGAATTTCATCCCAGGAGGTATGCTTGTAAGCATTGCCGTTGTTTTTAATGGCCGGGGTCTGGGGAAATACAGCAAGATCAGATGTTTTTTTTAAATACGCTATTGTAATTCCATTGGTCTTATAATGATAGCTGCCACTGGCGTGGATACTGATCAATAATGACGCCTTATTGTGGTTGGCGATGGATGTCCTGTCAGAGATATTCAAAAAATAGTCACCGTTTCTGGTTGTAATTACCTGATACTTGATTTGCAGATTTTCGATGATCAGATTGGCCAGCACAAGTGTAACATTTTTTTCCAATGTACCTTCTGTACCTTTGGCTCCATGATCATGTCCCCCATGACCGGGATTGATGACGATAACGGGTTTTGATAGATTTTTCGAAAAGCCGGTGGCCGGAAGCATGAAGAATCCAACGGTGGATAACATCAGTGTCGGCAGGAATATGAAAAATGCCGTTTTGTTTAAGAGGTTTATTTTTAAAATCAAACACTTGATTTCATCCATCAATTTGACTTGACACCCATATGGATTGATATTATCTTGGTTTTCTTTTATGTTTAAATCATTCTTTTCAGTAAAATGTCAAGATGTCTTAATAGCGGATCATTGATATACGGGAAAATAATAGTGGCTGTTTCATACGCGTGCTAAAGAAAATCACAAAATAAATTATGATATTGCGAGAGTGGCGGAATTGGTAGACGCACTGGACTTAGGATCCAGCTCTGGTGACAGAGTGGGAGTTCGAGTCTCCCCTCTCGCACCATGAATATACGTTGTGTCTGGAGACAGACTTCCAGGCGTTTTATTAATCAGAAAGGATTGTCATGCAAGTAAATGTAGAAGATAAAAGTTCGGTAAAGAAGATACTTCATATTGAGGTACCGGAAGCGAATGTGACGAATGAGCTGGATGCCGCTTACAAACAACTTAAAAAAACGGCCAAAGTGAAAGGGTTTCGACCGGGAAAGATCCCTCGTTCGGTTCTCGAAAGAATGTTTAAAAAGGATGTGCAGAGCGATGTGGCAGCGAGATTGATTCAGGATTCGCTCATAGAGGCAATCAAGGAAAAAGATCTTAACCTGGTCGGACGGCCGCAAGTTGACCCGCCTGAACTCAAGGAGGAAGGACCTTATATATTTGATGCTCTTGTCGAGATCAAACCGGAGTTGGATGCTATTGATTACAATGGGTTATCTTTAACAAAAACAATGTATAAGGTGAGCGATAAAGAGATTAATGCCCAAATAGAGATGTTCCGTAAAAATTTAGCCCAATTAAAACCTGTGGCTGAAAAAAGGTCTGCACAGGAAGGGGATTTTGTCATTATTGATTATGAAGGATTGAAGGATGGAAAACCTTTTGAAGAGACAAAGAAGACGGAAAATTTCACCATGAAAATTGGTGGTCGTGCAATATCCCAAGAGTTTGATGCCGAGATCGTTGGAATGAATCCTGGAGAAACCAAAGATTTTACAATTCGGTTTTCTGAAAATATCACCCGCAAAGAACTGGCAAACCTTGAGATTGCTTTTCAAGTGAAGCTAAATGAAATTAAGGAAGAAGTGTTGCCGGATGCGGATGATGAACTTGCCAAAAAATTGGGTAATTTTAAATCAATTGATGAATTAAAAGAAAAAATCGTCCAAAATGTTCAGCAGGGATATGACAAGAGGATTGAACAGGAATTAAACGAACAGATTTTCAACGCATTGATTTCCCAGCAGGAGTTTGAAGTCCCGGACATTATGGTTGAGTATGAGCTGGATTCTATTATCGGGGAAATGGAAAGAGTCTTCGCATACCAGAATTTATCCCTGGAGCAGCTGGGACAGTCCAAAGAAATGCTTGCGGAAAAATATCGGGATACTGCTGTTAAACAGGTGAAACGGCACATTATTTTGGGGAAACTGATAGAACAGGAAGGGTTGAAGCTTACGGATGAGGAACTCGAAGAAGGATATCAGCGTATGGCGGAATCCGTAAATCAGCCTGTCGAGGGGATTAAAAGCTATTATAAAGAAAATCAGGATAATTTAGAGTTTTTTAAACATGCGTTGCTTGAAAAAAAGGCAATCAGACTTATCATAGATAATAGTAAAGTAGAGGAAATTAATCCGGAAGAAACAGAAAACGTTCAATCTGAATAAATTCCGTGTTCATAAAATTTTGCGATAATCGAGTAAAAAGGAGGAAAGCCGGTGCCACTAATACCCATGGTAATCGAGCAAAGCAGCAGGGGAGAGAGAGCTTTTGACATTTATTCACGTCTTCTCAAAGACCGAATCATTTTTATTGGTACGGCGATCAACGATGAGGTCGCGAATTTGCTGGTTGCCCAGCTTCTTTTTCTTGAATCGGAAGACCCGGATAAGGATATCAATTTTTATATAAATTCACCCGGAGGCGTGGTTACGGCAGGTATGGCGATTTATGACACCATGCAATATATCAAACCGGATATTGCAACAGTGTGTATTGGTCAGGCCGCCAGCATGGGAGCCCTTCTTCTTGCCGCCGGTACCAAGGGGAAACGATATTCCCTTCCGAATTCCCGCATTATGGTGCATCAACCCATGGGGGGTGCCCAAGGGCAGGCATCGGATATTGCGATTCAAGCCAAAGAAATTCTTCGCATGAAAGATACAATCAATGACATCCTTGCATACCATACCGGACAGGCAATTGAGCGAATTCGTTTGGATACGGATCGTGACTTTTTCATGGCGGGAAGTGAAGCAAGGGATTATGGATTAATTGATCATGTCATCAGCAGTCGGGATGATCTTGATAAGCTTGAAAAGTCGGAGGATAAAGCATGACTACAAAACAAGGGGATGGGAATGATAATCTCTTTTGTTCATTCTGCGGGAAAAATCAGAAGGAAGTCAAAAAACTGATTGCAGGACCCGCCGTATATATCTGTGATGAATGTATACAGCTTTGCAGTGAAATCATCGAAGAGGAGAGTGAAAAGGCTGTTGAAGGTTCCGGAAACCTTCTGATTCCCAAAGAAATTAAAGCCATGCTGGATGACTACGTGATTGAGCAGAATGATGCCAAAAAGGTTCTGGCTGTTGCCGTATACAATCATTATAAGCGCCTTGAGTCTTCGGTCAGCACGGGAGATGTGGAAATCCAGAAAAGCAACATTCTGTTAATCGGTCCGACTGGTTGTGGAAAAACACTATTAGCCCAGACTCTTGCCCGATTTCTAAATGTACCCTTTACCATTGCGGATGCCACGACCTTGACGGAAGCCGGATATGTTGGTGAAGATGTAGAAAACATTATTCTTTCATTGCTTCAAAACGCGGATTATGATGTTGAGAAGGCACAACGCGGTATTGTTTATATTGATGAAATTGATAAAATCGCGCAACGATCCGATAATCCTTCCATCACGCGTGATGTCTCCGGTGAGGGAGTACAGCAGGCGCTGTTAAAAATCATTGAAGGCACCACAGCGAGTGTTCCGCCTAAAGGCGGGCGAAAACATCCGCAGCAGGATTTTGTAAAAGTCGACACATCCAACATCCTTTTTATCTGCGGAGGAACCTTCACCGGCTTGGATAAGATTATCCAGCGGCGTTTGGGGCAGAAATCAATGGGATTCAGCGCCAAGATATCAAAAAAAGAAGAGAGAAACATTGGCGATACATTGAAGCTATTGGCAACGGAAGACCTGGTTAAATTTGGCCTTATACCGGAATTCCTGGGTCGTCTTCCCATCATCACAACACTGGAAGAACTTAGTGAACCCTCATTGGTTAAAATTCTGACAGAACCTCGAAATGCACTTGTCAAGCAATTTAAAAAGTTGTTTGAGATTGAAGGTGTTAATTTAAGACTTACGGATAGTGCACTTTCAGCCATTGCCAAAGAAGCGATGAAACGAAAATCCGGCGCAAGAGGATTGCGCTCCATTCTGGAAAGCTGCATGCTTAATATCATGTATGAAATTCCGTCAGTTGATAATGTCAAGGAATGTGTAGTCGGGGAAGAAGTTGTTTTGCATAAAGAGGACCCTATTCTACTTTATGAACAGACCAAAAAACAGGCATAGTGGATATCCGCAAAAGTAGTAAATATGATCAATATCCCAAAATTTTTTAAGCAGGATGAATACGATTCATCCAAAAATATTATCTTGCCGCTTTTGCCGTTGAGAGATATTGTTGTGTTTCCGCATATGGTAGCTCCTCTTTTTGTCGGAAGGAAAAAGTCTGTAAGTGCGCTTACGGATGCGATGAATAAGGATAAGAGTGTATTTCTTGCAACTCAAATCAAGGCGGGTATAGACAATCCCAAAGAAAAAGATATCAGCAGCATCGGAACGATCGGGAGTGTCCTCCAGCTTCTCAGGCTTCCGGATGGAACGGTAAAAGCACTTGTCGAAGGCAAAACAAGGGCAAGGGTGGTAGACTTTATTAAGGGAGAAGATTTTTTCCAGGTCGAATTGGCTCCGGTTATGGAAAAAGAACTCTCCGAGACAGAAGGCGAAGCCTTGAAACGCTCCATAATTAAGAGTTTTGGAGAATATGCCAAATTAAACAAGAATATCTCAAAGGATATTGTAAACAACGTATCCACGATTTTAGATCCTTCACAACTGGCAGATACAATTGCAGCGCATATTTCGTTTAAGATAAAGGACAAACAGCGCTTATTGGAACTGGAGTCCCTAGATGAACGGTTTGCTTTTCTTCTGAGCCTGATCGAAGCGGAGTCTGAAATTTTTGACATGGAGCAGAGGATCAAAGGCAGGGTGAAGACGCAAATGGAAAAAACTCAGAAGAATTATTATCTGAGTGAGCAGATGCGTGCGATTAAGAAGGAGATGGGCGCCGACGATTCCGGAGCGGATGAGATCGCGGAGCTTGAAAAGAGGATCAAGCGGAAACGCATGTCCCGAGAAGCTGCTAAAAAGGCAAGGCAGGAATTTAAAAAACTGAAAATGATGACACCCATGTCCGCAGAGGCGACGGTTGTGCGGAATTATATCGACTGGATGGTTTCGCTGCCTTGGTTTGAAAAAAGCCGTGTCAATCATGACCTTGAAAAAGCAGAAACCATACTGAATGAAGATCATTATGGTCTTGAAAAGCCAAAGGAAAGGATTCTTGAATATCTTGCGGTTCAGACACTTGTAAAAAAAGTCAAAGGGCCGATTCTATGTCTTGTAGGACCTCCAGGGGTCGGGAAAACCTCACTGGCGAAATCTGTTGCCCGGGCTACAGGTCGTGAGTTTGTTAGATTGTCACTTGGCGGGGTAAGAGATGAGGCGGAAATCAGAGGCCATAGAAGGACTTATATCGGGGCTCTGCCGGGGAAAATCATACAATCCTTGAAAAAGGTGGGTGTCAATAATCCGGTATTTTGTCTGGACGAAGTGGATAAAATGAGTATGGATTTCCGGGGCGACCCTTCGGCGGCCCTTCTTGAAGTCCTTGATCCGGAGCAGAATAATAGTTTTAACGATCATTACCTTGATTTGGATTACGATCTGTCTGATATCCTGTTTATTACAACAGCGAACACCCTCCCGGATATTCCTCTTCCTCTTCAGGATCGTATGGAAATTATCCGGATACCTGGGTATCCGGAGTTTGAGAAGTATAATATCGCAAGGGATTTTCTTGTCCCAAAACAGATTCAGTTAAATGGACTGGCGGATTCTAATGTCACTTTTTCAAAAGGATCAATTTATACCATTATCGAACAATATACCCGTGAAGCAGGCGTGCGGAATCTGGAACGGGAGATATCCGCTGTTTGCCGTAAGGTTGCGAGGGATGTTGTTTTAAATAGGCAGCCGGATAACGGTTATAAAATTACATCCAAAATTGTCCAGAAATATCTCGGACCATACAAATTCAAGCATGGTCAGGTGGAAGAAAGAGATCAGATCGGTCTTGTGACCGGTCTTGCATGGACTCAGGTCGGAGGGGAACTTCTTTGTGTGGAAACCGTTATCATGCCGGGCAAAGGGGAGTTGATTATTACCGGAAAACTTGGTGATGTGATGAAGGAATCCGCAAGAGCCGCGGTAAGTTATGTTCGGTCACGCTCGGATCGGTTGGGAATTGATAAGGATTTTTATAAGAATTTTGATATTCATATTCATGTTCCGGAAGGCGCAATACCCAAGGATGGCCCATCGGCTGGGATTTCCATGTGTACATCCATTGTATCGGCACTTACAAGAAGACCGGTATCCCGTAGCATTGCGATGACCGGAGAAATTACTCTTAGAGGACGGATTTTACCCATCGGAGGTTTAAAGGAGAAAATACTTGCCGCCCATCGGGGTGAGATCAGGAAAGTCTTAATTCCTAAGGAAAATGAAAAAGATCTGAAGGAAATTCCGGGAACCATCAGCAAACAGGTTGAGATTATTCCTGTTGAAGAGATGGATGAGGTTTTGGCGCAAGCCTTGATATTGAAAGAGGGCGAAACCTTGTTTAATGGCAATAAACATCCATTTCAACCGGATCAGGAAATAATAAAATAAGCAAGATTTTTGCTTGACATCAAATTATAAAGTTGATAGCTATTGCATTCGTTTTTCGGGTAAAAGCCTGAAACGGTCAACAAATATGGGCGGGTAGCTCAGTTGGGAGAGCATCGGCCTTACAAGCCGAGGGTCACAGGTTCAAGCCCTGTTCCGCCTACCATAATTAAGGTTGACCTCCTTAAAAAAACGATATGAAGATTTCAAAATCGGGGGGTGTAGTTCAGTTTGGTTAGAACGCCGGCCTGTCACGCCGGAGGTCGCGGGTTCGAGTCCCGTCGCTCCCGCCATAACAAAATCAAGGGCTTGGATGAGAATTCAAGCCCTTTTTTATTCTATAAAACCTTTCGGAGGCATTGATCCTCATGATCCTCAAAACACTTTGCAGGTATAGAATAAAAAGGCAGATTTTGCTGTTACTCGTAGGATTTTTTTTAGTGTGTTTGATCTCACCGGCAGATGGGACAGAACTCGGTGGGCAGATTCTGGAAAATACAACCTGGAGTCTTGATGGTTCTCCTATGATATTAACTGGAGATATCCGGATTTGGAACAAATCTGAACTGGTAGGTACTGTTGAATTAAGAATCGAACCTGGGGTTGAGGTGAACCTGAACGGGTTTTCCATTACTGCAGGAGATCAGGCAGATAAAGATCGCCCTCCCAATAAAGGGCGGATAATAGCAGAAGATGTTCGTTTTTTTGGTAAGGGGAACGTCGTCCTGGCATGTGGTGAAGAGAATAAAATTTCCAATTGTTTATTTGAGGATGTTCATCTATTGCTGGGCGGAAAGACTTGTGCAAACAGTTCTGGGAAAATACAAAATATCACCATGAAATATTCGGACATTATAATTCATACCGGAAAATGGGAAGTGATGGGTGGTAAACTTCTAAACGGAACCATTTCCCATCAAGGCGTTAAGATTCCGGGCATGGACTTTCAAAAAGAGCAATACATGAATTTTTTCATAAACTTAATATCATCCCCATAATGCTTATCAACACATATGAAGTGTGAGACAAGGAAGACGGTGGCGGAATTATTCTTTAATTCAGCAAACACCGGGATACTTGTTCAAAAATATTTGTTGAAAGACCTTTCAGGTTTACAATACGCTCCAGTTCTTTTTTCATCAATTGTTGTCTATGAGCATTGTATTTTTTCCATTGGGCAAATGGAATCACCAGCCGGGCGGCAATTTGCGGGTTTGTTGAGTTTAAACGGATAATATAGTCGCTGAGAAATACATACCCAAGTCCATCGGTGGAATGAAAATATTTGGCATTGGATGCAAATGCGCCGACTATTGATCTGATATCATTCGGGCTTTTGGGATCAAAGGCCGGGTGTACCAGCAGGTTTTTGACAACATCCAGCGTACCGGGCAATGGAGATATTGCCTGCGTCTGGAACCATGTGTTGATGATCAGTTTATCATTATTATATGTTTCGTAAAAATCTGTAATGATTTTTTTCCGGATGATCTGGGTTTTACTATGTGCCAGAAGGGTGAATGCTGCCTGTTTGTCAGTCATATTCCCGGCTGAATAATACTGCGTTTTTGCCAGTTTTAGATACTCCGGCAATTCCAATGCACACAGATAAGAAAGACATATATTTCGAAGAGCGCGCCTTGCTTTATGTTCAACAGCAAGATCATAAGGGCCGATGTTTTCATTGGCTTTGTATGTCTCCACAAGTTCGGATTGCAGACTTTCTGCAATGGCTTGGCGGGCTTTTTCCCTGGATTGATGAATCGCATCCGGATCGATTTCATCCACCCTCTGGGAAAGATAGGCCTCACCCGGCAATCGCAGCATTTCCGCAACCATGGCTTTATCCAGGGTGTTGTCAGTTAAAAGTGTTCGATAGGCTTCGATAAATGAACCGCTCGCCTGATTTCGGTCATCAGATATCATTTCCAGCAGCATGGTTTCTGCGAGCTTCCGGCAGGCATCCCAGCGGTTAAAACCATCACTGTCATTTTTCATTAAAAAAAGAAGTTCTTCCCGGGTATATGGATAGAAATAGGTTACCGGAGCACTGAAATGGCGGAAGAGGGACGGTATGGGTTTGTGGGGCACATTGTTAAATGTAAAGGTTTGTTTTGATTCTGTGATGTTAACAACGCCTTTTTGGGTTATGCGCAGCGGGATGTCAAGCCCATTCTGATCCAGCAGTCCTATGCGAAGAGGTATGACAAACGGCTTTTTATCCTGCGTCTCCGGTGTGGGGCGGCAGGTTTGTTCGGCATGCAACAGAAATGTTTTACGGCTTTCATTATATTCACCGCTGAGGGTTACATGCGGTGTTCCCGCCTGGTGGTACCAGAGCCGAAACTGGGACAGGTCTGTTCCGCTCGCATCTTCCATTGCTTTGGAAAAGTCTTCAATGGTTACAGCCTGGCCATCATGCCGGTTGAAATACAATTCCGTTCCTTTAAAAAAGGTTTCGCTCCCCAGAAGGGTTCGGTACATTCCGATAATTTCCGCTCCTTTTTCATAAATTGTCAGCGTATAGAAATTATCAAAAGATTGCACTTCCTTTGGCAAGACCGCATGGGCGGTCGGCCCGCTGTCTTCTTTGAATTGAAAGGTGCGAAGCTGCGTAGCATCCTCAATTCGTTTTACAACCGGACTGCCATGATCTGCGCTGAAGGAAGCATCGCGATACACGGTAAATCCCTCTTTCAGACTTAATTGATGCCAGTCTCTGCAGGTAACGCGATTGCCGGACCAGTTGTGAAAGTATTCATGGGCGATAACATCCCGAACGCGGTCATGGGCTGCATCCGTTGCTGTCTCCGGATTGGCGAGTACACAGGAGGTGTTGAAAATATTCAAGCTCTTATTTTCCATCGCCCCCATATTGAAATGACTGACCGCAACAATATTAAAAATATCAAGATCATATAAACGGTTATAGGTTTTTTCATCCCAGGCAAATGCTTGTTTCAGGGAATGCATGGCATGATCAATTTTATTCAGGTCTTTTTTTTCGACAAATATTCGAAGTGTTACTTTATTCCCGTGTTTGGTGATAAAGAAATCCTCATGACAATATAAATCTCCTGCCACCAGGGCAAATAAATAACTGGGTTTGGGATAGGGGTCTACCCATTTTGCAAAGTGCCGATTGTTTTCCAATTCCTTAGTTTCAACAGGATTTCCATTGGACAGCAGAACAGGATAGGTCTGTTGATCTGCGTCCATATAGATGGAAAATTTACTCATGATATCCGGCCGGTCCAGATAATAGGTGATTCTTCGAAATCCTTCCGCCTCACATTGCGTGCAGAACATGCCATTGGATATATACAGTCCTTCCAGGGATGTATTGGTGTCCGGATGAATCTCAACCTCTGTTTCGATCTCAAACAAGTTGTTTTCTAAAAGATCGATCCGTGGAATAGACAAGGTATTTTCATCGATTGTATATTCCGATTGATTCAGGATTCTATTGTTCATGGAAATCGTGATCAGGGAGATATCCTTTCCATCAAGGATCAGAGGGCGGGTTGCATCCGGGTTGCAATTCATGTTTGGACGCAGGGTCAATTTTGTTTTGACCCTGGTTGCCTGCGGTTCCAGCTTGAAATCCATTGCAGTGGTGTCGATAAAATAATCGGAAGGTCGATAGTCTGTAAGCCGAATGGTTTTGGGGACACGACTCATGGGAACTCCTTAAAAAGGAATATCATCTTCCGGGGGTTCCATTGGAGGAGGGCCACCCTGAAAACCGCCCTGACCATAGCTGTCTTCATAATTATTTTGATTCTGTCTGGCCTGTGGAGCACCACTGCCTGAACTGGTTCCCTGGTAGGAGCCGTCTCCTTTGGTCCCAAGCATCTGCATTTTATCAGCGACGATTTCCGTTGTATATCGGGTTATTCCGTCTTTATCCCAAGATCGGGTCTTGATCTGTCCTTCAATATATACCTGTTTTCCCTTGGAAAGGTACTCACCGCAAATTTCTCCCAGTCGTCCGAATGCAACGATCCGATGCCATTCGGTTTTTTCTTTTTTCTCTCCCGTGGCCTTATCCTTCCATTCTTCCGATGTCGCTATAGTAAAATTTGCAACGGCTTTGCCATCTTGAAAATATCGTATCTCTGGATCTTTACCGACTCTGCCTACAATTATCGCTTTGTTGATTCCCGCCATGTCTGACCTCCTATGAAGGGCCCTTTTTCGGTATTATAAAAGGTATAAAATTATGTGCAAAATTGAAAACCATTGCGGATTGAAATGAATTACTGGATTAGATACATAAAACCAGAGCATGTGTCAATCGGTTCGCAAAATATATCTGCTTTCATTGTATGGAACTTGCGTGATATATGTTTATTTGATTGTATGATTTGAGATGTGATGAAATATCTGATGTTTTTACTTTGTTTGAAAAGGCTTATCATTGTATGCCCCAGTCAAAAGCATTTGAAAAACGAGTCCGCAGACGGATTACGGGTCGTACCCAGTTGTTTTTTGCAGTTACAGCACCAGGGCTTGAAGATTTGTGTTATCAGGAGATTCTCTCTTTGCCGGTGACACCCGATGACATAACCAGGGAAAAAGGCGGCATTCTATTTCGCGGAAAAGTCCATGAGTGTTATAAGGCAAATTTGCTCCTCCGGACAGCAAACCGGATACTCATGCGGATTGTTGAATTCAAGGCAACAAATTTCAGGCAATTGAAAAAAAAAATGTTTGCCATTGAATGGGAGTTGTATCTTCAAAATCACATGATTTCGCAGATTCAAGTTACCGCAAGGCATTCACGGCTTTTTCATTCAGATGCAGTTGAATTGCATTTGCGAGATGCAATTAAGAGCAGATTCGAAAATTCAGGCTCCGGTGCATATGAGTCCGGTGATCAAACGATTCAGCAGATCCTGTATGTAAGAATATCGGATGACATTGTTACGGTATCCATTGACAGCAGCGGAGAGGTCCTGCACAAACGCGGTTTGAAGACGCATGCTGCCAAAGCGCCTATTCGAGAAACGATTGCTGCGGCTGCTCTCAAACTGGCAGGATATAGGGGGACGGCAATTCTGGTAGACCCCATGTGCGGCTCCGGTACATTTGCTTTTGAAGGCGCAATGCTCATCAATAAAATACCTGCCGGCTGGTTCAGAACATTTGCGTTTGAAGAATGGCCCTGCTTTCGGCCGGAGATGTGGAATTATATACGGCGGGAAGAATCGAAAAAGATGGGCAGTCCGAATCAGGTTATGGTTTTTTCATCAGATACGGATGAAATGGCATGCCGGAGATTACAGGACGCAATATCGGAATGCGGACTTCAGCATACTAATTCTGTTTTAAATAGAGATTTTTTTGATATTGCGGCAACGGATTTTACTTCTCTTGCAGGTTATGAGGATAAGGGGCTTGTGGTAATCAATCCACCGTATGGAATGCGGATCGGGACACCGGAGAACAGCCGAAAATTATTATCCAGCATCCTGAAAAAACTATCCCGTGATTTTTCAGGATGGAAATTTGTATTGATTCTTCCCCAGGAGATGATCGGGAAGATTCAGCAGCTACCCATCAAAACCCATCGGGTTTTTCATGGGGGAATCCATCTTGTAATTGCTGTAGGACGTGTACAAGATCAGGGTTTGCTGGATTGAATAAAACAGCCGCTGTCGCTGATATCAGGTGATTCCGTATCCGTATAATCAACGTCCCGCCCCGCTTCCGGATCTGAAATGCTGATCATGGTCAGGCCACCGGAACCATCCCCAATGATAGTCATATCTCCGGTTTGATTCACAGCGATATCTCCGGCAAATCCTGCTGTATCATAGGTGAGGGCAGGATTGAAATCAATGGGAATAGTCGGATCCGACACATCAATTGCCCGGATACCCTTGTCTCCATCGGCAATATAAGCATAAACAGTATTGGCGGAAGCCTGCCGGATCCATACTCTGGATGCATCCCCGGGGGTATCATACGTTCCTACTTGCGTGGGGGTTGAAGGATCGCTGATGTTAATGATTTTCAAGCCCTTGTCTCCATCAGCCAGAAACGCATATTTATCGAAAACCGTAACCGATTTTGTATCTCCGTCCGTATCAATGCTGCTGATCAGTGTGCCGGTAATGGTTTCGCTTGCCGTATTCGGCAGGTCAAGCCGAATGATTTGAAGGCCTGCAGTGCCGGCGGCTACATATAGATAGTACTCAAGGTTCGGGGCGGATCCCTTGCTGGTGAACAAGACGTCTTTTGCGGTTCCGCCGGAAGGCGGTGCAATGGTGTCCAGAAGCGTTGGGGTGCGCACCGGATAGGTATCCGACGCTGCAAGGATCTGCAGAATTCTCAGCCCATTGCTGCCGTCTGCCACAAAGGCGAAGGAGCCGGAAGAATCCAGTTCGACTGCCCGGGAGTCGTTTATCTCGGTATTATCGGTTAGGGTTGTATTGGATGGGGTCGATTTGTTCGTAACATCAATAATTTGTAATCCGCCGGTTCCGTCTGCAATAAAAGCAAAAGAGAATGTTGTTGATTCGGAAATCTTATAATGAATCACTTCAATATCCTGTGCCTGGCCGGGGGTCTCCAGAAAACTCTGAAAACGGACGTTCTGGAATTCTGAATTGGAAACCAGATTTCCATAAATGTTTGACACTTTTTCGAATTTTAGAATTCGCAATCCTTCTCCATCAGTACCTGAATCCAATGTGTAGCTGTAAAAAATATCCCCCTCAATATTCACAAAAAATCGGTTTGCAGATGCGGCATGATGTTGTATCGAACTGATCAGGGAGGGAGACTCCGGTGAGGAAATATTAACCTTTGTCAGTCCGGATTGAAAATCAGCAAGATACAGTGTGTTGTCCGTGTCCACATGCACGCTGTATGCATTATTCAAATTTGTGCTATAGGTGGATAATTTTTGGGGGTTGGATCGGTTTGATACGTCCAGAATCTCAAGGCCGCTGTTTCCATCGGCAATATAGGTTCTATTTCCGGCTGTCTGGAGGCTGCGGGCAAAGGTTGTTGCATCATTATATTGAAAATAGGTAAGCTCATCATCAGGATCATCACCGGTTGGATTTGCATAGATGGTCGTTATGGATGGAATATTTGGGTCAGTTGCAATGTCAAGTATTTGTATGCCGCCTGCCGTGCAAGCGGCATAGGCAAACCCGTCCCCAGGAACGCTGATGTCAAATGTCGGCAGAAATCCGGTGATATCCAGAAATTCAGGTGTATCCGCTGCAATGTTAAATAAGTGTATCCCTTGGGCGGTATCGGCAATATAGGCATAGTTACCGGAAACCATAATTCTCCTGGATTCCGTCAAGCCGCTAGCCAATCCGTTGGCAATTGCATCGTTTGTGACAAGGCCCAGATTTTTTAAAACAAGTGAGGATGTGTCGGTAATATCAACAACCTGTATTCCGGTTTCATATATCCCGTTTTCATAAAGCTTCGTAAATGCGACATAGGCATTATTTCCATTGATAGCGACATCCCTTGCCGTACCGCTTTCCGTAGCACCGGCATCAATTTCCGATTGTATCCATGCAGGAATGGGCTCCTTCGTTACAATGGCGGGGTTGGTTATACTTTGCGGGGAGACATTGATTTTGCTAAGACCATGGTGGCCGGTTGTGACAAAAAGAAAAGGTTCATGATATCGGAGGTTGGTAATACCTTCAGAAACATTGAGATAAATTCTTTTCACGGGCGCGGCATTGGAGAAATCGGTTTTATCGATTACCAGGATAACATTCCCAAAGGCTTGAAAAACATAATCATCGCTGACAGCAATTGATTTTGCCGGGGCAAAAGGCCATCGATTTTCAAACCGCATTTGCACCGCACCAAAAGCATTGGAAAATAAGCAAAGGCATAGAAAAGATAAAAAAAGAATGAATTTGCAATTCATAGATGGCCTCAATAATAAGGATAGTCCAATAGTTTCAAATATTTTAAATATAAAGGTGTGTTATTTCTTATTTCAAGGGATAGTCGGATTTCCTAAAAAAGTCAAACAAAATGAAGAATATTCAATACTAGTTCAAGATCTCCCTTTTCCTGCTGCGCATTTTGTGTTAATGGTTTGTTGTCAGTAAATAAGGTGCTGAATTAAAATAATTTAACGCCGTTTTTTGCAAGGATCGGTGGCTTTATTGTTGATAGTATCTTTTTGATAACCCCTCAGGTTGGAGTTACGTCCGGAGAAGCTTATGGAATGCCCCAAATGTGGATATGATCGACAGCCGGAAGATACGCACTGTGCTTTATGTGGCGTAGACTTTGGGCTTTTGGATAGACAAGCCGCTGAAAAGAAACAATTGAAAGCAAAGAAAAGCACAAAATCTCAAGGAATGGATACGGGTCCAATTCTGGAGATGGAAGCTGCGGAAACGGAAAAAATAAATGATAGCATTCCGTTGACTGGTGATTGCCCAAAATGTGGGGCACCACGGAATGCGGATGCTCTTGAATGTCCTCAATGCGGTGTGATTTATGAGAAACACGAACAGATGCTGGCACAGAAAAAAGCTGAAGAAGAAGAGCAGAAACGTGCCGAAGAAAAACGTTTTTTAGAAGAAAAAGCGCGGATTCAAAGAGAGGCGGAAGAAGGCATACGAAGAGAAAGGGAGAAGCGGGAGGCTGCTGCAAAGAAGCAGGCTTTGGCAAAACAAAGGACGGATTTAGGATCAGAAATTAATGATAAGATAAATTTATCACATCATATTAATACACTAATTGTACGGATGAAAAACAATGGCAGAAAAATTTCAATCGCAGCGATCACTCTGGTCACTGTCATTGCTGTGGGTTGGGGTGGCAGTCTTCTGATTTTAGATTGGCAGGAGAAATCCCGGCAAGAGAAACTGATAGAAGAACGAAACGCAGAAAAAAGACGATTTCAAGAGGAGCAGCAAAAAGCAATTCAGGGTTTTTATACGAATAAAGAAGAACATATCCAGAATCTTATGTCGTTGATCACACAGCGAAAATTTGATGAATTTGCACATGAGATTAAAAAATATGATACCCCGCAGCTTAAAACTGAACTGGAAAGTGTGAGAAAATATCTGGAAGAAATTAAACTGTTTGACAGTGCCAAATCGATTCCGGCATCGGAATTTGGAAAAAATTATGAAGTGTATCTCAAGTTGATTCAGTTTGACCCAAAAAATAAACTGTATTTGAATAAGCTGAATGACTATCGGATGAAATATGCACAACAGAATTATGAAAAAGCAGCCAATTATTTAACAAAAAAAAAGCGGGTTCGTTCAGACCTTACCGATGCGATTGCGGCCATTGACAAGGCAATTCAACTTGAGGGTGAAAAGAAGGTATACAACAAGATTCGATATGATTTAAAAAATGCAGAGCTATTATTCTACGAGGGCAATAAAAATCTGCAAATGGCGGTTCGAAATGATGGCTTAACAAAGGGAGCAACAGGAGGCCAGCGAAAGATTTATGTTTGGTTGAAAAATGTTGGAGATACTCCTTACTTTATCAATGTCGATTATTTTACGCTTGTTGGAAAAAATAACAAACGTTACAGCTACAATAATTGCAGCCGGGAGTTAATCGTCAATTTGCAGCCCGGTCAGGAAACAGGGGGTTTCTTATATTTTTATACGCCTTCCCAGCCTGCAGAATTGGTGTTTAATCATATTAATGCCGGGAAAATTTCAAGAAAATTTCCCTGATATTGCAGGTTTTTTAACAAATCCTTTACATATTAAATAAGAATGTCTGTTGCTTGAGTTGATTACTCAGGTGCCATATGGTCAATCCTCCTCTGACAGGACACAATGTCCCAATCTAAAAAAACAATATTCGTCACCTTATTTTTTTCCATTTTCAGCGCCGTTATGGGAGTGGGTATTGTTGTGCCACTATTGCCGGTGTATGCCATGAGCGTAGGTGCCGGCGGCTTTTATGTGGCACTTATTTTTGGGTCTTTTTCTCTATCCCGAACCATTATGCTTCCGTTATTCGGTAGTGCAAGTGACAGGAACGGAAGGAGACCATATCTGGTAACAGGCCTGATTGCTTACGTTTTGATTTCTTTTGCATTTATATTTATCAAAAGTGTTAACGGTTTAATTGGTGTCCGGTTTATTCAAGGGATTGCTTCCGCAATGATCATGCCTTCCGCACAAGCATATATTGCAGATATCACACCGGCTGGTAAAGAAGGGTCCATCATGGGCTTATTTAATTTGTCTGTATTTGCGGGATTAAGCATCGGCCCCTTAATAGGAGGGGTGATTAATGATTATTGGGGGATGGACCCGGCCTTTCTCAGCATGGGAGTACTTGCTTTTATAGGATATCTTTTATGTATTTTATATCTGCCGCAGACAAAAGAGGAGAAGGTTTTTTCTCAACTGAGGGGAGGGGGTTAGTTTGATAACGCTTTGATTTTAAAGAAATGGGGTATATTTTTTCTTTACAAAAACCATCATGACGTTTTGATAATTTTATATAACACTATAATTATAATTTGTTACATACAGATTGGTGTGTAAAGTTGGCTGTAAAATGATGGTTAATAAAGGTTTGCAGTAATCATAATATTAGTTTGATAAAAAAAAAAGATTTTTGAAAAATTTGCTTTTAGTTTGATAAAACAGTTTAACTGTTTTCTATTTGCATTTCCCATATGGAATACAAATATCTATTTAAAACATCGTGATAACTTGTCACACCCTGGAACATCTCAATTGGAACTTTTAATGGGAGTTTCCCTTGAGATTTCTTTGAAAGAATTTTCAGATATTGTTTAATCTCATTTTCTGACAATCCTTGTAAATTTATATACTCGCAATTGGGCATCGGTGGTATTGTAGGTAAAGCAATTAAAATGATAGAAAAATTTGTAATATCATTTGATTGCTGAAAATGAATGAGTTCTTTCAATATACTGATTGGGATATCCTGCGCGGCCCTCACTATTAAATAAAAAGGAGAAGGCTCGAGTTGTTGTAAGGTCTCTTTTGCTTGTGATTCCCTATCCTCTATGCGTTTTGAAAGTTTTCTTTCATTATTATTAAAGCTGTTTAAAATTATCATATTGTATATATCAGATATCCGCATACCGTATTTTGACAACCCTAAATCAGAGGATGAAATTGATTTATAAAATATATTATTTTTAATCATAATATCAGATATATATCTTGAAATTACTGTTTTTCCCATCCCATACTCACCAGTTATCAGGCAGTTAGCCTTTTTGCCACTTTTTATTATACTCTCAATATATTGAGTGATTTTTATCACATCCCTCGTAATAACCATATCGCTTTTACTCTTAACTATAAAAGTTGATGGTAAAATTTTTAAAGCTATCATTAAATCATTCAATGATTTTTTTGTGACAGGTTCTGCAAATTCATTATACAGCTTCGAAACGAGTATGGACTTCAAACCACCTTTTAACGGGATATTTGTTTCAGTAGTAAACTCGTCAATAACTGCATAGAATCTATCCATCAGTGAGTAGTCTATATATCCGGCTGTATTCATATTTACCGAGGGCTTACGAGACTCTTCTTGATATGGATCGCCCTCACCGGTCACAAACCATTCGGTTTTGACATTAAATTTTTTACAAAAAGATTCGATAAAATCGCCATTCGGAGAACTAATTTTCCGTCTATAATTATTTACCGTGCTTTTGTTGCATCCAATGATTTGAGCCAGCTTTTCATTAGATAGCCGCCTCTTTTTTATAACATCATCAATTATCCAACTTGTTCGTTCTTTTAAGTTCAAATTACCCCTCATTATTTAGTTTAATTTAATCGTTATTTATTTAAACCATAGCTAAAATTGCCAGCAAAAAATTAAACCGCTATAACCATCTGGATTATCATTCAATAGCCCATTGAACCAAAAAAAAGTATAAAAATGCAAATTAAACCTCAAAATCTATTGACTTTGACTTTTTTTCCGTTTATTAAGGGTAATAATGAACGGAAAAAAAGTTACCACAAAAAGCACAATAACACATAGGAGATCAATATGACCCCCTTGGAAATCAAAATAGCCCTTATGTGTGCCGGTATTTCTCAATCAGAAATAGCCCGTAGATGCAATGTTAAACCTCCCCAAGTACATCGTGTTGTTAATGGGGATGTGTCAGACAACGTTCGCAGAGAGATTGCAGCGGCAATAAAAAAAGATGTTAAAGAAATTTGGCCTGAATATTATCTCCGGAACGCTCTTTCAGCCTAAAATTTAGTTTACTTCTTAACTTTAAATTTAAATTTCGTCAATGACTAAATTAAAGCAAAAAATCGACACACACAAGCAGCTCGATATTTTCGATTTCATCAAGCAAAACTCGAAACCAAGGGTTGCTACTGAGGGGAAATATAAAATCATTGATGCTCTCAGAAAGGCTATACGAGAAAATATCAAGACTTGCCCTCTTTCAAGACATCAAATTGCAGGTCAGATGTCACATTTTTTAGATGAATCTATAAGTAAAGAAATGATTGATTCATGGACCCGACAATCCGACGAATTAAATGGAAGAACACCTCGACACATTCCTGCCGAATACCTTCCTGCTTTTTGTTATGTAACCGGAAGCTGTGAGCCTATAAAAATTTTAGGCCACATTGTAGGCCTTTTTGTAATGCCCGGAGAAGAGGCCCTTCGTGCTGAGATTCAACGTCTGGATGAAGAGGCTAAACAAATTCAAGCAGAAAAGAAAAAACGGATGCTTTTTCTCAAGGAGATGGAAAAATGAAAGATGAAAAAGAAATAGTTACCAATGGCGTTCGCCTGGCCGGTGTGTTTGGCAAACTTAATATTACCTGTCGGTTTGCTACTATTTATAATCCTTGTGCAAAACCCATTGAGCGGGTCTTTAAAAATGTAGTTCAGCCCCAATTTCCGGATTCAGCAGCGTCCGATCAGGGCATGAACAAAGGTTGGAATAATTAAACTTTTTTTACCACCGAAGGTAAAAAAAATAACTATACCATATTTTAACCATAGTTCAGCAAGTATAAATTATTAGATATGGAAACCCCTTTTACGCATATTACAGCAGCTCAAATTAAAGAAAAAAGCGGTAAATCTATTCAATCTATACATAAAAAACTTAAAAAATTAAAATGCCCTTTTCGCTTAGTCCAGGGAAGAGGTAAACCATGCAAAGAGTATCTTTTTTGCGGACTTCCCGGAGAAATTCAAAATATTTTATTATCAAAAAAAAATGGTAAAACTAAAAACGAACAAGAGTCAGCAAACCCATCAAAAAATACATCTACTGAGATAAAACCTGTCAATATCAATTTTTTAATATCAGCAACCGATAATCCAGAAAAAAAAGAACCTTGGCATAGTTTACCGGATTCTCAAAAGGATAAAGGGTTTGCTCTTCTTAAAATAGTTAACCATGCAAGAGATATTCATTCCGCAACCAAAAAAGGAAAAATCAAACAACTTAAAAAGTATGCTCACAAGGAAGGGGCCAGCCTGCCAAGCTTATTAAGATATATGAAACAGGCGAACACCGCCCTTGCCCTCTCTAAAGAAACCAATCAAGACCCCATATTTGCTCAAATCAAAGCGCTTACACCAAAATATGGAAAAAATAAGGATAAGTTCAGGGCATTTGATCAGGATGCGATAGCATATGCATGCGGGCTGTATTTGAATCAGAAACATCTGAATATTACAGATATATATAAAGAAACCATGAATGCCGGAAGAGCTGAAGGCTGGCGAACTGGCTCATATGATTCTCTTCGTGACATTCTACTCAGGATAGATTCAGCCACAACTACACTGGCAAGAAAGGGCAAGAAACGCTTTGAAGCTGATCATATGGTCAAAATTCTCCGCAACTATAATGAAATTTGGCCAAACTTTATGTGGTGCGGGGACCATCATATATTTGATGTTTTTGTGAAGCTTCCAGACGGTAAAGGTGGGTGGAAATTCCTACGGCCTTGGCTTACAGCCTGGATGGATATGCGAAGTCGTTCTTTCATGGGGTGGGTAATATCCTTCAACCCCAACTCGCGTTGTATTGCAATGGCCCTGGCACACGGTATTTCGTGCAAAAACGATCCCAATTTTCCCCAACATGGCAAACCAGATTCGGTCTACATTGACAACGGAAAAGATTACCGCTGCAAATATCTGAACGGAGAAGAGGTCAAAATCGGAACCATTGACTATCCAGCCATTATAGAAAAATACGCGGCTCTGGGCATCGACCCCTTCTATATCGATCTGGAATATGACCCGGAGCAAGGGGTGTGGATCAAAAAACGCGGACAAAAAGAAATCGTCATCAAGGGTGTGCGCGTGGGGGGCGTATTCGGCAAGCTCAATGTAAACAGGCGGTATGCAACTGCATATCACCCGTGGGCCAAACCCATTGAACGGGCTTTTCGGAATGTGGTGCAGAGTTTTTCCCGGAATCTTCCGGGATGGTGCGGATCAGGCCATGAACAACGGCCGGAAAAACTGAACTTTGAATTAAAACGCGGAACCGTTCTGACATCTGATGAGTTCTGCCGGAGTTTTTATGACTGGGTTGTAAACGTATATCATAAAACCCCGCATCGTGGAAACGGAATGAACAACATGACCCCGGATCAGGTGTTTACTTCTTTGATGCCTTATCCAAAAACAATTGATCCCCAGTTGCTGGATTTTGCCTTAATGAAAAAAGAGCGAGTGAAAATTTATAACTGGGGCTTTACTTTGAACGGGAGAGATTTTGAGCTTGATCTCCCCATAAATCTTGAAGGCGGATACCTGGCAAACAAAATGATTGGAGAGTTTGCAAGTATCCGGTTTGATTATGATCATAAAAACATCCGTGTTTATAAAAACGGGGAGTATATCTGCAATGGAAAACCACTGAATCGGGCATCCTTTATTACGGAAGATGATTCGGCAATGATCGAAAAGTTAAAACTTCAAAGCTATCAGAAAAAAGTATCTAAAGGAATCCTCCGGGCGATAGGCGTCCATTCTGAAAAAGAAACGGTTGCCCGGGAAGCCTTATTGCAGATTTCGCGGGAAGAGGATTCCCTGGATTATGCAATGCCGGACGATGACAGCCTATTCCCGATCAATGAGGATGAACGGTATCGAATGATTCTGAACAAGCTTGCTACAGGCATAACCCTGTCCACAGTCGAAGCAGAGTTTATGAATGAATTCCAAACCTCGGAAGAGTACCTATCCTCTCAAAGTTTATATGAGAACGAGTTTGAATATGCCAAATACAGACACCAGAAAACAGGAGTTGCCTCATGAAAAAAACGTTTATCCGAACAGCCAATTACAACCGGATGGTAGCCGGTGTTGACGCGCTTGTATCCAGAGACCCAAGCCTGCCGGGGTTAGGTCTTATTTACGGAAAGTGGGGATACGGCAAAAGCACGGCTGTGGAATATTATTACAGTATATCGGACGTGTTCTATATTGTAATTGAGCGTCTATGGAGACCCCGGAGAATGTTGGAAGAGATCTGCGATATTTTGAACTTGGGGGATTCCGAATACCGGCTGGACCGTCTTTCGGATCAGGTAAGCGAAGGGTTGAAGAAGTGGGGCAAACCGCTTTTCATCGATGAGGCGGACTATCTGTTGAAAAATAGCATGATGCTCGATGTCATACGGGATATTCATGAAAAAACAAGGGTGCCCATTATCCTGATCGGCATGGAAAAGCTGTATCGAAACCTTCAGAAACATGGCCAGTTTTTTTCGCGTATCCTGCCTGCTTCGATTGTGGAATTCTACCCGGTAAAACCGCCGGAAATCATTCTGATCACCAGGGAGTGGACCGGGTTAGAGCTGGATATGGATGCTGCGGAACTCTTTTGTCATTATGTGGAAGGTGATTACCGTTATATCGTCGGGTATCTGCTTTCCTTTGAGCAGGCCTGCAAGGCCAACAAGATGGATAAGATCAACATCAAAATGGTCGAATCCGTGGTCAACCGGTACACCCAGAAAATGAAACGTATACCTCAAAAAAATAACACCCCGAAAATAACAATAACAGGCAGGCCGTAAATGAAAAGCGAGAAAAGCATTCAATCCCGTGTACGCAGTGTGTTGAAGGCGTATAAACATCCCATCCGAAAAAATGAAATCCGGGATTTGATCGGATTGGCCGGTGCCAAGGGATACGCGCGGGTAAACAACGCAGTTCAGGATCTGGTCAAATCCGGTGCGGTTGAACGGGTATCCTACGGACGGTATCAATGGGTTGGCCAATCGCCGGATAGCAGGTATTACAAAATGCAAACCAATCTCTGGCGGTTCATGTGGATACGCACCAAAAAAGGAAAGTCCTTTTCGGCCCGGGATGTCAGTGAAGTAACCGGCTCTGCCCATTATACGGCTCAAAAGTATATAGGATTCCTATTTAAATCTGGATTTATAGAAAAGGTTGGCAGAAAGCGAGCATTTAAAACCAACGCGCCCTTGTACATGATTTTACCGGATAAGATGAACGCAACAGTTCCACTGATGAAACGGCAAAGCGGAACGGCAGCCATTGAAAAATATCTTGATGAGGTTCGGTTATTATCGGCAAGTTTTTTTCAAATTGAAGATACAAAGCTGGAAACGATTCAAAGTTTAAAAAACACGAATGCCAGGATCGCAGCTCTACTCAATCGCTGTGAAGTATTTGCTTTTAGTTTGAGCAAAAAAAACAAAAAATCATAATTTCACAAAAGGATATCTGCCATGCCTATTAAAAAAATAAAATCGGCAAGTGAGATATACAAACAGCAGAATAAAATTTTGCATTACGCATTCAATCAAATCGGAATCCCATATAATTTGAATAAAAAATATTGGGCCAATTTGTTTTCAAAAGCACTGAATAGTAATGTTGAAGGTTTGAGTGGATTGTCATTGCATGAACGGAATCTTGCTATCGCTCATCTCCGAAAACTCGGATTAAAACTGTTAAATCCTGCCATTCCTGAAGATCTCAGGGCATGGCGGAAGGGGGAGAAAGACATTAGTTTCGAGATCCGGGAAGAAAAAAATCCACAAATTCGAATGATCAAGGCCTTGTGGGTTGAACTTGGTTACGAACCTTCAAAAATTACCGGATTGGTAAAAAGAATGTTCAAAATTGATGATATTCGATGGTTATCGCAAGAACAACTTTCAAGCCTGTTAAACACAATCAAATATAAGCTTAACCGACAAAATGTCAAAATTAGCTACTACCGTTGACGGGGGATAAATGAACGATACTTCGAAATCTAAAAAGCTCTCTGATAATGCAATTGCTGTTTTAAAGCAGCTTTCCGAGAAACAAAAAAAAACACTTCGGAGAAACAATCCATTTAAAACAGATCGTAACGAGCTGCTTTGTGAACTTAGATCGAGGGGCGTTTTTCCAAACGTTCTTTCTGAAATAACGGGGTTAAGCCGTGTAAGCATATGGAAAATAGTGAGAGACTATTCAGGTATAAAGGACGGTGATTTTTCCGGCCTACGCAAACATTTAAAGGCTGTTCAAAAAGCTGTTGGGAAGTTGACTTATTATATTGAGGCAATAAGGGGGAGGAATAAATGATAAACAAAAGAAAGGAGGCAATTATGAAACAAAGCATGATGTTATCTATCAGTGGTGGTGAGGATGTATTAGATTTCACAAAAAAACTTATGGCCCTTGGAACTATAGTCCATGAACTTTCATTCCAGAATGAAGGTATCTTTGGAAGTGTAGGCGAAACACTTGGCAGTATTGTCCTGGATTATGCTTCAGCCCTCAACGACTTTGCCGAAAAAGCATATTTGGCTATTGATGCTTTTTATGCTGAAGGCGGCGGTACCCTATCCTATGAACTGAAAAGGGAACTACAAAATATTCGACGAATGCCCCAGTGTGAATATAGAATTGAAAGGATAAATAAAAACCTGGAAAAAGCTGAATCGGAATTTTCAGAAGCCGAAACCATTGTAAAGCTTTGTAAAGAATTATCCAGAGAAAGAGATAATATTAATAAAGCCATTGGTCGGTCAGAACAGAACGATAGCGGAGGCACCGATTCAATAACATCAACCAAAGAACCAGAAGAGTCAAAATTCAGGAAAGCTTCATAAACGCTAATTGAAATGCCCTGGATAGGTTGGCCAGCTGAAAAGGCGGAACTCTCACCGCCCTTCCAGGGCAAACATAATGAGAGCGCAATGAAGAGGGGTTGCAATTTATGATGCACCCCTTTTTTCTTTTCGGGGGTAACAGGAGGAAGAAAAATGACCGGGAATTATCGAGAAGACTTTATTGAAAAAAATAAAAAACTCTCAAGTGGGATGAACATTGATGAAATCAAACGCTCATCAAAAAAAGTAGATGAAAGAGAACCCGCCAGTCCCCGTGAAAAATTTATAAGAGACTCTCAAAGGCTCGCTGATGGTGAATGCTTAAAATCAATACAAAAAAGCCGACTGGATGAAAGAATGAATAAAATCGGCAAAACGGAGAATGAAAAGCACCGAGATGAATTCATAACAAAAAGCAAGCTCCTTGCAGGTGGTGTCAGCCTTGATGAAATTGAGCACTCTTTTAAAAAACCGTCTGAAAAAGAAGAGCTTAGCCCTCGTGAGAGGTTTATAAGAGATTCACAGAGATTAACTGCCGGGGAAAAAATAGAGAAACTATCCTGTGTCAATCTTCATGACAGAAAGGTTGATAGTAGCGATCCGAAAAGCATACTTTCAAAAAAAATGAAGCTATTATCTTCCGGCCACAGGGTTTTTCGAATTGATCTGTCAGATATTGAAAAAATGCGATTAACAAACAATAGAGTTTTAAAGGCTCCTGGAGAACTAAACCATGATGAGTACTTTATTTAAAAGCCGAAATTGCCAAAAAGGAGGGTTATTATGTTTGTAATTCTTGAAGCCGTGAGAAATATATCGCTACCATTCATCAATTCAAAAGAAATCGTTTTAATGTTTGATTTTCAGCCGGGAATCAATCAGATCGATGCCGATGTGTGGGACAGGGTTAAAAAGGCCAATGCTGAATGTTTTAAGGCGGAATACGCACTTATTTTGAGGCCTGCCGAAGTTGACACCGATTTCAAATGCAAAGAGCATTTATTCGACTATAAAGAGAATGAGATGCTGAAAATAATTTCAAACACCTTTACTGAAAAATTCCTCCGGTTTCTTTTGAAAATGGAGAGATCGAGGTCAACGGGCTTTGAACCCCGTACAACTGTCCTTGATGCGATTATGGACAGGCTGCCACAAGCCAAAAGCACACTTCCTGAAGGCTTTTTTGAAGGGGAGTATATAGTCTGAAATCAAGATAGAAATATGTGCCATATGGGTTTGTAAAATGGAGCAATGTTTTTATTTTAAGGGTTCACTTTCCCCTCTTTTTAATTGTAAGTGGGGGGGGGTAAAAATAGCAGAGGGGGATTTTGTGAGAGGTTTCCGGTAGTCCGTAAGGCTTCGGGGGGGATGTCCAGCCCTTAATTAAACCTTGCACTACTCCCTTTGCTATTTTGATCCTATCAGGGACTATTTTTAATGGGCATAACAAAAAAGCGAATAAATCATATATCAAAACTTTCATAACGACTTATCAATTAAGTCAATACAGAGGGAGGGGGTGGCAATGGAAGATTTTAAGTTGGAAGTCGAAGATCTCCCCGACGATTTAAAAGATATTGCTGAGGCAATAGGTTTTGAAAACACTGTCAAATTAATAAAACTCAGGGGGGGGGAATCATTGTATTTAAGAAAAATAGAATCCATTTATTCTCCCGCAAGAAATCGAGCCATTTGTAGAGAATTTAACGGTAGAAATTATAAAGAGTTATCAAAAAAATATAAGCTTACAAGAACCCACATTCGGGATATTGTTCACAAAAAATAAAGTGATAACATCATGTTGTGTCTTTAAATATCATAAATGAATCAAAAAACACCAAAACCCATATTCGGATTTCGGAACTTTGACTGCCCATTTTATGATGATTGCTTGAGCCTGGCTGCAAATAATGATTGGCCACAGTTCACATGTGAATTTTGCCCCAACGCCTCCCAGGGTCAAGCGGGCGGTTGCTTTCAAATAAATAATAATTCCTATCATAGTACGATAGAGAATATATATAAACTTGATGAACAGACAATTGAATATTGTAAATATTTAAGAATTTTAAATGAAATCAAGAAAGACGCTATTGACGGTAAAGAAAAAATTGATTTGGAATTATACTATCTTTTAAGAGGATATTTTGAATACAAAACTAAGTACAGGCACCTTGTACAAAAATATTTTAAATAAACGGTGCAACCAAGTGAAGGGAAATTTTCATATAAGTTAATTTTTTTTAGAAATGTAGTTTATTCTTTACCTGTAGAATCAGACTTACTGAATCTAACAGGTTTTTTGCGCCTTTTTATTATACTTTGATAATTTTTTCAAACTAAGAGCAAAAAATTTTCAAACTAAGAGCGTGCTTACATCAACCTCATAAGCAACTTGGATGGTTTTTTGTTATTTCCGATCGGGAATTGGCAGGACTTTTTGTTTTTCGATTAATGTACACATTCTGTATCGGGATTATCTGGTGCTTTCTTCCTGTTTATGCCAGTTCGGAGTTTTTATTGTCCAGCTCTCAAATTGGAATACTGGTCACGCTTGCTGTGTTTGTCAGCGGTCTGCTAAACGCTCCCATGGGGTATCTGGCTGATCGAATCAATAAGGTACTGATGGTTATTTTGGGAGGAATTTTTATTACTTATGCGATCTATGGGTATATTCTGGCGGATACCTTTTCCGGGCTGTTTCTTTCAAATTTTCTTTTTGGTGTTGGTGGAGGAGTATC
>QZKS01000031.1 GCA_003599865.1 Desulfobacteraceae bacterium
ACCTCCTGTTGTTATTGTGGAAGGGTGTCACCTCCCTTTATAACAGGGTTCCCAGATGGTTTCTTCTTTAATTTTGATTCAACGTGCAAAATTCAGGTACTAAAAAGAGAGGTCGGGGAGGAAAAGGCGCTGCTTGCTGCCGGATATATGAAAACCTCCACTGTAATTCCGCTTGATGAAACCCTTGCCATTGCAGCCGCCGATATCGCCCTGCAGGAAAAATTAGCCATGGCCGACGCCATCATCGTGGCTGTGTCCAGAATCCATAATTGCAGAATCATTTCTTCAGATGCCGACTTGCAAGATCAAGCAAATGTGATCTTCATTCCGAAAAAATAACCGGATAAAAAAATTCCGGCCGCAAATTCAGGTTTGCGACCGGAATATTATGGTTTCTTGTATTCGGCATCAGGCAGCGAGCATAAAAACCTTTTCCGTTGCATTACGGATCTCATCCGGGGTAAACGGCTTGGGAAGATAATCAACCGCCCCGATTCTGGCAGCCTCGACAGCAGTTTCAATGCTGGCATAACCGGTAACAATAATCACCTTGGTCTCCGGATGTTTTTCCGAGATGGTCTGGAGAAGCTCAAGGCCCTTGACACCGGGAATCCTCAGATCCAGAAGAACCAGCTTATAGGAGTGACCAGCAATTTTTTCCAGGGCTTCGGGTTTTGTAAATGCCTGCTCCACATGATACCCTTTCTTATTCAGGATTTTCCGGATATTGTTATTCACGGCAACTTCATCATCAATCACCAGAATATTTTTGGATGCAGGCTCGGTTGGGAGATCAGGATAATCTCCTGTCTCCATACGAACAACTGTATCCTGTTCCGGAACCTTGACTTTCCTGAGCTCTTCATAGGGAAGAATGGAAACATCTTCATGAACCAGATTCATAATGTATTCCGGTCCGGTTATCGCTGCGACCTCCTCATAATCAAAGGGCTGATCAATCGCGATCAATCTTTTTGCATCAAACACGAAGGCTGCCGGCGCGGAAACGGCTTTGCTCTTTTTGGCTTTTTTCTGCGGACAGAGGCTGGTCTTGACCCCGGCCTTGCAGGTCGCTCCCAGCTTCTTGTAGATATCACAAACCATTGCACCTACGCTGCAATAGTTCTCCAGTGTTTCCACAGATGCGATCTCCACTGCCGGTATGTCCGACGGTGTGACCATACGGACATACTCATCGCCCGTATATTTCGCTACCTCCTCACGGTCGAACGGCATATCGACATCAATCATTTTTCCGGTTTCCAGGGGTGCGGCTTCCACATTTTTCTTCAACTCTTCATAAGGGATAAAAGCAAAGCCATCCCGATCCATATACTGCACATATTCAGGGCCGGTAACGGAAATCACTTCATTGTAGTTAAACGGCTGGTCAATACCGATCAGGTTTTGGGAGTCAAATGCCTTTGCTTTGGAAGCGCCCTTGCTCTTTTTGGCTTTTTTCTGCGGACATGCGCTGGTCTTGACACCGGCCTTGCAGGTTGCCCCCAGCTTCTTGAATATATCACAGACCATATCCCCCACCCCGCAATAATTATCGAGCGATTCCATTGGTGAAATAGTGGCGGCATGCATGCCTGACTGCGTAATCGTGTTCACGTAATCATCGCCTGTATATTTTGCCACTTCTTCACGGTCAAACGGCATATCGACATCAATCACATTGATGATTTCCTTTTCCTTTTCCGGGACACGCGCCTCGGTCAGTTCACCGGAAAAAGCTTTTTCTACGGTTTTCCGCAACTCATCAGGAGTAAACGGTTTGGGAATGTAGTCGAGCGCTCCCATCCGGATCGCTTTTACCGCCGTGTCTGTGGATGCATATGCGGTCATCATGAGGGCTTTGGTTAATGGCCATTCTTTTTTGACAAGTTTTAGCAGCTCAAGGCCGTTCATTCCCGGCATCACAATGTCTGAAATCAGAAGAGAAAAGGACTCTTTGGCCATTTTTTCAAGGGCCTCTTGGGCATTCTGCGCCTGGACGATTTCATAATTATTTTTTTTCAGAATTTTCGCCACATTCCGGCAAATCCCCATCTCGTCATCCACAACCATGATTCTTTCCACTGATTCCATACCCTCCTCCTTTTTTCTTTTCTGTCGGGTCATCAACCTGAAAAACCGTTCCTGCATCCGGCAACCTATTTTGCAGATTGCATGCCATTGGAGGGTTACTTTTTATCATATTGTTATTTAAGCGTTATTTAAATCAACAGATCTTTTGACGACAAAAGTGTATAGGAATGTCATACACTCCATTGCCGGAACAGCCGGTCATTCTGCATGCCAACCATTCTGCGCATTCAGCCTGACGACCTGTTCAACAGGCGTTTACACAAGATTTTTTCCAATCCATGAAAGATCTGTATAATTATTTTATACGACGTATATTTTGGGTGAAAAGGAGAGAAATACAGCGTAAGCGGAGAAGGGAATCGCGTTTATTCATGGCTGTCTTCTTCTGATGGATCATCTCCCGGACGGGAGATATTGTACTTTTTCATCAGGTTCTGAAAATTGGAGCGCTGAAGCCCGACTTTGCGGGAAGCCTTAGTGGCATTCCAGTCATTTTTCATCAGGGCGTTCAAGATAAAATTTCTTTCCACCTTGTGAACCGCTTTCCGGCGGATTTCTTTTTTGACCCGGATCAGTTCTTCATTGGTTTCCGGAATATTGTCAAACAGCGCCTCAACATCACCCGGATCACCAAAAAGCGGCAGGTCTTTCAGGGTGATTTGATCCTCTTCACACAAGATGACGGCCCGTTCGATCGTATTTTTCAGTTGCCGCACATTTCCCGGCCAGTCAAAAGAAACCAACCGGTAACCGGATTTCTCATCAAATCCATGGATTGTTTTCCCCATTTTTTCACTGAACTGCTTCAGAAAAAAATAGGCGATGGGCAGGATATCCATCTTGCGGTCTTTTAAAGTCGGAAGTGTAATGGGATAAACAAATATCCGGTAATAAAAATCTTCCCGGAAAAGCCCTTTTTTTACCATATACTCCAGATCTCTGTTTGTCGCGAATATCAGACGGACATCCACTTTTTGCAGCTCCGTACTGCCAACCGGCAGAAACTCTTTGGATTCCAGAAACCGGAGCAGCTTGCCCTGAACCTCCTTATCCGCATTACCGATCTCATCCAGAAAAACCGTCCCCTGATCCGCCAGCTTGAATATCCCTTCCTTGTCCTTATGCGCACCGGTAAAACCGCCTTTTGCATACCCGAACAGTTCACTTTCCAGGAGATTGTCCGAAAGGGTCCCGCAATCCACTGCAAAAAATACCCGGTCCTTCCGCCTGCTGTTGGCATGAACAGCCCTTGCAATGATCTCTTTTCCGGTTCCGCTTTCACCATATATCAATACCGTGGAATCGGTGGGAGCGACTTTCTGCACCATCTTCACCACCTTCCGGATCTGCGGGCTGTTTCCGATCAGCTGATGGGAAATCGCCTTGGGCCTGTCCTCCTGTTTGAGTTTCGTATTCTGAAGATGGATCTCTCTTTTGTTCAATGCCTGTTGAACAACCGAGCGAAGCTCCTGGGGTGTAAACGGTTTCGGGAGATAGTCAAATGCCCCCATTTTCATGACTTCCACCGCAGAAGAAATACTGGCATAACCGGTCATGACAATCACGGCGGTTTCCGGATAATCCTCCTGTATCCGTCGGAGCACTTCCATTCCGCCGACACGGCTCATCTTCAGATCGGTAATAACGATGTCAAATGGTTTGGCTTCCATCATTTTCAGAGAATCATGCCCATTCAATGCATACTCGGCATCGCATTCCAGACTGGATAATATCTTGACACAATTCCGGCAAATCGGAAGCTCATCATCAATGATCAAAACAGCCGGCCTGTTTTTATCGGTCATGATCCTCCCCTTTGTTCAATGGAAGCTGAATACAAAAAGAAGCGCCCTCGCCCGGCCTGCTCTTGACTTGAATCTTTCCATCATGCTTTTCCACAATACCCTGTGTAATGGACAGCCCGAGGCCTGTGCCGTCCGACCGTGTCGTAAAGAAAGGATCAAAAATCTTATCGATAATTTCCTTGGGGATGCCGATTCCGGAATCCTTCACCTCCACCTCGACCTTCCGGGAAGATGAGAGATATCGGGTCGTGATGGCAACATTTCCACCGGGTGGTGTTGCCTCAATCGCATTCAGGACCAGGTTGATAATGACCTGCTGGATCTGATCCTTATCAATGCTGATGGCGGGCAATTGTTCCGAAAGGTTTACATGGACCTCGATATCCTTGAACGCCGCCTGTTTTCGGGTCAATATGAAACTTTCCTGAACGATCTCATTCAGATTATAGTCTTTTTTCACCGGTTCGGAATGGCGGGCAAAATCCAGCAGGCTCTTCACAATTTTCCGGCACCGCATGGCTTCATTGGCGATGGTTTTCAATTCTTCATAAACCGGATGATCCGGCTCCAGCTCTTCCTGGGCAAGCATGGAGGAGGTTAAAATCGTGGTCAGGGGGTTGTTGATCTCATGGGCAACTCCTGCGGACAGCCTGCCGATGGATACCATTTTTTCCTGCTGCATCATCGCCTTCTGCACCCGGATATCCTGGGAAATGTCCTTTGAAATTTCAATAACCCCGGCCACCTTTCCATCTTCAATCAGCGGATAACAGGAGATGGAAACATGCAGCTCATTCTCCGCCTTATCCAGATGAATATGCGTTGTCTGGGTCGGCTTTCGGAATTCAACCGCCTGCAACAACGGACAGGGATGGTGATCACCGGAACAGGGTTTGTCCAGGTGATGGGTAACCTCGTAACAATATCTTCCCTTGATCTCATCCCTCCGCATGCCGAGCTTTTTCACCATGGCTGCGTTGGCATCCTGGATTCGGTAATCCAGCCCGATCACCATCATGTCTTCCTGAATCATATCATTGCTCATGGCATAATACAGGGCCTGGGTCTCCTGCAGTTTCCGGTCAACCTTTTTATGCATATCCGAACTGTTGGAAATCTCCCAGAAAAGAAGGGCTGTGGTATGAGCGATTGCGCGGACATTCCTGGCTTTTTTCTGCAAAATATCATTATAAATATCCAGATTGCCGGTGAGCTCGACAATCAGGTCGATGCCCTCTCTCTTGAAAAAATCATTGTAGTCATGTGTGGTAAACAGCCCCCTTTGCTTTGCAAGGAACAGGGCCGGCGTATCGTCCTTGATTTCAGCCACCGCAACAACGACAGGGGATATTTCATGGAATTTGTGTTTTCTGATCATCTCCATCAGATACAGGCATCGGGTCCCCCCGCCAACAATCGCTATTCTCATCACAGCCCTCCTGAAAGATCATCCGGGTGGAAAAATAATGTATTAGAATGACACCCATATTCTATTCAAAATCCAATCGAAGTCAACCGCTTTAAATCATATCGTTCCGCCCTTGACCTTGTAAGGTGCAACTGCTATTTTAACAGGCGAAATGGAAAAATAATAAACCTTTGAACGCGCCTGAAAAAGCAATTGCTTAGTATACAAAACCATGCCCCACCAAAAAAGTCGTGAAATTCCTTATAATTATACGTCAGCAGACGATGCAAGAATCATCAAGTTTCTTCTGGGTACAACCGCCTGGTACACCCTCGAAAAAATAAGATACCAGCAGAACACAAAGCCGCTGATCAAACGCTTCATGCGTTTCATGGGAGACATGTTTGTCATCCATCGCAATCCATACGTATTCCAGAGTCTTGTTGAAAAAATATCCATTCGCAAAACCTTTCTGCAAGGGCTGAATGCAGACCTTGCATCGATCGAACAGAATGCATCCGCTACAACAGAGATACAAACCATTGCCGCGTGCTGCCGGGAATACCTGAAAACGCTTGCAGCAGAACTCATCCATGAGAACAAAAAACATCAGCGGATCAAAAAAGCGCTGGGACCGATTGCAGGTGAAGACAATATCAGCTTTGATCCGTTTGCATTGATCAGCCATGCAACCGATGCAACCGACTGGCGGCTTTTCCTTCCCATTGCCGTTGTATGGCCGGACAAGGAGGAACAGGTACCACTCCTTCTTTCCGGAATCCGTGACCTGGGATATCATGCCATCCCGCGGGGAGCCGGTACCGGTTTGACCGGGGGGGCCGTGCCGGTCCGGAAAAACTGTATCATGATCAATACCGAAAAATTGAATCGCATCATCGGGATGGAAACAGAATGTTACAAGAGTGAGTCCGGTATACCGGTCCTCAGCCTGGAGGCGGGTGTTATCACCGGCGATGCCATGAAGTTTGCGGAAACAAAAAACTATGTTTTTGCCACAGACCCGACAAGCTCATGGGCATGTACGGTCGGCGGCAATATCGCTGAAAACGCCGGAGGAAAAACTGCCGTACTCTGGGGAACGGCGATAGACAATATCTTTTCATTCCGCATCGCTGTTTCCGACGGCCGCCTGCTGGAGATCCGGAGAGTGGATCACCCCTTGCGGAAAGTTCTTCCCGAAGACCTTGTACAATTCGACATTCTGGATGTCGCCGCCGGAAATGTCCTGAAGACGATCTTCCTTACCGGCACGGAAATCAGGACAAAGGGTCTTGGCAAGGATATCACCAATAAGGCTCTGAACGGACTCCCGGGACTCCAGAAAGAGGGAACCGACGGTGTCATCACCTCTGCGAAATTTATTCTTCACAAAGCCTACGAATGCAAATCCACATGCTGTATCGAATTTTTCGGCCAGGATATGGACGAGGCGGGCAGGGTTATTTTAGACATATCCAAAACCTTTATCAATCATGGCGAAGAAGCGCTGATGGCGCTGGAACATTTTGATGAGGAGTATGTCCGGGCGATCCAATATAAAGTCAAGGCCCCGAAAAACGACAGCCCCAAGGCAGTGCTCCTGATTGATATTGTCGGGCACTCGGCCGTGCAGCTGGAAAAGGGCAAGCAGAAACTTTCGGAACTGCTGAAACCCTACACCAACACCTTTGCCTTTTTTACGGAAAGCAGACAGGAATCCGAAAGATTCTGGCAGGATCGCAAAAAACTGGGTGCCATTGCCAAACGAACCAATGCGTTCAAACTGAACGAGGACATTGTGCTTCCCCTGTCCGCCCTGCCGGAATTTTCCAATTTTGTCGACCGATGCAATATCGAGGAAGAAAGGGAAAACCAGCAGTCTTTTGCCTGGCAGGTGAGTACCTACCTCGAAGAGGCGGAACCGCTTGCCGATCCGGAATGGCTGGAGGCAAAAATCCCTGCGGCCAAAAAACTGCTGCGCGAGTTTCTGGAAAAAATTTCATTATGCGGGAAAACCAACCTCCAGCAGGAAACCCATATCCGGCAGCTCCTGAAAGACCTGATGACCCTGTTTCGCGGATACGCCAAGGTGTGCGGTGAAATCAACATGATCTATCAGGAAACCCGCTCCCATCTGATTGTGATTGCCACACACATGCATGCGGGAGATGGAAATGTTCATGTCAATATCCCGGTATTTTCCAATGACCGTGAGATGATGATCCGCGCCATGGAAACAGCAGATACCGTCATGGACAAGGCATTGGAGCTGGATGGTGTCGTCAGCGGAGAACACGGCATCGGATTTACAAAGCTGAAATATATGGATCCGGTCCGGATTGAGAGATTGGCGCAATACCGGAAGGAAATCGACCCGGAAGGCGTCATGAATCCCGGCAAGCTGTCCGACATGGAAGTACCGAACCAGGTCTTCACGCCCTCCTTTAACCTGCTCGGCCTGGAGGCCCGAATTCTGCATCATGTTTCCCTCGGGGATCTGGCCTTAAAGATATCCAACTGCATCCGGTGCGGGAAATGCAAGGCCGACTGCTGTGTTTTTTATCCGCAGCAGAATCTGTTCTTTCATCCGCGGAATAAAAATCTTGCCATTGCCTCCCTGATTGAAGCATCGCTTTATGAGGCCCAGAAATTCCGGTCAACCCGATTTTCATTCATACGGCATCTGGAGGAAATCGCGGACCATTGTACCATATGCCATAAATGCCTCAAACCATGCCCGGTTGATATTGATACGGGCGAGGTTTCCATTATGGAAAAAGAACTCCTGGAAACCCGCAAGATGAAACACACGAAACTCATTACCGCGACCACCCTGCATTTCCTGGAAAGCCGCTCTCCGGTTTTAAATGCTGCTTTTCGAAATCTCGCCATCCGATTCGGCGGGAGTATCCAGCGCAACCTGGCCGGAACCCTTTCCTGGCTGGCCCGGAAGACGGATAATTCTTTTCCCGTGCCAAGGCTGCTTTCCTCACCGATTCCGCCTGCGTGTTCCAGAACGCTTTGGAGCGCCATGCCGCCTCTGGAAGGTAACCATACGGTTCTGGCCATACCGGCGGAACCATCCAAAGGAACGGTTTTTTACTTTCCGGGCTGCGGATCGGAACGTCTTTTCGGCATCATCGGAAAAGCATCCATTTACATTCTGTTAAAATCCAACCTGTCGGTCATTCTGCCGCCTCCGTTTCTCTGCTGCGGTTTTCCGGCAAAGGTCAATGCAAAAAAGGAAATGGAAAGTCGCATTACGCTCCGCAATATCATTTTTCTCACGCAGATACGGGAAACCTTCGGCCATGTAACTTTTTCAGCCTGTGCTGTCAGTTGCGGAACCTGCCGTGAGGCGCTTCTGGAACAGCAGGCAGATGCCGTCTTCCAGACAAAAATCGTGGATGTCAGCGCCTTTTCCATGCAAAACGGGTTTCCGGCTCCTGTGAATAGACGCTTTGTTTACCATCAGCCCTGCCATGATTCCTTAAACGGCAATGCCGAAAACCTGTTGATGACCCATGGCGGCAACCGGTTGATCACGACACCGGGGTGCTGCGCCGAAGCCGGCACCATGTCGTTGAGCAGACCGGATATTACGGCTGCCATGCGAAACCGGAAGGAGAAGTCCATCCTTTCCATACAGGAAAATCAGGACCGGGAAACAACGATTTTAACGAACTGTCCGTCCTGCATTCAGGGCCTTGGAAGACATTCACGATATAACATCCGTGCCCGACATCTTGCCGTTGAACTGGCCCTGCAAGCCGGAGGAGAAAAATGGGAAGATGAACTTCAGGCACTGTGCAGAAATGCGGAAGTGATCCATTTTTAAGTCATACATGCTATGAAAAGGGAAACCAAAGAAAAAATCGTCATTATCTGCGGGCCCACCGGAATCGGGAAGACCGCGACCGCCATTGAACTGGCTCGGGAATTTTCCGGTGAAATCATCAGTGCCGATTCCATGCAGGTTTACAGAGAAATGGATATCGGAACCGCCAAACCGACCCGGTCTGAACAGGAATCGGTTCCCCATCATATGATCAATATCGTCAATCCGGATGAACCGTTTGACGCCGCTGTTTTTGCAACCATGGCGGATTCCGTGATCGCATCCCTTGTTCAACAGGGCCGTCTCCCCTTTGTTGTGGGAGGCACCGGTCTGTATATCAAGGCCCTGATCCACGGCCTGTCAAGGGCAAGGCCGGCTGACGCGGAAGTGCTGATCCGTTTGAAACAGGAGGCTCAGCGGTCCGGTTCGGAAGCCCTGCATCAGCGCCTTGCAAAATGCGACCCGGAGGCGGCGAAGAAGATCCATCCCCATGATGCATTCCGCATCATCCGGGCGCTTGAGATATTTGAAGAAACCGGAAAGCCCATTACCAGCTTCCATGAAAAGCATCAATTTTCAGACACGAAATATCATACCCTGAAAATATGCCTGTCCGCTGAACGGGAAGAACTATACAGCCGCATCAACCAGCGGGTGGACATCATGCTGGAGCAGGGCCTTCTTGCGGAAGTTGAAAAACTTCTCCGCAAGGGATACACCGCAGACCTGAAATCCATGCAATCTCTCGGATACCGGCATATGACCGAATACCTGTCCGGGGAAACCCCATGGGAAGAAACCGTCCATAACATGAAACAGGACACCAGAAGATACGCCAAACGCCAGCTTACCTGGTTCAATGCGGATCCGGAAATCAAATGGTTTACCAAAGATCAGATTGATGACATCCGGGGAGAAATTAGGTCTTTTCTTGCATGAGTTAATGAGGTTTTGAAAATGCTTAAGGCGGCGTTGAAGGCGTAATAAACGACCTGATTTATGAGAACTGAAAACATATGCCTCCAAATACAATATTTCAACGATGAATCTCAACTTTTCGGAATTTTAGTATTGAGAGATATTCGATTTACCGATCTCAGGGATTATACTTCAGGAAATTCCAGATCTATTATTTCAATTGTTGAATTCCAGCATCGCCTGAGCTGATTTTTTCCTTTCAGTATCGGAAAGATTTTTTATGATCCTGCATTCTTTGCTTAGAATGCTCTTTTTGATGCAAAAAATATAACTTTAAGACCAAATATCGCTTCCATTTTAATCCTAAACCCTTGTCAGTTGGGCATTAAGCTTGGTCGCAAGCAACTCTTTCAGTGTATATTACGTAGTAGAAAAACGCCATCATGACCAGTTATTATTTTAACAATCTGGTTTATTGTCTGATACAGTCTTCTCACAGAAAAGATAGCTTGGGCCAAATCCACCAGCATCATGAATCTGAAATTTCAGATCTTCCGCTTGACTTGTACACAAGTCATTATTATTAGAGATTTGGAACTGGTAATGAGCAACATTAGCAGGTACAATAAGATTACCTACTGAATTGAGCCCCTCTAAACCAAGTTCTGTCAGAGAAGAATTGGATGAGATAATTAGACTTCGACCAATTGTAGAAAGATTTTTTAAACAGGCAAGACTGATCAATGCACTATTGTCAGTTATGTTCAGGCTACCTTCTTTAATGGAAGCAAGACTCTCTAAACCTTCGAGGGTAGTCAGAGAATCATTCTCGGAAATAGTCAAGCTACCATCTATTGAACTAATGTTTTTTAACGATTCTATGCTGGTCAGGACTCCGTTTCCTGAAAGGCTTAGATAGCGTATCTTTGTAAGTCCTTCTAATCCGTCAAGACTTGTTAAAGAATAATTATTTTGAATTGTAAAAAAGGATTGCACGGAATGAAGATTTTCCAAACCCGTAAAGTTAACCAAAGAATCATTTAACCCTATGTATAGCTCATTTATGCTGGAAAGACTTTCGAGTCCCGCAAAATTTTCTATAAGTTTGTTGCTTTGAATAAAGACTTGATTAGCAACAGATCTTAAATTCCTCAAGCTCTCAAGACTGGTCAGATTATCATTGCGTTGAATGTATAAATCTTTACCCACAGTAGTAAGATTGTCTAAACCTTTTAAGCTTGTCAAATTGGTATCTGAAATCCAAAGGCTGCCTCTAATGGTTTCAAGGCTTTCTAAGGCGTTAAGATTGTTCAAATTGGATGATTCTATAACTAAATCTCCATAAACTGTATTAACACCAATTAAAGCATCCAAGTCTATTGCATCATGAACTCTATAAGTGCTATTTTCAGTGTTGCTGTCACCACTACCACCACAACCAAATAATACAAAAGCAGCAAGTGTTATAATCAATATAAGTTTATAAATATTCCAGCCTGTTTTCAAATTCATTAAATCTTTCATTCAGCAACCCATATATCCTGTGTTAAACCAATTTATTATCAATTTGTTATAAGAGAAAAATCAGTCCTGTGTTTATCAGATAATCAATGATAGGGCAAGTTTGAATCATAGGTATGTGGGGGCATACCCCATAAGGGGGCATAGGGCGTCTGCAAGAAATAGAGTTTGTTATTATATCGTGTTGAACACGGATGGTTTTGAAATATCTTATTCATCTATGTAACCCTGATACAACCTGTGAACAGTTTGTGCATGCTATTTCCCCCGACCTCTAAATGTTGAAATATTATTCTTCTCAAGGTACTCCGCTATTTCCTCGTAGGTCATACTATCTTTTCGCATTTTTAAAATTACCGCAAATGCATTAATTTTATTATAGATAGAATAATTTAACACAGACTTTTCTGTAAAAAAGGGAAATCATTTTGGGAAATCTGTTCCCTGAATTTGCATACTGAAAAATTCGTTCACAACGATGAATCTCAACTTTTCGGAATTTTAGTATTGAGGGATATTCGATTTGCCGATCTCAGAGGTTTGTTTTTAAAAAATTCCAGATCTATTATTTCAATCGCTGAACGGCGCGCCTCACAGGCCGCGATGTACGAGCGGCCCCCGTGCAGGCGCAGGTTCGAAGATCACGAAAGTCTATTTCTAGTCCATGCGGGACTCCTGCGACAATCCAAAACGGCAAAGACCCGGATTATCTTACTATGTAAACGGTAATAGATGGCGAAAGGAAACCTTTTGGAAAGTAAGCGGTGATATCCAAAATGGAGGGCGTGAATACCGGCATAAACACGGAGCGATTCTATGTCTGAAAAGAGAGAATCGAGAAAATAATCACCGAGACCTCTCGACTGATCTTCATAGAATTTGAAACCGTCGATTAAATCTTCCTCGGCAGAATCAAGGATCTCAATTTTCATTTGATCTTGTTCCTGATTCTTTCCTTAGCACGATCAAATGCTGTAAATTTTGAATTCCCTTCGTTTATCTCCCTTTCTCTATCCTGTAAAACTTCCCGGTGCCATTCCGGCGATGAAATGGATTCAGGATTTCGGCAAAGATCATCCCATAGTTTCTCCATCACCGCTATTTTATCCAGACTTGTCATTTTATCTAAAGGTAATGAAATATCCATATCAACCTCCTGTAAAGGTAAATACCCTACATTTAGGATAATCGATTCTTAACCCTTTCGCAATAAAGAACTTCCAGAGTCTTCGAACATTATTATACAGAAACTTTCGATTACACGCCATTTTCTCAACTATTCGTATATTATTAAATATGACGAAACATTCAACACTTTTTCACTCTCATAATAATAGATATTTATAAAAATATCATAAATTTAACATCGTTAAAAGACTCGTTTACATGCCAAATATACTGCTTTAAGAGAAAACTCATAAATTTTAAATCAGAATTATCAACCCTTGATTTTATTAGAATATTTTCCAAAATCTTCAAACCATGGGGCAAAAAGAAGTCGCATATTTTTTTGATTTGAATATCAAATGTTTACCGGACGTTTTGTGATATGATATTCCTCTGTCGTGCGTTTTCAGAGACCAGGAACATTTGGTATTCTTCCAGATTTAACGAAACCTGTTTTTAGGAAAATTTGGCTATTGATTCGAAAAAGAAATATCAACTGCAACCGTAACCAAAAAGTTCCATATTGGTGTTTTATCAGACCGTGCCTGAGGGATTGTATTTTTTCATGCGGGTGCTTCCGTTTGCAGAAGCACCCGCATGAAAAAGGTGTTTTCAAATAACGATCAAGTGATCAATTTTTCCTGGCACCGGCGTAGCCGATATTCTTCAAGGCGGCTTCCATTTCTTCGAGGGTGGTCGGATCATCGATTGTGGCCGGCACCTTGTATTCCTTGTTGTCGGCGATTTTCTGGATCGTTCCCCGCAGGATCTTGCCCGAGCGGGTCTTGGGCAGACGTTTGACCACCGTTGCGGTTTTGAAGGCTGCCACCGGCCCGATCCGATCGCGTATCATCCGGACTACTTCCTTGACGATCTCTTCATCTGCTTTGGTCACACCGGCCTTGAGCACCATAAAGCCTACCGGAACCTGCCCCTTGAGATCATCATCCACCCCCAGAACCGCGCACTCGGCCACATCCGGATGGTCTGAGATCACTTCCTCCATGGCCCCTGTGGAAAGCCGATGGCCTGCCACATTGATGATGTCGTCCGTCCGGCTCATGACAAAGGCATATCCGTCTTCATCAATAAAGCCTGCATCCGCAGTTTTGTAATAGCCGGGAAACTCTCTCAGATAGGACTCCACATACCGGTCGTCATTCTGCCACAGGGTGGGCAATGCGCCGGGAGGAAGCGGCAGTTTCACGACCAGGGCGCCGATTTGTCCGGCTGCCATCTGTTTGTTATCGGCATCCACGACCTGCAGATTCCATCCCGGCGCCGGCTTGGTGGGCGATCCCTCTTTGACCGGAAAGGAATGAAGCCCCAGGCAGTTGGCACAGATAGCCCAGCCGGTTTCGGTCTGCCACCAGTGATCCACTACCGGCACTTTCAGGGCATCCTCGGCCCAGTGCAGTGTATTGGGATCTGTCCGCTCGCCTGCCAGAAACAACGCTTTGAACGGAGACAGATCATATTTCTTCATCAATTCCGCCTTTGGATCTTCCCGCTTGATTGCCCGGAAGGCCGTGGGAGCTGTGAACATGATTTTGACCTTGTGCTCGGAAATCACCCGCCAGAACACACCGGCATCCGGTGTTCCCACCGGCTTGCCCTCAAACAGGATGGTCGTACAGCCTTTGAACAGCGGCGCATAGACGATATAGCTGTGACCCACAACCCAGCCCACATCCGATGCCGCCCAGAATACATCGCCGGTGTCCGCGTCATAGATATTCTTCATGGTCCACTTCAATGCCACCACATGCCCGCCATTGTCCCTGACCACTCCTTTGGGCTGACCCGTGGTTCCCGAGGTATACAGGATATACAGAGGATCCGTTGCCGCAACCGGCACACAATCTGCCGGAGATGCGGCTGCCATGGCCTCGGCCCAGTCCACATCCCGACCGGCAATCATGGATGCCTTTTCCATGGATCGCTGGAATATAATGCATTTCCCCGGCTTGCTTGTGCTCATGTCAATGGCTGCATCCAGCAAGGGCTTATAGGCGATCACCTTCTTCACTTCAATGCCGCAGGACGCAGACACGATCAACCTGGGCTTGGCGTCATTGATGCGCGTGGCCAGTTCCGGGGCAGCAAACCCGCCGAAAACCACCGAATGCACGGCACCGATTCGCGCACAGGCCAGCATGGCCATTGCCGCTTCAGGAATCATGGGCATATAGATCAGCACCCGATCCCCTTTTCCCACGCCCTGAGCCTTGAGCACTCCCGCGAATTTTGCCACCTCGTCACGAAGCTCCTTGTAGGTATATTTTCGGATGGTGTTTGTCACCGGGCTGTCGTAAATCAGGGCAAGCTGCTCACCCCGCCCTTCGTCAATATGACAGTCCAATGCATTGTAACAGGTATTGATCCGGCCGCCGGTGAACCAGCGGTAAAAAGGCTTTTTTGACGAATCCAGCACCTTGTCCCAGCGCTTGTACCAGTGGCAGTCCTCTGCCGCCTTGCCCCAGAATCCGTCAGGATCATTGATCGACTGTTCAAATGCCGCTTCGTAGGGATTGGTCATATGGCCTCCTTTTTTTATCCTTGTTTAAAAAACCGGAAGTAAAAACTTCATTGTGCCATGGTTCTATCAAAAGTTCTCTTTTGGCTGATCTGTTTCGGCACCAATCGTTTTATATTTTCCGGTCATCCAGTTTTTAAGATCGGAACAATACCATTTTGAAAAACGCCGGTCGGATGGTCCGCCCGCCATATTGGTATGGATTACATCGGCGGACAGATCGGTCACCATCCGGAAGGATGGTGCAAAGGTGGTCAGACGCCCGGCACTTTCAAAAATCTGTCCCTGATGCGGTGTGGCTAGACTTCCGATAATGGTCACCGGACCTCGGTCAAAACCCAGAAACCTGGGAAGTTTTCCGTCAAAAACAATATTCTTCAATATGACCTTCCGGCCATTTCCCCATTTTTGCGGAGGGGATTGCAGAGCCTTTTCCGCAGCCTGACGAAAAAGTTCCTCACGCGACCTTCCCCCAAACCAGGAAGAGGTTTCCGACAGCAGAATCCGATCGAAATTGATGTAGAAATCATTGAAAATACCGGTGTGCCGGTCCATGTAATCCACCACATCCGCTCCAAAACCGTGATCCCCGAAAACATCCCGATACAGTTGCCTGTAGAACCGGTCAAACAGAAACGCCCCTTCGGAATCAGCGGAATATTCAAGATTCCAGTTTTTCAAGATGGCGGCATGCTTCGAATCCGGCAGCAAGGGGGAAAGAATCGCCATAAACAATTCCGCCTGTGTGGAATAGACATCATAATGCAGCTGATACATATACTCACAGTCGATCTTATTGTTTTTCGCCAGCAGACCTTCAATCCGGTCGGAACGGTATGGACCCATGCCCACATTGATCGGATCGACCTTTCCCAGCGCATTCAGGTTCTGGTTGGTGGTCACCAGATACCCGCATTCCGGATTATAGGATCTCGGCAGATCCTGATAGGTTTCAAATCCCTGCCAGTCATTCTTCTTCTCCCAGCCGGGCAGCGGAACAAATCCGCTGATCCCTTCCCGCCGCTTGGGCATCAGACCGGACATCTGGTAGCCGATATTTCCCTCCCGGTCCGCCAGGATAAAATTCCAGGATGTCTCAATGCGGCCGAGGAGATCCATTCCCCGGGTTACGGATTTGACATCCACCATTTCAACAATGCTGTTCAGGGTCACCGCCCCTGAAAATGCCGGAGCCCATGCAGTAGCAATATAATATCCTTCCTGATTCGGATCGCCCTCCAGTACGCCATGGTTGTTTTCATAAAAGGTAACGGTTGCCGGATCTTTTCGTTTTCGCTTGATGATTTCCGTTCTCCGGGAAAAATCAATCCATTGGTCCGGTTCACGGAAATATTTGCCGTCCCTGCATTGTTCAATCCAGGAATCGGTTCCGTCCATAAAAGTATAGGTCGCACTCCACGCAAGATCCGGATTCCGGCCAACCAGCAGAGCGGGCGCGCCGGGCATGGTTCCGCCCATGGCATATGAATCCCCGATTGTTAATACCATTTCATACCAGACATTGGGAAGCCTGTTGACCTCCAGGTGAGGATCATTTGCCAGAATCGGCTTTCCCGATGCCGTCCTCTTGCCGGAAACCGCCCAGTTGTTGGATGCCATCATGACCGGAGCCGCAATATTCCAGAGAGCGGACGGAGGAACGAGCCGTTCCTGAAGCCTGATCTTTTTGACCAGATCAATATCCAGCCCGCCGAGGATATCCGGAAACAGCTCATTCAGGCGATCTTCATCCAGACCGGCCTGAACCAGTTCGATCAGGAACCGTTCCATCTCGCCCTGAGACTGGGCCAGGGTCAGATAACCGATCATCCGGGAGATCAGGATCGAATCTTCGATCTGCCAGGGTTCCGGCTTGTAACCGAACAACCTGCACTCCCAGGGGATCTTCTCCGAAAATGCCCGGTTTACGCCATTGCAATACGCTTCAACAATACCTTTTGCCTCCGGTGTCAATCGTTCCAGTTGCGCCAGGGTCCCCCCGGTCCAGTTCATCCTCCGGAAAAACGTATCGATCGCCAGCATGCCATCACTCGAATCCAGGATTTCCGATACACGTCCCTGCCCCAGAATTCGCATCAGCAGAATCTGCATTCCCCGGTCTTTTCCGTGGGCATATCCCATCAGCTCGAAAACCGCTGTCTTGTTCCTTCCCTCAACATGGCAGATGCCGTTTTTGTCTCTCCAGATGGTACCGGCTGCACTCATGCTTCCTCCTTAGGTTCCGGGGTTGTGATCGTTTTCGGAAATGCCGCGCCGACCTTCTTTCGCAGCCCAAAGATCTGATTTATAAAATAATGAATACCTCAACCATAACACCGTCCATTTTCAATCCTCAAGAATTTTTCCAGGAAACTGATGATTTTTATCAAACGGTATGATACAATCAGCCTACTCATCCGGGCAAAAATTCAAATCATGAATGCTATCCCCTCACGAAGGAATCATAAAATGAACCGATTCATTTTCTCTTTTTTTTTCGTTTTCCTGGCAGCGCAAGGATCATTTCAGGTCGCTCTCGGAGCCATTCCGGCCGCCCAGCGCAATGCCCTGATCGACCTTTACAACCATACCGGAGGATCAAGCTGGACAGTCAATACAAACTGGCTGGGACCCGCCGGAACGGAACATGCCTGGCATGGCATCACCTGTGACAGCGGCAACAATCATGTCATCGAAATCGACCTGCACGCCAATAACCTTTCGGGAGCACTTCCGGATTCCATTGGAGATCTGACGGAACTGATCATCCTGAAACTGTATGGGAATGACATCACCGGGTCCATCCCGATCACCATTAATGCATTGACCAATCTGACCTATCTGGCGGTTTCGGACAACCGGTTATCCGGCACGATTCCGACCGGGATCGGGACGCTGTTGAATCTGACCTATCTTTCGATATCCAACAACCGCATTTCCGGCAATATCCCATCCAGTATCAGCAGCCTCACCAATCTGACGGATCTCTGGCTGGACAGCAATGAACTTGGCGGCAGCATCCCCTCAGGGATCGGGGGCCTGACCGAACTCAGAAGTCTGGCGTTGTCCGGCAACCAGCTGAATGATGAAATCCCGGTTTTAATCGGCAGCCTGATCAACCTCCAGTACCTTTCCCTGGACAACAATGAGCTGACCGGAGGCATTCCTGCCGAGATCGGCAATCTCACCGGGCTGACCTATCTGTCTTTGTCGGACAATCAGCTGACGGGAACCATTCCCGATGACATCGGCAACCTGGAAAACCTGACCATTCTATTGATTTCAAACAATCAGCTGCAAGGTCGGATTCCCGAAGAATTGAAGCTGTTAACCAGCCTGATTGATAACCGGAGCGACTTCCGGTACAATAACTTTTCAACAACCGTGTCTGACGCGCTGCGGACATTTCTGAGCCGCAAGCAGACCGGAGGAGACTGGGAAACCACCCAGGGGGCCGGCAACCCGGCACCCACGCCATCCGCCCAGGATGATGATGACAGCAGTTGTTTCTTTCGTGCCGCAACCTGATGTGCGGAATGGATCGAACAATCGGTTTTCAATCGTTGTTTTGAATCCGATTGGCTCGCAACTGGCCACATGCCGCTGAAATATCAAGACCTTTGCTGTATCGGATAATGGCGGTATAGCCGGCATCATGAAGCCGCTGCAAAAACTGATCAACCACCTGATCATCCGGCCGTTTCCAGTCACTTTCCGGATGTTCATTGAATGGGATCAGATTGATCTTTGCTTTGACCGACCGAAGCAATTGAATCAGACGATCTGCGTCATCAGAGGAATCATTGACGCCCTTGATCAGTATGTATTCAAACGTGATTTTCTCCCGGGGGGCCAGCGGGTACCTTCGGCATGCCTGGATCAGATCCTCGATGGGATACTTTTGATTTATCGGCATCAGCATGCTTCGGGTCTTGTTATCTGAAGCATTTAATGATATAGCTAAATTTACATCCGTATCTCGACCCAGGGCAGCAAATTTCGAGATCAGTCCTGCTGTGGAGATGGTAATTTTCCTTGCAGATATTTTCAGCCCGTGATCGGCATCCCTCATCGTATCAAGGGCTTTTATGACATTGTCATAATTTGCAAGAGGTTCACCCATTCCCATCAGTACAACATTTTTTAAAAACTCCGGATGGTCCATGGTATTTCTGACATCCCGGATCTGAGCCAGGATCTCTCCCGGTGTAAGGTTGCGAATAAAGCCGCCTTTTGCGGTGAGACAGAATTTACAATTCTGGGCACAGCCAACCTGGGTTGAAATACAAAGCGTGTGATGGTTTTTTTCGGGGATCAGGACTGTTTCAATATGGTTTCCATCAGCCAGACGGAACAGAAACTTCTTTGATCCGTCACGGGATTCTTCGATTGCAGGGATAAACAGGCGCTCAATGATAAAATGGGAGGACAGCAGATTCCGGGTGTCTTTTCCAATATCCGTCATGATGTCAAAGGTGTCGGCTTGACCGAGGAAAATCCATTTAAAGATCTGACCTGCCCGGAAAGATCGAATCCCTTTATCCTGCAGCCAGAGTATCAATTCGCTTTTCGTAAGGTCTTTTATATCGTTCTTGATTATCAAAGTTTTCACACTTTCCGGTAAATATTATTTTGCTTGACATAGCATTTTTGAAATATTATTTTCAAGAGTTTAGTTTTAATCAGTACGATTTGATTTCAAGGTATCTGCATGTTTGACAGTTTAAGTGAAAAGCTGAACGCCGCCTTTAAAAAGCTGAAAGGACAGGGCAAGCTCAGCGAAAAAAATATAGAATCCGGATTAAAAGAAGTCCGCATGGCTCTTCTGGAGGCCGATGTCCATTATAAGGTTGTTAAAGACTTTATTTCCGACATCCAGGAAAGAGCTTTGGGAACCGAGGTCCTGACCAGCCTCACGCCCGGACAGCAGTTTATCAAAATCGTCAATGATGAGCTTACGGAACTCATGGGGTCGGAGCACGAGGGTCTCTCGCTCGGAGGTCCCAAACCTGTTGCCATCATGCTGGTTGGACTGCAGGGGTCCGGTAAAACGACAACAGCCGGAAAGCTTTCCGTCTTTTTGCGGAATACCGGAAGAAAACCATATCTTGTTCCGGCGGATGTGTACCGGCCGGCTGCCATAGACCAGTTGACCAAACTGGGTGAACAGCTTTCCATTCCGGTTTTTGCATCCTCCACCGATATGAACCCGGTCGATATCTGTCACCATGCGGCAGGTGCGGCTCTTCAGGCAGGATGCGACACCCTGATTCTGGATACGGCCGGCAGGCTCCATATTGATGAAACGCTGATGGACGAACTGAGCCGCATCAAGGAAACGGCAAAACCGTCCGATATCCTGCTCGTTGCCGATGCCATGACCGGTCAGGATGCCGTCAATATCGCCAAGTCCTTTGATGACCGCCTGGATATCGGCGGCATTATCTTAACCAAGATGGATGGTGACGCAAGAGGCGGAGCTGCACTCTCCATCAAGGCTGTCACCGGCAAGCCGATTAAATTTGTCGGTGTGGGTGAAAAGCTCAAAGATCTTGAGCCGTTTCATCCGGATCGCATGTCTTCCAGAATCCTGGGGATGGGAGATGTCCTGACCCTGATTGAAAAAGCCCAGGATATGGTGGATGAAAAAAAAGCGATTGAACTTGAAAAAAAGCTGAAAAAAAATCAGTTTTCCCTGGAAGACTTTAAAGATCAGATGGTCCAGATCCGCAAAATGGGGTCCATCAAAGATCTGCTGAAAATGATCCCGGGTGTTGCCAACAACAAACAGTTTAAAAAACTGGAAGTGGATGAAAGGGAATTTGTCCGCATTGAAGCAATCATTAATTCCATGACACCTCATGAACGGGAACGGCATGCAATTATCAATGGCAGCCGGCGAAAACGAATCGCAAGAGGAAGCGGAACCGAGGTTCAGGATGTGAACAAGCTTTTAAAAAACTATACCCAGATGCTTAAAATGATTAAAAAATTAAATAAAGGAGGCATGCGGTCCCTTGGCCGGGGCATGCTTCCATTCTAAAAGGAGAAAGAATCAAATGTCAGTAAAAATCAGATTGGCCAGACACGGTGCAAAGAAAAAACCTTTCTACAGAATTATTGTAACAGACAGCGAATCCCCCAGAGATGGACGATTCATGGAAATTTTGGGTACATACAATCCACTGATCAATCCGGCAGAGGTTATTGTTAAGCAAGACCGTATTCAATATTGGATCGAACAGGGTGCCATCCCTACGGATACCGTAAAAAACCTGATTAAAAAACAGGTTGTTGCAACAGAAACAGCTTAACATTTGGATTTTCCTAATTCTCAACCGCCAACTAAGGAGATGGGCTATGAAAGAGCTGATCGAGTATATTGCACAGGCACTTGTTGACAATCCTCAAGCAGTCGAGGTTTCAGAGGTTGAAGGCAATCAAACTTCGGTACTGGAGTTGAAGGTGGCAAAAGAAGACTTAGGGAAGGTAATCGGGAAACAGGGCAGGACGGCTCGTGCCATGCGTACAATTCTCAGCGCGGCATCTGCCAAGGTGAAGAAGCGGACCGTTCTGGAAATTATCGAATGATCGAATGACCAGTGATAATTTTTTGTCCGTGGGTAAAATTATTGGCGCACATGGTATCCAGGGCGCCCTCAAGCTATACCCTTATGTAGAATCCCTCTCCATCTTCAAATCCGGTCATCGAGTTGTATTGCGAGATCCAAGCGGAAAAGAGGATAGCTACGCCATAAAAGACGGCAACCCCTATAAAAACCTCTACCGGTTGATTCTGGAAGAAATCGATAGCCGTGATGATGCCGAAAATCTGGTGGGATCGGAAGTCTTGATGGAGAAATCCCTTTTCCCCGATCCGGAACCGGATGAACATTACTGGTTTGACATCATTGGACTGGATGTTTTTCAAACAGACGAGTTTTACCTGGGAAAAGTGGACTCCATTTTCCGGACCGGAAGCAATGATGTGTATGTGGTGAACAGCCCAGGCAGAGAAACATTGATACCGGCTCTCAGCACCGTTGTCGTTAAAATCGATCTGCAAAATCACCGGATGATTGTCAATCTCCCCGAGGGGCTTTGATGACGGGTATTGAAAAGAGTCATGGTGTCCGGCAAATGAAATTTTCAATCCTGACAATCTTCCCGGAAATGATCCAGGCGTTTCTCGCGCATGGGATCATCCGGCTGGCTGTGGAACGGGAACAGATTTCCATATCCAGTGTCAACATTCGGGATTTTGCCCAAGGAAGGCATCGCGTAACCGATGACAGACCCTATGGGGGAGGCTGCGGAATGGTCATGAAACCGGAGCCTCTTTTCGATGCGGTTCAATGGACGAAAAAAGAGTCTCCGGAGTCAAAAACCATTCTCCTGTCTCCCCAGGGAAGGCTGTTTGATCAAAAGCTGGCCCGTGAACTGGCGGCAGCCAACGGACTGATATTGATCTGCGGACGGTATGAGGGAGTGGATGAAAGGATCTGCAACCATCTGATCGATGACGAAATTTCCATCGGTGATTATATCATGACCGGCGGTGAGCTGGCTGCCATGATCATCATTGATGCCGTCACCCGGCTGATCCCCGGAATCCTTGGCGGAGAGGAATCTGCGGAAAAAGATTCCTTTGAAAACGGATTGCTGGAACATGCTCATTACACAAGACCCGGAAATTTTAACGGAGATGAAGTCCCGGATGTGCTTCTGTCCGGCAACCATAAAAAAATTGAAGACTGGCGGCTGGAATCATCGCTGATGCGAACCCTGATGAAAAGACCTGATCTGTTACAAAAAAAATCCCTGACCGGTCATGAAATTGAAATCCTGAAAAAATGGTGCCGCAACATTGAAGATATCATCCGTTCCTGATCTTTATGTGGCTCTGGTACACTATCCGGTAGTCAACAAAAAAGGGGAAACCATCACATCCGCGGTAACCAATCTTGACCTTCATGATATTGCAAGGGCATCGAGAACTTACGGCATCCGGCAGTTTTATGTGATCACACCGCTGGAAGACCAGAAAGAGCTCACCCAAAAAATCCTGTCCCACTGGATTTCCGGAAGCGGTGCTGTCTATAATCACATCCGGGGGAATGCTCTTGAAATCGTCAGAATCCGGGACTCCATCCAGATTGTTCTGGAGGAGATCCGGGAAAAAAGAGGCCGGAATGCCAAAACCATTGTGACCAGCGCCAAAAAAAATTCACGTTCCATCGGCTTTTCCGACCTCAAAAACAAACTGAAATCCGGCACCCCGCATATCCTGCTGTTTGGAACCGCATGGGGGCTGGGAGCGGAAATAATAGAACAGGCTGATTATATTCTGGAACCGATTATGGCGGATTCGGATTATAATCATCTTTCGGTGAGATCCGCCGTATCAATCACGCTGGATCGCCTGATTTATGAAGAACCTGTTTCTTATTAAATTTTTCTGGACTTTGTCTGAAAAATAGAATAAGAAAGGCAGGTTTGAGATTATATGGTATTTACCATCTGCCCGGCTTAAAACGAATCTCCGGCAGATGAATCATTTTGGGGGGATAATATGCAGACTATAATAAAAGAAATTGAAAAAGAGCAGGTTCGTCTTGACCATCCTGAATTTACACCGGGTGATACGGTTACCGTATACGTTAAGATTAAAGAAGGTGAAAAAGAGCGTATCCAGGCTTTCCAGGGTGTTGTCATCAGCAAGAAACGAGGAACGACAAACGCGTCTTTCACTGTCCGAAAGGTCTCCTATGGTGTGGGTGTGGAAAGAATTTTTCCGCTCCATTCCCCGCTCATTGATCGAATCGAAGTCAACACTCTGGGCCGGGTTCGGCGCTCCAAAATTTACTACCTTAGAAATCTGAGAGGAAAGGCCGCGAGAATCAAAGAGAAACGTTTTCGATAATCCGCCTTTTGGAGACCGCATAACAAAACAATCTCTGTCAGCCCGATAGTCTGTTCCTCTTTTTGTGAAAAAATCATTTCCGGAACCGGTTGACAGGCCGGCAATGATCGCTGCAAAAAGCGATCTTTGCCGCACAATTGTCTCTGCTCTGAAAATCGAGCACCTCTTGACGATTCTAAATGGAAATCTCACCTGCACCGGACATTTGGATTTTTGAAAAAACAGCCTGGAGCAACGGTTTTACAAAAATTGCCGGGGTTGACGAGGTTGGTCGGGGCCCCTTGGCAGGTCCTGTTGTTTCCGCATCCGTCATTTTGCCGGCGTCCTTCCCGGAATCCGATATTACCGACTCGAAAAAGCTCAGCCCCCGGAAACGAGAAGCCCTTTTTCTTCATATCTGTGATCATGCGACAGCCATCGGTATCGGGATTATCGATTCTGCTGAAATAGACCGTGTCAATATCCTGCAGGCATCCCTTCTTTCCATGGCTTTGGCCGTGAACAATCTTTCCGTTTCACCGGACTACCTGCTGATTGACGGCATTTTTCCGATCTCATCCGAACTCCCCCAGCAAACCATTGTCAAAGGGGATTCCCTGAGTATCTCCATCGCATCCGCATCCATTGTCGCCAAAGTAATCCGGGATCGGCTGATGGAAAAATACCACCGGCAGTATCCCCTGTTTGCATTTGACAAACACAAAGGGTATCCTACAAAATGTCATAGGGAAGCCATCCGGAATCATGGGAATTGCCCGATTCATCGCAAAACCTTCAAGGGTGTAAAGGAACAGGTGAACACGACATGATGAAAAGACAATGCTGAATCAGAAACAACAGTATGGCCGGAAAGGCGAATCCGTTGCGGTAAAGCAGTTGATAAAAAACGGATACCGTATCCTGGAACAAAACTACCGAACCAAAACAGGTGAAATCGATATCGTTGCAAAAGATGGGGATACCATTGTTTTTATTGAGGTAAAGGCAAGGCAGACAAGCGGTTACGGGAATCCGAAACATGCGGTAACCTGGACAAAACAGCAGAAAATCGCCAGAACCGCGCTGACCTATCTCAAGTCAACCAAGCAGATGGGCAAAAGAGCCCGTTTTGATGTTGTCGCCATTCATCCGTCAGAAGATCAAGACCAGCCATCCATCGAAATCATCAAAAATGCGTTTGAACTTACCGGTACATAATGTGAAATGAATCCAAAAGGTAGCCTGTACATTGTTGCAACCCCGATCGGGAATATGGATGATATCACCATCCGGGCGATAAAGGTGTTGTCGGAGGTGGATATCATTGCCGCCGAGGATACGAGAAATACCCGAAGACTGCTGTCCCATCACAATATCAGCGGGAAACTGGTTTCCTATCATGAATACAATGAACTTCCGATGGCGCAGAAACTTATTTCCGAGATTGAAAAAGGGCTGTCCGTGGCCATCGTAACCGATGCCGGTACACCATCGGTTTCCGATCCGGGCTATCGGGTCGTCCAAATTGCCATTGAAAACCACATTCAGCCGGTTCCGATTCCCGGACCTTCCGCTGCTGTTGCCGCGCTTTCCGCATCCGGGCTCCCGACGGATATTTTTACGGTGGTCGGGTTTCTGCCCAGGAAAAAGGGAAAACGGCTGGAACAACTCGAAAAACTTGCATTTGCTCCCGGAACCCTGATATTCTATGAGTCACCGAAACGAATCAGCCAACTGCTGCATGACCTGAAGGATACCTTTGGAGAAAGAGATATTGTTTTTGCGCGCGAACTGACCAAAAAATATGAAGAATTTCAAAGAGGAACCCTATCCGAACTGATCGCGGAAATCGAAAAAAAGGAGACCATCAAGGGAGAGTGCACACTTCTGGTTTCCGGAAAATCGCAAATCGGCGGAATTGGCCTTGAAGATCTCAGGCAGGAGATCATCGAAAGCCTCCAAAACCCGGAAAATACCACCTCTTCCCTTGCACGGAAAATGGCCGACCAATACGGGATTCCCAAAAAACAAATTTATCAGAAAATTCTGGAAATAACCGGAAATCAATAAGGAGAAACTCCATGGACAGAATCAATGCCATTTTTTCACCGGAATCAGTTGCCATATTAGGTGCTTCAACCACTCCAGGCAAGGTCGGGCATGATATTTTCCAAAATATTCTGCGCGGCGGATATACGGGAACACTCTATCCGGTAAATCCGAAAGCCAAATCCATTCAGTGCATCAAAGCCTATCCCACCATCCTGGATATTCCGGATCCGGTGGATCTGGCCATGATCATCCTGCCTCCCCCGGCTGCCCTGACAGCGGTTGAGGAATGTGTGATCAAAAAGGTGAAAGGAATCGTGATTGTTTCCGCAGGCTTCCGGGAAGTCGGCGGAGAAGGGCTGAAAATCGAAAATAAAATTATCGCCCTCTGTAAAGAGGCCGGAATCCGTGTAGTCGGTCCGAACTGCCTGGGAGTGATCAATCCCCATAAAGATATCCGCCTGAATGCCAGTTTTTCCGCCAGAATGCCCAATGCCGGGAACATCTCCTTTATTTCTCAAAGCGGTGCATTGTGTACGGCGGTTCTGGATTTTGCAGCAGATCGCGGATTCGGATTTTCAAAGTTTATTTCCATTGGAAACAAGGCGGATGTCAATGAACTGGATCTCCTGCGGTATCTTCACGAGGACCTGCATACCGAAGTCATCATGATCTATATGGAGGAACTCCGGCAAAGCGGTCAGACATTCATAAATACGGTGAAGGAAATCACTTCAGGAGACCGCCCCACCCCCATACTGGTCATTAAATCCGGCCGTACTTCAGCCGGTGCGGAAGCTGCCGCATCCCATACCGGTTCTCTTGCGGGAACGGAAGGACTTTATGATGCGATTTTTGATGAGGCCGGCATCATCCGGGTTGATTCTGTTGTTGAACTGTTTGATTACGCCAATGCGTTTGCCGTTAAAAAATTTCCGACCGGCAACAAGATTGCCATTGTCACCAATGCCGGAGGGCCGGGAATTGTGGCCACCGATATGACCGTAACCTCCGGGCTTCAGCTGGCAAAATTCAGCGAAGAGACCATTGAGGTTCTGGCCAGCCACCTTCCGCCCACCGCCAATATTCATAATCCGGTGGATGTGATTGGAGACGCTGCCCAGGATCGATACGAGAACGCATTAAATGCGGTGATCCGGGATGAAAATGTACATGGCGCGCTGGTGATATTAACCCCGCAATCCATGACAAACGCAATCGGGACGGCGGAAGTGATTGTAAAGATCGCGAAGAATTCCCCCAAGCCCATTGTCTGCTGCTTCATGGGGATCGTTGATGTCTCCGCCGGCGTGAAATACCTTCAGAAAAACAACATTCCGGTTTACAAATTTCCGGAAAACGGCGCCAGGGCCCTGGGAAAACTGTATAGTGCAACCCGATGGTTGAACCGGCAGAAACTGGCACAGTTTGAACTGCATCATGATAAAGATCATGCAGATGAAATCATCCAAAAATGCATGAATGAAGGCCAGACCTATCTGGGAGAGCTTGACGGGCTGGAAATCCTACAATGTTACGGCTTCAAAATCCTGCCGACCATCCTGGCCGAAAATGAAAACCAGGCCATGGAAATCGCCGACGGCATGGGATATCCGGTGGTCATGAAAATCGTATCTCCCCAGATCATTCATAAATCCGATGCCGGCGGCGTCAAGGTAGGCATGAAGACCCGGGAGGATGTTCGTACAACCTTTAGCGAAATCATCAGCAATGCAAAAGCCTATAACCCGGATGCACGGATTCAGGGTGTACTGATTCAAAAACTGGCTCCTTCCGGCAATGAGGTGATCCTCGGGATGAACCGGTATAAAGGCCATGGACCCCTGGTCATGTTTGGTCTGGGAGGCGTTTTTGTCGAACTGTTCAAAGACGTTGTTTTTCGTCTGGCACCCATTGGCCGGAACAATGCCAGAAGAATGGTGCGAAGTATCAAAAGCTTCCCCCTGCTGAACGGATTCCGCGGGAAGCCCAAAGCCGATCTTGAAATCATTCATAAATTGTTGGTCAGCCTGTCCGATCTGGTGATTAATCATCCGGAAATCAAGGAGCTGGATATCAACCCGCTGCTGGTCCATCCCGAAGGAAAAGGAGCGACCGTCGCGGATGTCCGAATTATTTTAAGCCCCCCGGAACCGGAGTAATTTGGATACCCTCTATCCGGTCATACTGTCCGTGCCGCCGGACAAACAACAATTGAAAGGACGGGAAAAAGTTCATTTCCTGAGTCACTATGCAAGGGTTGCGGCGGAGCGGTCGGCAAAAAAAAGCGGCCTCCGCCTCACGGAATTTATCAAAAATCCAAAAGGCGTTCCCTTGCCCGCCATGGGATATTGGTGGTCCGTCAGTCATAAACCGGAATATGTTGCCGGCGTGGTCTCCCGGGGAAAAATCGGAATCGATCTGGAAAAGATCCGGCCTTACACAGCCGGGCTTGAAAAAAAGGTGGCGGATGAAACGGAATGGGCGATCTATCCTGTTGCCCGATCCGACCTGCTTTTCCGGTACTGGACCGCCAAAGAGGCTGTCCTGAAATTGATGGGAATCGGGCTTGCCGGCCTTTCCTCCTGTAAGATTCAAAAGGAGACCTCGGACAATCATATGACTGTCCGATTTCAGGATCAGCACTTTCAGGTTGAGCATATCACATTTGACAATCATATCGCCGCTGTTGTAACAGATTATCACACCCGTATTGAATGGATCTTTGATGATCCGGAAGAGATCAATATATGACGACCATTGCAAATCCCCCGGAACACACTGTGGAAGGATACTCGGGATTCGAGCAGGGTCCCATAAGGCCGCCCAGCGAGGCGCACAGCCTGCTGATCCGGGTCACCCGGAACTGCCCCTGGAATCGCTGCACCTTCTGCCCGGTTTACAAAGGCAGCAGGTTTTCCCTTCGGCCGGTAGAACATGTGCTGCAGGACATTGACCTGGTGCATCGACATGTCGGGCTTCTGCAAAACCTGGGAAGCAAAACAGGCCGCGTGGAGCGATCGGATATCGGCAAGGCGGCCCAGGGCATGAATCCGGGAGAAATGCAGGCATTTCAAGCGGCCATCCACTGGATCAACTCCGGAATGGAATCCGTCTTTCTCCAGGATGCCAACAGCCTGATCATCAAACCCCGGGACCTCACCCGGATACTCCGGCATCTGAAAGACCGGTTCTCATGGGTAAAACGGATTACCTCCTATGCAAGATCCCATACCATTGCCCGAATCCGTGATGAGGACATGAAGGATTTCCATGATGCCGGTTTGAATCGAATTCATATCGGCCTCGAATCCGGAGCGGATGATGTATTAAAAATGGTGCAAAAGGGCGCTACGCAGGAAATCCATATCCAGGCAGGGATCAAGGTAAAAAAAGCCGGAATTCAGCTCTCCGAGTATGTCATGCCGGGCCTGGGCGGGAAAAAACTTTCCCGATTGCATGCTCTTGAAACCGCTGAAGCGCTGAACCGGATCAATCCGGACTTTATCCGTCTGCGGACCCTGGCCATTCCCAATCATGTGGAATTATACGATGCCTATGAAAAGGGAACATTTGAAAAATGCACGGACAAAATGATGGCCGAAGAAATCCGGCTGTTCATTCAGAATCTTTCCGGCATCACCAGCACCATCAAAAGTGATCATATCCTGAACCTGTTCGAAGAAATCGAAGGCCGTCTGCCGGAGGAAAAGGAAAAGATGCTCCGGGTTCTGGATGATTTTCTGAACATGCCTCCGGAACGGCAGATGATCTACCAGGTCGGCAGAAGACTGGGACAATTTTCCCGGCTGAAAGACCTGGAAAACCGCATGGCTTTTGAGCAGACAGAGCAGACATGCAGGAAGCTGGGTGTGACGCCGGAAAATGTGGATGCCATGATTGATGAACTCATGAAGCGTTTTATATAACAGGAAAAGGAATCCTCTATGGGGAAACCAAAATTAAAAGAACTGCATATCCGGCAGGACTGGTGCAAAGGCTGTGGAATCTGTGTTCATTTCTGTCCCCAAAAGGTTCTTGAACTTGACGACAAGGACAAGGCCTTTGCCGCCAGGCCGCAAGACTGCATCAGCTGCAGACTCTGTGAGCTGAGATGTCCGGATCTTGCCATTGAAGTGGAGACGGAAGAGGAATAACGCAGGCGTACCGGAATGTATAATCCGCCCAAGGATCATTGACATGAAGAATGACATAAAATTTGTCCAGGGTAATGAAGCATGTGTTGAGGCCGCATTGTATGCAGGGCTTGATTTCTTTGCCGGATATCCGATTACTCCTTCGACCGAGATCGCCGAGCACATGGCTGTCAGGCTGCCGCAAATCGGAGGAAAATTTCTTCAAATGGAAGATGAGATCGCCTCCCTGTGTGCGATTATCGGAGCATCCCTGACCGGAAACAAAGTCATGACCGCCACAAGCGGTCCGGGATTCTCCCTGATGCAGGAAGCACTGGGCTATGCGATTATGGCGGAGATCCCATGCGTCATCGTGAATGTTCAGCGAGGCGGTCCGTCGACCGGACTGCCGACCCATGCGAGCCAGGGCGACATCAATCAGGCGAGGTGGGGAACGCATGGAGACCATGGCATTATCGCGTTGACGGCTTCCAGTCACCAGGATCTGTTCGATATCACCATCGAGGCTTTCAATCTTGCGGAAACCTACCGGACGCCGGTTCTCCTGATGCTGGATGAAATTATCGGGCATATGCGGGAGAGGCTCTTTGTTCCCAAGCCCGGAAAAATTCCACTGGTGAGCCGTCTGAAAACATCGGTCAAACAAGGGGTGGACTACCATCCTTATCTTCCCCGGGAGGACGGACGACTGCCCATGTCCGATTTTGGCGGTGTTCACCGGTACAATGTCACCGGACTGTTCCATGACATGTGGGGATTTCCCACCGACAATCCCCAGATCGTTCACGGGCTTCTTCGCCATCTTCTGGATAAAATCAACAACAACGTGCACCTGATTGCCAAATACAAGGAATATTTCCTGGAAGATGCCACAACCATTCTGGTATCCTATGGATCATCCGCCCGATCCGCTCTTCATCTGGTAAAGAACAGAAGAAACCGGGGAGAACGGCTGGGACTCCTGGAACTGCAAACCCTCTGGCCGTTCCCCTATGGGATTATCCGTGAAAAATGCGCGCACGCCCGGCATGTCATTGTGGTGGAAATGAATATGGGCCAGATCGTCCGGGAGGTGAAGATCGCGGTTGAAGATCCGGAAAAAGTATTTCTGGCCAACCGGATTGATGGAGGGTTTATCACCCCGACGGACATTCGCAATATCATCCGGCTGATTCAGGGAAAGGGGGTCTGAACATGGCCATCAAAGATTATCTGCGGGAACGGTTTTTTCCTCACATGTGGTGTCCCGGATGCGGACATGGCACGGTACTGAACGGCATGCTCCGGGCCATTGAAAATCTTGCACTCGAAAAAAACGACATTGTCATGGTTTCCGGTATCGGCTGCTCCGCCCGCATCACCGGATATGTGGATTTTCATACCCTTCATACCATCCATGGCCGTGCCCTTGCCTTTGCCACCGGTGTCAAGATGAGCCGTCCGGATCTGAACCTCATCGTACCCATGGGAGACGGTGATGCGCTTGCGATCGGCGGAAATCATTTCATCCATGCCGCCAGGCGGAATATCGACATCACGGCCATCATTATGAACAACCGGATCTACGGCATGACCGGCGGACAGTTCTCCCCTCTCACCGGATACGGGAAAATGGCAACCACAGCACCCTATGCCAATATCGACCATGCCTTTGATACGGTTTCCCTGGCCATCTCCGCAGGCGCAACCTTCGTCGCCCGGACAACCACCTATCATGTAAAACAACTGACGGATATCATCCAAAAAGCCATTCAGCATAAAGGATTTTCCGTGGTGGAAGTACTGACCCAGTGCCCTACGTATTTCGGACGGAAAAACAAGGAGGGCGGTGCGGTTGAGATGCTGGAAAATTATAAAAACAGCACTACGCCGGTCGGCTCCCAAGCCGGTCAGGTAAATCCGGACCTGATTGAACGCGGTATTTTTGTCGAAAAACAAATGCCGGAGTACTGCAGTGAGTACAGCAAAATTATCCAAAAAGCCGTGAAAAGGAAATAGCGATGGAAAAATGCAGAATCGTCATGTCAGGTTCCGGTGGTCAGGGCGTGATCACGGCATCGGTCATCCTTGCGGAAGCGGCTGTTCTTTATGAAGGTCTGATTGCGGTGCAATCCCAGGCATACGGCCCGGAAGCCCGGGGTGGAGCGGCACGATCCGATGTCATCATTTCCGATTCCGAGATCAACTTTCCCAAGGTAACCCAGCCCAACGTGCTGGTTTGTCTCACGCAGTTGGCGTACAACAAATTCGTTCCCATGATCCGCCCGGGCGGACTGCTCCTCACCGATACCCGCTATGTAAAAACAGAACGAAAGGCGGATGCCCGACAGATCGAACTGCCCATGTACACTCAGATCATGGAAACAATCGGAAACCCGGTTGTTCTCAATATCTGCATGCTTGGCGCCTTGATCCGTCTTCAAAAAATCGTCAAGCCGGAGTCCATCATGAAGGTTCTGGAAACAAGGCTGCCGGCCAATTTTATGCAAATGAATCAACAGGCTCTTGAACTGGGAATTTCCCTTGGTGAAAGTGCCCTGCAGTAGCAAAGAGTCTTCTGCCGGCATCCTTCCGGGAGGGATATATATCCATGTCCCCTTTTGCATTCAAAAATGCCTGTACTGCGACTTCTATTCCATTACCGACTTGTCTGTTGCCGATGACTTCCTCCATGCCGTCCAAACGGAAATCAGACTCCGAAACAAAACAGACAATCTTTTTGATACCATCTATATCGGCGGCGGAACCCCGTCTGCGCTGAAACCTCTCAAAATCAAAACAATCCTGAAAGCCGTCTTCTCCTCGTTTGCCATTGCAAGGAATGCGGAAGTCACCATGGAAATCAATCCGGGAACTGTTGATTCGGCGGATCTGACGGCGTACCGGAAAATGGGGATCAACCGGCTGAGCATCGGGATACAATCTTTTTTCGAAAGCAATCTCCGGTTTCTGGGAAGAATCCATACTGCCGGGGATGCCGAAAAAACCATCACGGCTGCCCGCAGCGCAGGCTTTACCAATATCAGCCTGGATCTCATTTCCGGTCTTCCCGGACAGACTGAAAAATCGTGGATCAACGACCTGGAACAGGCGCTCCTGTTTTCTCCGGAACATCTGTCCTGCTATATGCTGACCTACGAACCCGGCACCCCACTGGATCGGAAACGCAAAAAAAACCTGTTTACGCCACTTGAAGACCCAAAAGCAGGATCGCTTTTTTCCATCACCGGGCAATTTCTATCCCGGAATGGATATCAACAATACGAAATATCCAATTATGCCCGGTCGGAAACATTCTATTCAAAACATAACCGGAAATACTGGCGGTTTCATCCCTATCTCGGGTTCGGGCCGTCTGCTCATTCCTTTTCGGATCATGTCCGATCCTGGAATCATCGGAGTGTGGAAACCTATATCGAAAATCTCGGCCGGGAAATACTGCCGGTGGAAAATACGGAAATTTTAAACAGGGAACAACAGATCATGGAGTTCATCTATCTGGGACTTCGGCAGACAGACGGCATCTCCATGGATGACTTTTATCGGCAATTCGGCAAACGGTTTGAAACCGTCTTTTCCGGCACGATCACCTTCCTGGAAAATCGGCAATGGCTTCAGACAAAAGAAGGGAAATGCTTCCTCACTCCTTCCGGTATGCTTCTGCTCGACAGCATTGCCGATATGTTTCTCCAGAACGAACCATTATAACCTGAAAGGGCATAAGCGCTAACTTAACAATTCACCATTAATTATTGATTATTATAATATGATAGATCTATGTTTACAAAATTACCAAAACAGAAATAATGAATTCATAAAAATCCGAATTCCGTCACTCTGTTGCAAACTGTTGCAAACCGGAGTCCGAAATCTGATGAAATTAATGAAAAAATAATAATCAATAATCAATTGTTAATTATCAATAATTAATTTAACTTAGCGCTTATGCCCTCAAAGGGAGGAATAATAAGGAAGCTCCCTTAATCCATTTGGAATCAGGTTGACAGCGTCTTGATCAGAACATCAATATAAAAACGGGCATGACTGATATGCGCTGCCATGTTGGCGCGATGGTTGGCGGAAATACTGCTCAGATCGCTGTCCAGAATGACGGTCGGTGAAATATGAGTTGCGTGCTCTAATGATTCAATAGCATGCTCAAGTTCTTTCAGGCAGTTTCGCCTTTCAATGGTCGGATAAAAATCTTTCTCGACGGCATCCAGGATCGGAATCATGGCACTGGCAACGCCTTTGGCATAAAAGAAATAATTATCCGCCTTAAAAAAGCTGACCTTGCTCCCATCCTCTTCCCGCATCTTCACCAGATTGTCATCACAACTTCCCAGAAGGCTTTCAAATTCCCGAAAAAGCGGAATCAGGTTGTCGGCTCTCGTAAAGAACCGGGCCTCCCCTTTTTTCAACTTCTCTGCGTATCTTTCCAGCTCTTCCAGGCCGTCATTGTATCTTCCCTCTGAGGACGGGAACATGAAGCTTTCCGCTTCAATCACAAAACAGGTGCTTCTTGCATTTTCAAGATTTTTATCAAAAGAGGAAGCGGCCCCGGTTCGGGAGATATTTTCCGTCAGCTTTTCAACCGTCCGCCTGGTGACTTCAATCACGCCGAGCTGGAAATTGTTCACATTGTCGGTTACGAAACTGAACACATCGTTCGGCCGCCAGCCCCAGAACCGGTCGGACAGTTCATAGCGAAGCGGTCCGATCGTTGCTTCCACAAATGCTACGCCGACAGGAACCTCAATAGACAGATCCTTATCTTCCTGCTTTCCCTTGCCGGCAACAGTTTTGGCTGCCGATGCAAGGCTGCCGGAATGACTTTCCTTGGCGGCGGTTGCAGGAGAAGCGGCTGATTTCTGAGATGCATCATGGGACGCATTTACAGTGACGGCCTGATTTCCTTCTTCATTTCCGGAACCTTGAAGTTTGGGGTAAACCCCCAGAATCAGACCACCCGCCAGAATGATGATCACAAGAAGTGAAATGCCAATGATGATCTGCTTTGTTGCAAAACCACCGCTTCCGATGATGCCTGCTATCCTTTGGTTCATGCTTCCTTGATTTTCCATGATCACCCCATAATACTTTTTGTCATTAACCCCGAAACAAACCCTCAACCATTTCTCAATCGACGGGTATCTCCCACCCGTATGGTTACATTCCTTGCATCAAAATATTCAATCAGCGGAATCAGATACTTTCGCGATACACCGGCGATTTCCTTGAAATCCGGCGTTGTCAGTTCTTCTTTGGTCTGGAAAAAATCTACCAATCGTTTTTTCAAATCCGCAATCGCCTGATTGGAAAAAAACAGATCCTCTTTTATTTTTGTGATCTTTCCCTGTTCCACCAGATGCATGAGAACATCTCTGGCTGTGGAAGGATCGATGTCCAGTGTTTTGCTCAAATCCTTGAAATACGGCGGTGTGAGTCCGCTTTCCTGATACACAACCAGTATTTTTCGGCTTACATCCTCCTGATCGATTTTCATGGATACCGTAAAATCAAACAGACGGACCATATCCTCTTCCAGAGCGATATCATCCGTTTTTTTCATATGGTTCAGCAGCAGGGTAAACAGCTTCCCATCCATGGCGGACGGCAGTCTGGATTTCAGTTCTTCCTTGGACATCCCGGCCTTCAGCGGATATTTCTCATGATAATTCCGAAGCTGCTGAACCGCTTCCGCAACCAGGCTGTCCATATTTTCATGATGGATAAAAATCCGGTTTTCCTTGTCGATCTGAACCAGCATCCGGTTGGCGAGAAGGGATGCAATTGCTGTCTGAAGCTGTTTTTCCGGCAGATTGGTCATCAGCTTCAGATCACTGAACAGCGCACCGGCATATCCGGACTGTTTGACATGAAAAGCAATCACCCCGCCCGGGTCACTGTCTGCGAGCCCTGTAAGTCCTGTCACAATCTCATCCCGGAACCGTTTATGTTTCACCGGAATCGGATTTAAAATATGTCCGCCGCCTATGGTCCTTACCGGAGAATAGCTCCGGATCACAAACCGGTCATCCTTGACCAGCGTAACCGGCGTATCCAGCCGGATCTGACCGACAATGGAATCTCCCGGCATCAGTTCTTCCCGGTCCAGAAGGATCAGGTTTCCCATGATCTCGCTGGTTCCGGAATGGAAGCGGACCCGGGTGCGGTTCTTGACGGGCTTCTCGTTGCTTTTCAGAAAATTCAGTTGAACGTCGACCATGTAACTGGATTTCAGGCTTCCCGGCAGTGCCAGAACATCCCCGCGATTGACCGCGGTCTTTTCCAGCCCCTGAAAATTGATGGCCGTGCGCATTCCGGATTCCGCCTTTTCCACGCTCAGATTGTGAACCTGAATGCCGCGAACCTTTGAGGTCACACCGCTCGGATAGACCATAATCGTATCACCCACATGGATGCTTCCCGATACCAGTGAACCGGTGATGACCGTTCCAAACCCTTTCATGGTAAAAACCCTGTCCACCGGAAGCCGGAAAAGCCCGGTGGGCTGATGAGCCGGAATTCCGGAAGCCAGTTCATCCAATACTTTCAACAGTTCCGGAAGGCCTTCACCGGTTGCAGAAGATATCGGAACAATCGGCGCATCTTCCAGAAACGTGCCTGCCGTAAACCCGATCACATCCTCGATTACCAGTTCCCGCCATTCCTCGTCCACAAGATCATTTTTGGTCAGGGCAATCAATCCGTGCTTGATGTTCAGCAGGCTGCAGATTTCCATATGTTCCCGGGTCTGCGGCATCACCCCTTCATCGGCGGCAATCACCATGACCACCATATCAATACCGGTTGCCCCCGCCACCATATTCTTGACAAACCGTTCATGGCCCGGAACATCCACGATTCCAAGATGCTGACCGCCCGGAAGCGCAAGCGATGCAAATCCCAGTTCAATGGTGATGCCCCGCTCCTTTTCCTCTTTTAACCGATCCGTATCGGTCCCGGTCAAGGCTTTGATGAGGCTGGTTTTGCCATGGTCAATGTGACCGGCTGTACCCAAGATGATCTGTTTCAACAAAAACTCCTCTTAACATCCCGATTGAAAACAACCGCAGCCGATCAACCCTGCTTGTTCTTTTTATTGGTTCGTAAATATTCAAAAAAATAGGCCATCCCGACCAGAAAAACACCCAGCGCGATCACATAAATGATTTGGGTATCCGGATAAAAAAAACGGGACAGCACCACGGCAAACACAATGCCCATTATCGCCCGAATCACAAAAATATGAAAACGATCCAACCCTTTACCTCTTGTCTTTGCATATCATATTTCAAAAAATACATGAAAAAAACCGGCTGACTGCCCGGTCAATACCCCAACCTGTTGAACAATGCACGGAAAAATCCACTCGAATTCAGGAAAGACAGACATTTTAACCGGCATAATATATTGAATATTTCGATGATTAAAATGTTTCCGCCTGACGTGGAACCCGGCTGAATCGGCCCTCAATGGATGGATAATCAATAGTATAGAAGTCCAAATTGGTCAACACCAAGTTTCAAAACCCGTTCCGGAAACTCTTCCCGGCCTCGGTTCTGCAACCGGCAAAAGGCATTTTTTCCTCTCATGAAAATATCCGGAACCCGTATAAAACTGCTTGAAATGAACCCGGCAATCTGCTAAATAGGGATTCTTTTTATGGTGGGTGTAGCTCAGTTGGCAGAGCACTAGGTTGTGGCCCTGGTTGCCGCGGGTTCGAGCCCCGTCACTCACCCCATAAAACAACAACACCATTTCAATTCTCTTCATTGGCAATGGTTCTACTCATTTAGCGCCCGTAGCTCAGCTGGATAGAGCACCGGACTTCGAATCCGTAGGCCGGGGGTTCGAATCCCTCCGGGCGCGCCATAAATTCAAAGGGTTTGCAGGAAGAATGAGCTGCAAACCCTTTTTTATTAAGCCATAATACTATCAACTGTCCCCAAATAGGCTTTAATCATAAAATTTAGCAAGAGTGTTTTGCATTTTAATTGGCTCGGGTAAAATCCGACCGAATCGAACTAACTTGCTCGTCCCCACATGATTTTGATAGTTACAACAGTATAATAGAATTATCCCAACAATGCACAATATGGCGTGGTTCAACCAAAATAATATCTATATATTGTGTCTCCAAAAAAAATTTATCTACAATAAAAACAAAAGGTTATCCAGGCCTCATCTTTTTTACGCCTACGATTAGCGTAAAAATAATTTGACATATTGATATCAACATGTTATTTTAACTTTAACTTACGCCAATCGAAGGCGTAAATCAACAAGAACAGGAGGAGAAAAATGAATCACAAAGGGGGTATGCTATGAATAGTTTTGGTAAGGCACTAAAAAAAGCCAGAATTGAAAAGCGCGCAACCCTTAGAGAAGTTGGTGCTTATATCGGAAAATCAGTTGGATATATCTCCGATATCGAACATGACAGAAAACGTCCGCCCAATTTAGAAATTGTAAGTAAAATGGAGGGATTTTTAAGAGTTACAGATGGAACTTTGGTCGAACTCGCAAATTCAATAAGACAAATCGGCCCGCAACTAACAAGAACAATAAGTGGCAATCACAAATTGTCAACAGTACTTCTAAGAGCAGAGCAACTATCGGAGGAGAAACAAGAAAAGTTATTAGAAATAATAAAAAAACTGGAGGATGAGTAAATGACTCGACGCCTTGTGCCTGCCAAGCCAAGAAGTAATGCAGACATTGAGAGCATGGCTTTGAACATTGTGCTGAAGTATCAACCAAGCGTTCTGTCTAATGAAGAAAGTTTTGACATTGAACGCTTCTTTGACTGTGATCTGGAAAAAATAACACAGGTAGAAATTGACTACAAACCGCTTGAAGCTGGCATATATGGCTACACCGATTCTGAAAACATGGAGTGTGTCATCTCAAGCGATTTGATAGATTCTCCACATCAACAGAATTTCTGTCGTTCTACAATGGCACATGAATCAGCCCATGCAATGATGCATGTACATGATTACAGACTGCAAAAAGCGATTCTAAAATCGATACACAAACATGATCATGCAATAAAAATGTATCGAGAGAAAGACATCATTACATATAGGAATCCAGAATGGCAGGCATGGAGGTTTGCGGGGGCATTGCTTATGCCCGAATCAGCAATACGAAATGCAATAGCGAAAGGGAAAAAAACTGATGATCTATCAGAACAATTTGGGGTAAACCCTTCGTTTGTAAGATCTAGATTGAAGGTTTTGAAGGTGTTTGTATAAAAAAATGGGGATAGCATCCCGACAATGCATCCCCTTTTTTTTGATCAGCGGATCATAAATTCAGAAACGTGGAGCCTGAGTTATTTATGATAAATAATCTGCAATTGGGTTGATTACCGGCCGCTGTCCATAAGGTGTTTTGAGCTTGGTAATTCTATCCTTATGCCCACCGGAATGTCAAGTAAAATATCGCTCCTGATTGGAGGTGCTCATGGCCAACCACAAAGGTCGTGAACATCGCAAAGTCATAGGGTACATCTTTCGTGCTTGGGTTACACGAAGAGATGGCACTCGTGATTGGGCAAGAAACCATGGTTTAAAAGCATGGCGTATTCCCATTTACGCAGACTAACTGCGATTTTTTAACCACCAGATCAGGTTCCCCCCCTGCCTGAAAAAATAAGAGGGGGTTTCTTTAATCAAACTTAGGAGACACAAAAAATGGGCAGGACATTCAAACCAGGAGAAAAGGCACCAAGGTCAGGGCAATGGGGTATAGTTGGACCACGTGGAGGAGCCACAAATGAGGAGCGCACGATAACTAAAGGCGAACCATTTCCACCACCGCCCCAAAAAGGTCAGAAATACATATTAAACGATCCGACGAAACATACAAAGAAATAATAAAATAGAAACAAATGGAATCTTGCAACTGTTTCTATTAAAATTAAAAATAAAAGCGAGGTATTATCTATAGGATAATACCTCGCTTTTATAAAATCCTCTTTGATTCGTAGGCCGGGGGTTCGAATCCCTCCGGGCGCTTCATTAAATATGAAAAACCCATCGGTCGCACCGGCGGGTTTTTTCCAATAACGCTATTTCTTCAAAATTCTCTTTTGAATATCGCTTTTCAATTGCCGGACTTCGTTCTCAGGCACATTAAATTTTTGAAAGGCCTCCCCTGCCTTCTCCATGGTATTTTTCACCTCCCGGTATATTTGTTCCGATTTCCGGACACCCATGGCTTTCCCGAATTTTATCAATCTTTCCTCTCCCGGGTGAAGATGATCATAGTCAAAATATAACACATGTTCTCTTCTGCCCTCTGTATCGGGAAGCAGATCATATGCCGGTGAAAGGCGATAGCCCTGCCCGTCGTAAATCATTGTGAAATTTTTCAAATGGTCGTCCGTGTTCCCAATCAGGGCATTAAAAATCATATGCCGATACATCATAGGAATATCTTTTTCAGGACGATAGCTGTGCTTTTTCAGGTAGGCAAACAATTCTCCATATCCAAGGTTGTACCATCCCTCGGCTTTCAGGAGCGATTGCATACTAACCATATGGTGCCGCCCGCCGGGTTCGGATATATCAAAACGGCGTACCAATAGGACATTTCTGCGTCCGGCAGGAACCAAGCAGCATTCGGGAACGTCAAGTCCCGCCTTTTCGGCAAGGTCCATGGCGGATGCTTCTATCTGAACCATATGCATTCTGTCCCTGCTGCTGGGAAATTTGGCAACCCACTGGGAACCATCCGGTTTGCATACAAGCGCTTTCGGTCTTGCCCCTCCGGGCGAAGAACCGGCTCGGAATAATGCCGCGAGTTCCGCACGTTCTATTTTTTCTCCGGCATCATACCGGCTGGCGACCTGAACCAGATCCGGCAGCTCTGTCAGGTCAATCGAATTACCGTCTCTTGCGGCCTGCCCCTCCCGACTATAGGATAATGCACCCAAACCATTTCCGCCAAGTGCCGCCAGCATCCCCGGCACATGCTGTTCACCCCTGGCAAGCCCCGCCTTCTGCGCCAGCAGTCTGCGTCCCCAGTCATCCGGCAGGGAATCCTCAAACACCGCATAAACACCTTGGGGTCTGTCCGTGACAAATATACCCGGCTGGAGAGGCAGATTCTCGGGATCCAGGGGAAAAGATCTCGAATCGCTCAGATAATCCGCTGCATATCGAAACTCACCATGAATCTTGCCGCGGTTATCCGAATCTGAGCAAAGAATCCTTCCGACAGGCAATTCGCTGCCGTCAGAAAACGTAATCCATACATCAAGATTGATCATATATTCCTATCTCTTTGAAGCGCGCTGACGTTTTCCGGTTTTCCTTTTTTCATACTGATCAAAAAGCGTTTCTTCCTTTTTCAGCACCAAATCCAGATCTCCAAGCCTGTCCAGAAGCCAGAGAGCCTCTGCCCACTTGCCAACCGATACGGTAGGATCACCTTTCTCCAGTTTTCTGAGAGTGGGGATGGATACCCCAAGACGCGCGGCAAATCGCTCCTGTGATTCATCTCTATCAATGCGAAATTCATGCAGCCGGCTTCCCAATAAAACCAACCTTTCCTCTATTACAGAAATCATACTTTCTTTTATAGGTATTTTTAAATTTAATGTCAAATTTATTTTCTTTTATTATGATCGACATTAATGGTGATGAAACCATAAAAAGTCCTAATTCCGTCACTCCGGTGAAAATCGGAGTCCAGAACCCATTGAAAAAACTGGATTCTGACTTTCGTCAGAATGACAAAAAAGCTGATTTTCGACTTTTTACGATTTCATTAATGGTGGTGTTTTGTTATCAGGAGGCAAACAGACTCACAAATTCTCCTGCTTTTGTTCCGATGCCGTTTATACTGAGAATGGATGGTATGCTATGACAGGTGTGTGGATAAAACAAGTTGATGGAAGGACAATACCATTATGATTTGCGGTCATCCGGCTTTTTTTGTGTGTCCGGCGATTCTCTATTCGAAAACCATCAGATACCGGTAAATCGCCCAGAAATGGCAAAAGCTTCCCAGCATGACATGCAGGTGCCAGATTTCATGAAAGCCGAAAACACCCGGCCATGGATCCGGTTTTCCGGTTCCATAAATGACAGCGCCCACACTGTAGGAAAGACCGCCCATGGCCATCCAGAAAAAGCATCCCGGCGGCAGAAGGTTGAGCAACGGATATATGGCGATAAGGCAGATCCAGCCCATGGTGAGATAGATCCCGGTGGATACCCATCGGTGAACCGGATAGCCGGATATTTTCAGCAGGATCCCCAAAAAGGCAATCCCCCATACGACCCCGAAAAGACTCCATCCCCAAGGGCCCCTGAGCGGAATGAGACAAAACGGCGTATAGGTGCCGGCGATCAGCAGAAAAATAAAAATATGATCGATTTTTCGCAGTATCATGGTGGCTCTGTCGGACAACCGCAAGGCGTGATAAAGCGAACTTGAGCCGTACATCAGGATCAGGGTTAGGCCAAATATCGAAAACGAAACCACATGCCAGGCAGCGGTTTTCCCGGAAGACATGGCAATGAGCAAAATCAATCCGAATATGGATGCAAGCATGCCAAGCATGTGCGAAATGGCATTTACCGGTTCTTTCAGAATGTTCATGAAAACTCCCCTGCGTCTTTGTCTGGTTGATGGATCATACCGAAACATACTGCAGGGCCGGGGAAAAGTATAGAAATGATCCGGCTTTTACATTTCTTTTACCTCTGATCGGTCATCTGGTTTCCCCTGTTCCGCAACTCAAATTCCTGTTTTTATTTTTCACCCGGTTTTTCCGGGAAAGGAGGGCCATCTATTCTGCTTTTACCGCAGGCTGCCTTTTTCTCCAGCGCAAGAGTAATCTTTTTGAGCAGTTCCTCCAGTTTTACCGGTTTGAGAACATAATCAAAAGCGCCAAATTTCATCCCTTCGATGCTGGTTTCAACGGACGCATGACCGGTGAGCAGAATGACTTCCGTCAGGGGGTGATCCTTCTTGATGACCCGCATGGCTTCGATGCCGTCCATGCCGCCGGGCATCTTGATGTCCATGATCACGGCGTCAAATTCCTTGCTTTTCATGATCTCCAGCGCTTCCTCCCCGCTGTGTACGCCAATGGCATCGATATCACGTTTTTTTAACCGGCGGACAAGGGTTTCCACGAAATCCTCCTCGTCATCTACGATCAATACGCTGAAATACGGCATCGCACTCCCCCACCCGAATCGCTGCTTACTTTTTTTCCGGTATCACAATCGGAATCTGAACGTTAAAAGTGGTTCCTTTTCCTTCCTCGCTGACAAAGTTCAGGCTGCCTCCCATTTTTTCCATGATCGTATAACTGATCCAAAGACCAAGCCCCATACCTTTATCACCACCGTGCTTTGTCGTAAAAAACGGCTCAAACACCTTCTTCTGCCGGTCCTTGGGGATGCCGGGCCCGTTGTCGATGACCCGTACGATAATCTGGGATGCTGTTTTTTCCGTTATGACTTTTATTATGCCGTCCTTACCCACGGCATCAATGGCATTGGACAAAAGGTTCATGAAGACCTGCTGCAGTTGTCCCTGATCGCTGGCGATGATCGGCAGATCCTCTGCGGATTCTATTGTGATCCGGATATTGCTGAGACGGGCATAGTTTTCCAGCAGGGCAATGGTCTGATTGAGGGTATCATATACGTCCACATCCTCCTGCCGCGGTTCCATTCTTCGGGCATAACCCAGCATGCTGTGTACGACCTTGCGGGCCCGCTCCACATGGAATTCTATTTTCTGGATCGATTTTTTCAGTTCTTCCAGGTTTTTGCTGTTCTGAAACTCCTCCTCTTCCAGCAAATCTTCCATCCAGCCGGTTTTCTGAATAATGACCGCCAACGGATTATTGATTTCATGGGCAATCCCCGCTGCCATTTTTCCCAACGCGGCCAGTTTGTCGGACTGCACCAGCTGTGCATTCAGACGGCTCATTTTGGAATCCGTATATTCCAAAAGATGAATGGTCCGCCTGGTAGCAAAAATGGTGGCGACGACAATCAAAATGGCACCAATGACCATCACACCGATTTCGATATTGCGGGCCTGAATAAGTCCCTCGGCTTCTTCGGCCTTTACCTCGCTGATGATCAGAAGCCATTTATCATTGGCCAGCCGGCTTCCGGCCAAAAGCCGAGGTTCGCCGTTTTCTTTTTCAAGCTCCAGAAGAGTCGTTCCCCGTCCAAACAGATTGGGGTCGATTCCCGACGGATCGAGAATTTTTCCATGGAACCTCGGAGGCGTCTGAAAAATACCCTCCCGGTTGACAATATAGGCATCACCGGTTTTACCGATTTTCGCCGACCGGACAATACCCTCAAAAATATCGGAATCAACCGTTGCACGAAGAATCCAGATCGTGTCGTTTTCCTGCCTTCGGACGGCAATAATGAAATGGGGCATATTCCGGTATCCCATATAGACATCGCTGACATAAAGCCCCTTGCTCATCACTTCCGCAAACCATTGCTGGGAATAGTAGTCCGCCCCCTTCAGATTGTACGGCCCGACATATGCCTGCTGTATTCCAGACGCGTCGATCACTCCCAGATCCATGAATGCCCCGGCCCGCTGATTCATGATTTTGAATAACTGGGCCAGTTTGTTTTCCTGAAGCAGGTCATGAAAAAGATGCGTATCGGCCATTGCCGTAAGAATAGCAGTGCGTTCTTTCAGAAACAGATCAACCGTCTCGGCCTGGGCACGGGATCGGTACCGCATCTGAGCTTCAATCTTATCCTGAAACATTCCGGCAAACTGGAAATAAATGATGGTGCCGGTCAACACCAGCGGAATGAAAGCGATCATCAGCCCGGTAATAATAATCTGCTTTTGAAGTTTATCGTAAAGAATTGTTTTCATGGCATATAGTGATCATCACTCCCTGTCGGCCGGAAACGGCAATGGCCTTGCCTACTCCTTGCCCTCTTTCTCCTGCTGGAAAACCCGGCCGGGAAAGCGGATGAGATCCTTGATCTTGGCATTGCGGATCTTCTGCTCATGCTGATTCTTCTTCTCAAAGGCCTCGCCGATCTTGACCATCAGGTCTTCAAACTTGATGGGCTTGAGCAGGTAATCAAAGGCGCCCTGCTTCATGCCTTCAATACTGGTCTCCACCGAGGCATGCCCGGTGAGAAGGATGACCTCCATCAGCGGCGCCTTTCGCTTCATTTCCCGCTGCGCCTGAATACCGTCCATGCCGCCGGGCATCCGGACATCCAGAACCACCACATCGAAACACCGGGTATCCAGAATTTTCAAAGCCTCTTCGGCGCTGGTCACCCCGACCGTGTCGATATTGTGCTTTTGCAGTCGTTGGACGAGTGTTTCCAAAAAATCCACCTCGTCGTCTACAATTAGAATGCTGAAGTAATCCATATTCCCCCCATGGGTTCCGGTTATAGGTTGATGCACTCGTAAAAAGCCGAAAATCACCTTTTTTGTCATTCTGACGAAAGTCAGAATCCAGTTTTTTCAATGGGTTCTGGACTCCGGTTTTCACCGGAGTGACGGAATTGGGACTTTATACGGTTTCATCATAGGTTATCGATCATTATAATTCAGTTTACAGAACCATTCAAGCTGTCCGGTTGACACCTCCAACGCTTCAGAACGACCACTCCAGGAAACGCCAGTAACCGAACACCGCCCAACCCCAAAGCGCCAGCCAGGACAGAATCGTAATGGGCAGCCCGAATTTGACAAAATCCATCACATCCAGCAGGCGTTCTCCGGTTTCCGGATCACGGCCCATACCAAAGACGATGGCGTTGTTGGGTGTGCCCACCACCAGAATATTGGCAAAGGAGGAGGAAAAGGCACATGCCAGTCCGACCTTCCAGATACTGACTCCGGCAAGCGTCGCCATGGGCAGCACCACCGGCCCGAGTGCCGCTACGGTGGCGCCGTCACTCATAAAATTGGTCATGATTCCGGTGAGCAGGCTCACACCGATGATCAGCCCTTCTCCACTGCTGAGGAATTTTGGCAGCATATCCACAAAGGCTGTTGCCAGCCAGAGGCCTCCACCGGAAATCTTAAGCCCTACACCGATTGCGGTGGCAGCCGCATACAAACCGACCACATCAAAGGCCACGCCATCCTGGATATCCTCCCATGTCAGTATGCGGGCAAGAAACATCGCCATAACCGCATAAAGGGTGGGTCCGCCCAGGCCGGCATGCTCGCCGATGAGCAACCAGGCCGCCACCAGCAATACCAGAATCACCGCCATGACCACTTCCTTGCCCCTGAATTTGGGCATTCGGGCCACTTCCGCACGCACCACCTCCCCCGGATCCATGTCCGGAACCCGGAAACGGGGTTTGCAGCGGATGTACATATAGGCGCCGATGATGACCGACATGACCGGCACAAGCGCAAAACCTGTTTTCATCCACTGCAGAAAGCTGATGGGCGAACCATAATCCATCAGGTAGCCCACCATGATGGCATTTCGCCCGCCGGCGGCCGGTGATCCCGGTCCCCCTACATTGGCCGCGAAAGTCAGACCCAGAAGCAGGAAAATACCCAATGCCGGGTCCTTATCCACCCCGTTCATTTTGCAGGTCACCTTATAGACGCCCATGAGAACGGGAATCAGGAGCGCGACCAGCGCGTGCTCTGAAAGGAAACTGGCGCATACCGAAAGCGTCGGCAGAAAGATAAAGGCAAAGGCCTTGGTACTGCGGATGCGGCTGAGAAGTATCAGCCCGATACGCTTGTCCAGACCTGTCTTGGCCACCCCGACAGCCACAGCCAGAATCCCGAAAATAAAAAAGACCGCATCAGACATATATGCCTTGGAAATATCATTAATGGGCAACACGGCGAACAGATAGAGCAGAACGGCTACCAGCATATCGGTAGCGCCGATCGGCAAAGCCTCCGTGCCCCACAGGAAGGCCGCCGTAAACAAAATCAATACCATCACCTTCGCCATCCGAGCAACCTGGTCAGCGGTGAGCAATGTCTGTGCTTCGTGACCGTGATTCCCCTGAACCCCGGTCTGACCGTTTCGGGCTGCTTTAAATGCCTCAGGACGCAATTTCTGATTGATCGTATCCACGATGCTTTTGCAATCTTTTCCCAACTGGTAACCGGACGGATTTTCCTTGGCAACCATTTCCAGCATGGCCTGCGTAGGCGGCATCACGGTAAGCGCAATAAAGACAATCGCAGCAGCCAATATCAACACCGGTTTATAGCCCGGTCTGCTTTTCCAACTCCAGCCGTGCTCAACAGGCACGGCAATCTCCATTTTGTGGGCCATTGTTCCTCCTCACTTCCCAAAACGCAACAGACGCGCAGTCATTCATTTTCATCCATTACCTATTGTTCATCCTTGAACTCATTTAGAATCTCCCTGGACGTGCCCATCAGCTTCCGCATACGGGCCACACGGATTTTACCCTCCAGATCCTGCCGTCGCTGGAAAGCCGCTTCCGCCTTCTGAATCAGGTCCGGGATATCCGTTGGTTTCATCAGGTAGTCACAGGCCCCGGACTGTAATCCGTTGATGGCCGACTCCACCGTCGCATGCCCGGTGAGCATGATCACCTCCACCATGGGATATTGACGCTTGATCTCTTTCAGGGTGGCAATGCCGTCCATATCGGGCATCTTGACATCCAGCACCACCACGTGGACCTCCTGAGTACGAAGCTTTTCCAGTGCCTCGGCCCCGCCGGAAGCAATCAGGACATTATAGCCCATCCGGGCAATCAGCTTGCTGGTGGTAGACAGAAAGCGCTCTTCATCGTCCACCAGCATGATAACCATCTGCTTCTCCATCCTGTACTCCTTTCGAAATGATATTTATTTTGCACGCCTTGCCCGGATCACCTGCGGATGCCCGTGGACAGGGCTCTGATAAAATTTTTTCATTTTGAAGTTGATATCCGGAGCAAGAGATATGCCAATAGGGATCGTGCATCATGATCCCGGTACGATCGTATTTTTTGAATATGCTCTGAACTCAGGCTTTTGATGAAAATTAAAAATTTCGATGCGGTTATTGGAGGGTGATAGAAAATTGATTTCTTTATAAATCTCCCTTGCCGAGGCTGATTTCGGTGTCGGTTTTTTTTACACACTGTAAAACATCCGACCCGAAAATGAAAACCTGTCGAATGGTCAAAAACAAATGCCCGGATGGTGAGGTTTTAGCCGGTCCTGACCGGGTATAAATGCCCCGGCGGAGCGTTTTTCCCCGGAGAGAGGTTCCCATCGTTTTCCCTGCGCGGATTCCAAAGATTTTATTTAACCATAAGAATATATATAATATTTCAACACACATTCCTCACCTTCAGGAGCACATATCAAAATGGCACAGCCATTGCGTAATCAGTAGTCATTCTAAAAACCCGGTCGAGTGAAACCATCAAAAATGATTATCGGGAAACGACAAATGAAAAACAACAGATTGCTGCAAAATCCATTCTACAAGTCATTGATGAGAAATATGTTTCTGACCGTTATCCTCGTCTCGATCACTCCCATGATACTGGTCATCATCCTGCTTCTGAGCCGGTTTCAGACATCCTACGAGGAAAAAGTAGAAGCACATCTGAAAGAACTGGTGTTGAAGCACAAACAGAATATCGACGGTTTCCTTAAGGAACGGATGAATAATATCCGATACCTTTCAAAAGTACTGAATATTGAGCAGCTGAGCGATGAACAGTTTTTAGACGAGCGCCTTGCCATTCTGCAATCCGAGTTCGGGCCTGTTTTTGTCGATATGGGAATTGTCAATGACAAAGGCAAACAGGTTGCCTATGCCGGCCCTTTTAAGCTGGGAGAGGCTGACTATCATGAGGCGGAATGGTTCAAGAAAGCAAATACGTATCCCAATTTTGTCAGCGATGTGTTTCTGGGCTTGCGCGGACTTCCCCATTTTATCGTGTCGGCCAAAAAAGATTTTAAAGGCGGGGAATATATATTGAGAGCCACCATTGACTTTGTGGCATTCAATAATCTGGTGGAGAACATCCGCATCGGTGAAACCGGATTTGCCTTTATCGTAAATCATGCAGGTGAGTTCCAGACCAAACCCCGCGCCGCATCCGTGCCCAATCGGGCCATTCTGGATGAACTGCTGCTGGAAGGCAAAAAAATTCCGGAAAAGGTAAAGGTATCCAGAAAGGAGGATTCCTCCGGAAGAGACCATATATACGTGACCGCCTCTTTGAAAAATGACGATTGGATGCTGATTTATCAGCAGGATACGGCGGATGCATTTTCCATTGTCCGAAAAGCCTTTCAAATTGCCCTGCTGATATTCACCATCGGCAGCCTCGGGATTGTCATCATGTCCTATCTGATTTCACACAGAACGGTTAAACGAATCGCCAGAGCAGACCAGGAAAAGGAGATGATGAATCAACAGGTGATCGAAACCGGGAAGCTGGCTTCCATCGGTGAACTGGCGGCAGGAATTGCACATGAAATCAATAATCCGGTAGCCATCATGGTCGAAGAAGCCGGATGGATACAGGACCTGCTGGAAGAAGAGGAGTTCAAGAAAAGTGAAAACCTGGATGAATTGAACCGTGCACTCAAGCAGATCGGCAATCAGGGAAGGCGCTGCAAGGAAATCACGCACAAACTATTGAGCTTTGCACGCAAAACCGATTCCCGGACACAGGAAGTGGATATCAATCAACTGATACGGGAAATCATTGGTATCTCGGAGCAGCGGGCCAAATACAGCAAGATTGTCTTTCAGAGTGATCTGTATTCCGGACTCCCGAATGTACGGGCATCTCAAACGGAGATTCAGCAGATCTTTTTAAATATCATCAACAATGCCATCGATGCCATGGAAAAAAGCGGAGGCAGCATCACCATTTCTACCAGGCAATCGACGGACACGGTTATGATCGAGTTTGCCGACACCGGACCGGGGATACCCATGGCCAATCTGGGACGGATTTTCGATCCTTTTTTTACCACAAAACCGGTCGGCAAAGGCACGGGGTTGGGGCTTTCCATCTGCTACGGCATTGTCAAGAAACTCGGCGGAGATATTCAGGTGAAAAGCGTCGTCGGTTTCGGAACCACATTTCAGATCCTGCTCCCGGCCATTACAACACAGAATGAAACAATGAACATAAACAACGGATAGAAAACAAACGACAGACCCAAATACGAAAAATGGACGAAAAAGAAAAGGAGAACCCCATGACACTTTGTAATGTGCTTCTGGTAGACGATGAAACCGCTTTTGTAGAAACCATGGCCAAGCGTCTGGCCAAAAGGAATTTACAGGTCTCTGCGGCCTACAATGGAAATGAAGCGCTGCAGAAGCTGGAAAAAGACCAGACAACCGAAGTTGTGATTCTGGATGTCAAGATGCCCGGCATGGACGGCATTGAAACACTCAAGGAGATTAAAAAACGCCATCCGCTGGTTGAGGTGATCATGCTGACCGGGCATGCAACGGTGGAATCGGCAATCGAGGGAATGAAATGGGGCGCCCACGACTACCTGATGAAACCATGCGAAATGGAAATTCTGATGACCAAAGTGGATGAGGCGGCCGCCAAAAAAAGGCGCCATGAAGATCGCATCACCGAAGCCCGCATCAAGGAAATCTCATCCAAGCGGGGATACTAGGAGAGAATCGAATGCAGGATACCCATCCATCCAAGATGCCGATCAGGCTTCTGCTCGTAGACGATGAAGCCGGTTTTGCCGAAGTGATTAAAAAACGCATGGCAAAAAGGGGGGTTCTTGTTGAAATTGCCGGCGGCGGATCGGAGGCGATTCAGCTTCTGCGGTCCAATGACTTTCACGTGGCCATCCTCGATCTGAAAATGGAAGACATGGATGGCTTGGAAGTGCTGAAAATTTTCAAAAAAATGGTGCCCCGGATGCCGGTAATCATGTTGACCGGGCATGGGTCCGAAGCTTCGGCACGAGAAGGAATTCAGCTTGGGGCATTCGATTACCTGACAAAACCCTGCGAATTGGAAGATCTGCTGAAAAAAATATCCGATGCCGCAGGGGCGGATCATAAGGAGGATCTCAAATGAACCAGGGACGCCCGACTGTCTTGTTTGTCGATGATGAAATCGACTTCCTCAATACGCTGCTGAAACGAATGTCCAAACGCGGCATTGATGTCCGTGGAGCCGGGAGTGGGGAAGAGGGCCTCCGGCTGATGCAGAAGTCAAAGTCCGACATCATTGTTATGGATGTAAGAATGCCGGGAATGGACGGCATCGAGACGCTGAGAGAAATCAAGAGGCAGTGGCCCCTTACCGAAGTGATCATGCTCACGGGCCATGCATCCTTGGAAGCCGCCCGGGAGGGAATGGAATTGGGGGCGTTTGATTATCTCATGAAGCCGGTTGATATCGATGAACTTCTTTACAAAATAGAAGACGCATTCGGGAAGGTTCTGATCCAGCAAAAAAAAATAAAGCGGCTGGAAGAGGCCGCAGAATCAAAACATACTTAAATATCAATTTATTTATTAACCAAAGGAGTCAATTGCTATGAATTTTTTCAAAGAATGGGGTAGGTTCATGATGATGGGGGCCAGAGCCCATGCCAGATGGGAGATCGATATGTCCAACACAATTCTCCGGGACCGGAAACGTGTCGTGATACTCTGTCTGACGCTGCTGCCCATACTGCTGGGCGGTATTGTCTTTGCGGACCAGATCGGTGAATCACTGCCGGATCTTCTGGGAGGCAAAAAGGCCTACAGTCCGGCCTTTTACAGCACCGGTATTTTTATCATTTCCATCCTCATCGGTCTGGGTGCCGGGCTGATCACCGGATGCATCGGCGCCGGCGGCGGCTTTATTATCGCACCGGCGTTGATGAGTGCGGGAATCAAAGGTATCCTTGCGGTCGGAACCGACCTGTTTCACATTTTTGCCAAAGCGATTATGGGAAGCGTGATCCATCGGAAGCTCGGTAATGTCTCGGTTCCGCTGGCCGTGGTCTTTCTCCTGGGTGCCATTCTGGGAGCCACCGCAGGAGGACTGCTCAACCGTTTCCTATATGAACTCAATCCGATCTTGAGCGATGCCTTCATCACGACCGTTTATGCCGGCATGCTTTCATTTCTGGGTGCCTATGCCCTGTACGACTTTCTCAAGGCCCGAAAGTCCGGCAACTCCGGAGGAGCACATGGCGGAAAGGATGAAGGAGCGGAAGTGGGCAACCTTCCCAAAAAAATTCAGTCCATCAAAATCCCGCCCATGATCACCTTTGATCACGAACTGACACCGGGCGGACGAAGCATTTCATGGGTTTTCCTGGTTCTGAGCGGCGCACTGGTAGGACTTGCCGCCGGTATCATGGGAGTCGGCGGCGGTTTTCTGACCTTCCCGATTTTCGTTTATGTGCTGGGAGTCTCTTCCATGACTACCGTGGGAACGGATATCTTCCAGATCGTGTTTACCGCCGGTTATGCCGGGATCACCCAGTATGCCGTTTATGGCTTCATTTTCTACACCCTTGCCATGGGCATGCTGCTGGGCTCCCTTGTCGGCATTCAGATCGGCGCCATGGCGACAAAAGTGGTGAAAGGCGTCACCATTCGCGGATTCTATGCCATGGCGGTTCTTGCCGGAGCCGTTAACCGGGTGTTCGCCCTTCCGGGAAAGCTGGGTGAAATGGAGGTCATACCCATCACAAAACAAATGGCAGCCTTGCTGGATACCATCGGCATATGGGCATTTTTTATCGTTATCGGCGGATTCGGCGTCTGGGTGATCGGAACCTTTCTGACCAATATCCGTGTATTAAAAGGAGAGGAGGTTAAATCATGAACATCGTCGATAAAAAAGAATTTTTTCTCGGTGCCGGCCTGCTTGCCGCGTTTTTTGTGGTCCTGGTGATATTCTTTTCACCGGTATTCGATGGCAAGAACGGCCTGGAGTATCTGGACAATCTGTACAATTCCATATCCAAGGGATCGGCCTATTATATCCCGGATTTGAAGAAAGAGGTCGGAGCCTATTCCGGAACATCCGTCAACCTGACCCTGATGATGGACAGTGATGAACAGGCCGACCAGACGGCCAAACTGTTCAATCAAGGCGGAGCGCTTGTCAATACCAATGGAAAGCAGCTCAGTATCGCGGGCGACCTGGCCGCGATCCTTGAAAACTGCCTTGTTGATTCGGACCTGATGTACGCCAATTCCGGTGAGCAGCTCAGCGCCAAATACGGTTATAACGAACGGCAGGTTATCTATAACTGGTGGAACGCCGGCAAGGAAATGGACAAATCGCTTTCCAAGCAGGAGCTGTTCAAGGAAGCGAAGATCGTCGGAACCGTCAATAAAAAAGCCGTTGAAACCGCATATAATTACTATAAGATCCAGCCTCAGAAAATTTCCGACAAATACGGCGTGGTGATTTTCTCTCTGGTCTTTTATGTGGTATATACACTCTGGTATGGGTTTGCCATCCTGTTCATGTTTGAAGGATGGGGACTGAAACTGGAGCATTGACATCACCAAAAACCGGTGAAGCCGGAAAAGCAGGATATCCGGTTTCACCGGCAACCAAGCAGGTAAACATTGTCTTGCCGGACTTGATCCGGCAACCAGTATCCACCTGGATTCCGGCGTTCGCCGGAATGACTGCGATCTCTGTTTCATTACCGAAGGAATATCCATAACGGGTTTTAAATCATGGGCTTTTTTAACCGCATTCAAAACTATTTTTCCTCAACCAAGGAAGGTCCCCTTCCTTCCGATGCGGAAGCCCTGCGTCTTGATTTCAAGGAGCGATATAACAATTTCAAATTACTGATCAGCGCCAATAACAAGGCGCTTGAAATCATGGCCGATATCGAACGGACCCTCAAAGGCGATAAAACCTTCGGCATGGCGTATATCAAAGCCCGCTGCACAGCCGTTTCCGTCAATGTCTTCCGCATGATCCGAAAAATGGAAAGACTGGCGCCCGGCAAATACGAAGCGCTTCCGGAACGGTATAACGCCATACAAAACGAGATCGGCAGCATCCTGTCCGAATCCCGGACTGTCCGGGATGACCGGCTGATCATTCCGCTTACGGACATCCATGTCGAACTGTCGGATATCGTAGGCGGGAAAATGGCCAACCTTGGAGAGCTGAAAAACCGGATCGGCATGAACGTCCCGGATGGGTTCAGCATCACGGTTGCCGCCTATGATCTGTTTCTGAAGGACAATGACCTTCAGACTGAAATCGACCGGCGCATCCAGTCGGCGACACTGGAAAACATGGAAAACCTGGTGGCCCTCAGCGCGGAAATCCGTCAGCTGATCGTCCAGGGGAAAATGCCGTCGGTCCTGGCAAACGAAATCAATGAAGCGGTCCGGCAGCTTTCCGAAAAAAGCGATCAGCCGATCTACCTGGCCCTTCGCAGCAGCGCATTGGGAGAAGACGCCTCCGGCGCCTCTTTTGCCGGACAATACCACAGCATCCTCAATGTGAGCACGGAAAATATTTTCAGCGCCTACAAGGAGGTATTGTCAAGCAAATACGGGGTTCCCGCCCTCACCTATCGTCTGAACCGGGGCTTTCGGGATGAAGATATCGCCATGAGTGTGGCCTGTCTATGTATGGTGGATGCCGTATCCGGCGGCGTGGCCTATACCTGTAATCCTGTTTACCCCAGTGATCAATCCATTTTTATCAACGCTGCCTGGGGGTTACCCAAATCCGTCGTGGACGGCAGCATTTCCAGCGATCTGTTTGTGGTGTCCCGGACACCGGAAGTCAACATCATCCGTTCGGATATTGTCCATAAGGAAAGAAAATTCGTATGCTATCCGGAAGAAGGCGTATGCCGTATTGATCTGACCGGTGAGGATACCGCGGCAATGCCGTCTCTCACGCCCTCACAGATATTGAAACTGGCGGAATTGGCCCTGAAAATCGAAGCCTATTACGGCTCTCCCCAGGATATCGAGTGGGCCCTGTCCAATGAAACATCAGCGGAATTTCATATCCTCCAGTGCCGTCCGATGCAGCAGATGAATCCGGAGGACAACCCCGGACGGGAAACAATCCACCTGCCGGACATGCCGGAAACGGCGATGGCAAGCGGCGGCATTACGGCAAGTCCCGGGTCTGCATCCGGTCCCGCCTATATAGCGGAAAAAGCAGCTGATATTTTAGGTTTTCCCGACAATGCCGTTCTGTTTGTGCGGCAGGCCCTGCCCCAATGGGCGCCGCTTCTCGGCCGGGCCGCTGCCGTTGTAACGGAACAGGGCGGATTTGCCGGACACCTTGCCAATGTGGCCCGCGAATTCAGTGTTCCGGCCCTGTTCAGCCTCCCGGGCATGCTCGAAAAGGTCGAAACCGGAATGACGGTAACGGTAGACGCCGACGGCCTTTGCGTGCATCACGGGCGTATTGAATCCCTGCTGACGAACCGGAAAGCATCCCATTTCCTGATGCTCGACAGCCCGGTTCACCGAATGCTGCAAAGGGTCAGCCGTCATATCGTGCCCCTGAATCTGCTGGATCCGGATTCGCCGGACTTCCGGCCCCGCATGTGCACGACCCTTCATGATATCACCCGTTTCATTCATGAAAAATCGGTTCAGGAAATGTTCAACTTCGGCATGAATCATCATTTCCCGGAAAAAACCGCCAAACAGCTGTATTACAAAGTTCCCATGCAATGGTGGATATTGAATCTGGATGACGGCTTCCATGCGGAGGTCAAGGGGAAATATGTAAAAATCGACAACATTGCATCCGTCCCCATGCTGGCCCTTTGGGAGGGAATCATCGCCGTACCCTGGGAAGGCCCGCCGCCCATTGACGGAAAAGGGTTGCTGTCGGTCATGTTTCAGGCAACGGCCAATCCCCATCTGAACACCGGCACACGCTCCAAATATGCGGAACGGAATTATTTCATGATATCCAGGCAATATTGCAGCCTCAGCTCGCGTCTGGGATTTCACTTCTCCATACTGGAAACCTCTGTGAGTGAACGGGCTGCCGAAAACTATATCAGTTTCCGGTTTAAAGGCGGCGCTGCGGATCAGGACCGCCGCACCCGCCGGGTTCGGTTTCTGGGAGAGCTTCTGGCAGAATTCGGATTCCGTTCGGACATTCAATCCGATCATCTGCATGCCCGGCTGGAAGGAGTGGATGCCGGTGTGATCACCGCCCGTCTGAAAATGATCGGGTACCTGATCCTGCACACGAGGCAGCTGGACATGATCATGTCCAAACCGGCAATGGTATTGCGATACCATGATAAATTCAGAAACGACATTGAAAAGATAATGAACTCATGAACCAATCCCACGATGCGGAAAAACCAGACCCGGCAGGAGAAGCCGGCAATCCATCCATGGATAGCGGTGAAACCAGTTTGCAGCTGCAATTACAGCATGCCGAACGCCTGGCCACCGTAGGACAGCTGGCGGCCGGAATTGCCCATGAATTGAACGGACCGCTGGGCAATATCCTGGGATATGCGCAGCTGGCATCCAAGCAGCCGGATCTGCCGGATCAGGTGTATTCGGATCTGGACCATATTGTGCGGTCTGCCTTGTATGCGCGGGAGATTGTCAAAAAAGTGATGCTGTTCAGCCGTCAGGTCCCTCCTCTCCGGGAATCCGTCTGCCTGAATCAGATTGTCCGGGACGGACTGTATCTGACGGAACCCCTGCTGTCCAAAAGCCGGGTGAAGACAATCTGTCAATTCTGCGAGGATTTACCGCCGATGAACGGAGACCCGGGGCAGTTGCGGCAGGTGATTGTCAACCTCATCGTCAATGCGGTCCAGGCAATGCCGGATGGCGGTGAAATTGTCATCGGAACCGCCCGGGAAGAAGGGGCAAGGATGATGACCATAAGAGACAACGGACGGGGAATGGATGAGAAAACACGGAAAAAGTGTTTTCTGCCGTTTTTTACAACAAAGGATATTGATCAAGGGACCGGGCTCGGGCTTTCGGTCGTACATGGAATTGTCCAGGCACATGGCGGCCGCATAACAGTTGCGAGCAAGCCCAATGCCGGAACAACATTTACGCTATGGTTTCCATTGACAGGTCAAAAAGATGAATGAAGCCAGAACCTATAAGATTCTCATTGTGGATGACTCCATCCATACCCAGGAAGTGGTTCAGCGCAATCTGACCTCAGCCGGATATGACGCTTATTCCTGTGAAAGTGTCGAAGATGCCGTACGATTTTTATCCGACAGCACTATTGATCTGGTGATAACGGATGTCAAAATGCCCGGCAGGAGCGGTCATGATCTGGTGAAACATGTCCGGGATCATTACAGTGACGTTGGAATCATGATGATGACCGGTTATCCCGACATCGCAGATGCCGTCCGGGCCGTCAAGGACGGTGCTGCCGAATACCTTGTCAAACCATTTACGGATGAGGAACTGCTGTCGGCTGTCCACCGGATGATTGAAAAAATATCCCGAAGGCAAACGGTACGAACCGATCGGGAGCCGGACCGGTCATATGGCATTATCGGCGCTTCCGCCGGCATGCAGAAGGTTTTTCATCGAATCGAAAAAGCCTCCGCGACCAACGCAACCGTGTTGATATCCGGTGACAGCGGAACCGGCAAAGAGCTGGTGGCCAGAGCCATTCACTATAACAGCAAACGGAGGAACGCACCTTTTGTGACCGTCAACTGCACGGCAATACCGGAAAGCCTTCTGGAAAGCGAATTGTTCGGGCACATGAAAGGTTCATTCACCGGTGCCAACGAAACCCGGAAAGGTTTTTTCCAGGTCGCCGATCAGGGAACCATCTTTCTGGATGAAATCGGTGATGCCAGCCCGAATCTGCAAGCCAAACTGCTGCGCGTCATGCAAAACAAGGAAATTCGCATGGTCGGAGCCGGTATGCAGGTTCAGGTGGATACGCGCATTATCGCCGCCACACATAAAAATCTGGCAGCCCTTGTGGAAAAAAAACTGTTTCGGGAAGATCTGTTCTATCGTCTGAATGTCATCGACATCCACATACCGCCTCTCCGGGAACGGGAGGATGATATGCTGATGATGATCAACACCTATGTCAACAAATTTGCCCGGGAGATGGACCGGACCCCGCCGGCCTTTTCCGACAATACACTGGCTGTTCTGAAAAATTATTCCTGGCCCGGAAATGTGCGGGAGCTGGAAAACCTGATCCAGAAGCTGGTCGTCATCGTTGACGGGGATGTCATCCGTACCAGTGATCTGCCGGAGAATATGCGATTCAACATCGGGCAGTCCCAGAAGCAGCACCGCAAACTCGATGATGTGATCAATGACCATATCCGGGACATCCTGACCAGTGTCAATGGAAACAAAACACTGGCGGCAACGATTCTGGGGGTTGACCGGAAAACCCTGCGGATGCGCCTGCGTAAAATGGAAACGCCCGATAGGCCGGAAACGGATACCGGATAAAGCCGCGAATTTTTTCACGCCCTCTGCCTGCCCGATTAATAACTTGATCTATTTTCACAGGATATGTTATGAATAGCCATAACATGTATCATCCTTCCTGATATTCCGGCTCTGCGAATACCAAGAAATCATAAATCGATGTTTTGATGAAGCTGTTTGTATTCACATGAAAAAGTATTTTTTTTCGGGGTCGTCAACACGTTATCGTTCCGGGAGACAATATGAAATGGTTTGTTCTTTTTCTTTTTTTCTGTTCTCTGCTTCTCGTTGAGACAGCGCAAACCGAAACGTTAACCGTCTTGTACCTGGAAAGACCGCCCTATTATTTTACCGTTAATGGACGGGCCGAGGGTTTTCTGGTCAAGCTTACCCGAAAACTGTTTCTGGAAGCGGATATTCCGGTGACGTTTTCTGAAATGCCGCCCAAGAGAATCATCAAAATGATCAAAAGCAAAAAGGGAAATTTCTGCTCCATCGGCTGGTTTAAAAACCCGGAAAGAGAAACGTTCGCAAAATTCAGCCTGCCGATCTATCAAAACAAGCCGATTGTCATTCTGACTACCAAAAACCAACAGGAACGATTTCAGCCATACCGAACGCTGAAAGAAGTGTTTTCCGATAAAACAATCGTTCTGGGCATCATGAGTGAATTCTCGTATGGTTCCTACATAGACGATCTCATAAAAAACGACCCGCCTTCAAACATTGAGATTACGAGCAAACAATCCATGATTCCGGGATTGATTGTTAAAAAAAGAGCGGCTTTCATGCTGGTATCACCGGAAGAGGTTGAAACACTTCTTCAAGCTGAAGGCCATAACCCGGATGACTTTTTATCCATTACTATGCCGGACATCCCCGCGGGAAATGAAAGATACCTGATGTTCAGCAAAGGCGTCAGTGACGAAACCATTGAAAAAATCAACCAGACCATCCGGAAACATGTTTTTCCATCCATGAGCGAATGAGGCCGCCAAAATGAAATCCTGTCTATTTTTCATCCTTTGTTTTCTGATCACCGCCCCCTTGTCTGCACAGGAGCTTTTGATCTATACGGAGAACAATCCGCCGGCCAGCTATATGATTGATGACCGGCTCGAAGGGAACGCCGTGGAAGTCGTCCGCAAAATCCTTCATCAACTCGGCCGGCCGGATACCATCGAACTTGTCCCCTGGGCAAGGGGTTATAATCTGGCGCTGAAACAGCCGAATGTGGCGCTTTTTTCAACAACCAGATTGCCGGAGCGCGAAAAACTGTTTAAATGGGTCGGCCCTCTTTATTCCCAGACATGGATTTTGTATAAGAAAACAGGAAATCCGATCAAAATCCGTTCTCTGGATGATGCAAAAAGGGTTGATCGAATCGGAACATACCGAAAGGATGCCAAAAAAATGTTTCTTGAAAAAAACGGTTTTGCCAACCTGGTCGAAACAACCGACAATACGACCAATATCCGGCATTTATTAAATGGCAATATCGACCTGTGGATCAGTTCCGATTATAATATGCCGTACATTGCCAACCAGGCAGGCGTCGACCCGAAAAAACTCGAGAGTGCCTACAGCATCCAATCGGTCGACAATTACATTGTGTTCTCCCTTCAGACACCGGATTCAATTGTTCAAGCCTGGCAGCAAGCACTGGACAGGATTCAAAAAAAAGACAGCTCACACGCGATCCAAAAATAAAATATAATCATATGAAAACCGTATTCCGCAACATACCCGGTTTCAAAATCCGCTCCATTTCCAAAGAGATTACCCTCAGCCTGATTTCCCTGCTGATCCTGGTGGAAGGCTTGCTGATGCTGATCATCTATTACCAGCAATCTTCCTTTCTGATGGATGAACTGCATCGAAAAGCGGAAAACTATTCCGTCAACCTGGGAAAGGTTCTCATCGTACCCATATGGGAATACAACACGGAACAGATATCCAAAATCGGGTCCGGTTATATGGAAAACGAACTGATTCATGAATTGAAAGTGACCGATATTATGGGTGAGGTTCTGTATTATGCCCAGAAGAACCGTTCCCCCGGCAAGCAATTCTCACGCATCATCGACATTCATTTCAGGGGGAAAATCATCGGAAAGGCCGAACTGACCCTTTCCATGGATAAATACAGCGATGAATTATCCCGGCTGAGAAATTCGATCTTCCTGATTTTCAGCGTGTCTCTCATCGTCATTATGATTGCCACAGGCTTTCTCCTTCGAATACTGATCAGCAGACCCCTCGGTATCCTGAAAAAAGGCATTGATGGAATTGCCGACGGCGACTATTCACAGAAGCTGGACGATATCCGGCATAACGAACTGACCGGAATTGCGGAAAGATTCAATGAAATGGCGGCCAGGATCAAAAGCCGGGAAATATTGTTGAAGAATGAAGTGGAAGATCGGAAGGCCGCCCAGGAAAAACTGAAAAAAAGTGAGGCCCGTTACAGAATTCTCTTTGAATCCTCCAGTGATGCCATTCTGATCATGCAGAATGACATCATTGTCGACTGCAATCATAAAGCAATGGAACTGTTCGGCCATAAACGTGATGGTATGATCGGAAACAAACCCTATATCCTTTCCCCGGAGGTTCAGCCGGATCAGAAAAGATCGGAACCCGAAGCAATGGCAAAAATCAATCTGGTTGTTTCCGGGAAACCGCAGCTGTTCGAATGGCGTCATCAGAAACAGGATGGTACATTATTTGACGCCGAAGTCAGCCTGACAGCCATTGAACTGGAGTCATCCGTCTATATCCAGGCAATCGTCAGGGACATCAGTGAACGGAAACGCACCCAGGAAATCATGGTCCAGACGGAAAAAATGATGTCCGTCGGCGGACTGGCTGCCGGCATGGCACACGAAATCAACAACCCGCTGGCCGGAATCCTTCAAAATGCCCAGGTGATGATCAACCGGTTGGACAGCCGGATGGAAAAAAACAGGATCACGGCCGAAGAATGCGGCACAACCATTGAAGCGGTTAATGAATATACGATCAGGAGAGGGATCGGACGCATGCTGGACTCCATCGTGGAATCCGGGAAGCGCGCGGCAAAAATAGTGGATAATATGCTTTCCTTCAGCCGGAAAAGCGATTCGCAGTTTATGCCGACCGATTTGAAACAGCTTGTGGATAACACCCTTGAAATTGCCGCAACCGACTATGATCTCAAGAAAAAGTATGATTTCCGCCGGATCCGAATCATCAGAGAATATGCGGCGGACATGCCCGACGTGATGTGCCATCAAAGTCAGATCCAGCAGGTTCTGTTAAACATCCTGAACAACGGTGCCCAATCCATGGCGGAAAGCAATCGGGAAAAGGGAATACAATCTGTTTTTATCCTTCGATTACAGCATGATGCAAGATGGGCATATATTGAAATTACAGACAACGGTCCCGGCATGAAGGAGGATCAGCAAAAACGGATTTTTGAACCTTTTTTTACCACGAAAAGTCCAAAGGAAGGGACAGGGCTTGGCTTGTCCGTATCCTATTTCATTATCACTGAAAATCACAAGGGGACACTGACTGTAGAATCGGAACCTGGAAAAGGAACCCGGTTTACGATCAAGCTGCCTTGTTCCGGAAAACGCTGACCTGTTTTCACCGGCATCTTCACAAGAGAGGTATCCTATGAAAAAAACAGTCCTTTTATTCTGTTTGAGCCTGCTCTTCTGCAACCCTGTCAAGGCAGAAGAGCCAATAAGGATTGCCGCCATATTTTCCCAATCCGGCGAAGCGTCAGCCGTCAATATCGAGCATCTGACCACCGCCCGGATGGCAGTCAAGGAAATCAATGCAAACGGCGGTGTGCTGAACCGGCCCATCCAATTGATCGAGATCGACAATCTGAGCACGGCGTTGGGTTCAAGACAAGCAGCTTTGGAGGCGATTCAACAGAATGTGGTTGCCGCAATGGGAGGGTCCTGGAGCTCCCATGCCCTTGCCATGGCGCCGGTCTTTCAGGAGGCAGGCATTCCGATGATATCACCCATTGCAACCAATCCGGGTGTGACCGCAGTGGGAAATTACATTTTCCGGACTTGTTTTATCGATTCGTTTCAGGGGGAAATGCTGGCAAAATTTGCCCATGAATACTTAAAAGTGCGGAAGGTGGCGATACTGACCAATGTGGATCAGATATACAGCATCGATCTTTCCCGGCAGTTTGCCAAAAGCTTCAAGGCCCTCGGCAATACCATTGTTGCCGAACTGGACTATGTCGATAATATGCAGGATTTTCAAGGCCTGGTACAGGATTTATCAACCCATGATTTTCAGGCGGTAATGCTTGCCGGTTATTCCAGGGAATCGGCGCAGATTATCAAAACCGCACGGATAATGGGAATCGGCAATGTTTTTTTTGGTGGAGACGGATGGAGTCACCTGATGCAAAACTATGCCAAAGGATATCTGAATAACACCTACTATCTCACACACTGGCACAAGGAACTGAAGGACCCCAAAACCAGCGCGTTCATGAAAAAAATTGCAACGGAATTTCACTACTCCCGGATAAATGCGGGTATGGCGTTGTCATATGACATGGTATACCTGCTTGCGGATGCCATGGAACGAGCGCAAAGCACCGAACCATCCAAAATCCGGGATGCACTGGAAAAAACATCCGGCTTCATCGGTGTAACCGGCGAAATTTCCTTTGACAAGAACCGGAACCCGATCAAACCTGCTGTCATTGTACAATTTCAGGATGAACAAACCATTGTGGTTCAACAAATCACCCCCTGACAGGAGTTGCCCTTGAAACTGCGTCTGAAAATTCATCGGGAGATTGCCAAGGCATTTCTTTCTGTTTCCTGCATCTGCGTATTGATCCTGATCCCATGGCAGACCCGGAAAACCACGGTCATGAATCACAAACTGATTTCTCTAATGCAGACCTTTATTACCCGGGATATCAGCCCGCTGGCCAATGCCATATTTGAAGAACGAATACGGTCTATCAACGTCCGGGCAAAAAATATTCTGGAAATAGAAGGTGTTGAAAGTGTATATATTTTTGATGCCAAATACAGGCTGCTTTCCGACATCAGCACGGAACCGCAATGGATAAAGGGAGATCTCCACTTTCAAACCGCCGCAAAACACAACCTCGACTCATGGACCACCAAAAACAGTTTGTGGTATCTGCAGGCCATCCCTGTTTTTGATGAAACCATTGGATATATTCTCATTGAATATTCCCTGGCGGATATGAAAAAAAATGAAACCCTGAGCCTCTTATTGTTTACGGGAACCATTGTGATGTTCACCCTGATTTTGATGCTGCTGACAAACAGGCTGATCCGAAAAATTATCCTCCGGCCTGTCGACCATCTGATCCAAAGCATGACGGAGATTGAAAAAGGGCAGTATGGGCGCCAGATCAGCAACATTTCGGAAGATGAAATCGGTGAATTGGCCGGAAAATTCAATTCCATGTCCCTGGAAATTGATACCTCCTATAACCAGATTGAGAATAGGAACAAACAACTGAAACAGACGAAAAACCTCCTGGACAGTATCATCAATTCCATGCCGTCGATATTGATCACCATTGATGATCAAGGCAGAATCAAGGAATGGAACACCAGGGCGGAGGAAGCCGCCGGGATTTCTTTTTCCAGCGCAATGGGGAAGCCCCTGAATGAGGTCTTCCCCATGATTGAAAAACATATGGATGATATTTCCAGCGCATTGACGGACAAGGCGACCCGAAAATTTACAAAAGTTGAGACCATGATCAAAAACAGGCTTCACTATCTGGACATGATTGTTTATCCGGTTGTCACCGAAACGGTTGAGGGTGCAGTCATTATCATCGATGACCGCACCGATATCGTGTATATGGAAAAAATGATGATCCAGAACGAAAAAATGCTTTCAGTAGGAGGCCTTGCTGCGGGAATGGCCCACGAAATCAACAATCCTCTTGCCGGTATCTTGCAGACCGCCAATGTTCTCAAAAATCGCCTGACAGAGACCACCGGGATTCAGGCAAATATAAAAGCAGCCGAAGCAGCCGGAACTACAATGGAATCCATTCGGGATTACATGGAATCCCGAAACATCCCGCACATGCTGGACGTCATCATCGAATCCGGAAGAAGGGTAGCGGAAATCGTAAGCAATATGCTCAGTTTTGCCCGAAAGAGCGATGACACGGCTGCCCCCCACTCTCTTTCAAACCTTCTGGACAAAACCCTGGAACTGGCATCAACCGATTATGACCTGAAAAAAAAATACGATTTCATGGCCATCCGAATCCGGAAGGAATACGAAGACAATTTGCCGGAGGTACCCTGTGAAGCAGGAAAGGTCAAGCAGGTTATTCTCAATATTCTGCGTAACGGAGCCCAGGCCATGCAGGAAGGAGGAACGGAAATCCCCTGCTTTACCCTGCGCACTCAATATGAAAAGGAAAAAAAAATGGTGTGCATGGAGATTGAGGACAACGGACCCGGAATGGATGAAGAAGCCCGCAAACGGATATTCGAACCTTTTTTTACCACCAAGCCTGTCGGCAAGGGAACCGGCCTGGGGCTTTCCGTATCTTACTTTATCATTACGGAAAATCATGGAGGAGAAATGTCCGTGGAATCCATACCCGGTTCCGGAGCGAAATTCATCATCCGGCTACCGGTGAAAGGATCACGAAACCTCCACGAACCCGGCGCGCAGCAGTGAATCCCGGCTGATCATACCCCGGAAGCGGCCCTGGTCGTCCACCACCGGCAGCCGTTTGATCGCCTTTTCCGTCATGATCCGGATGGCGTCTTCGATCAGCATTTCTTCCTGTACGGTGATCAAATTCGTGGTCATGACAGAGGCGGCCTTTGTTGCGATGAGGCACTGATGAAGATCCCCCGGACAGTCATCCCGAACAAATGTTTTTTTCACTTTGGCAAGCAGTCCCCATATGCCCTCCTGTTCCTGCTTGAAAAACACCAACAGATCGCGATCCGAAATCAGGCCCAGCAGCCTGCCGCCGTCATCGACCACGGCTACCCGTTGAATATCGTTCTGATCGATCATCCGGATCACTTCCTCGATGGATGTGTCCGGGGAAACGGTCCGGGTGTCGCGGCGCAGGATATCCCCCACATTCCGGAGATGTTCCACCTCAATCTTCTGAGCCTGGAAGGATTTCCAATCCGGGGCTTCCCGCATCACCGTTCTGAAAATATCCAGCCGGGAAAGCATTCCGGAAAGCCGCCCCTCTTTGTCCACCACCGGCAGGCGCTTGACGCCTTTGGTCAGCATCACATCCACGGCTTCGGACAATTGCCGGTCCTCACCGATGGTGACAACCGGTGTCGACATCACCTCCCCGGCGGTCCGGGAAGAAAGCCCGGCCAGCAACGATTCAAGGCGAACCGCATCAGACTCCGCCAGCAACCCCAGGCGCAGCGGCAAACCGCCCCTGTTGATTAAATCCCCCTGGGTGACCACGCCGACAGGCCTGCCCTCCTTATCATCCACCACCGGCAGCCCTGTGAAAATCGAAGAAAGCAGGAGCCTGGCCGCATCGCGCAAAGAAGCAGAGACTGAAACACGTTTGGACTCCCTGGTCATCGCATCCCGGACCCTGATCTGTCGCGGAAAAAATGCCTTGCGCGTCCGATGGCCGACCACCGGAAGATCATGCAGGGCAATGATGCCGTCAACCATCATGCCATTCAGACCGGCCAGCACCCGCTCGGTTTCCGCAGCAGGCAGAACAATATAAATTCTTACGGGGAGGTTGAAGGAAAAGACTTCCAGTTTTTGCGTCGCCACTTCACCGCTTTCATAACACCCGGCAATCCCCCGGGTGACAATGCAACGGGCAGCGATTTTCAGATCCCGGATATATTGGATAACCTCATCCGTCGCAGGTTTGCCCTGACAGCGTGCCTCCTCGCTGGTGAAAATTTCAATTGCTTTGTATTCCAACATGTTTCCTCCTGTTTCCGGCCGCACCACCATATCCCCAAAATCATTTTCCTGTCTTGTCTGTCACCGAACCACTATAATCGTGCAGTTCGCGTAACTCAAGACCCTTTTTGCCACAGAACCGAGCAGCCATTTCTGCAACAGACTTTCTCCGCGATGTCCCATCACAATGGCATCAAAATTACCTTCGTCGGCGAAGTGAACAATCTGTTCGGCAGGATGCCCCACGCGTACCTCGAAACCGGCCTGAATGCCTTTTGCGTCGGCCTGCGCCTTCATATCCGCAAAGTGGGATTGATAAAATTCGGTCGCGGTTTCCAATGCAGCCTGCAGCTCGATATTAACCGGCGGATCCGGCGGTCGGGCGATGGAGAGTACGGTCATGGAAGCGGAATACTTCCCGGCCATTTCCAGGCCAAAGGCAAAAGCCTTTTTTGATTGATCGGAACCATCAAAGGCAACAAGAATTTTCTTCATCATGAAGAGCGTCTCCTTTTTTCAAGGGTTATGGCTGATTCCATTGGATATTTCTATGGCAACGGTTACCTCTGAGTCCCGGTTTTCCGGCGGTTTCCGTTTCAGCAAATGCCGTGGCAAAAAAAATGCGTTGGCGATCAGTGTCGGAATCACGGCGCTGCCTACCACTGTTACGATGAGAAACGAATACTGGGCCGTGTCGATAATGTTGTGGGACAAGCCGAAAAGTGCCGAGATGCTGCCAAAAGTCAAGCCAGTGGACATCAGCAGGGTAGTGTACATGCCTTCCTTGCCGGGATTTTTATATATCCTGGTAACCGGATAAACCGCAATAAATTTGGTTGCCATCTTGGCCAGCAGCAAAGTGATGAAAATGATCGGTCCTGCAATCAAAACCGGCACCGACACGAATGATCCTGCCCGGATAAAATAAAACGGGGTCAGCAACCCAAAGGTCACGGTTCTCAACCGGCGAATCAGAACATGATCCTTGCCCACCGTGCCGGCCAGAACCATACCGATTAAATAGGCCGGCAACACGGCCTCACTATCGGCCCAGCTTGCCAATGCCCCCATACCGAACAGGCATAATAACAGAAACTTGGTTTCAAGCTCGGATGGCCGGTTGCCATATTTCTTGAAAAACCATGGTGTCAGATAAGGAAGCAGCACAAACACGGAAATGCTCACTCCGACAAAAATCATGGTTTTCATAGTAAAAGGCGCAAAAATCAGTCCCAGGGCCAACACCGTGCCAAGGTCATTGATAAAGCATCCGGCCAGAACCGTCTTTCCAAAAGTGGTCGTATTCAAGCCTGTTTCCAGCATCACGGCATACACTACCGCCACTGATGTAGTGGAAAGCGCCACCCCGGCCAGCCAGCTTGCCCGCATGTCCCATCCCAGTATATAGTAGGCTGCGGCTGCACATCCCAGAAACGGGGCGATAAATCCGGCGATTCCCAGCGCTGTGGCTTCTTTCCATTTGAGTTTAAAAACAACCGGGTCCAGCTCCGCACCGGCCAGAAAAGTCAGGATAATGGCACCGGCACCGGCTAAAAAGGTTACCCAGGGTTCATGAACGCCCAGAACCGTGGCCCCGATGGTAGCGCCAATGAACAACTGGGCCACGGTGCCGATGACAATTTCGGAAAGCGCCGTTGCGATCCGTAACCAGATGGAAATCAAGGTTGCCGCTAAAGCCAGACCCAGCCATATTGTTGCCAGCATCCAGGTTTCGGTCATTAAAAATGTCCTTTCCTCTTGATATTTTATGTTTTATTTTCGGCCTGCCCGCAACAAGGTAGCATTCAAATCGTATCGGCAGGCCACGCAATCCCTTACCGAACCAGGAGACGATTCAGCCGAAGACTATCAAAGGCCACCCCTGAAACCGACCGATTTGCAGATCTGCTGCTGTATCGATGGAAGATTTGATCGGCTGATTCATTCAGACCGCTCCATATACGATCGGTAAAAGGTCCCTGATATCCGATGTACCGGATTTCGGCGATATCAGAAAAATTTCCCCGGCAGCCGGGTCGGTTCTCACTATTTCTTCAAGATATGTTTTCAAGGAATCATTATAATTAAAAGCGATCCCAATGCCGCCGTGACGGGCGACTTCGCATATCCCCCTGCTGTCTCCCATGGTATCGCCGATATGAACAATGGACGACCGGTGAATTTTCATCCGGTCGGCTATTTCAAAAAGCAACCGGGCTTTTTCACTTTCGTCTTGTATCCCCAACTCCACTTTCCCGACTGCCGTTATCTCATCATAAATGCAGCTGCTTTTATCGCCGCCAACAAATTTTGCGACCAACCCGGAGATCTCTTTCTCATCCAGAAGATAGGATGAACCACGACCGAATAACAGCCGGTTGCAGATGAAATCATGAAAATATTCCGGGCCGTAAACCGCTTTGATGACTTCGGTGGTAATGCTGTATCCGGTTGAATTAATAACAAACCGGATGTCTTTCTCGCGAAGGGTTCTGATAAAATCGAAAAACCCGTCTAAAAACCGCATTTCCAGAAGTGCGTATTCAATGGCGGTTCTCAGACGCAATCCTTTTGTTAAAGGCCCGGCAATGGAAAACGCCTCTTTCATACTCAAAACCCCGGAAGTCTGTTTCATAAATGCGTCTTTTGCCCGTTCAAACCGTTCCGGCTCTTCCGGGAACCCCACCAGTATCATGTCCATCATGGTATGCTGATGAACCAGGGTGCCGTTTAAATCACTGGAAACCAGGCGAATCGTTTTCATATTTGCCTTTTTTTTTACGGATCACTTCCGAAGCGGATTTTCAAAAATAGCCGACTTGCCGGGTCCGTTCTCAATATGGTGAGGTTCGGCCATTGGCGTTCAGGGCCGGCGCGACTGATCGTTCGATAAGCATCTTAGGTCTCCACAATCCGGAAAAATCATTGCCCTTGCAGGAAAGCACCGCAAACACAACCGGTATTCTTTGATGCCGGCAAACAAAAAAAACCGCCTGAGCAGGGCTGACAATAGCCCTACCGCATGCTGCAACGGCAGGAGTCATCAGCCCTGTTCAGGCGGTTTATATGGGGAACCCCATCCCCTGTTTTTATGCCGAATGTAATGAAACCGGCCCGGAAAGTCAATCTCTTATTCCCTGTAACCGCAAATCCCGGCGAAAGGTTTTTTCCGATACCTTAAGAGATCTTCCTGCATTTTTATCAAAAATTCCGAACTGAATAACCGCTGCTGTTTTACATTCCCGGACGGATTCTGGTCGGTATCAGGATCGGCACCTTTTTCCGGTATTCCTGATAGGCCCTGCCAAAGGATTCCGAGAGATCCCGCTCTTCCAGAATCATTCCGATCACGGTCCATGCCGTAAACAGGATATTGAATAACAGCCTGTCCAGGGTAAGATAAGGGCAGGACCAGAACATCAGAAGGGAACAGAAGTACAAGGGATGACGCACCCACCGGTAGGGACCGCGGACAACAAATTTCCGGGGATTGGGCATGGTGCCGCGGAGATGATGCAGAATCGGCGTCAGGCCAAAGGAGTCAAAGGAGTCCAGTGACAGATTGCCCCATGCAAAACCGGCAATGGAAAGAAAATAACCAAAGCGAAGCGTCCAGTAGAGCCAACCATTCGGAGCTGCAACAACAACAGATGACTGCTGCCAGAATATGACGATGCCGAGCAGGATCATGCCGGATGCGATGGAATACAGGGCCGCATGAAACTCGACCCGGATATACTGCGCCAGCCATTTCCGATAGCGTTTTCGGACCATAAAACTATGCTGGATAAAAAAGGCCATGCAGAGGCCGAAGTTGAATAGGAAAATGCCGGTTTCATCCAGATTGAAACGGATCAGATGAAACGAACCATGATAGAGAAACAGCCCCAGTGACACAAGGGAAACCTGGCCGAAAACAGCCGACAGGACAAGCACCGTGTACGCCATGAATCGGTAAGAGAACGTTTTTGAGCCCGCTGTCCCTTTGCCAATTGTCTCTGATGGTGGATTACTATTTTTCATTGCCCGCACCTTTTTGCTGAAAAAATCATCTGTTCAATGCATTTTTTTAAAGGAGGCCCAAGCTCTCAATTCCCCCCTATAATTGTGCCATATGGCATTCCCCCTCGAGGAGATTATTACCCATATTCCCCCCTTGAGCTAACGCCAAATGGCAAAGCAAGAGGAAAGTAAAGGGGTGTGAGTTAATTTGTTTCATGTTGGATAATCTCCACATATTGTTTTATCAGATGTCTGG